>CAKPYB010000043.1 GCA_934202525.1 uncultured Prevotella sp.
AGGTGTAAAGACAGCGATGTCAAAGCCGAGCATTACTAATTGCCCGAACACTTTCTTTATTATAGTTCATAGTTTCAACTGTATGAACAGTCTGAATGGTGCTGAAAGTTGTAATTCAACATTCAACAATCAACATTCAACATTACTTATACGTTTGCTTGTGTGCAAATACGTCATAACCCATTATCAGGTGGTTATTGCGGTGAGGTCCCACCTCTTCCCATTCCGAACAGAGAAGTTAAGCTCACTTGCGCCGATGGTACTGCAATGCAATGCGGGAGAGTAGGTAGCCGCCTCCTTTCAATTTCAGAAGCCTCGATTACGAAAGTAGTCGGGGCTTTTCTGTTTTTTTATCTGCTCAAGATGTTTTTTATCAGCAGATGACGTTGATTACACGGATTTTTATTATCTTTGCAGCATGATTTGGACCGATAGAATAAGACAGGTGAAGATTTTTTTGGTGATAGCGGCAGTGTTTATTGCTGTCGCCTCTCTTGTTGTGTCTCATTTTCTTGTTCGTGATCTAGCAGAAGAGGAACGCAACCGTATGGCGGTTTGGGCTGAAGCTATGCGTACGCTCAATAATGCCGATGAGAATACTGACTTGAACTTGGTATTGAAGGTTATCAATGAAAATAATTCCATTCCGGTTATCGTAATGGATTCTGAAAACCATGCTCAGACTTTTCGTAATGTTGATGTGGAAGGGAAAGATTATGTAGATTCCCTTGCTTATGCTTCTGCCATCGGTCAGCGGCTCTTGAAACAAGGCAAGAATATTAAAATTGAACTAGATGATTCAACGCATGACTATATTCAGGTTTGCTATGATGAATCCCTCATGATACGACGTCTGTCAGCTTATCCTTATATTCAGTTGGGGGTAGTCATGCTCTTTGTGGTTATTGCCATCTTTGCTTTGCTTACTTCCAAAAGAGCGGAACAGAATAAGGTGTGGGTGGGGTTGTCTAAAGAAACTGCTCATCAGTTGGGTACTCCAATTTCCAGTCTGATGGCTTGGATTGAAATTCTGAAGATGAATTATCCGGATGACGAACTCATTCCTGAAATGAACAAGGATATCCAGCGTTTGCAACTGATAGCAGACCGTTTCTCAAAGATAGGTGCCCTGCCAGAACCTGTTCCTGCAAGTTTGAACGAAGTGATGAATCATGTTATAGACTACATGGATCGTCGAACATCGAAGAATGTTAAAATGGTGAAGGAAATACCTGAACAGGATGTTATCGTTAAGATGAATGCCTCTCTCTTTGAATGGGTGATAGAAAATCTGTCGAAGAATGCTGTTGATGCTATGGGAGCAAATGGTGGACAGATTACGCTCCATGTGGAAGAAATAGATGATAAAGCTATTATAGAAGTTTCAGATACAGGAAATGGTATAAGAAAAAAGGATTTGAAGAATGTATTCCGTCCCGGTTTTACTACCAAAAAGCGAGGCTGGGGCTTAGGTTTATCACTAGCTAAACGAATCGTTGAAGAATACCATCATGGTAAAATATGGGTGAAAAGTACAGAAATTGGGCATGGAACCACCTTCAGAATCGAGTTAAAGAAAGAATAATCAATTAATAATGAGTGATTTTAGTGATTTTTACATAAAAAATTATTTTATCTCAAAAATTATTTGTAACTTTGCAGCCCGAAACAATATAGTATATATTGAATATGTGTAACATAGATTCTTTTAAGATTGATTTGAAAGCTTTACCTCAAGGTATAACCGAAAAGGAATTTAAGCTTACCAATGAATATTTTGAGGCAATCGATGCTCCTGATGTTCAGAGAGGCGAGTTGTCAAGTAGTCTGTCTATCAATAGGACGGATGACTTCTTCGAACTCAATTTCCATACTGAGGGAGTGGTTCACATACCATGCGACATCTGTCTGGACGATATGGATCAAACCATTGAGACTAATGACAGGCTAGTCGTAAAATTCGGAGAAGAGTACTCAGAGGATGATGATCTGGTGACTGTGGCCGAGAACGAAGGAATACTCGATGTCGCCTGGTTTATCTATGAATTTATAGATCTCAATATTCCCATCAAGCATGTGCATGCACCTGGAAAATGCAACCCTGCTATGATTGAAAAGCTCAATGAGCATTCTGCCGCCCGAAGCGGTGAGGAAGAAGAGGAAACTGTAGATCCACGCTGGGAAGCTCTATTGAAATTGAAAAAATAAAAATTAAAATTTTAAACATTTAAAAATTATGGCACATCCTAAAAGAAGACAGTCAAAGACACGTACACTTAAGAGAAGAACTCATGATAAGGCAGTAGCTCCTACATTGGCAGTTTGCCCTAACTGTGGTGCATACTATGTATACCACACTGTTTGCCCTACTTGCGGTTACTATCGTGGTAAGGTTGCAATCGTTAAGGAAGCAGCTGAATAATGGGTAAAATTAATGCTGTAATTACAGGTGTCGGTGGCTACGTGCCAGACTATATCCTCAACAACGAGGAATTGTCTCGCATGGTAGATACTACAGATGAGTGGATTACCACCCGTGTGGGTATCAAAGAGCGCCGCATCCTTACAGAGGAAGGCCTCGGAACCAGCTATCTGGCGCGTAAAGCTGCCAAGCAGTTGATTCAGAAGACTGGCGTTGATCCGGATACAATCGATGCACTGATTGTAACAACCACGACACCTGACTACAAGTTCCCTTCTACAGCATCTATCGTCCTCGGTAAGCTGGGCTTGAAGAATGCTTTCGCATTTGACTTCTCTGCAGCTTGCTGTGGATTCTTGTATACCCTTGATGTTGCTGCAAGCATGATTCAGAGTGGTAGATACAAGAAGATTATTGTGATTGGTGCTGACAAGATGTCTTCATTGGTAGATTACACAGACCGTGCTACTTGTGTTCTCTTCGGAGATGGAGCAGGTGCGGTTTTGGTGGAGGCAACTGAAGAGGAGAACGTTGGTGTTCAGAACTCATACCTTCGTACAGATGGACAAGGTTTGCCTTTCCTTCACATGAAGGCTGGTGGTTCTGTTTGCCCTCCATCACATTTTACAGTTGATCATCGTCTGCATTATCTTTATCAGGAAGGTCGTACTGTATTCCGTTACGCAGTAACAGATATGAGCAACGACGTGATGAAGATCATGGAAATGAACAATCTGAAGGCTGATGATGTGAACTGGGTAATTCCTCACGAGGCTAATCTCCGTATTATCGAGGCTGTAACCAAGCGTGCTGGAATTCCACTTGATAAGGTGGTTGTAAACATCGATCATTATGGAAATACTAGTGCAGCAACAATTCCATTGGCACTCTGGGATGCTGAAAGCCAATTGAAGAAGGGCGATAACGTCATCTTCACAGCATTTGGTGCAGGATTTGTACATGGCGCTTCTTTCTATAAGTGGGCGTATGATGGCGCTGCTTACGGAAAGTAATCTATAAAAATAGGATAGAATAATAATCTATATAAGGAAACGCATCTTTCTTATTTCTCTATAAATAAGTAAGGATGCGTTTCTTTAGCTTAAAAACAATAGAGCTTAACTTCTTGATAGTAAAATTTTGCTAAATTCAATTTTTTATGCATAAAGCTGGTTTCGTAAATATAGTAGGTAACCCTAATGTGGGAAAAAGTACCTTGATGAATCAATTGGTGGGTGAACGTATTAGTATTGCAACTTTTAAGGCTCAGACAACCCGTCATCGTATCATGGGTATTGTGAATACTGATGATATGCAGATTGTATTTTCTGATACTCCTGGTGTTTTGAAGCCTAATTACAAGATGCAGGAGATGATGCTTGCCTTCTCTGAGAGTGCATTGGCGGATGCTGATGTGCTGCTTTATGTGACTGATGTGATAGAAAACCCTGAAAAGAACATGGAATTCTTGGAAAAGGTTAAGAAAATGCAGATTCCTGTACTCTTGCTCATCAACAAGATTGATCAGAGTGATCCGAAGAAGTTGGGTGATATTGTTGAAAAATGGCACTCTTTGTTGCCTAATGCAGAGATTCTTCCTATCTCAGCGAAGAATAAATTCGGAACGGATATGCTCTTGAAGCGCATTAAGGAACTCTTGCCGGAATCTCCTGCTTTCTTTGATAAGGATCAGCTGACAGACAAGCCTGCCCGTTTCTTCGTTTCAGAGATTATCCGAGAAAAGATTTTGCTCTATTATGATAAGGAGATACCTTATTCTGTAGAGGTAAGAGTGGAGCGATTTAAGGAAGATGAAAAACGTATCCACATTAATGCGGTGATTTATGTTGAACGTGATTCCCAAAAGGGTATCATCATCGGGCACCAGGGTATCGCATTGAAAAAGGTGAATACCGAGAGTCGTAAGGCTTTGGAAAAGTTCTTCGACAAGAAAATCTTCTTGGAGACTTTCGTAAAAGTTGATAAGGATTGGCGCAGCTCTCAGCGAGAACTTGATGCCTTTGGATATAATCCGGAATAATTGATAGTTAAGAGTTAATAGTTTAAAGACGCCCTTAATAACTATAAACTATCAACTGTAAACTATCAACTAAAATAACTCCTCCCTGAATGTAATCGAGGGAGTGACTCTCGCCAAAAGAGCGAGGGCCGGAGCAAGGTCAGCTTCGGCAAATTATTAACTTGGATGCAGAGACCACATCCTTGAATACCTCCTAAAAGGAAGGAGGATAATGACTGTTTATGGCAAATTTAGTAGCTATTGTAGGACGCCCTAATGTGGGTAAGTCTACTTTATTTAATCGTTTGACTCAATCACGTCGCGCTATCGTTAGTGATACTGCCGGTACTACTCGTGACCGCCAGTATGGTAAGTGCAGTTGGAATGGTAGAGAATTTTCGGTTGTTGATACCGGTGGTTGGGTTGTAAAATCTGATGATATTTTTGAAGATGCTATCCGCAAGCAGGTGCTTGTTGCTACCGAAGAGGCTGACCTGGTTCTCTTCCTGGTAGACGTTAACACTGGCCTTACTGATTGGGATGAAGACGTGGCGCTTATTTTGCGTCGTGCCAAATTGCCTGTTATCCTTGTTGCTAACAAGGTTGATAACAGCGCAGAGTATTATCAGGCTGCTGAGTTCTACAAGTTGGGCTTGGGTGATCCTCAGTGTATCAGTGCTGCTACAGGTGGTGGTACTGGTGATTTGCTTGATATGATTCTGGACAAACTTCAAGACAATCCGGAGGAGGCAATCGAAGAAGATATTCCTCGTTTTGCGGTAGTAGGTCGTCCGAATGCTGGTAAGAGTAGCATTATCAATGCTTTTATCGGTGAGGATCGTAATATCGTGACAGAAATTGCTGGTACTACACGTGATAGTATCTATACCAGATACGATAAGTTTGGTTTCGATTTTTACCTGGTTGATACAGCTGGTATCCGTCGTAAGAACAAGGTAAGCGAAGACTTGGAATTCTATTCAGTGATGCGTTCTATCCGTGCCATCGAGAATAGTGATGTCTGCATCCTGATGCTCGATGCTACCCGTGGTATCGAGACCCAGGATATGAACATCTTCCAGTTGATTCAGAAGAACAACAAGAGTCTGGTAGTTGTAGTAAACAAATGGGATTTGGTTGAGGAGAAGAATCAGAAGGTAATTGATACTTTTGAAAATGCAATCCGCAAGCGTATGGCCCCATTCGTAGACTTTCCTATCATCTTTGCTTCAGCCTTGACTAAGCAGCGTATTTTCCGAGTATTGGAAACTGCCAAGGAAGTTTACCAGAACCGTAAGGCTCATATTGGAACTTCTAAGTTGAATGAGGTGATGTTGCCTATTATCGAGGCATATCCTCCACAGAGCATAAAGGGTAAGTATATCAAAATTAAGTATTGCACCCAGTTGCCTAATACAACGATTCCTTCGTTTGTGTTCTATGCAAACTTGCCTCAGTATGTCAAGGAGAACTATCGCCGTTTCCTGGAGAATAAGATTCGTGAGAACTGGTCATTACATGGCTGTCCTATCAACGTCTTCATTCGTCAGAAGTAAATAAATGAAGCGAAGAATGCAGAATCAAAGTGTATAAAAATGAAGAAACTTTTGATTTTTATGATATTCATGATGGGATTGTTTTTTTCTTCCTGTAGGGAGGAGAAACCTGATCCTGGCTATCTTGCAGGTATTGCTGCCAAGGGATATTATGATTTGCTTTTAGAGGGCAAGTATAAGGAGTTTGTAGATGGTTACAATCAACCTTATCGGTTGCCAAATGGCTATCAGGATCAATTGCTGATGAATGCTAAAATGTTTGTTGAGCAGCAGCAAGATGAACATAAAGGTATGGTTAAGGTGAATGTTCTGAATGCAAAAGCTGATACAGCGCATCATGTTGCTGATGTTTTTCTGCAAGTGGTGTATGGTGACAGTACTAAAGAACAGATTGTGGTACCTATGGTAGAGGTCAAGGATGCCTGGAAAATGAGATAGTACCTATAAAAAAGCCATCAGCTCGTTTCGGAGCTGATGGCTTTTTTTTGAACGATATCGTTTTATTTGGTTTTAGCTTCTTCCAGCTCCACTTCTTTTACTTTGCGGAAGAGATCGGAAGCAAAGACTAAATCGTTGAGCTTCTCGTTTGTTGAGGTCATCACTTCATCTTTGTTACCTTGCCATTCTTTATGACCTTGATAGATAAAGCAGATGTTTTCACCAATGCCCATCACCGAGTTCATGTCGTGGGTGTTGATGATGGTAGTCATATTATAGTCTTTGGTGATACCTGAAAGCAGTTCGTCTATCACAAGTGAGGTCTTTGGATCCAAACCTGAGTTTGGCTCGTCGCAGAACAAGTATTTCGGATTCATTACGATGGCACGTGCAATAGCTACTCGTTTCTGCATACCCCCCGAGATTTCTCCAGGATATTTCTGCTGAGCCTCAATCAGATTGACGCGGTCAAGGCATTCCTGAGCCCGTTTTATGCGTTCCCTGTAATTCATGGTAGAGAACATGTCAAGTGGAAACATGACATTCTCAAGTACATTCAGAGAGTCGAACAGGGCTGCACTTTGGAAAATCATTCCCATCTCGCGGCGCATCTGAACTTTTTCTTTTTTCGACATCCGGATGAAGTCACGGCCATCGTAGAGAACTTCGCCACTTGTAGGTTGAAGCAATCCTACGAGATTCTTCACGAGTACGGTCTTTCCGGAACCGCTCTGTCCGATTATCAAATTAGTCTTTCCTGTTTCAAAGGTGACGTTTATATTGTCTAATACAACCTTGTCGCCAAACGACTTGGTGAGATTTCTAACTTCTATCATAGTTTACGAGAGAATTTGAGTGAGGAAAACATCTGAAAACAGAATCAAAACACTAGAACAGACAACAGCATCGGTTGACGATTTTCCAACCTCAACAGATCCACCTTCTACGGTATAACCGAAATAAGAAGATACGCTGGAAATGATGAATGCAAAGAAAAGACTCTTGATGATGCTCATCCATACAAACCATTGGTTAAATGAATGTTGCAAGCCAAGTGTCAGATCATCTGGTGGTAGGATATGCCCAATATACGCTGTTCCGTAGGCGCCGATAATACCCATGCCAGAGCTGAAGATAACCAGGAATGGCATGATGGTAACCAAACCGAGAATTTTAGGCAGAATGAGGTAACATGCTGAATTCACTCCCATGATATCAAGGGCATCAATCTGTTGGGTGACACGCATCGTTCCCAACTCCGAAGCGATATTAGAGCCCACTTTGCCTGCGAGAATCAGACACATGATACTTGATGAGAACTCCAGAAGCATGATTTCTCGGGTGGTGTAGCCGGAAACCCATCTTGGCATCCAAGGGCTCTGGATGTTCAATTTCATCTGGATGCAGATAACGGCTCCAATGAAGAAGGATATCAGTAAGACGATACCTATAGAGTCAACACCCAATTGCGACATCTCCTTGATGTATTGTTTCAAGAACATGCGCATGCGCTCAGGACGGGAAAAAGAACGTCCCATCAATATGAGATATTTACCGAAGGTGGTAAGCCATTTTTCTATTAACATGCTATTATAAAACTGAATTTTGCTGCAAAATTAACCAAAATCCTCTAAAAAACTGCAATATTATGAATAGTTTTTGATTTTATAAGCGATATTTCCTTTATTTTTAGTATTTTTGCAGCCAAATTAGCTAATTATGGACGAAATTAACAATAACGAACAGCAAAATCAGAATTCTCTGGTTTTGCGAACTGAGGGATTGGTGAAGCGCTATGGTAAACGAACGGTTGCCAATGGAGTTTCTATCAATGTGAAGCAAGGAGAAATTGTGGGATTGCTGGGACCTAATGGTGCCGGTAAGACAACTTCTTTCTATATGACAACTGGACTTGTTGTGCCTAATGAGGGACATGTCTTTCTGGGAGATCAGGAAATTACTGATTTCCCTGTATACAAACGTGCCCGTGCGGGAATCGGATACCTGCCTCAGGAGGCCAGTGTTTTCCGCAAGATGAGTGTTGAGGACAATATACTTTCAGTCTTGGAAATGACAGGAAAACCACGTAGTTATCAGTTGCAGAAGTTGGAGAGTCTTATTAACGAGTTTCGTCTCAATAAGGTTCGTAAGAACAAGGGTGACCAGCTTTCCGGAGGTGAGCGTCGCCGTACAGAGATTGCCCGTTGCCTGGCTATTGACCCAAAGTTTATCATGCTCGATGAGCCATTTGCTGGTGTTGACCCTATTGCGGTAGAAGATATTCAGCATATTGTATGGCAGTTGAAGTATCGCAATATCGGTATTTTGATTACCGACCATAATGTACAGGAGACTCTGACCATTACAGACAGAGCCTATCTGCTGTTCGAAGGAAAGATTCTTTTCCAGGGCAAACCGGAGGAATTGGCAGAGAATAAGATTGTGCGCGAAAAGTATCTGAGTAACAGTTTTGTGCTCAGAAAGAAGGACTTTCAGCTCATAGATGAGCAAAAAAGAGCCAAAGAAGCAGCGACTGATGGTTAAAAAATCATTTTTTTCTCTTATATATTAGGTATATCCATTAAAAATGTGTAATTTTGCAAGCCAATTGCGGTTATACACGAAAACTGTAGAATTAAAGAAAATATTAACAATAATAAAATAACAAATATCAAGATGAAAATTTCATTTGAAAATCCTGACAAGATTAATGGTCTTTTGACCCTCGTTGTCGAAGAGGAAGATTACAAGAATGATGTCGAGAAGACATTGAAAGATTATCGTAAGAAGGCTAATGTTCCAGGTTTCCGTCCTGGTCAGGCTCCTATGGGTATGATTAAGCGTCAGTTCGGTCCATCTGTAAAAATGGAAGCTATCAACAAGCTCGTTGGTCAGCAGATTTACAAGTATGTACAGGACAACAATATCCAGATGCTCGGTGAGCCTCTCCCATCAGAGAAGCAGGAGCCAGCTGACTTGGAGAATGGTACTTCTTTCACATTTATGTTTGATATCGCTGTTGCTCCAGAGTTCAAGGTAACTCTCAATGGTCGCGACAAGGTTGATTATTATAACATCACAGTTGATGATAAGATTCTCGATCAGCAGATTGATATGTACGCTCAGCGTGCAGGTAGCTATGAGAAGGCTGAGAAGTACGAGGAGAATGACCTTTTGAAGGGTGACTTGCGTGAGCTTGATGAAAATGGCAATACCAAGGAAGGTGGTATCACTGTAGAGGGTGCTATCCTGATGCCTAGCTACATCAAGGTTGACGAGCAGAAGAATCTCTTCAACGATGCTAAGCTCGGTGATGTAATCACATTCAACCCTAAGAAGGCTTATCCAGAGAACGATACTGAGGTTTCTTCACTCCTGAAGATTGAGCGTGAAGCTGTTAAGGACTTGGAGTCAGAGTTCAGCTTCCAGATTACAGAAATCCAGCGTTTCAAGAAGCATGAAATCAACGAAGAGCTCTTTAAACAGGTTCTCGGTGAGGATACTGACGTGAAGGACGAGGCTGCTTTCCGTGCTAAGATTGCAGAGGGCTTGCAGGCACAGCTCGTTAACGATTCTGATTATAAGTTCATTCTCGACGTTCGCGAGCACTGCGAGAAGAAGGTAGGTGAATTGCAGTTCCCAGATGCACTCTTGAAGCGTATCATGTTGGCTAACAACAAGGATAAGGGCGAGGAGTTCGTAGAGAAGAACTATGCTGAGAGCATCAAGGAGTTGACATGGCATCTTATCAAGGAGCAGCTCATCAAGGCTCAGGATATCAAGGTTGATGATAATGACCTGATGGAGACAGCTAAGGAGGCAGCTCGTGCTCAGTTCGCTCAGTATGGTATGAACAACATTCCTGAGGAGTACATTGAGAACTATGCTAAGGAAATCCTCAAGAAGGGTGACGCTACAGATGCACTTGTAGATCGCTCTATCGACCGTAAGTTGGCTGCAGCTCTGAAAACAGCTGTAAAACTCAACGAAAAGGAGATTTCTGTAGAAGATTTCAACAAGATGATGCAGGAATAACATTTTTTTGAAAAAAAACTTCAAATAAATACGAGGTTATCGACTTTTTTTATTATCTTTGTTCCACCGAACGAGAAATAAGGGTCGATAACCTCTTTTTTCGTATGGTTTAAGACGTAAAATACTATATAGATATGAACGATTTTAGAAAATATGCAACCAAGCATCTTGGTATGAATGGTATGGTGCTTGATGATGTTATTAAGGCACAGGCTCAGTATATGAACCCTTACATCTTGGAGGAGCGTCAGTTGAACGTTACTCAGATGGATGTATTCTCTCGCTTAATGATGGACCGTATCATCTTCCTGGGTACACAGATTGATGACTACACCGCAAATACATTGCAGGCGCAATTGCTGTATCTGGATTCAGTAGATAGTGGCAAAGATATTTCTATCTATTTGAATAGTCCTGGTGGTAGCGTTACTGCCGGTTTGGGTATTTATGATACCATGCAGTTTATCTCTAGCGATGTAGCTACTATCTGTACAGGTATGGCTGCTTCTATGGCTGCCGTGCTGCTCGTTTCTGGTCAGGAGGGTAAGCGTTCAGCTTTGCCTCATAGCCGTGTCATGATTCACCAGCCATTAGGTGGCGTTCAGGGTCAGGCTTCTGATATTGAGATTGAGGCTCGCGAAATCTTGAAGATGAAGAAGGAATTGTATACTATCATTTCAGACCATTCTCATACTCCTTATGATAAGGTTTATGCTGATAGCGACCGTAACTATTGGATGACAGCTGAAGAAGCCAAGGAATATGGAATGATAGATAATGTGTTGGTTCGTAAATAACGAATTGTTTTAAGTAAATATGCGTATATATAATAAGGTGCGCAAGAAGAGATAATAATTATAATATGCCAAAGAAAGTATGTAGCTTCTGTGGAAGATCAGAAAATGAAGTCAGATTACTCATCACGGGTATCAATGGCTTCATTTGCGAAGATTGTGCTAAGCAGGCTTATGAAATTATACAGTCTACAGGGGTCTTGGCTCCTAAAGCTGGGGAGGGTAAGTTTGTTCTCAAAGAGGTGCCAAAGCCTGTAGAGATCAAAAAATACCTGGATGAATATATCATCGGTCAGGATCAGGCTAAGCGCAATTTGGCTGTCGCTGTATATAACCACTACAAGCGTTTGCAGCAGCCAAAGGATGAAGATGGTGTAGAAATCGAAAAGAGTAATATCATCATGGTTGGTAGTACCGGTACAGGTAAAACCTTGTTGGCGCGTACAATAGCCAAGATGTTGGATGTTCCTTTCACCATTGTTGATGCCACTGTATTTACTGAAGCAGGTTATGTGGGTGAAGACGTTGAAAGCATCTTGTCGCGTCTGTTGCAGGTTGCTGATTATGATGTGGCTGCAGCAGAAAGGGGAATTGTGTTCATTGATGAGATTGATAAGATAGCCCGCAAGAGCGATAATCCTTCTATCACGCGTGATGTGAGTGGCGAAGGTGTACAGCAGGGATTGTTGAAACTCTTGGAAGGTACCATGGTTAATGTTCCGCCTAAGGGTGGACGCAAGCATCCTGATCAGGATTATATCCATGTAGATACCAAGAATATCCTGTTTATCTGTGGTGGTGCTTTTGACGGTATTGAGCGTAAAATAGCTCAGCGTATGAATACGCACGTAGTAGGCTATAATTCGGTTCAGAATGTAGCTAAGATAGATAAGAAGGATTTGATGCAGTATATCCTTCCACAGGATTTGAAGTCTTTTGGCTTGATACCTGAAATTATCGGCCGTTTACCTGTGCTTACTTATCTCAATCCGTTGGATAGGGAGGCTTTGCGCAAAATCTTGGTTGAACCTAAGAATTCTATTGTCAAGCAATATCAGAAATTGTTTGAGATGGATGGCATTAAATTGAAGTTTGATGAAGATGCTCTCGATTATATCGTAGATAAGGCGGTAGAGTATAAATTGGGTGCTCGCGGACTTCGTTCAATTGTTGAAGCTGTGATGATGGATGCTATGTTTGAGATTCCATCAGAGAAGGTTAAATCATTTACTGTTACGCTGGAGTATACCAAGCAACAGTTGGATAAATCTCATCTCGGACAGTTGGAAACAGCATAAATCAGTTGGGCTTTTCGCCCAATTGAATGCTATTTAATCGTATATATAGACATATATAATATAATAATAGGTGGATATGACAGAACAGGTTAATCTTACAGGACAGTTGAAGCATTATTTCGGCTTCGATTCGTTTAAGGGTGATCAAGAGGCAATCATCAGAAATTTGATGAGTGGCAATGATACTTTTGTATTGATGCCTACAGGTGGCGGTAAGAGTTTGTGTTACCAGTTGCCTTCGCTCATTATGGAGGGCACAGCTATTGTGATTTCTCCTCTGATTGCTTTGATGAAAAACCAGGTAGATGTTATTAATGGTTTGAGTGAAAGTGATGGCGTGGCTCATTATCTCAATTCATCATTGAATAAGTCGGCTATTGAGAAGGTGAAGAATGATATTCTCAATGGTACGACCAAACTCCTGTATGTTGCACCTGAATCTCTGACTAAAGAAGATAATGTTGAGTTTCTTAAAACGGTAAAGATATCGTTCTATGCAATTGACGAGGCTCACTGTATCTCTGAGTGGGGACACGATTTCAGACCAGAGTATCGTCGTATTCGCCCTATTATTAACGAAATAGGTGTTGCACCTGTGATAGCGCTTACAGCTACTGCAACAGATAAGGTACGTACTGATATCAAGAAAAACTTAGGCATCATGGATGCCAAAGAATTCAAGAGTTCTTTTAACCGCCCTAACTTGTATTATGAGGTGCGCCCGAAGAACAAGGATATCGATCGTCAGATCATCATGTTTATTCGTCAACACAAAGGAAAGAGTGGTATTATCTATTGTCTCTCCCGTAAGAAAGTAGAGGAATTGGCAGAGGTATTGAAAGCCAATGAAATCAAAGCGGCTCCTTATCATGCCGGTCTTGATTCGGCTACCCGTTCTCAAACCCAGGATGATTTTCTGATGGAGCGTATTGATGTCATTGTTGCTACTATCGCCTTCGGAATGGGTATCGATAAACCTGATGTCCGTTTTGTTATTCATTATGATATACCCAAGAGCTTGGAAGGTTATTATCAGGAAACGGGTAGAGCCGGACGTGATGGAGGCGAGGGCATCTGTATCGCCTTCTATGCCCGTAAAGACCTCAGAAAACTGGAGAAGTTTATGGAGAACAAACCTGTAGCAGAACAGGATATCGGCAGACAGTTGTTGCAGGAAACGGCTGCCTATGCTGAATCGTCTGTCTGTCGCAGGAAAATGTTGCTTCATTATTTTGGTGAGGAATATCATGAAGAAAACTGCCATAACTGCGACAACTGCCTGCATCCTACAGAAAAATTCGAGGCTAAGGATGCGCTGCTCGTTGTTTTGGAGTCTGTTGCTGCGGTGAAGGAGAATTTCCGCCAGGAATATATCATCGATTTTGTAAAGGGACGTGCTACTGATGATATCGTTTCTCACAAGCATGATGAACTGGAGGAGTTTGGAGCAGGAGAAGATATGGATGCCAAAGTTTGGAATCCTGTTATCCGTCAGGCGTTGATAGCCGGTTATCTCAAGAAAGATGTAGAGAACTATGGCCTTTTGAAGTTGACAGCTGCGGGTAAGCGTTTCATTAAGAATCCTGAATCATTCATGATCGTTGCCGATAAGGAATTCTCTGATGATTTTGATGGAGCGCCTCTGAGCGAGCATAATACAGGTGCTTTGGATCAGACACTTTTCTCCATGTTGAAAGACTTGCGTAAGACAGTAGCAAAGAAGCATAAATTGCCGCCTTATGTTATTTTCCAGGATATTTCTCTGGAACAGATGGCAACGATGTATCCTGTAGATATGCAGGAATTGCAGAACATACAGGGAGTTGGAGCCGGTAAGGCAAAGAGGTATGGTAAGGAGTTCTGTAAATTGATCAATCAGTATTGTGAAGAGAATCTGATAGAGCGTCCTGAGGAATTACGTGTCAGAACAGTTGCCAAGAAATCAGTCTTGAAGGTAAGCATCATTCAGAGCATAGACCGCCAGATAGATCTTGATGATTTGGCAGAAGCAAAAGGTTTGGATTTCTCAGAATTACTTGACGAAATAGAGGCAATCGTTTACAGCGGTACCAAGCTGAATATCGATTATTTCATAGAGGAAGTTGTGGATGATGACCATGTAGATGACATCTACGATTACTTCATGGAGAGCGATACTGATGATTTGAATGCGGCTCAAGATGAATTGGGTGAAGACTACAATGAAGACGAAATTCGACTCGTCAGAATCAAGTTTTTGTCCGAACAAGCCAACTAATCACGTTAAATAGCATTAATAAGGTAAGATTTTCGTGAAAAGCGAACTCTATCTGAGAAATTATTGCTAAATTTGCACGCAATAAATTTTTAAAGGTTACAATATGTCATCATTTGTTGCAGATAAAATTGTAATGGACGGTCTCACTTACGACGACGTCCTTCTTATCCCTGCGTATTCAGAGGTACTACCAAAACAGGTAGAGTTGAAAACCAAGTTCTCTCGTAACATCGAGTTGAACGTTCCATTCGTTACAGCAGCGATGGACACCGTTACCGAGGCTTCAATGGCGATAGCTATCGCTCGTGAAGGTGGAATCGGTGTAATTCACAAGAACATGACCATTGAGGAGCAAGCTCGTCAGGTTGCTATTGTGAAGCGTGCTGAGAATGGTATGATTTATGACCCTGTCACCATCCGTCGTGGCAGTACAGTGAAGGATGCTCTTGATATGATGCATGATTATCATATCGGTGGTATTCCTGTGGTAGATGATGAAAATCATCTTGTAGGTATTGTTACCAACCGTGATCTTCGTTTTGAGCGCCACATGGACAAGAAGATTGATGAGGTAATGACTAGCGAGAATTTGGTTACCACTCACATCCAGACCGACTTGGTTGCTGCTGCTGCCATCCTGCAGGAGAATAAGATTGAGAAACTCCCTGTAGTTGACAACGAGAATCACCTGGTAGGTTTGATTACTTACAAGGACATCACAAAGGCTAAGGACAAACCTATGGCTTGCAAGGATGCCAAGGGACGTCTTCGTGTGGCTGCCGGTGTGGGTGTTACTGTAGATACATTGGATCGTGCCAAGGCTTTGGTCGAGGCTGGTGCTGATGCTATCGTTATCGATACTGCTCATGGTCACTCTAAGGGTGTAGTTGAGAAACTCAAGCAAGTTAAGGCTGCCTTCCCACAGGTAGATGTTGTGGTAGGTAATGTGGCTACTGGTGAGGCTGCCAAGTATTTGGTAGAGAATGGTGCTGATGGTGTTAAGGTAGGTATCGGTCCTGGTTCTATCTGTACTACTCGTGTGGTTGCCGGTGTTGGCGTTCCACAGTTGAGTGCTGTTTATGATGTATATTCTGCTCTTAAGGGTACTGGTGTGCCTTTGATAGCTGATGGCGGTCTTCGTTACTCAGGTGATGTTGTGAAGGCTTTGGCTGCCGGTGGTAGCTGCGTCATGATTGGTTCTTTGGTTGCTGGTACCGAGGAGAGTCCTGGTGATACCATTATCTTCAATGGCCGTAAGTTTAAGAGCTATCGTGGTATGGGTTCTTTGGAGGCTATGGAACAGAAGAATGGTTCTAAGGACCGTTACTTCCAGGGTGATACCAAGGATGCCAAGAAATTGGTTCCAGAGGGTATCGCTGGTCGTGTGCCTTACAAGGGAACTGTCCAGGAGGTTATCTACCAGCTGATTGGTGGTTTGCGTTCTGGTATGGGATATTGTGGTGCTGCTACCATCGAGAACTTGCACAATGCCAAGTTCGCTCGTATCACAAATGCAGGTGTGTTGGAGAGTCATCCACATGATATCACTATCACTAGTGAGGCTCCTAACTATAGCCGTCCTGAATAATATAATTAGGAAATATGAAGTTTTATGCACTTATAGCGGCAATGCTCCTTTCGGGGAGCATTGCTTTTGCTCATACCGACCCAATTGTTATGATTATTGATGGTCAATCTGTCAAGAAGTCGGAATTTGAGTACTTTTATCAAAAAAATCATTTGGGAAATACGGTAGACTCTAAAAGTGTCAAGGTGTTTGCCGATGGCTTTATTGATTATAAGCTGAAAGTGCAGGCTGCCAAGGATGCTCATCTCGATACGTTGCCTAATATCAGACGGGTGTTGAAACGGTATCAAGATATTGAAACATGCGAATCGATGCCCGATAAAGGCAGTGTTCATGTTGCACATATCCTCTTGAGATTGGGACAGAAAGCATCTTACCGGAAACAGGAGGTGGTGGAAAGAAGAATCGATTCTATTTATCAGGCTCTTTGCAAAGGCGCAGATTTTGCAGACCTGGCAAAAAAGTGTTCTGATGATAAAGGGTCTGCGGTCAATGGGGGGACTTTGGCATGGTTTACAAAAGGTCAGACTGTGCAGGCTTTTGAAAAAGTAGCTTTCTCTCTGCGAAAGGGTGAGATTAGTAGACCGTTTATGTCTGAGTTTGGTTATCATATCGTCAAGTTGCTGGATAAACATGATGATGGTAATCCGAAAAAATATGTTGCTGATGCTAAGGTAGAAAATTGGCGGGGAACCTACCAGCAGCAGGAGGAAGTAGAAAACCTTTTGCTGAATGAAATCTGCCAGCGTAATATTTGGGATAAGGCTGCTGCTGATAAAAAAGGTCTGGCTGCCTTCTATGCCAAGAATAAAAAAAAATACAAATGGGAAATGAAGCGCCTGAAGAAGATGAAGGTTAATCTGCCCCGGAATGGCGAATACCCGGATGTGGTACTTGCTGACTATCAAGACTCGTTAGAGAAACAATGGGTCGCACAATTGAAGAAGAAATATAAGGTGGTGGTTTTCCATAGCATGTTGACCACTCTCAATATACATTAATATATTATAGAAACAATACATGAATACTGGATATAAAATGACAATGGCATTTATAGCCCTGCTGATGATAGTAGGAATAAGTGCTAGTGCAACAAGAGCAAGCCGTAGTGCTTTGGCTCATGAGGCTGATTCTGCAAATATCAAGCAACAAGCTGCTGCCGATTCTCAGAAAATCAATGAGGGTAGTGTGGTTGATGAGGTCATTTGGGTTGTCGGCGATGAGGCTATCCTGAAGTCAGACGTCGAGGTAACCCGTTTGCAGGCTGAGGCTGAAGGTATTAAATATACTGGTGACCCAGACTGTTCTATTCCTGAGCAGATTGCCGTTCAGAAACTCTTTCTCCATCAGGCTGCTATCGATAGTATCGAAGTGTCAGAATCTGAAGTCATGAATGGTATCGACGAGCAGATCAACAGTTGGGTTTCCATGATTGGTTCTCGTGAAAAACTGGAAGAGTACCGCAAGCAGAGTATCACCCAGATGCGCCAGCAGATGCATGATGATTTCAAAAACCAGCAGCTCATTCAGAAAATGAAGCAGGAACTGGTGAAAGATATCAAGGTGTCTCCGGCTCAGGTTCGTAAATTCTTTAAGGATTTACCTGCCGACAGTATCCCTTTCGTTCCTACAGAGGTTGAGGTCGAAATCCTCACCATGCAGCCACGTATCCCTCTTGAGGAGATTAACCGTGTGAAGAATCAGTTGCGTGAGTTTACCGATCGTGTGAATAAGGGTGAAACTTCTTTTGCTACTTTGGCTCGTCTTTATTCTGAAGATCCGGGTTCTGCCCGTATGGGTGGCGAGATGGATTATATCGGTAGAGGTATGTTGGATCCTGCGTTTGCAAATGTAGCATTCAATCTTACCGATCCTAAGAAAATCTCAAAGATTGTTGAGTCTGAGTTTGGTTATCATATCATCCAGTTGATTGATAAGCGTGGTGATAAGATTAAGTGTCGCCATATCCTGCTCAAGCCTCAGGTTTCTCAGGATGCTATTGATAAGTCTATCGGCCGTCTGGATTCTATCGGTAATGATATCCGTGCCGCTAAGTTTACTTTTGAGCAGGCTGTTGAAGCATTGTCTGATGATAAGGATACCCGCAACAACAAGGGTTTGATGGCCAATGTTACTCCTGACCAGTCAAGAACTTCCCGCTTCCAGATGAAGGATCTACCTACCGAGGTTGCCCGTATGGTAGATACAATGAAGGTAGGTGAGGTTTCTGCACCTTTCACGATGGTGAATTCCAAGGGTAAAACCACTTGTGCTTTGGTAAAACTGGTAAGCCGTGTTGACGGACATAGAGCTACTATTACCGAAGATTTTCAGGTGATGAAGGATGTAGTGTTGGCTAAGGAGCGTGCCCAGACCTTGCACGATTGGGTAGTCAATAAAATCAAGCAGACTTATGTTCGTATGAACGATCGCTACAAGGATTGTAAGTTTGAATATCAAGGTTGGATTAAATGATAAATAAAAGATTAAATAATCATATCAGAGGGCATAGAATCATATCGTTTATGGTTCTATGCCTGTTTGGGTTTTGTCTGGTGCAAGCCATGCAGGCTCCCAAGAAGCACGCCAGGAAGCGCCCTCAGGGTGAACGCGTGTATCTTTTGCATGCTGATGAATTGTACTATGATATGTTCGGTAATAATCCTGATGCACAGATTTTGAAAGGTAAGGTTTCCTTCTTGCATCAGGGCAGTCACCTTACCTGCGATAGCGCATATTTCTATCAGGGCTCTAATTCCGTGAAAGCTTTCGGACATGTTCATTACCGGCAGGGAGACACCTTGTCACTCACTTGTGATAGAGCAGAGTATGATGGGCAGATGCAGATGATGAGAGCACGCAAGAATGTGGTCTTACATCATCGTCGGCAGACTTTGCGTACTGACAGCTTGGATTTCGACCGCTTGTATAATATGGCAAACTTCTTTGACGGCGGAACGCTGATTGATGGTAAGGATAAGCTGGTTGCCGATTGGGGTGAGTATCATACCGAAACGCGTGAGGCTAAGTTTGTCTATAATGTCAAGTTGCGCAGCGGCAAGGATGTTGTTACCACCGATACTTTGTATTACGATGTCCGTAAGTCAAAGGCTCACATGGTAGGACCTTCTAAGATTGTTTCTGGTGCAAGTGTTGTCAAGACAGAAGACGGATATTATGATACCAAGACCGATAGAGCACAGCTTTATGGCCGTTCTACGGTTATAGATAAAGACAAGACACTTACGGGTGATACGCTCTATTATGTAAAGGATGGAGAGAGTACCGGATATGGTAATGTGGTTTATGTAGATAAGAAGAGCAAGAATTCCCTTACTTGCAATTATCTGCGTTACAACGAGAAAACCGGTAATGGCTTTGCCACCCGTAATCCTGTAGCCATCGACTATTCGCAGAAAGATACCCTTTGGGTTCATTCTGATACCATGCGTATCAATACCTTCCATATCAATACCGATTCGGTATACCGTAAGGTGCATGCTTATCCTAAGGTCCGTGCCTATCGCCTCGATATGCAGGCCATCTGCGATTCCCTGGTTTTCAATTCTCAGGATTCCTGCATGACCATGTATAAGGATCCTATCGTCTGGAATGGAAACCGTCAGTTGCTGGGTGAGAAGATTCTGGTCTTCATGAACGACTCTACCGTTCGTTTTGCCCATGTCATCGGACAGGCGCTGTCTGTAGAGCAGATGCCGGATAGTGTTCATTTCAATCAGATCAGCTCTTCTGAGATGAAATCTTATTTTGAAAAAGGTGAGATTAAACAAGGAGAGTCTATCGGTAATGTGCAGACCATCTATTATATGACGGATGATAAGGACAGTTCGCTCATTGGCTTGAATTATCTGGAGACCGATACCATGCGCATGTATATGGGACCGGGCAGGAAGATGGAGAAAATCTGGACCAATAAGTTTACATCTACCATGTATCCTATGACGCAGATTCCGCCGGCAAAATATAAACTCAACAATTTTGCCTGGTTCGAGGACTTGCGTCCTAAAGATAAGAATGATATCTTTGTATGGCGTGGTAAATCCAAGGGCTCCGAACTCAAGAACATTAAGCGTCATGAAGCTCCACTTCAGAAACTGACTGACTGATTATAATGAAGCATCATTTTCTTATATGATTAATATTTAGAGATGAGTGATATTATTCAACTTTTACCCGATTCTGTTGCCAATCAGATAGCAGCAGGTGAGGTTATACAGCGTCCGGCTTCAGTTATCAAGGAGCTGGTCGAAAATGCAGTCGATGCGGGTGCCAGGAATATCCATGTCACAGTTACCGATGCTGGCCGTACCAACATCCAGGTGATAGATGATGGAAAAGGTATGTCTGAAACAGATGCTCGTTTGGCTTTCGAACGTCATTCTACTTCCAAAATCCGTAAGGCTGATGATTTGTTTGCACTTCGCACCATGGGCTTCCGTGGCGAAGCTTTGGCGTCAATAGCTGCTGTGGCTCAGGTTGAACTGAAGTCACGACAGGCTACCGACGAGATAGGAACCCTGATACAGATTTCTGGTTCCCGATATGAGAAGCAGGAACCATGCTCCTGTGCTGTGGGAAGTATCTTCTCTGTCAGCAATATCTTTTATAATGTACCCGCGCGAAGGAAGTTCCTGAAGTCCAATTCTACAGAGTTGAACAATATTCTGACGGCTTTCGAGCGGATTGCATTGGTAAATCCTCAAATCACCTTTACTTTACATAGCAATGGTACCGAAGTATTCAATTTGCGTGCCGCTAATTTGCGTCAGCGCATTCTCGATGTCTTCGGCAAGCGTTTCAATCAGGAACTCCTGCCGGTAAATGTAGAAACCACTATGTGTAAGGTGTCTGGATTTGTGGGCAAACCGGAATCTGCCAGAAAGAAAGGTGTGCATCAGTTCTTCTTTGTCAACGGGAGATACATGAAACATCCTTATTTCAATAAGGCTGTGATGGCTGCTTATGACCGTCTGGTTCCACAGGGTGAACAGGTGCCTTACTTTCTGTATTTTGATGTAGATCCGAAGGATATTGATGTGAATATACATCCTACGAAGACTGAAATCAAATTCGAGAATGAGCAGGCTATCTGGCAAATCCTCTCGGCTTCGGTCAAGGAGTCCATCGGTATGTTCAATGATGTACCTACCATTGATTTCGATACCGAGGATAAACCGGACATCCCTGTTTATAATCCAGAGATGAGCACTGCTGCTGCACCGAAGATCAGTTTGAATCCTGGTTATAATCCGTTCAAGTCTTCCTCTTCTACGGGAGCAGTCCCTATGGGAGCCAGTTTCTCTGTTCCTAAGTCGAAACCTCAGGTGGATGAGAAATGGGAACAGCTTTATGAAGGACTCAAAGATCAGGATGATGTGCAGGCGATGGAGCAGACCATGGTGTTCCCGGATGATTCAGGACAGGATCATACGCCAGACAGCATCATAGCAGAGAAATCGCCAGCCCATTATCAGTATAAAGGTAAGTATATCATGACTGCGGTCAAGTCGGGGTTGATGATCATTGACCAGCATCGTGCTCATGTGCGTGTCCTGTTCGAACAGTATTTGCGCCAGTTGGCTGACCGCACCTTCCATTCCCAGAAAGTCCTCTTTCCCGAGGTCGTGCAGTTCCCGATGTCAGAGAAGGTAATCTTCGATAAGATTCTGCCAGAAATGGAATCGATGGGTTTTGAACTGGAAGATCTCGGAGGTGGAAGCTATGCCGTGAATTCGGTTCCAGGCGGATTTGAAGGATTGAATCCTCTTAAACTGGTACAGGACATGGTTTCTTCTGCAGTAGAAAAGGGCGTATCAGCCATTGATGAAATCAATCAGACTTTGGCTTTGAGTCTGGCTCGCCAGGCTGCAATACCTCAGGGGCAGATATTGAGTAATGAAGAGATGGAGGGGCTGGTGAATGATCTTTTTGCCTGCCAGAATGTCAATTATACGCCCGACGGAAAGTCGGTACTTTGCATCCTCCGTCAGCAGGAAATAGAGCATCTTTTAGGTTAAAAATGGGGAAAAATCCCGTTTTTCTTAAAAAAGTTAACGGAAAATGCTATTTTTTTTTGAAAATGAAGGTTATTTCAAAAAATAGTATTATCTTTGCTCCGTCATTCAGAAGGTATATATATATATAAATTGATTTTTAAATTATAAAGTTATGAAAAAGTTATTAGCAGTGCTAGCATTGGCTAGCGTAACAATGGGCAGTATGGCTCAGGATGCAGCAACTACTGAGAAGTATAGCGTTGCAACAAATTCTTTCTGGAGCAATTGGTTTGTTCAGGCAAACGTTGCTGGTTCTGCATTCTGGGGCAACCAGGAAGAGGGCAATGGTTTCTCTAAGAGCCCACTCAAGGGTTTCAGAAACAATCTCGGTTTCTCTGTTGCTGTAGGTAAGTGGTTCACACCAGGTCTCGGTCTCCGTACCAAGTTCAATGGCGCTTGGGGCCGTACAGTCGTTTCTGAGAATAAGTCAACAAATGCAAATAAGTATTGGACTTTGAATGAGCAGGTTTTGTTCAATGTTAGCAATATGTTGTGTGGTTACAACGAGGCTCGTCTTTGGGATTGCATCCCTTACGCAGGTGTTGGTATTAACCGTAACATGAGCGCTAACTGCTATGCTCCTGTAGCTGGTGTTGGTATCTTGAATGAGTTCAAGATCAATAACAAGTGGGCTGTCAACCTCGATGTAAACTATACAGTAGGTGCTAACGACTACGATGGCTACAATGGTTTGTTGGCAGGTGCTAAGCCTAGCACATCTCACTCTATCGACAAGTTGATTGCAAGACACGACCGTTCTTTGAATGTTGAGGTCGGTGTTACATACAACTTGGGTAAGGCTACTTGGAACAAGGTGCCAGATGTTGATGCTATCAACGCTCTTCATCAGTCAGAACTCGACGCTCTCAATGCTAAGTTGAACGATGCTAATGCAGAGAACGACCGTTTGAAGAATCTCTTGAACAACCAGAAGTCTGTAGAGGAAAAGGCAGTTAAGGAGTATGTTGCTACTCCAGTTTCTGTATTCTTCAACATCGGCAAGTCTAAGGTTGCTTCTAAGAAGGATCTCGTAAACGTACAGGCTCTCGCTCAGTATGCTAAGGACAACAACGCTAAGTTGGTAGTTAACGGTTATGCTGACAGCGCTACTGGTTCTGCAGCTGTTAACCAGAAGATTTCTAAGGCTCGTGCTGAGAAGGTAGCTGATGAGCTCGTTAAGTTGGGTGTTGCTAAGGAGAACATCGTAGTTAAGGCTAACGGTGGTGTTAAGGATTTGACTCCTGCTTCTTACAACCGTCGTGCAACTGTTCAGGTTGGTGAGTAATTATACAGTATATATAATATAAGGTATAAAAATAGAATAGGGCATTCTTCCTCGTGAAGAATGCCTTTTTTGTTTCTTTGAATTTCTTAAAAAGAACTTTTCTTTCTCAATAAGTACCTTTTGGGGTTGAAAGAGGTTTTGCAGTCCCATCGTAAGTACTTTCTCTTGGTTGGCTGTTTTTGGCAATTGAAATGCAAAAACTGACCGTTTTTACCCTGAAAATTGAGGAGAAACACCAGAAAATGCACTTTTTTGAAGAAAAAACGAAAAAAGTTGCTGAAAAATTTGGTGGAACCAAAAAATAGTCGTACCTTTGCAACCGCTTACGAAAAGTAAGGGCGCTTAGCTCAGCTGGTTTAGAGCATCTGCCTTACAAGCAGAGGGTCGGCGGTTCGAATCCGTCAGCGCCCACGGGGGTGTTCCCTGTGATTCACTTTTGTGGTTGCAGGGACTTTTTTTAAGGGCGTTTAGCTCAGCTGGTTTAGAGCATCTGCCTTACAAGCAGAGGGTCGGCGGTTCGAATCCGTCAACGCCCAC
>CAKPYB010000044.1 GCA_934202525.1 uncultured Prevotella sp.
ACAGAACCCAGACTGCGCTTCTTGTCAGAATGATCGCAAGATACGGTGGCAAGACTCTCGGTCAGACCATAACCCACCACCATATCGATACCGATGGCATGTACAAACTCCTCTACTTCCGGACTTACATAAGCACCCGCTGTAGGGAAGATATTCGGATTATCCAAGCCTAACTGCTTACGAACCATACTCAGAATGGTCTTGTTGATAATTCTATATTCCAACTCCAAGGTCAGAGGAGGGCGCTTGCAGTTTGCCAGATATTCTATATTCCGTTTCTTTCCTACTGCCAAGGCATGATAAAAGAGTTTCTTCTGAAGAGGACCGGCATCATCCATCTTTGCCTTTACGGCGATATACACCTTCTCCCAGAAACGTGGCACACTACACATACAGGTAGGATGCACCTCTCTCATACTCTCCTGAATTTCATGAGGATAAGTATTGATGATGAGTTCGGCACCTTCGCTCAAGCAGAGGTAAGACCAGGCACGTTCAAAGATATGGGTAAATGGAAGGAAGTCGATGACACGGTCCTTGTCGGTAACAGGCACGCATTCGTCGTTTGCCTTCAAAGCAGCATAATACTGGCTATAAGTCAGCATCACGCCCTTACTGTCGCCCGTTGTTCCACTGGTATAGAGGATATCAGCCAAGTCATCCATACTTGCCTGCTTGTAGAGTTCCTCCACTTCTGTCTGACGAGGAAGATTCTCACCCAACTTCAGGAAGTCCTTGAAATAGAGGGCAGCAGGATCGTGTGTACTGATGCGTACGCTGGAATCGAAGATGATGATACGCTCCAGAGAAGGACAGAGGGCAAAGATACGGTGAGCCTTGTCATACTGCTCCTGTTCGCCTACAAAAAGGAAGCGAATCTGCGCATCATTAATCATATATTGAATCTGCTGCTCGCTGCTGTTGGCATAGAAAGGCACAGAAGTTACTCTGATGCCGTATGCACCGAAGTCGGTGTACAGATAATGCACACAGTTCTGCGAGAAGACAGCAATTTTATCAAGAGGTTTAGCCCCAAGATTCAGGAGGGCATTGCTCACTTGTTTCACTCTTAAGGAAAAGAGGTTGAATGAAACCGATTGCCACTGGTCGCTGCCAAACTTTCTGAAAGTTAAAGCAGTTTTCTCTCCCCATTTCTTGGCGAGATCATGTACCAGTACCGAAAGATGACTATTAATCTGCATAAGCTTATATTTATATTCTGATGCAAAGATAATAGAATTTGTTAAGAACACAAAATAAAAAGATATTTTTTCCACTTTATCTGCTCTTTTTTTCGTATCTTTGCCCCCAAAACAATAAAAAGGGAGATTATGATGACACAAGAAGAATATGTAAGCGATGCCGTGGATTTGCTGAAAAAGCTCATCGCCACCCCATCTGTAAGCAGAAACGAGAAGGAGGCTGCCGACATCATGGAGCAGACCATCCGCAAATATGGTTTCGAACCTCATCGTGAGGCGAACAACATCTGGATTATCGACCCTCATTACGATGAGAGCCGACCTACCCTGCTGCTCAACGCTCACATCGATACCGTGAAGCCTGTGGCTTCATGGACACGCAACCCGTTTTCACCGGATGTTGAAGAAGGTGTACTTTACGGTTTGGGCAGCAACGATTGCGGCGGCGGACTCTGTTCGCTCCTCCAGATATTCCGAATGCTGACCGTAAAGCCTCAGCAGTATAATCTCATCTATCTGGCATCCGCCGAAGAAGAGGTGTCGGGAAAGGATGGCATCAGCCGTGCCTTGCCATTACTTCCTCATATTGACCTTGCCATCGTAGGTGAACCTACCGGCATGAACCCTGCTGTTGCAGAAAAGGGACTGATGGTACTGGATGTGATTGCTCATGGCAAGAGCGGTCATGCTGCCCGCAACGAGGGAGTGAATGCCATCTACGAAGCACTGGATGATATGCGATGGATTCGTGACTATAAGTTTGAGAAGGTGAGCGAGTTCCTGGGACCTACCAAGATGACGCTCACCGTAGTGAATGCCGGAACCCAGCATAATGTGATTCCGGATAAGTGTACGATGCTTGTAGATATCCGCACCAACGAGTTCTATGACAACGAGGAGGTTTACAAGTTTATCTGCCAACATCTGAAAAGCGAGGTCAAGGCTCACAGTTTCCGTCTGAAGTCATCCCGCATTGACCCAGCGCACCCTCTTATCAGGAAATGTGTAGCCATGGGCATGAAGCCATTCGGCAGTCCTACCCTCAGCGACCAGGCTCTGATGCACTTCCCTTCGTTCAAACTGGGTCCTGGCGAATCTTCCCGCTCCCATTCAGCTGATGAATTCATCAAAATAAGCGAGATAGCTGATGCTATCGCCAAATACAAAGAGCTCTTAGATGGCGCTGCCATCTAAGAGCTCTGCTCAATTCATCTATATTATATATATGTTTACCTGCAGAATTACTTCACTACCTGTTTAGTAGAGGCATTCTTGCCATTAATAGGAGTACCGGCAGTACCATCGTTGATAAAGAACTTAGCCTTGAGATATGCCGTAGGAATCTGAACCTTATACCAACCAGTCTTACCATTATGAGAAGCAGAAGCATCGTAAGTCATCTTTACACCTGGCCATACAGAAGAAGATGTTTTACCATTATAGAAGTAGCAATAAACATTCTTCCAGTTGGAAGCGTTATCGAAGTAAACATACTCTGGATCAACGATCTCATCTTCATGTACCTTGGTAACAGTAGTGCTGTATGCTCCGTCAACATAGTAGCCGTGGTTGACAAACTCCACGTCAGCAGTTATCTTATTTCCATTACCATCCAAGAAAATGATTTGAGTAGGAGCACTTGTCTCGGTGCCATCATAAGTCCACTTGAAGACATTCTTTCCAGAAACACTCTTACCTACAAGAGGCAACTTTTTATTGATAGCATCATTCCATGCACCAGCATGCTGAATTACTGGACTAACCTTGTCATTCCATACATATACGGCTGCTGCCGTATTGGATGTCTCCAAGAAACAGGAGATTTCGTCAGCCTTGCCCAAGGCTGGAACGTAAGCCTTCACTTTCTTGTAAGTTACCGAACCTGTTTCTGTCTTGCCTTCCTTGTCAGTTGCACCCCAAGTGATAGTGACATTCTTACCATAGGCAACATCAGCACCTACAGTAAACTGCTTGGCAGCAGTAAAATCCTGCTTAGCACCATCATTCACCTGAATCCAGGCAGAAACAGCATTCAAAGGAGTAGCAGTCACAGTGAGAGACTCATCAGAGAAGGCTGTACCATCAGCTGGATTGAAAACAACCTCAGGAGTCAACACAATAGGACCAGCATTATAGATGACAGCAATACCTGACTCGCCAACATGACCAGAGATAGTAGAAGCATTTACGGTGAAAGCACCACCGCTTACCATATCCTTATAAGTACCAGACTTGAGCCACTTGCCGTCGCCAGCACCATTGGCTACAGTCACGTCACGGTCGGAACCACTACCCAATACGATAATAGCGCCACTCTTGCGAACTTGAGCACAAACGCCATTGCCTTTTACATAATAGTTAGGCTCACCGGCACAAACATTGTGCATGTGGTTTACCTGAGCCACTTCGGCATCTTTGAAGTGAACACTTCCCTTATCACCAAATCTGATATCATTCTTTGCCTTCTGAGCAGGACGGGAGAAATAAAGAGCGGTAGCTCCATTGTTACCAGCTACAACAGCATACGCACGGTCGATAACATTCTGGCTCTTTTCCTTTGACTCACCACCATCGTTGGCATAAGTATCATGGCTTTCACCCCAATAAACCAACTTTTCTGTCTTTGCATTTCTCCGATTGAAATTGCCAACAGATTCGTTGATAGAACCACCGGCAAAGGAATTGGCAAATCCGTTACCATAACCATTATCGGTAATGCTCATGTAGGTCTGATACTCAGGGAAAAGGACATTATCATCACCACCAGTACTGTCAAGGATCTCACCATAGTTGTACATCTCCTGATCCACCACATTCTGCATAAAAGAGTCACCCTCAGAAGGCAAACCAATGTGCTTGATAGCATCCCAACGTACACCATCCACACCACAGGCCTTCAAATCCTGGATGTATTGTTTGATGATGGCTTGCACAGTAGGATTGTTGGTATCGAGGTCCCACATTCCAATCATACCAAATGTCACCTGATGACGGTCGTGCCAGTTACCCACACCAAATCGTTCATGATAAAGACTCTCATCCAGTAAGCGTGAAGCCACGTTACCATAGTCGGTATGATTGGCTACCACATCCACAATCACCTTAACACCATACTCATGAGCCTTAGCACAGAGAGCCTTCAGGTCAGCTTCAGTACCAAGGCCATTACCTATTTTAAAGTCGTATGGACGATAAACATCATACCATACAGAGCCTTTACCTGCTCTTTCATGAACTGGAGAAGTCTGAACGGCAGTAAAGCCTGCCTTGGCGATATTAGGAATTTCTTCCTGGATATCTGCCAACGTCCAGTCGAAACAATGAAGGATGACACCATCCTGAATATTGTCTTTAAGACCATATTTGTTGTCTGCGAAGATGTTGGATGCCATGCTGAAGAGCATCACCAACATCAGGAGACCATAGTTTATTGTTTTTTTCATAATCTGCTATTATTTTCTGATGATTACTTTCTTACCATTATGAATATAGAGTCCTGGCTGAGCAGGTTTGCTGATACGGACACCTGTGATAGAATACCATGCATCATCGGTTGTCTTCTTTACATCTGCGATGGTAGCATTCTCTATGGCTGTTACAACCTTACCGTTTACATAAACCGTTTCTCCCTGAAGAACTGAACCTGCTTCGCCATTATTGATGACGAAACAACCTGTAAGGAAAGCAGCAGGAACCTCCAAAGAATAATAGCCTTTCTTGCCGTTATACTCAGTCTCTTCGTCGAGCTGCATCTTCACGCCAGGCCATTCTACAGAAGCCTCAGTTCCGTTATAAATATAGCAATATACATTCTTCAGGTTCTCTATTGTATTATCAAAGAACACCTTTACCTTGCCGGCAGGAGCAGTCTCAATGGTCTTGGTATATTTACCTTCTACGTAATAACCATGATTCTTGAATTCCTGATTACCGCCATTCAGTTTCTGCTCACCATCATGAGTAAAGATAACACCTGTAGGGATTTCAGTACCAGCTGTATATGTCCATTTAAAGACATTCTTGCCATCTTTAGTTCCCATCAAGGTCATGGCATCTCCAGGCCACTTAGCAGTAGTAAACTGAGCCACCTTGTCATTCCAGGCCCAAATCTTGGCATTGTCATAACTTGTCTCCAAGAACACGGAGATTTCGTTTTCCGTTACCACTGGTGTATAGTCTGCAGCAAATGCTGGAGCTGGAGCCATGAAGGTCATGCTCAGCAGCAATACCAGTGTACAAATCAACGTATAAAATTTCTGCATAAACAAAATGTATTAAGTTTGAATTATAAGATTTCGTCGGCAAAAATAAGAATACTTTTTGAAAAGCAGATGAAGAAAAGTTGAATAATTGGCATTAAAAAAAGACAATCGTTTGCACAATTTGCAAGCGATTGCCTTCTATTTTCTGACTTAATAATATTTATATTATTAGCGCTGCGTCCTAGCGCATTCAGGTCATTTTTTGCTATTCCGGAATACTACTGACAGACATAGTTACAGAAAAGTCCTCAGAAGCGCTTGAGCGAGATCTGGTATAGTTAAGCGGAAGTTTTAAATGAAGGATACATGTCCTATTCCTTTCAAACCTAAAAGGATGACTAACATCAAACAGATTTTTCTTTACCGTTATCGTTTGCTGGGAAGTTCCCCGCTGTACCGTATAAGTAATCTGCAGATAAAATGGGTCATCATCCCATTTTCCATCATTATCATTACCTTTACCCTTACCCTTTTGCTGAGGAATCACACAGAGATAAGAATTGGGATCACTTTCTATTTTTGTACATGTATGGTCTAACTGAGAAGCAGTTAACTTTAAGTCGCCTCCATCTTCTGTGTCGGGAGGAGTCCAAGTATAAACCACTCTAGTACTTTTATCTTTGACAACAGACCACCCTTCGAACACAGAAACGTTAAGTTTTGTAAGATCCAGGTAGCCCTTGACATCTAAAGCACCTTCGTCTTCAGAGACACCATACAGTTTCACCTCCTTAACTTTAATCACAGCACCATTTTCCTCTAATTGCGGATTGACTGTGATATCGAATGTCAAACGAGCCAAAGCATGCCAAAAATCAAATTTCACTTTACTGGCAGAAGACGGAGTTGTTGGTACTTTTATACTTTTTTGGAATCCCAACACCAAATCTACAGGATTATCAGAAGAATTAAGCTCTATATAAGTTGGATTAGCTTTGTTTTCCCCGGGGGCATTAACCAGTTTTACTCCTTCAATATAAGGAGCATAGGCATAGAAATCCACAGAACCCTCATCTGGCCAATATTGGGTATTTGTATATCCCCAACTATTTCCATTCCAGGTTACGTGTTCATTATCCATCATATCTGAAATTGTCCCATCAGCATGGGTGTGTCTTGCAAAGACACTAAATCCGGCCGTTCCCTTGAGAGAAGCAAGATTGGTTTCTCCAGCACGGGTTGATTCATTCGTACCAAGATAAGCATCAAAGTTGATTTCAGAAGATGAAGGTGAAGTTTCTTCCACGCCTTCACCAGCACAACCAGATAATACCAGCTGTGCTATCAAAACATAAAAGGCTAAACGAAGAAACTTCATCTTATTATATCTATTAATTCTTTATTTTTACCCGATACGATTAATTCCAATAGACATCTTTCTGCTCGGTATCTTTCCAAGTAGTAACATCTGCATCGAATTCGATAGGAGTCAGGCCAAAAGTCAAGTTGATTGAATAAGCCTTACCCTGCTCGAAGTTCTGTTTAAGCTGACTAGAAACCGTATATGTCACAGGTTTTTCATCTCCATATTTAATGGTATACTCTACGATGACAAAAAGCGCATCTGCATTTTCTGTTGTTTTAGAGAAATCCTGTGGAATAACAAACAAATATTCTGTGTCAGAATTTTTAGTATCAGAATCTAACGTCTTGTCAGTAGAAAGCCAATCAAAATTCTGCTTAGTATCTGTATCAGAAGTTTTCCAAAGACCTGTAGAAGAAGTCTTAGACAAATCTATGGTACCTTTTGTATAGAAAGCAGTTTTTGTTTCATCAGCAGAGCCTGCCAATGTAATTTTCTTCAATGTAATGGTTGTACTTGCATCGGTTAAACTAGTTTTGACAGTATAACCAAGTCTTGACAAAGCATGAGCAAATTGAAATTTCACATATTTTTTTGTACCAGAGTTATTTGCCATTGTCTGATTTGCAGCATTAGCCCACAACAAATCTTTTTGGTCAGCAGCATTATCTGCTACAGTAAACTCAATAGAAGAACCATTTAACGTTGTTCCATCAACACGTGGAGCATACGCCAAGAAATCAATATGGCCTTGAGGTGACCAATACTTAACAGGAGTATACTCCCATTTTTCATTTGTGCTAGAATAAGTAACCTTCTGATTGTCGAACAAATTAGAACCAAAAGCCTCTCCGTCTGTAGAGCTATAGTTACCAAACACGCCAAAGCCTTCAGTTGAGCTCTTAAGATCATCTATCTCCAGCACACTACCACGTGAACCATTTACTGAAACGGCACTTCTTCCCAAATAGCTATCAAAGCTGATAGCCTCGTTCTTAGAAGGGGTATCAGAAAGACTATTCAAGTCATCGCTTGAACAGCTTACTAAGGTTAAGGCTGCCATTGCGGCAATACCCATAAAAAAATTCTTAAACATAACCATTGTAATTTTTAAATTAAACTAAACTATTATAACTTTATATGATTCTTATCATTTTACTATTTCTACAGTTCGATATCAATATCCTCAGGTTTGTCCCAATCCTGGATTGTGACATCAAAACCGCCAGAACTGCCCTCCGAAGGCTTCACCTCAGGCAAAGGTTGCGGCATCTGAACATCTACATGGAGAGAAACCGTATAACCCAACTCCGAAGAGTTTTCATCTTTCTTAAACTTGTCTCCAACCGCAAACTGATGATCAACCTGCGTCTTGTTGTCTATCAACAAAGCAGAAAGAGACAATTGATTGTTCTCTGCATCAGGACTGACGGTTTCAGGTAGGCCAAAACATTTAACCGATGCCTTCAACGTACCTAGTGTCGCCTCATTCTCATCAACCGATTTCGTCCAGGATTCCAGAAGATAAGTCACCTTGCTCAGGAGTGGCTTACCCTGCCCCAACAGAAAGCCTTCTGAAATGCCAGTTAATGATCCACGCACATAACGCAGATTTTTAATACCTGGTACTTTCACGCTGACATGAATTTGCGAAAGCACATTCTTAGGAGTTAAAGTTACCTCAGAAAAGTCTCCAGAAACCTCGAATTCATCGAGTTTATCAGAGGCAAGCCACTCGGGCTCAACCCCTATCTGTTCATCATCTCCACGAGAGTACCAACGCGATGTTGTATGCTGTACCACAGCCCGTGCTGTCTCGTAAGAGTCCATTCCTAGAAAGTCGAGTGTTCCAAACTCGGTCGTACTTTGGTTGAATACAAGAATACTATATTTTCCAGGTTCTAAGGAAAAGTCGGCATGAGTTATCTCATTAGTCAAGACAGTTTGCGGAGCACCACCTGACCAGGGAAACATCATGACCGTCATACCAGTAGGCACCTCTTTATCAAACAAATGCCAATCCACATTAATCCGCACCATTTTACGGTTGTCGTTTTGCGGGCAACCAGAATAGTCTTCATAAATGCAAGAAGTAAACAAAATGATAAGGAGCCAATAGAACATGAATAGCCCTATACATTTTTTCATGAATGCTTCATCTTTATAAAACCTTATTTCAAGTTATTAATTCTTTTCAAAAATTTCCGCTGCAAAATTACTACATAAAATTGATTTAACCCTCAAATAATGTTTAAAAGATACTAAAAAACACATGGGAGAAAAGTTTTTGTTACGTCATCAGATAAATTGCAAGTAACCATCTCTTTTACAAGCAATAAAAAACCTCCAATCAAACCAATTGATTGGAGGTTTCATTTCTATCATTTATAGCAACCAGGCAGTAAAAGCACTACCGGCTGCACCATTTCATACATTATCGGCTCAGCCAAGCCTCCGGATTGAGTTTGGCAGTCTCCTTGCGAAGCTGGAACTGGAGGATGTTATCAGAGCCCACGGCACCAAGAGCCTGACGGGTACTTACCTTCTGACCCTTATGAACGCTGACCGATTTCAAATTACAGTAAACAGAGATGTAGGCACCATGACGGACCAGCACGTTCCACATGCCACCATAACCGAAGACGGCACTCACCTCACCATCGTAGATGCTGCGAGCCACACAACCCGGCTTGCCCTGAATATTGATACCCTTATTGTCGAGCGTTACGCCCTTCAAGCCTTCTACATTATACTGACCGAAATGACTCACCACACGGTAACTGCCGCTGATAGGCATCGGCAACCGGCCACGGTTAGCCTCGAATCCACCGCTCAGCATGCGGTCTACCGAACTCAAGGTAGAAGCCTCCTGTGCCTCCTTCTTGGCAGCGGCAATCTCACGGGTACTGCGTTCCGCATCCATCTTCGCCTTCAACTCGGCAGCCTGTCTTTCAGCCTCCGCCTTTCTTGCAGCCTGTTCGGCAGCAGCCTCACGGGCAGCCTGCTCTGCAGCGGCACGCTTGGCAGCCTCGGCAGCAGCACGCGCCCTAGCCTGCGCTTTAGCCTTCGCCTTAGCCTCAGCCTGGGCAGCAGCCTCCTCCTGAGCCTTTCTTGCAGCCTCGGCAGCCTGTCTTGCCTCTTCAGCCGCCTTTCTGCGGGCAGCTTCGGCAGCAGCCTCACGCGCCTTGGCTTCGGCTATACGGCGGGCATTCTCCCTGGCAGCAGCCTCGGCAGCAGCTTTCTTGCGAGCCAGTTCCTCGGCACGTTTCTTGGCGGCAGCAGCGGCAGCGGCCTTCTTCTTAGCCTCGGCAGCAGCACGGGCACGAGCCTTGGCTACTTCCTGAGCAATCAAACGGTCAATCTGAGCGTTGATTGCCGCATCTTTCTGACGCTGGTCGGCGATGACAGCCTGAATGGTCTTCTGCTGTTTCTGCAGTCCCTGCACCATTTCCTGCTGCTGGGTCTGCTTGCCTTCCAATACCGTCTTCTCCTGCTTACCCTTATATAATAAGGTGTTCTTATGTCCCTTTACATGCTGCAACTGCTGGTGCTTCTCGTTCACCTGCTTCTGCTTAGCCTTTACAGCCTCGCCCTGCACCTTCTGATAGGAAGAATACTGGCGGATGAAGGAAAGGCGGCGATACATCTGTGTCAGATTCTTGGCACTGAAGATGAACATCAGCTTGTCCTGAACCGTATGATGACGGCTCATATAGCGCATGGAACGGATATACTTGTTCTTGCGGTCCTGCAACTGTTGCTGAAGCGTTTTCAACTGTGCCTGCAGAATGCCGATATTGCCGTCAATATGATGGATATCCTTCTGGATACCGTCAATCTTCTTCTGACGCTGGTCTATTTCTCCGTTCAGCGCCATCAGGTCTTCAAGACGTTTCTTCACATCCGCCTTATTTCTCTGCAAAGCCTGCTCCTGCTCTCTGATCTTCTTCCGGATAGAAGCGCGCTGTCCCTGCAAACCCCGGATAGAGGCATTGCTATAGGTTGCTGCCTTGCGTTCTGCTCTGGTTGGCGCAGCTGATTTGGATGTTTTTCTGGCCACATGACTTCTGCTGTTCGTCTTTCTGGCAGGAGTAGCAGCCTTCTTTTTCGCAGTTACGGCAGTCTTTCTCACCGGCTTCTTCTGGGCAGAATGCTTCTGCGCAAAAGGTGCGAGCGAGAAGGTGATTGCCATGATGAATAATAAGATTCGCTTCATTTCTTATATTAAAAACCCATGTTCTATAATTTCAAACTCTTGATGAGCATCTACATACTCAATATCTTGCTGAGCACATCTGTTGGAGAAATCTGCTTGTATTTGCTGGAAATCTCGGTCTGAGTACTCCACTTGCTGTCGGTCTTCACCTGATTCAATTCCAGACTGATCTTAGCCTCCTGCTTTTTCCTGGTAGCAGTAGTGGTCATCGCCAGATTCAGGGAGGCAGGGAACATCTTGACGCCTACACTCTTGAAGTTGCCGTAGTCGACGTGGAGATTGGAGGTGCCGTTCTGCGCACTCTTATAGACAACATCTGCAGCTGTGATACGGCCGGTAGTGCGGTTGGCTGTCCAGGCATAGGTCATATTGCCGTTCCTGAAACTAACCGGCACATTGTCTCCTGCCACATCCAAGGTGGCATCAAACTTCTTCAGGTCTGATTCCTTCACAGTCCTTTCGCCCGGCAGGAGCAGCTGGTTCCAGAAGAGAGCCTGCAGAGAATAGAAGGAGATGCCCTGCTTCTTGAGGAAGTCTACCTGGGTATAATCTGCCTTGATATATTCCTTGTGCAGACGGTCGATAATAAGTACATGGTCGGGAGTAAACTCCAGACGGCCCACCTCTGTCCCTAAGATAGGAATAAAGAGCTGGATGCGGATGATTTCATCCTTACGCATGCTCAGTTTGCCCGGCACGGTAATATCCTTATCACCAGCCTGGAGAGTAAACGACATGTTACCTACAATATTCTTGGTATAAACCTGATTGTCTGAAACCTTCTGCACGAAAGCCAACTTCTTGAGCGCCTCACTCTGACGGGAGTCTGAACCCTTGGTGGCATTCTCTTTCTGATGACTGGCTGATGAGGAGCCAGAGCCCTGCAAATTCTTGCTGCTTCCGCAAGAACCGAGGAGCAGGATGCTGCAGGCTGCGGCAAGCAGCATCATCTTATTCTTCTTCATTATATATTTCATCTTTCTTGATTTTTCTACTTTTTATTTCTTCTTACCTTTTCTTACTGACTTCTTCGTAGCGGCAGCATTCTGCTTGGGCGCATTACGCTTTTTCAGTTCTTCTTCGGTAATATATTGTCTGTTCTTAATCTTCCATGCCAACACCTCTGTCAGGTTCTCGCCGGTATAGGCTTTTTTCCAGAAATCTACGGATTCATCGGCCATACCATTCATATAATAGATATCTCCGGCATGTTCCAGAACCGTACTGTTATCTGCGGTGGAATCGCGGTTTTTGAGTGCCTGGTCTATATAAGTCTTGGCATCAGCATAGCGTTCTTCCATAAAGAGAATCCAAGCATAGGTATCCAGATAAGTACCGTTGTTCGGCTCTGCCTTGATGGTCTTGTAGCTCATCGACTCTGCCTTATGCAGGTCAGTACCCTTTACGCTCAGATAGTAGGCATAGTTGTTCAGCGCCATCACGTTGTCATCTTTCCATTGCAGGCAGGAGTCGTAAGCCGCAAAGGCTTCCTGCTCTTCACCTTTCTTATGAAGGATGTCGCCGGTTACGGCATAGAGGTCGGATACCAGGTCGGCAGGCGACTGTGCATTCACCTGCGCCAGACCGAGACGGAACTCGCGAAGCGCCTCGTCTTCCTTATTTTTCTGATAATACGCCATTCCACCGAAGTAATAGAATACCATTTCTTCGGGATTATACTCCTGAGCCGCCTTACATTGCAGGGAAACCAGGTCGTACTTCTTCTCGTTCCAGAGCATCTGTACGAGTTGCATTCTGGCATTCACGTTATCCGGAGCTATGGTAAGCACCTTTTCGAAGGCACGGCATACGGAATCGGCTGGCATCTTCTTCAAACTCATGTAAGCAGCTCTCATCTCTGCCACTTCGGCTGACGGATGAGCCACGTTGAGCGCCTTGTCGAACAGCGCAATCACCTTGGTAGAATCACCACCTTCGCTCTCGTTCTTCTGAATGAAAGAGCGGAACATCATCACCTTGGTATCCAAATCCGATTTCGGACTCATCAGGATTTTATCGAGCATCTGCTCGGCAAGCTGTTCCTGATGGGTGGCATTATAATAGTCGTAAAGCGACATCTGGGCATAGGAATTGTCAGGCTCTTCCTTCAGCACATCGGTAAAGCACTTGTAGGCTTCCTTCTGGCGGTCGTGTTGTACGAGCCAGTTGCCCAGCATTGTCTTGTACTGCATATCCAGCGGATGCTGGTCTACCAGCGACTTCAGTTCCTGATAGGCAGCCTTCTTGTCGTTCATCAGTTCATAAACTCTCATTTTAGAGAGGGTGAACTGTTCGCTTTCACCTTCTTCCACCTCAAGACGCGAAATGGTTTTGAGTACCGATTTATAATCCTTGTTCTGGGAATAAAGCTGAACCAGGATGCGGAGGGCATCGGTATTATCGTGGTTTTTGGCATACAGATTCTCATAGGCATCGATGGCAAGATCGTATTTCTGGCTACCTATATAATATCTGCCCAACTGCTCTGCATAGGTCTGGTTTTCGGGATTCAGTTCTATTGCCTTCTGCATATAGGCAAGTGCCAGGGAATCCTGCTTGAGCTGAGAATAGAAAAGCGACTCATAGAAATAGGTTTCAGCCGCCTTCGGGTCAATTTTCCGGGCATGCTCAAAGAGGTCGAAAGCTGCCGAATAATTGCCGGCAGCCTGCTGGCGCGCTCCCTCCAGGAAGAAATAGTTGTAGCGCTGGCGGTCGTTCGGAGAGAGATGATCTTCCTGAACCGCCGGCTGCTGAACCGGCTGCACCTTCTTTTTACGGGCAAGCGACGGCATGGCTACCATGCCCAGCAAGACCAGCCCCATTGCCCAACTGATATTTCTAAGATTCATCTTCACGATTCTAATCCTTTCTATTCTATCTTTAATAATCTGTTATTTTACACCCGTATGACCGTATCCGCCGGCTCCACGTTCGGTTTCATCGAGCTCATTAACCTCGATGAAATCGCATTGTTCGTGCTTAGCCAGCACCATTTGGGCTATACGCTCGCCATCGTTGATAACGAAATCCTCTGTAGAGAAATTGATGAGCAGAACCATGATTTCGCCGCGATAATCGGCATCGATGGTTCCCGGCGTATTCAGTACGGTAATGCCATGTTTCAAAGCCAGACCGCTGCGAGGACGGATCTGCGCTTCATAACCTGCAGGCAAAGCCATATAAAGACCGGTCGGCACCAGTCGTCGCTCCATAGGATGAAGCACGATTGCCTCATCAATATTAGCACGCAAATCCATGCCGGCACTCTGAGGTGTGGCAAACGCAGGTAGAGGCTGATGCCCCTTGTTGATAATCTGTACTTTTATCATGACTTTTTCTATTTTATCTGTGTCTGAGTTTAATAATCTGCAAAAATAAGCAATTTTGATGGAATAAATGAATTTTTGAGGATAAAAACATGTAATTTATCATATTTTATTTTGATTTGTGCTTACTTTAGTGTATTTTTGCGCTACAGAATCAAGTAATACAATAATATGGAGTGGAAACAACTGATATCCAACAAGCGTTTCGGACAGGAGCATAAGCATGCCGAGCGCCATGATGATCGCTCTGAATTCAAGCGCGATTACGACCGTCTTATCTTTTCATCGGCATTCCGCCGTTTGCAGAACAAGACGCAGGTTTTCCCTTTGCCGGGCAGCATCTTCGTTCACAACCGCCTCACCCACAGTCTGGAGGTGGCGAGTGTGGGCATGTCGATAGGTAACGACATTTCACGACGTGTCATCCAGAAACGGCCAGAACTGAAGGAGACGCTCGTCGAGGAATTAGGAACCATCGTAAGTGCAGCCTGTCTGGCACATGATTTGGGCAATCCGCCTTTCGGTCATTCCGGCGAGAAAGCCATCCAGACTTTTTTCTCTGAAGGACCAGGTCAGAAGATAAAATCAATGGTTTCATCGGAGTTTTGGGATGATATTACGCATTTCGAAGGTAACGCAAATGCCTTCAGAATCCTGACCCACCGGTTCAAGGGGCGCCGTCAGGGAGGCTTCGTGATGACCTATTCCATGCTTGCTTCCATCGTGAAATACCCGTTTGCGAGCAGTCTTGCCGGGAATCACGGCAAATTCGGCTTCTTTGCTTCCGAAGCGGAATCTTATAGGAAAATTGCCGATGAATTGGGCATTTTTTGCAAGTCCGCACCAGGTGAGCCTCTCAAATACGCCCGCCATCCACTTGTATATATGGTAGAAGCTGCCGACGACATCTGCTACGAAATCATGGACATCGAAGACTCCCATAAGCTCAAGATTCTTTCCTTTGCCGAGACCGAGCACCTGCTGCTGAGTTTCTTTGATGAAGAAATCCAGCAGAAGATACGCCAGCGCATCATCGACGAAGAACTGACTGACGAAAACGAGAAAGTGGTTTACATGAGAGCCAGCGTTATCGGCAAACTGGAGAACGAATGTGTGGCAGCCTTCCTGGCGCACGAGGAGGAAATCCTCGCCGGAACTTTCGAGGGCAGTCTCATCGACCATATTTCCGAGCGTCAGAAAAAGGCATACAAGGAATGTGAGAAGATCTCCTACTCAAAGATTTACCAAAGCAAGCCGGTACTCGACATAGAACTGTCGGGTTATCAAATCATGGCAACTCTGATGGAGGTTTTCATCGAGGCAGCCGTCAACCCATCGCGCTTCTACTCCAAGCAGCTCCTGCGCCGGGTAAGCAGCCAGTATGATATAGAGAACGAGAATCTGGAGGAGCGCATCATGGCGGTAATTGATTATATCAGCGGCATGACCGACATCTATGCGCTCGACATCTATCAGAAGATCAACGGTATCAGTCTGCCTATTGTTTAAGGAGTTCAAACATACCAACGCAGCGAAGCTTAGCCCCGACTTTTGGATAAAAATAGCCATCAATAGCCTTGACTTTTGGATAAAATTAACTATTGTTTGCCTTGACTTTTGGATAAATGTTGTATCTTTGCACTGAAAATCAATAAATTACGCAAAATGACATATTACAAACGAAACATAGATAAAAAACTCCTGGAATGGAAGGTTTCTCAAAGAAGGAAACCTTTGCTTATACGTGGAGCCAGACAAGTAGGAAAATCTTCTGCTGTACGTCAGTTAGGCAAAGAGTTTAAATACTTTGTGGAGATAAATTTAGAGAGCCAACCATCCATAAGAGGACTCTTTTCAAAGGATATTGACGTGCATAGAACGTGTGAAGGCATAAGTGCAACTACCGGAATTCCAATAATACCTGGAGATACTCTGCTCTTCATAGACGAGATACAAGTTAGTCAGGAAGCAATCATGTCGCTCCGTTATTTTAAAGAGGATTATCCGGAACTACATGTCATCGCTGCCGGCTCATTGTTGGAATTTACCTTAGAGGAGCTTCCTTCCTTTGGAGTGGGGAGAATACGTTCACTATATATGTACCCTTTTTCCTTTGATGAATTTCTCATGGCACAGGGACTGGATACCACTATAAGCTACAAGCAGCAAGCTTCACCCTCATCTCCGCTTCCTGATGCCGTTCATAACAAACTGGTAGACCAGTTGAAGACCTTCTATCTGGTGGGTGGTATGCCTGCTGCAGTTACAGAATGGATTGAGACCAAAAGTTATTTGGAATGCGCTCATGTCCATAATGATATTCTGGATACCTATCAGGATGATTTTGCCAAGTACAAGTCGCGCATATCTCCAGCTTTATTGAGAAAGGTCTTGCGTTCCGTTGCTTTGCAGGCTGGCAGTAAGTTTGTTTATAGACAGGTTGCCGATGATGTTCATTCTTCGATCATCAAAGATGCACTTCATCTATTGACATTGGCGGGACTCATAAAGCCGGTAACCCATACTGATGGAAATGGAGTTCCACTTGGTGCAGAAGAGAATTGCAGCTATAGGAAATACCTTTTCTTAGATTTAGGGCTGATGCAAACCATGTTGGGTACTCCTGCAGCTAATGTCCTTTTGGCTTCGGATGTTGATTTTGTCAATAAAGGGGCGGCTTCAGAAATGTTCGCAGGCTTGGAACTCGTCAAGAACCACGACTGTTTCCAAAAGGCAGAGATGTACTATTGGCAGAATCTGTCAAAAGGAGCCAATGCAGAAATTGATTATCTGGAAGCGAAGGATGGTGCGGTTATACCGATAGAAGTGAAAGCTACTACCAGGGGCAGCATGCAAAGTTTATGGCTATTCATGAGGAAGAAAGCACTCCATCATGCAGTTCGTACATCCTTAGAGAATTTTGGAGAGTTTGAATACATTGATAAAGAATCTCAAAATGCTTGTCGCCACGTAGATGTAATCCCACTTTATGCAATGAGTAATTTATGCAAACTAAGCGTTGTATCGAAAGGGGATTAATAGCAACGTCAGACGTAAGAGGCCAAGGTTAGCAAGGCTTCATTCGGTACAGTATCTTTACAATTATATCTTCCAAAAGAGTGCAGAAATTTGAATCAAAACAGGCTTAACAAAGGTTACATATTGGGGCAGCATAACGAATATGCTGTCCCTTTTTCGTATTATTACCATCACTCAAAACGGACTTTCGGGAGGCTCTGAGAGGCGGAAAAGAGTGACTATCTGGCTACAAATTCAGCTAGAGAAGATAAAAAGCAGGAATTACTAATTTTTGTAAAATACCAGAGAAAAGGGACATTTTTATCGGGAATAGCCCCTTTCAGGTGTCGCATTCCCCCACCAATGCGACACCTAAATGATAGCAATGCGACACCTAGGCAGGGGAATGCGACACCTTTTTCCAAATTATTTTTGTATATTTGCTCCATGATTGCTAGATTGGAGTCATGCCGGATTGCTGTTCGGCACACCTGTTCATCATGCAGGCAAGCCGCTTATGTTTCCAGGAATGGTTTTCGTTCTGATGATCCAATGGGAATGATGGTGAAGCCTATCCCATCATAGAGGAAAGCTCCTGGTCTTTGCGATAAATTGGTAAGCAGATATATAAGACAAAATATTAACATTAATCATTTAACAACAAAACGTGTATGAAAAAGAAACAATTACACAAATCGAATCGGCTCGTCACGATGCTGCTGCTCGTGATAGCTATCCTTATGCCTTATGGGGGGGCATGGGCACAAACACCTTCCAGGCCTTCCAGTGGTGATGGCAAAGTAGACAATCCTTTTCTGATATCTACAGCTGCCGAACTGGCGTGGTTCCGCGACTATGTGAATAATGAATCTCAATATGTTTCAGCCACGCTGACTGAAGATATTGACTTGTCAGAGTTCTGCCATGCGGCTGATGCCGCCACAAATACAGAAGAGCTCAGCTGGGTTCCAATCGGTAATGGCAGGATGTATTGTGGAACGTTCGACGGCAACGGGAAGACGATTCGCAATCTATACATCAATAGCACCATTATGTATAAAGGTTTCTTCGGCTATGCTAATAGTGGCAGTATTAAGAACATCACTTTCGACAATGCGAAGGTGAAGAACACTCATTATAATGGTACAGGAATATTGACAGGAGCTTTTGAGAAATGTACTATTGAAAACATCAAGACCTTGGCAAACTGTTCGGTAGAAGGAACTTACAATACAGGCGGAATTGCAGGAACAGGAACGGGCAACATCAGCAACTGCGAAAACCGTGCAATGGTGAATGGTACAAATAATGTAGGAGGTATTGTAGGCAACTCTTCCGACAATACCATCTCTTCATGCGCTAATTATGGTGCCGTAACAGGAACGGAACACGCAGTTGGAGGCATGGTCGGATTTTTTATCTCAGGAACCATTCAGAACTGCGCCAACTATGGCGATATATCGGGGGCTGACTATGTCGGAAACCAGATAGGATATGCTAGTATATGCAATCTGAACAATGTGCTTGGCATTGGAAATGTTACTGCGACAACTTCTCAATCAGGTCTCCTTGCTGGAGTAATCTTGGATTCCTCCAGCACCGCCGCTGGCATCTTGGCATACAACAGCAGTGCAAAACTTACGATTAATGGAATTGAGCAGACTGGTGATGCCGTCAAGGCTATCGGAATAAGTTCATTATCATCTACAAGAAGGATAAAGGCATTTTCTGCAGAACAGTTGAAGAGTGGATTTGTTGCTTTTATACTCCAGGGAAATGCCTCGGAAAGTGCAAAATGGGGACAAAAACTGAACACCGACGATTATCCTTTACTTAACTCTGCGGATAAGGTGTATTCGGATTGTCCTGTGACAATGAAATGCTCAGGCGAGTTGGAAGGCACAGGTACATTTACCAACACAAAGCCAGCACAGGAGGGCACATTCACGATGCAGCATGGCAATAGTATCATACATCACGAATCAGTGGATGTTACCTGCACAGTAGATGGCACAATTGAATATTGGGAATGTGATGTTTGCAATGAGACTTACTTAGATGAAAAATTGACACAACCAGTAGGTAACATTATCAAGGAGGCTGCCACTGGTCACAACTATGATGAGAACGACAAGTGCACGAAGTGCCAGAAAGAAATTCAGTTCGTTAAATTGGGCAACAATAACATAACGATCGAAAAGGTATTTGGTACGAAGAAGAAAATCAGCGGTTACAATCTTTATAAATTTACAGCCCCAGAAGAGGGAGCATTGGTGGTAACGGCAGACAGCCACGGCGAAGACACCTATGGCGCCCTATGGGACAGCCGCACGGCTAAATACTTGATTAAAGAAAATAGTGGTAATGGTGACGGTGACGACTTCAAAATCACCTACGAAGTAACGAAAGGCACCACTTATTATATCGGTGCCAGAGAGTATGATGGCGATGCCATCGTAGGCGAGGTCACGCTCAATGTAAAAATGATAGGTAATCAACCACCTGCAGGCGTGACTGGTAATGGAACCGAGGCGGAACCTTTCATACTGAAGACGGCAGATCATCTGGCGTGGTTCCGTGACTACGTGAATGTAGGTAAGACAAGTGCCTGCGCAAAGATTGCCGATGATGTGGAAGAAATTGATATGAGCACTGTGTGCCATGAGGCTGATGCCGAAAAGCAGGTAGCAGAGCTCAGTTGGACTCCTATCGGTTCTAAGAAGTATCAAGGAACGTTCGACGGCAACGGGAAGACAATCCGTAATCTTTTCATCAGCTCCACCTCTAATGAAATTGGTTTCTTTGGCTGTGCTGCTGATTGCCGCATCAAGAACATCACTTTCGACAATGCGAAGGTGAAGGGCAATGATAATTGTAGTACTGGTATTTTGGCAGGATATGCAGGTTCTTGTGTGATTGAAAATATCAAGACCACAGAAAACTGTTCGGTAGAAGGAAAAGAAGAGACTGGCGGAATAGCAGGAAGAGCTAATGGCAACATCAGCAACTGCGAAAACCATGCAATAGTGAATGGTTCATATTATGTTGGTGGTATTGTAGGTATCTGTTTCGATTCAGAAAATTCCATCACTTCATGCGCCAATTATGGTGCGATAACAGGCACGGACCAATTCGTTGGAGGTATAATTGGATATTTTGGTGAAGGAAGCCTCCAGAACAGTGCCAATTATGGCAATATTACGGGAGATGCTCGCGTCGGAAACTTGATAGGATATGCTAATATATGCAATATTAACAATGTGTTGGGTATTGGCAATATTACTGCAAACCATGCAAATTGTAATGGTCTCCTTGCTGGAGTAATCTGGGATTCCTCCAGCACCGCTTCTGGCATCTTGGCATACAACAGCAGTGCTAAGATGACCATCGATGGAACGGAACTGACGGGTGATGCAGTCGTGGCTATCGGAAGTGGCTCATTGACCTATCTTGATGGTAAGAATGAAGCAGACGTGGTCAAGGCATTCACCCCTGAGCAGCTGAAGAGCGGTGAAGTGGCTTACCTGCTCAATGGAAGCAAGTCAGAAGGCAAGCTGGCTTGGTATCAGCAACTTGGCTCAGATGCTTATCCTGTACTGAAAGCTGCAGAGGGTAATACAGTATATAATGGTTCATTCCGTTACTGCGACAATACTACTTGCTCATATAGCAACAGCACTTCTGAGGATGTGCTGGTTCACCAAATGTCTGCCACTTTAACCAGTCCTGAACATGATGCCGACGAGCATATCTATCACATGGGCTGCCGCAACGAGGGCTGTACTCTGCACAAGTATGTAGCCGACAAGGCTGGAAACATCGAGGTGACAAAGGAAGCAAACAACAAGTTTGTAGCGACCGAAGACCTGACACTCGTCGACGGCGAGGACTTCAAGGACTATGAGGCATTCACCTCCAAGACCATCTCTTACAGCCGAAATATCCCTGAGGGCGCTGCCTGGGGAACTCTCTGCTTGCCATTCGCCATTGACCAGAGCAAGGTAACAGAATGTAAGTTCTATAGTCTCACAGGTATTGATGCAGATAAGGAATGCATCACCCTGGAGAGTTATGAAGAAGGCATAATCCCTGCCGGCACTCCGGTGCTCTTCAAGATGAAGGAGGGTAAGACATCACTTAGTCTTTCTGCAAGCAATGCAGAAATCATAACTGCTCCAAAAGCAGGAACAAACACAGATGTCAACCTCGTAGGTTCATTCACCAAGATTGGCGGCAAGGACAACCAGGGGCTTGCAGAAAACGACTACATCATTGGTAAGAATAAGTTCTGGCTTGTCTCTGAGTTGGATGGTGACAATCGCGTGGGCATCAAACCGATGCGTGCATACATTCATCCTACCAATGTATCTCAAGCAAGAGCAACCATGCTGAGCATCGGAAAGGGTGATGGCACTACTGCCATTGACAACCTCAACGCTATCAGCAACGATGCCAATGCAGAATACTATGACGCGAATGGTCGTCGTACCAATGGTCTGCAGAAGGGTCTGAACATCGTGAAGCGTGGCAGCAAGACTTATAAAATCATGGTTAAGTAAAGAATTTTAAAATCAAAAGGATATGAAAAAGAAAGAATATAAAAAGCCAGAGATACAGGTGGTAAATATCACCTCTTGCACCCTCCTCGCAGCATCTACCCTATATCAAGGAAGAGCTGATAGCGGTAGTAGTCCAGCAAAAGATGATGATGACTGGTATTATGGTGAGTAACAGTCATTATAACGCCTAACAGCATAATACAGAAAGAGGGTGTGTCATAAATACATGATTACCCTCTTTCACCCGCACCTCACGGGAAACGACAAGGGTCTATATGCCACGATGAAAAGGGGGCGTATAGACCCTTGATTATAGGATGATATTCGTAATCAACATCTCCGCTATTATATTTATTATGAATTGCTCAGATTCTTAATGATTTTCAAAGGGAGCTGTATCACACTTCAGTCAAGCAACTCAAGTAGTTCAATCAAGCAACTCAAGTAGTTCAATCAAGCAACTCAAGTAGTTCAGTAAGACAATTCAAGTAGTTCAGTAAGACAATTCAAGTAGTTCAGTAAGCGAGTTCAGACGTCTCAGTTAGCTGATGCAGACGTCTCGATAAGCTTACAGATACGTCTCCGTTAGCTTACGCAGTCATATCAGTAACGCGATACAGCCATATTCGTAACCCGATACAGTCATATTCGTAACCCGATGCTGCCATATTCGTAACCCGATGCTGCCATATTCGTAACCCGATGCTGCCATATAAGTAACCTAGCGCAGCCCTCATATGAACAAATTTTATGTAATTATCTATCATCCATCACGATTTGCACCTCTAACGCCAATTAACATGTTAATATACAGATACTTAAATAGCGTGATAGATACTTCAAAAACGGAAAAATCCATCACGCTATCCATCACGATTTGGGGTTATCCCTCACGATTTTCTCACTACACACTCTATCAGTTACAGATATTTTTGTTGACACTTACGATGGCAATCAGACACGGTTTCATGGAATGAAACATTTTGTTTCATACTATGAAACTGTTCGTTTCAAGCGGAGAAACACTTCGTTTCATCCTGTGAAACGAACCGATACGTCTCAAAGCTTTTGCCCTTACAGTGTAGTTTCCTATATTTAGTTTACTACCTAGAGTCTTATTCCTGGTGAAGGTTGACAATTAATAATCATTATTCC
>CAKPYB010000045.1 GCA_934202525.1 uncultured Prevotella sp.
TTCTCTGTCAGAATCTCCGGCTCATCCACAATCTTCTTCAGCGCCATCATCGCCAGGAGCGGGATGGTGAATTCTGCAATGACCAGGATAGATGCCACCGTTCGGAACTTGGCATACATCGGCACATAATCGAGGAAGAAATTGGTAAACGGCATGAAGTTTCTACCCCAAGCGAGCAGGATGCTCAGGATGGTGGCAGCCAGCAAAGCCCACTTCATCGGACCCTTCACGATAAACAGACCGAGGATAAAGAGCATGCAGACGAAGGCGCCTACATATACCGGTCCGCTCGTTCCCGGCTGGTTGCCCCAGTACTGCCCGAGCTGCTGGTAAATCTGAACGAAGTTAGGATCCGCCTTCTCCATCGCCTTCTGGTTCTGTGCCAGCGGCACGGAGGCACCGCCCTTGGCATCCGGAATCATCAGCGTCCAGGTTTCGTCGATACCGTAACTCCACTGTGTGATATAGTCTCTATCCAGTCCGCTACTGGTCTGGTTAGCCGCATTTTTCTTTACGAGTTCACTCTTTCCTCGCATAGTTTCCTGACCATACTGCCAGGTATGATAAAGGTTCGAGAGGTTGAGCGAGATACCGATAAGGGCACCCACCACGCATACCGCCGTAGCCTTTCCGAAGCGTGCGAGTTCTCCCTTCTTGATGGCATCTACCAGGAAGGCAATCACCATAAAGAAGATGATAAAGAGGTAGTAATAAGTCATCTGCACGTGGTTAGCCTGCACCTCGAAAGCCGAGAAGATAGCTGTCAGGAGCAGTCCCTTGAGATACTTGCCCCGATAGGCAAGCACCACGCCCGCAATCATCGGAGGCAGATAAGCCAGCGCCCATACCTTCCAGATATGTCCGGCAGCGATGATGATGAAAAAGTAGGACGAGAATGCCCAGATGATACTTCCCAGCGCCGCCAGCGACTGTCTGAAGTTGAAGGCACGCAGCATGATATAGAAGCCCAGGAGGTATACAAAAACATACCAAACATAGTCTGGCAACCACAGATGATATGCCTTCACAATCTGGCTGAGCACCTGATTACTGTCATACGAAGGCGACATCTGATAGGTAGGCATACCGCCAAACACCGAGTTCGTCCATCGTGTAGTCTCTCCCGTCTGCTGCTGGAAGAGTTCCTTTTCATGTCCCAGTCCCTTTCCTGCTGCCGCATCATGTCGGAAGAGGATTCGTCCGTCCATATCGGCAGGCATAAAGTAGACGAAGGAGATGATTGCAAATGCAATAACTACCAGAATATCCAGTAGATACTTCTTCAAAAATTTCATATTTCTATATAAACGTTTATAATTTGGTGGCAAAGATAATGGAAAATTCTGACTTAGAGAAATAATCATAAAACAAAAAGGAAACTTTTAACTTTTTTATTAGAGTTCATCTTAGAATTCACCACATCTATGGAACGATAGACTATCATAGAGCATCCTTCCCCCATACACCACACACGTTGCCTATGGCATACAAAGGATAAACCAAAATATCATCATACGCACCAAAATTTTCAAGAGAGGTCCGGATTCCTTTTGCCAAATGCTTGGCTTCCAAGAATATTCGCAAACTTTGCATAGAGCCGCGAATTCCAGACTTCACCTCTATCGGATATATCACACCACCACGGGAAATCACATAGTCAACCTCAGCATTTGAATCTTTCTTTTCCCGATGCCAACAATAAAGATTATCATTTTGATATGGCAAGCGGTTCTTTACCAACTCAGTTCCGATAAAAGTCTCAGCCAAGGCTCCCCGATTGACTAAACTCAAATCATTTGAAACCAGTATATCCGTCAGATCCAGCTCCAGCATTCTCTGCAGCAAACCCGTATCCATGAATATATATCGTTTGTATTTTTCTTTGGCTTCGGCTAAAAGCGGAACCCCATTGCTATCCGTATGAACTACCGAATATACCAATCCTGCCATACAAAGCATATCCAAAGCTTCCTTTATCTGTGGTGTCCGATAAGTTGTATCAACTTGGGCATAAACAAATTTACCTTGCCCCTGCAAAGCTACGGAACGTAATACGTCTTTCAACAAACCTACAGGAACTTTTTCATGATACTTTTTAAAGTCATCCTGGTAAGACACCATCAACTCATTGAGTACTTGTTGACACTCAAGCATATTTGCCGTTTGCACATAAGTAGAAACACATTCTGGCATCCCCCCTATCACAAGGAACGTACGAAGATACTCCAAAGCCTTTGCATGAATAAGTTCTGGCAATGGCGAAAAAGGAGTTGCTTGAACTATCATATCTGCAAGCGACCGTTTGCCTAAGGCCCAAAGAAATTCCTGGAAGCAGAATGAATACATAAATATTGAACGAATACGCCCTACTCCAAATGACGGAAGGTCACGAAGGGCAAACTCCAAAAGTGAACCGGCTGCAATGACATGTAAGCGAGGCATCTTCTCATAGAAGTATCTCAACTTATTAATCGCTGCAGGACATGCTTGAATCTCATCAAAAAACAGAAGCGTCTCACCTTCCTCTATGGGAGTATCCAATATCACTGCCAACTGTTGGCATATTTGCTGCGGAGTATATCCTTGTTCGAATAAAGTATGTAATTCATTTTGGTCATTCAAGTCTATTTCTACATAGTACTTAAATTTTTCTCCCAAATGACGCACAGCAGAAGTCTTGCCAACTTGTCTTGCTCCTCTCAACAAAAGGGGCTTATGTGAAGCACTTTTACCCCACTTTTCCAACTCCCTATCTATAAATCTATCTAAATACCTCATTTTCAATAGTGTTTTTTATTTTCGGGGGCAAAGATAAGCAATATTTTGCAGAAATCGGCACCTTAGAATCTTAATATTTTGTAAAAATCGGCACCTTAGAACAAGACTTACATACAAGAAATAGGGTTTTTCCCCTATCATTTAGGGAAACGCTCGCTGCCGTTTCAGTCTTTATACCTACCTTTGCACCGTAAAACAAGTTTCTTCAAACAGTATATATTAATGTATAAAAGAATAAGAATTATGAAAAGACTAGCATTCATCATGATGGCATTGCTCCTGGCTCTGATGCCAGCAGCAGCACAGAATTATCGTGACAGCAGATATTATAACAAGCAGACGGGGCATCTCGACTACCGTTACAACCACAACTACGGCAGTCCATATTATGGTTTCCGCATCGGTCCAGCCTTCACCTTTGTCAATTCCGACGATTCCCGACTGGATGGTGGCGACTGGCAGACTGGTCTGAACGTGGGTGTAGTAACCGGCATCCCATTGACCGACAGCGCCCCACTCTATCTGGAAACCGGACTTTCATATATAGAGAAAGGTGGCAAGAAGGACCTTCCTGAAGGCAAGAAGATGACCTACGATCTCAATTATCTTGAGATTCCAGCCGTACTGAAGTACAAGTACGAGGTAGACGACCACTTCTCCATCCAGCCTCAGGTAGGCGGTTATTTTGCCGTTGGTGTAGGAGGTAAAATCAAGAACTTTGCCGAGCGTGAGGCAGAGAGCTCATTCAAGGATGCCAACTTCCGCCGCCTTGATGGTGGTATCCGCATCGGCTGCGGCATCGGCTACGACATGTTCTATGCCGACCTCACCTACGATATCGGACTTGCCAACATCTGCCACGACAGTTTCGACAAATCCCGCAATGGAGCCCTCCAGCTCAATTTCGGAGTAAATTTCTAGGAGCAAAACCATCCATTTTCCACCTTGCTACCGCATTTCGCGGTAGCAAGGTGGGAAACTCGTTGTTTATCAGCATATATCTATTTTCTACATAAGAATCAATTAAATATTTTTAAAGCATTATCCCTTATTTCTTACTTAACGGCAAAAACATACAATCTGAAGGCAAAAAATTGGGAAACACGCACAAATTGAAAGACTGAAACTCAAAAAGGCAACACTTTTCTACTAAAAAGTAGGTATTTTATCCTATTTTCGACAAAAAAGGTACAAAAAAAATGTTTAATTAAAAAAAATATTGTATCTTTGTCCGCAGAAAGAAACATTCCGTATTATTACTAAATTGAGTTTCATGGAAAGACAGAGAGAGAATTTTCTTATGACGAGAAAAGTAAATCATAGCGTTACTGTCGGATTGGCAGCCCTTGCTTTATGCTCGGTGTCGGCTAATCTCATGGCTGCAGTGAACAACCCTGAGATAGCGCGAGAGGTTATCTTACCACAAAACGAAAGTTTGATAGGATACGTTTACGATCAGGATAAGAATCCGCTGCCGGGGGTTACCGTAAAAGTGGAGGGAACACAAATCGTAACCGTTACGGATGATGAAGGCCGTTATTCCTTCAGCCAGCCTATCAAGCGAGGTGCTAACGTAAAATTTTCGATGCTCGGCTTTAAAACCAAGCGAGTTGTTTATAAAGGTCAGTCGGCTATCAGTCCGATGCTCGAACCTTCTGCTACCTCGGTAGGCGAGGTGGTGGTAGTGGCGCGCAGCAACATCAACGCAATCGACCTGCGTGCCAAATCGGGCGTGGTTGAAAACGTGGATATGAAACGTGTAGAGGCTAAGCCGATGATTGACATGGCACTGGCACTGCAGGGTGCCGTGCCGGGCCTTGTCGTTACCAATACGGGCGATCTGGGTACTGCTCCGAAAATCCGTCTGCGAGGAAACTCTTCGCTCCGACAGGGCAATGCAACCAACGAACCGCTGTATGTGATGGACGGTCAGATTATCTCTGCCGAGACTTTCTATAACCTGAACCCATCTGACATCAAGGGCATGAAGGTGCTCAAGGATGCTACAGCCTGCGCACTTTATGGTGTGAAGGCGGCTAACGGTGTGATAGAAATCACATCACAGCGTGGCCATTCGGGGGCTCCGCTCATCAACTACAGCACCAATATGGGTGTAACCACACGAGGCCGAAGAGGCCTCAAGATGATGAGCTCTGCCGAGAAACTGGAACTGGAGAGACTCATCGGTAACGTGGAGACTCCGGGCTACAGATACAGCGAGGATTACTACCGCAAGTACTTTGCCAACAATCCGAATCTGGCAAGCATGATTGCCGATGGTCAGAACAAGCTCGATTCATTGCGCAACATCAATACCGACTGGTTCAACGAGCTTCTGCGCAACAGTTTCTACCAGCGCCACAACCTGAGTCTGCGAGGCGGCAATGAGCGAACCACCTATTTCCTCTCAGCCAACTATTCCTATCAGGGCGGCCGTATCGAGGGAAATGACAAGCAGCGCATGGGCATCCGACTGAATGTAGACCAGAAACTGGGAAAGATAGGTTATGCTATGCTGGGCGTTACCGGCTCTTATTCGAAGACCAATACGCCTAACGGAACCTCAAGCGACCCTTCTTCGCTGATTTACGAACTGAACCCTTATGAACAGAAGACAGGCAAACTCTGGTCGTATCCGGGACAGACTTACAAGGACCTGATGAACCAGTACAGCGCCGAATCTACCGACAAGGAGTTTGGCGTGAACGGTAACATCACCCTGAACCTGCTTCCGGGACTGGATGTTGCAGCCGTTGCCGGCATCGACTTCGTACTGGATGAGTCACACCAGTTTACGCCTTCTACAGCCTACTCTGAGACCCATAGCGGTGTACCAGAAGTGGCGCGCGGTATCTATTCGAAATCCAAGAATACCACCACCAATATCTCTGCCAACGTGCGTGCTACCTATACACGTACGTTCAACGAGATTCACGACCTCACCTTCAGTGCCAACATGGATTATTATGATACCAACATCGATAATCTGAGCACTACCGGTTATGGCGTAGGAACCCTGAACTCAGCGGCAGCCATCAACCAGTCGCTCACCGGCTCACGAAGAGTGAAGATGAGTGCTCCAAGAGACAAGAACCGCCAGTTGGGTATCGGCGGCGTGCTGGGTTACAGTCTGCTGAGCACCTACGACCTCTATGCCACCTACAAGGCAGATGCCTCTTCGGTTCTGCCATCAGACAAGCGATGGAACAAGGCATGGGCGGTAGGTCTGGGATGGACACCTTCCAACTATGCCTTCCTGAAGGACAACAAGGTGATTTCACGCCTCAACATCAAGGGCTCGTATGGTATCACAGCCAATCTGAACGGCGTTTCGGTTTCTACCACAACAGGAACCTTCTCCTACTCCACCAACACCTACGAAGACCAGCGCGTACTGGAACTCATCTCCTTATATAATAAGGACCTGAAACCAGAGCAGAACAAGTCGGTAGACCTGGGTATGAGCATGGACCTCTTCAACCGCATTACGCTGGATGTAAACTATTACAACCGCCGTACCGAACAGGCTTTGCTCGATGTGCCAATCCCTACATCGGTAGGCTATTCTACCCTGAAGCGCAACATCGGTGTACTGGAGAACAGAGGTATAGAGTTGGGACTGAGTGCCAAGATCATCGATACCTACGATTGCCGACTCAGCATCGGCGCCAACCTGGCCTACAACGACAACAAGGTGCTCGACCTGTATTATGCCGACAAGATTTACACCACCGAAGATGCACTGGTTCCAGACTATGAGGTGGGCAAATCATACGATATGCTCTACGGACCTACATCACTGGGTATCAATCCGCTCACCGGCTATCCGGTATTCCTGCTGCCAGACGGCACAGAGAAACAGGCTACCGAGGCACTGACCAAGGACGATGTAGTGGCATTAGGCCATCTCACACCACCTTATTCAGGCACCTTCAACCTGAGTTTCTCATACAAGTCGTTCGACTTCGATATGGACTTCTACTACGTTCATGGCGGAATCCAGCGTTTCAACTACTCGTATGTGAGAGACAAGGACAATGTGAACAAGAATGCCGTAGCCGGACAGACCGAAAAGATGTGGTTCAAGCAGGGCGATGAGAACAAGACCTACTGGACACCATTCTACACCTCATCCACCGCAGAAGACAACATAGCACTCTATCCCAACTCACGCACCGTGGGCAAGAGCGACTACCTGCGCCTCTCTATGGTGAGCATGCGCTACCGTCTGCCAGCCGCTACCCTACACAAGATACTGCCATTCATGCAGTATGCCACCGTAGGTTTCCAGGCATCCAACCTCTTTACGTGGACCTCATATAAAGAGAGCGACCCAGAGAGCGGAACCCTTGCCGGCACCACACAGCCAATTTATACATTCAATTTGAATCTTACATTCTAGGAGACAGAAAAGATGAAGAATATCAAGAATATCATCAAGAAGGCACTTCTCATCACGGGCAGCACCCTGCTTCTGGCAGCCTGCTCGCTCAATGTGCCACCACCAGACCAGTTTTCAGACCCCGATGCCATCACCGATGTCAACGCAGGGCGCTCTCTGCTCACCTCCTGCTATCTGAGCTATCCGCATCAGGAGTATGAGTTTTCGCTCCTGGGCAACGACTTCTGCCCTACCAACCTCTCAGGAAAGGATGTTGAAACCCAGAACCTATACAACTGGCAGGACAAGAACATCAGCAACCTCTCGGCAACCGTATGGCCGGCGTATTACACCTGTATCTCCAACTGCGATGTACTCCTGGAGCGCATCGACAAGATTACGACCGAGATCTCAGCCGATCTGCAGGAGAAGCAGGCTATCAAGGCAGAGGTGCAGTTGCTGAAGGCAATGTGCTATTTCGACCTGCTGCGCATCTATGCCACTCCATACGATGAGAATCCGGATGCCGACGGCATCATCATCAAGAACATGTTCGGTTTCGAAACCAATGGCCGCAGCAGCAAGAAAGCCTGCATCGGCATGATCAACAGTCTGATAACAGAGGCATCAGAAGCGAGAAACCATCCCTCAAAGAACGGATGGCTATCGCAGACCGCAGCCGATTATCTGCTTGCCGAAACTGCACTCTATATGGGCGATTACAAGAAAGCAGCCGAATATGCCGACGATGTGATAGAACAGGGCGACGACAGCCAGATAGGCGGCGAAAGCTACTCCCGACTCTGGCGCACCGAGAGCTATGGCGGCAGAATCTTTGCCTTCAACACCCAGAACAGCTATTATATCGCCATCGAATACGACAACTCTGAAGGCGACTATTACGCCGTCAATCCGGCATTCACCTTTACGGATGAGGATGTACGCGCGAAATATACGCTCTATCCGAAAGACCAGAACGGCAAGACACACAACCTGATGGGCAAGTACAACATGATGAACAAGCAGGGCACCCAGCCTAACTACATCAACCGCATGCGTTACGCCGGTGCCTACTTCATCGCTGCCGAAGCCTATGCACGCGATAACAACGAACAGATGGCACGCGAGCGCATCAACCATTACCTGCAGCTGGTTTCTGCCGATCCTATCGCAGATAACGTTACGGGCGATGCGCTGGTTCAGGCTATCCTGGCAGAGAAATACAAGGAATTCGTTGGCGAAGGCAGCAATTACTTCGACCTGAAGCGAACCCACGCAGACTTGAACCGTCTGTCGGCATGGGGCGGAGCAGCCACAGCGAAAATCAGCAAGGACGATTACCGCTGGAACTTCCCTATCCCTGCTTCGGAATATAAATATAACAACAATGTGACCCAAAACGACAAGTGGCCAATTAACAGATAATATTAACATTTAAAATAAAGAGAACAATGAAGAAATTTAAATTCATACTTATGTGCATGCTCGCGATGCTGACAGGTTTCAGCGCATGCAGCAGCAGTGATGACAATGATGGCAAGCAGATGACCAACTATGTATCGATTTCTGCAGCCGGAAACAATATCATCAACGAGGATGATGACGAGGAGGTAAAATTCAACATCCTCATCGGTAACACCCTGACAGCAGATGCCACCATCAGTCTTTCGCTCGAAGGAAATGATGACAATGTGGCTACACTCACACCTTCTACCGTCGCGCTGAAGGCTGGTGCAAAGACAGCATCCTTCACCGTAAAATCGAACAAGAAGAGTCTGCTCAAATCTGATCGCGTACTGACCGTAAAGGCAACTTTCTCTGATGCCAACATGAAGACAGACGGAAAAGCCGCAACCCTGACCATCAAGCCAGACTCTGACATTCCTGTCCTCACGGCAGAACAGCAGAAACTCATTGAGGGCTACAAGCAGAACCTCAACATCGACCTGACCAAGATTCTCGGTAAGGTAAAGGTAGATACCAAGGTTACCTTCAATGACGATGACAAGATTGATATCAACGACAACAAAGATACCCGTTCTTTCAGCGGCGTTACCATCATCACGCTGAGCGAGAAGGCTACAGCTGACAAGCCTGTCTTGAAGATGGTTTCTAACGCAATGGGTATGGCTGCATTCAACTATGAAATGCTGAGAAAGAGAACCGTAGAAGATGCAGAAAACTGGACACAGATGCCATACGGTAAGGCTGTTATGGAGAATATCAACTACAATTACAATAAGGAAACCTTCACCATGACACTGGATGGTATCGAGGTAAACCCAGCAGATATGAGCCTTAAGTTTACAGGCAGCAAGGTAACGATGTATGAGGAAAAGATTACAACCGTTCCATTCGACTATACCTTCTCTGCATGGGACCGCCTCAAGGCTAAGGCTGATGCAAACGAGTCGTTTGTCGTAGACGAAGGAGAAACCAAGACCAAAGTTTCTGTACAGGACATCATTGATGGTGGCGGTTCGCTGAATCCTTATTCTTTCTTCGACAATACCGATGTCGTAGCAGACGGAGAAGAGACAGATTATACAACCATCTACGTTGCTCCAACAGGCAAAATCGACTTCACCAGTGGCAAGATGACCTTCGCTTTCCCTTGGTATCTTGATAATACATACGGATGCCAGCGAGTTGAAGCAACCTATACATTTGGTAATTAACAAGCATTTCACCATCTAATGCCGACATTATGTATAAAATAACGAAACAATTATTCCTATTTATCCTGCTTGCAGCTTTCAGTCTGCAGGCAGGAGCGAACAAAGATTCTAAAATAAACCTTCCACGGGGAACTGTGGAAGGCTACCTTGATAACGGACTCCACTATATCATTATGCCTAATGCACTGCCTCGCCATGGCATAGAGATGCGACTGGTGATGAAGGTAGGTTCACTGCAGGAGAACGACCAGCAGAAAGGTGGCGCTCACTTCCTGGAGCACATGTCTTTCTCGGGCACCAAGCACTTTCCACAGGATGCATGGGTAGATTATTTCGAACGGCTCGGTATGAAATACGGTCGCGACATCAATGCCTTCACAGGCTTCGACCGTACCATCTACTGGCTCTCACTGCCGGTTGCCGACTTCGGAACACAGGTGATGGACAGCACCCTTCTTGCCGTACGCGACATCCTCGACGGGGTTTCTTTCGAACCTCAGCTCGTAGAGCAGGAGCGTGGCGTCATCAAGGAAGAACTGCGCAGCTACAGCACGGGCGATGACTTCTACAACCTGAAGATTGGCGACGGAAGATACATCCTGCGCATGCCGCTGGGCACAGAGCAGGATATCGAAACCATCTCGCGCAACCAGTTGCTCAACTATTATCACCAGTGGTATCTGCCTCAGAATGCCTGTCTCGTAGTGGTAGGTAATGTAGATGCCCAGGACATGCAGAAGCGCATCCAGGCTACCTTCAGTTCGATAGCCAAGGGGCAGCCTACTCCGCTGGGCAAATATCCGCTTACCTATAAGAAAGGTATCACCCTGCACGAGGTGAAAGATACCGTAGGCACCAGTTCCAAACTGGAGTTCATCATCCCTCACGAGGGTGTGGTAGGCAACACCATCGCTTCTACCGCCCTGAAAGAGCAGTACCGGCTGCTTATCTCGGCTATCAGCAAGCGACTGGCAGCACAGGGCATCAGATGCGACATCAGCGATGCCTGGTATCTCGCTACCCAGAACCACTTCTCTTTCTCTGTAGAAGGCAAGGGTAAGCAGGAACTCAAGGAGAAGATGACCCAGGTGCTCGGCGCCTTCGCTGATATTACGAAAAAGGGATTCGGAAAAGAGGAACTCGCTGACTATGTTACCGAAAAGGTGAACAGAATGAAGGCGGATACCGTTGGATTCCAGTCGGGTAAATGGTGTGATGACTTCGTTGATTACATCATCTCGGGCGACCGCTATGTGGCATGGGACGAGGATCTGGAAAAGGTAAAACTCCTGGTTGGCAATACCAGCAGCAGCCAACTCCAGAAACTCTTCAAGACCATTCTGAACGAGGGTAAGAAATCGCTCCTCGTAGCCTACCAGAACAACGCCGGAAAGACTGAATCCTTCACCGAAAGCGAGTTGCAGCAACTCTGGCAGCAGGGACTGAAAACACGCATGCCAGCTTATACCTACCAGCGCAAGGAAGTAGAGGAAAAGCAGCACGTTGACATGCCTGCCTGTCTGTCAGCTACCCACCCGGATGCCAGTGCTTCTATAGTGAGCAAACGCAGATACGAGGATATCGGAGTATCGGAATATCAGCTCGCCAACGGACTGAGACTGGTGATGCGACCTACTACCGACAAGGACAGCACCATCTACATCGCCATGCACGGACGTGGTGGCGTGGGCGACCTCAGTAAGCAGGATTATCCGCTGCTCAAAGACGCCGTAAGCTATGTAGACATGGGCGGTCTGGCACATATCAATACCGACCAGCTGACCGAAGTGATGCAGGCAGAGGGTCTCTCTATGAGCGTAGGCATCGCCGACTACTGGCACCAGGTGCTCGCCTCAGCCCCAACCGACAAGGAACAGGAACTGATGAACCTGGTTTACGAGAAGATTACGGCTCCAGGCAAGTCGTACGAAGATTTCAAGGAAGTACGCGATGCGGAAATCGAGAAATTCGGCAAGGAAACCCTGCTCGAACGTCTGCTCAAGCGCGACATCAACCGCATGCTCTCCAGAAGAGTGGATTCGCTGGTGTGCAACATGCCGGCAAACAGTGGTGTCAAAATCCAGAAGGAAGACCTCAACAGACTCAATCTGGATTCCATGACCAACTATTATACATCGCTCTTTGCCAACCCTCAGCAAACCACGCTCATCGTTACCGGCAACATCGATGAAGAGCAGGTTTTGGGCACCATCGTCAACACCTTTGCACGCCTCAAGGCATCAGCCCGCATGACCCGTTTCGAAGACAAGCCAAGCAACATGCCGAAGAGTCCTTACAAAGAGGCTTTCGAGAACGATGTGGAGACGCAGACCGTGCTGAACTACATTTATTCGGGCAACTACAAGCCAGGACTCCGCCAGTCGCTCATGCTGAAACTGATGCGTGATGTCATGCAGAACCGCCTGCTGAGCATCCTGCGCGAAAAGATGAACATCGTTTATTCGCCATACGCCGACCTCTACTATGCCGGAGTGCCTCAGGCTAAATACAACTTCTGGCTGGAGATTGCGCTGAAGAACGAGAACCGCGACAAGGCTATCCAGGCTCTGGACGGAATCATCAAAGAGCTGCAGACCAGCAGAATCAGCGAGGGAGAACTCAACAAACTGAAGATGTCGTTCCTCGTTACCAAGCGCAAGTCGCTCTCTGATGACGCACCGGCAGAATGGAAGAACATCCTCACCACCCTCTTGCAGAACGGCGAGAGTCTGGAAGATTTCGACAACTACAGCAACTGCCTGAAGAGCATCACTACCGAGGATATCCGCAAGGGATTCGAAGAGTATGTACGTCCTGAGCGCGTAGCTCTGCTCTATAAGGGCAACCCGTTTTAAACTTTAAACAACCCAAAGAAGAAAAGATATGAAGAAGATATTATGGATGGTCATGCTCATGGTGAGCATGACTGCCTATGCACAGAAAACACCTGAGATATACCGTATTTTCGATGCCAAAGGCAAGGAAGTTACTTACGAGAAGATGATCAAGACCGTAGCCGCCAGCGATGTGGTGTTCTTCGGCGAAATCCACAATTGCGTCATCAGCCACTGGATGGAGTTGAAGGTATTGGAGTCGCTGGCAGAGAACAACAGTAAGCTGAAGGTGGGTATGGAGATGCTCGAAGCCGACAACCAGCTCATTATCGACGAATATACCGGCAGCGTGATTTCCTCCGACCGTTTCGAGGAAGAGTGTCGTCTCTGGCCTAACTACAGTACCGACTATGAGCCATTGGTTTATTATTCCAAGCGTCATCATCTCCCGCTGATAGCAACCAACGTGCCTCGCCGCTACGCCAGTGTGGTAAAGGAGAAAGGTCTCGTCTATCTCGATTCTCTCTCAGACGAAGCCAAGCGCTATCTCCCGAAGTTGCCTATCAAATATGTGGAGAATGAGAACGCCCAGTCGGGGTTTGCCCTGATGGGACTGATGGGCAAGGCTAAGGGTTCAAAGCCTGAACTGATGGCACAGGCTCAGGCTATCAAGGATGCCACGATGGGCTGGTTTATCGCCCAGAACCTGAAGAAGGGCGAGCAGATGATTCACTTCAACGGCACCTACCATTCTGACGGAAATAACGGCATCATCCCTTATCTCAAGGAATATCGCCCTAAGACTACCGTCAGCACCATCAGAGCGGTACGCCAGGAAGAAATTGACAAGATAGATGAAGATTATCTGGGTCTGGCAGATTTCTATATCTGCATCACAGAAGATATGAATATGTCATACTAGCCCAGCGAAATACGAAACTAGAAAGAGCCTGTATTATGGAAAGCCCCTGATGCAAGAAAGCACCAGGGGCTATAAATTATTAACTATTAACTATAAACTATAAACTTCACACAGTTCCCAGTATCGATGGGCAAGGTCATGGATGAACTTTCGTCCTCGTTCGGTCCATACGAGATAGGTATGGGTGTAGGCTCTGCCCATCTTCTCCTGTCTGCCATCGCTCTTCGGGTCGAGGAAGGCGCTGTAGCGGGTGCGGCTCTTTGCTAACCCCATGTGGGCATAATCAGCATAGAGGAGATACTGACCGCTCTGGTAGTACTGGATATGCAGGGCACAGAGCGAGCGGTTCAACTCCTGGGCTGTGATGCCGAGTTCCTTCGCAATCTGCGTAGTTGTGAAGCAAGAAACGGAATCGAGCACGTTATCGCTGTAGAGCGCTTTCGGCAGAAGATTACCCACCTGATTCTCCAACTGGATGATGTTCTCACCATTCTTGGCGTTGCGAACCACCTGCTCATCTACCACATCATTCAATCGGCGGATTTCCGTATCCTGTTCGCCGATAAGCTTCTTCTGCTGTTCAATCTGCAGACGCTGCTTCTTCAGCAGATTCTCCTTCTCCTTGAGCGTAGCACGAAGAATTTCTTCAGCATGTCGGATTGTCTCCTCATCGCTCTCGCCCTGCTGCACCGGAATATAACCGCCCGTCTTGCGAATCTGCGGCAGCACATCAGCCGTAACCCAGTTTTTGAACTTCACGGCAGTAGAAAGTTTGGAACCGAGAACTAAAGCGTAGAAACCGCTCTCGTTAACGAAGATCATCTGTTGGGTTCGTTCTACTGGGGTTCCATCCTTACGTAGACGGCCCAAAAGTTTGACCCCTTGTTTCAAGGTGTCATATTGGTTAACCAATTGATACACTGCGTTATATGATTTTTTATATCCCAGTATATCACAGACATCCTTTGCACAGAACAAAGGTTCTCCGTTTTCATCGGTCAAGGTACGAATCTTACCGAATTCAGGGTTTTCAAACACGACAGCAATTGCTGCCTTCTTATCCATTTCTACTTTATTTATATTAACTGACTTTACCATAATAATTTGTTTTTAAAAACTAATAACTTAACATTCAACATTCAACACTCAACATTCAACACTAAATGACCGTAATCCAAACGCTCTCCTCTCTTTCCCTCGCTGCGGTAATGGCATTGATAAGCCGATGCAACCAGATGCGGGAATTAAAGACGGCACCCTGTAACTTATTTTCCCCTACCAGGATGCAGCCCTGCGTATCATCAGGATAATTACCGGCATGGATGCGGATGCCCTCGAAATCAGGAACACCCTGCACCAGCGGAAGCCACTTCTTAAACCTTGGCGATTTCGAGATAACAACAGGATATGAACCTTCCGGAATCGCCGTATGACCCGGTATCTTGCGGGCTTTCTTGCCCGATACCCTACTGTATCTTCCATCCTCCTCTTCCGGCTTCAGTTCGATGCCCAGAAGATTTCTCCACGTAGGCTCCAAGGTATCACAGAAGTAATGCTCCTTATCCAACTTCGCCATATCAAAGCTGTGCTCAAAGATACGTTTGTCGCCTATTTTTACCCCCGAACGCCAGGTACGTTTCACGTCCTTATCGCTCAAGACATAAAGATGACCTATCGTATAAGTCTTCTTTTTTGCTATTCTTTTTACTACTATTTCCATAACTCAAACTCCATTAAGATTCTAATATTTTTACCTCTTTACCATCCTTGCGGTTACGTAGCTTTTCAAAACTGAATAACTGAATACTGATTACGTCACCCGTTACACCCTTAGGCGGAATCTTCCGGATATAGTTACGGTTCACCCAATTACGCAACATAGAAGGAGTGCCCTTCTTATCCATACCCAACTGCGAGCGGAGATATTCAGCCTGCTGGAAATTAAAGACATCAGGCAACGACTGCAACAGATTTGCCGGTCCACGCTTGCTCGATTTCTCGTTCGAAAAGTTCGCCCTCTTGATGGCATCACCGAAGAATCGCATCTTGCAGTAGAGGTCGTAACGCTCGCTCCAGCGGATGAACTCGTCTATCTCCGGCTCCCATTTGCAACCGTTCGCCACATACAGCACACACGCCTTCAGGTAAGCGATGACGTTGGCACGGAAGGAAAGGTTCTCGTAAACCCTATCCTGAGAGAGCCGTGAAAACTCAGCATTCTCATCCTTCAGTTTGAGGGCAAGCTGGAATGCCTCAGGACAGTCAATCAGTCCCCTGGCGTTGTTCAGATTCTCGATATAAGGCTTCAGCGCCTCACGGTAAGCATCATCGTAATCGCCGTAAACAGGCATTTCGTCACCGATTTCACGCTCCGGAATGGTACAGAAATTGATACGGCTTATCGGACCGTCTGTCAAAACTTTTGAGAAGTAACGCTGACCCTTCTGGATGGTGGTAGATGCATTCCAGTTGAACCGGATGGTTACACGTTCCGTAACACTTTGAGTTCCCACGCGAGTCTGACCGTACTGGTTCTCGCTATCTGAGGCAAGACACATGATGCGAAACTGCTGATTTCCGGTTCCCTTCAGGGCATCAAACTGGTCCAATTCATTGAGCGAAGTGTAAAGAAATCGTCCCTGAGCTTCAGCGGTACGCATCACGAATGCCGGATTGGTCATATCAGCATCAATCTCCTGGATAACGAGGTTGTCTGGTCGCTTGCGCTTGTCCTTATTGGCACCCTTTCGTATCATCTCCTCTTTCCATTCCTTCTCACGCTTCAGATTCTCGGCATCCCGTTTTCGGATATCCTCCATAATATAGTTAATCGGCTTATTAACAGATGATTTACCCGCGCCCGTACCAGCCAACAAACAAGTAGACAATGTAGCCTCATGCACTACATTATCAATGTATCGGAAGCTCGTCTGCCAGAGATGAGTAGCGAGCGGAGGAAAGATGGCATGCGCCACAGCCGGCTTATAAACCTCCGGTGTTCGAGATATCAGCAGTTCCACCAGTTTCGGCAGTTTCTCCGGCATCGCTGGCGGTTCGGGATAATCCTCATCGGTACTTTGAACTTGTATCATTGAACCTTGAACTGCATGATTTGCGTTAGGGCTATTAACTGTTAACTGTAAACTATTAACTTGTTGGCTGGCCTGTTTCTCAGCCAGCGCATTCACCCTTATCACGTCCCTCGACATCGGCTTGCAGCTGTCAGCATATTTCGCATAGAAATCATGTATCAGTTGATGGCAGTCATCCTCCTGATAGTAGCTTGGCATTTTCGTCCTCACAACCTTCATCAGTTCCTCCTCGCTCATCACCCTCGAAGCGCCTGCGCTCATGATGGCGAGCAGCGAAGAATGCCGAGACCCAACGGTATCAATTGCCATTCCTTCAAGCCCTGCCGACTGCACGAACAGATCAAAGGCTATCAGATTCTTCTCACTGGCCTCTCCCAGTTCACCAGAGCCATAATTGCCTCCAGGATTCCCGAGATGAGGATCATCAACATAATTGCTATTACCAGATTGGGCAGGCTGAACAGCAGTGCCAGCAGGAGCAGCATAATCGCCACGATTGCCCGAAAGTCTATTGTTTTCATTATTTTTACTATTGCTATTAACTGTAAACTATTAACTTTTGCATCCCCCCTTCCGTCAACGGTCAACTCACGGTCGAGAAAAGCTTGTCTGCGAGCCTGTATCTCGCTCTCCGGCAGCACCGCGCACCACATTTTAGACCGGTAGATTTCCGAGTCCTTATCCGTCAGGAAAATCATCCTCTCAGGTGTGATGCAGCTTTCATCATAAGGCACGCCGAGCGCCTCACAATACGCCTTCTGCGTCTCCTCGATGGTCATCCCAATCGGCATTCGAATCCCGATATGCAGCTTTTTACGAGCGCTATAGCAGAGATGCAGCAACGAGCCGTTCCAGATACCGGAAGAGCAGTTCAGCTCGCGAGCCTTCTCAATCGCCTTCTCCACATACTCTTTATCATCCACATCGATAATCGTCTGGAAGAGAAAGCTTTCCGGCAAGGCATTCTCCTGTCTGCGCACATTATTCTTAAACATACCGTAGTGCGGACAGAAGAAAGGCAGCTCGCTCTTCAGCCTCTCCTGCGCCTTCTTCACCGCCTGCGCATCGTTCAAATCTACTCCGTCAATCGGCAATTCACCCCGAATCTGCTGAATCATCTTTTTAACGGCAGCCGATTCAATCACCTTATCATAAGTATCAATATTGTAAGAAAAAACTTTCCCTTTATTACCCTTGCGATAAGGATTAATTGCCACTACATGTACTATCTCCATATTACCTCCATATTTTATTAATCGAATACTTCGCTGTTAATCATGATGTATCCTGAGCCATAGCTTACATTGATAGGCAGAATCAGCGAGTTATCCGAAATCTCGTCAACCCCGTTCGCCTCGAAAAGCGAAGCATTCTCGGCATCATTCAGTCTGCTCTTGACGAAGCCTATTACCCATTTGGCCGCAATCTTCTCGGCTGCAACATCCTTGTCAACAAGGTCCTTCACCAGCTGTTCATCGCAGAAGTTAAGGTCCGCATTCACGTCCTCAGCCTCCGCTTCATCCTTCCCCATTTCCTGGTTCTCGAAGAAGAGGTTATACTTGATTTTCATGTCCTTCTTCATCACGATGTTCAGATTTTTCAGTTCCCCCTCCGAGTCAGCAATCGTCTCATAGAGTTTCTGTACCGACTTCTTGAAGATGTTCTTCACGTCCATCAGACAGTAATAGATTTTGCCGTCAATCACCACCACCCTCAGTTTTCCGTACTGCGGATGAGAAAAATAAAAAGGTTTCATTACTTTCATCTTATAAATTCCTTTTAAAACAGTTGGACGCTCCCACAACGGTTGATGTGCCTATACACAAAAGCCCCCGAAACTCAGACCAAGTTGGTTCTGAATTCCGGGGGCAAATGTACGGCGTTTTTGCGACAAAAAACTAGTACGTACCAGTACTGTCGTACTAGTACTACTTGCAAAAAACGGTCATTTAACCTATATATTTATTGATTTTATCTCCAAATTCACCCATAGAAGGCATTGAGATAGCTTCATTGTAGCGCGTTCTGAGCACAGCAGGGTTCATATCCCATAACTGTGAGAATACTTTCCATTGTTTGGTAATATTCAGTTTGATGGATAACTTATAGGCAAGATATCCCTTCTGATAGCCAGAAAGATTGACAGGCTGGAAGTTTTCATCCAAAATCCCATACTCATACAAACTCTTCAGAATCTGTTGTGCTTTTTCTCCTTTCAATTCTTTAGGAACTGTAGGTCTATGAGGTAAAAACAACTTGGTTATGCTAGATGCCTTTTTATTATTCCTTTTGTCCACTTCATCAACATTTTCAAAGTCAGCTTCCGTCACATCGGAATCAGAAAAATCATCTCCCTTACACCTCTCTCTTGCGTCATCATGCGAAGGATTGAAGTTCACGACATTGCCAAAATTCACACCTTCCACATGGATATCTCCATTAAAATTTAGTATGCAACTGACTTTCATGATTCCAAAAGACTAATAAGGTTATTAACACTTGTAGTACCCTCAAACACGCGAACGCCTTTCAGATTAACTACGATATCAACACTCATACTGATGATTCCCAACACAGCCAGGGCAATCTTCAGTTTTACGATAAGTTTAGCCATATATCTTCTCTTTTTAAGATAGACTAAATTTACTTCCTCAATCTTGGAAGAAGAGGTGGCCCCTGAAAGTTTTCCAGGGTGAATCCTTACTTCGGAGACATTGAGCCGCAGAGCAGTATGAGGAATGTCTCCCCCCGATTTCATGTTGAATTTTTCATTTTTATTTGTTTAAAAGTTAATATTGTTATTTGTTTCTTCATGATAGCCACACAAATACTCATGTACGGCTAAATATTATAGTTGTTATTTGTTTATCAAAGCTTCAGCGTTCTCAAATCTACTCCTTTGGCGATTAGTTCATCAACTATAGTAGCTTGTATACCATAAAGTTTTCTATACCCTTTATCAAGTTTTTCAACCTCACTTACAGAAACCTCATCAACTTTTTCCTTATTTGCCTTGCTCTTCTGTTTATTCAGCTCTTCATTCAGATAATAAGCAATAGCATAATTGAACTTCAATATGGAACCCATAGAAATCTTTACCCCGTCAATAACAAGTTTTCTGACGGTTTTATAATCGATATGAAATTCCTTTTTAAGTTGCTTGCGGGTTACTATATCTTTCTGCAACATAGATTTTACGAGGGGCCTTAGTTCGTTACTGAGCTCCTCTTCCATGTACCCCTGTGCAGATATTATTCCAGTATCCGTATTTACCTTCATGTTGATTTTATTTTTAAAAATTTCTACGAAGGTAATTTATATTTTTATGTCAGGCAAAACAATTAGGAGCAATAGCTCCTAAAAAAAAGTTTCAAAGCACTTTATTTCTCAGAATTATTTACAAAAAAAGGGAAAAAAGTGAGCAATTTACGTTACTCGCCTTCTTCCCCTTACTTTTATAATTTTACGGTAGGTGCATCGCTCTGCACAATCCTTATTTCATTGCAATCTTGATAGAATCCTTACCCACTTTGGCGATAACCAAAGACTCGGATTCACCACCTCGCCATCGTCAAGCCCCGAAAGGGTGCTCTGCGACAAAGCGCATTATGGTCGTAGAAGATGAACACAGGCTTTTCAGCGTTCATCTTCTCCAAACCAGTGGTCTACGATATATGCCTGTATGCCCATAACAATCTTGTTTTCTTGTAATTTTCTTGTAAACCTTGCAGTTTTCTTGTAAATCGCCAAAAATATTCCTAACTGTCTATCAATACTTTACAAAAAAGTTCTTGTAAATCATGCAGTTTTCTTGTAAATCTATAAAACTCTACTTGCATAAGAACCAAATACGCCTCTTCACATAAATTTTTCCTTCCTTCCTTAAGGAAGCCAGCAAGTTAGTCACCTTATTATACTTTTGGGTTTCATCCAAAACCTCTGGCAATTTATCCATAAGAAGTTCTTCGATTTCTTTTCTTGACGCAGAATCAAACTTCCTCAAGTAATCAACAATCAACTTTTTATAATAAGAATCATCAAAGCTCTTATTCTTTATATACGAAGCCTTCAAACCTATATGCTTGGAAGACTCCACTACTTTATACGACAAGTACAAATTAGTTTTTCGTCCTTCCACAAATCCCTTTTGCCTAAGCAGCGCTATAGCATCATTTGTCAAATCAGCATATTTTTTCTTCTGTATCTTATCTAAAAGTATAATTTCAGGAAGAGACAATTCTGTATTATTCACCAGAATCCGGGCAAAATTCTCATCCAATACTTTTCCTTGTATCTCACATCTTACCTTTTGATCAGAAAGCGTATATATAGGCATTGGGAAGAATCTCTTCTTCTGTTCAATAAAGAGTTTTTTAATTCCTCCACCTTCTGTATCTGCCATTCCTACATTACACATAGCTTCCATCAAGAAAGGATTGCGGTATCTTGAATCTGGACAGTCTCGTTCAACCACATCTTCTACGGATTTTGGTATAAACTGACCATAATTCTGTATCACCAGTTTCTCATCTTCATATTCCAAAAGTTCGATACGTGTGTTCATGCCATAATCCTGATGCCCGATGGCATTATTAATCGGCTCTCTAAGTGTAAACATATCATAGCGTTTCATATTTTCAGGGAATATATTACCACTAACGGTATATGTATAGTTATTGTTCCTAATATACTCCTTTGTTATTTCATCCACAGCCTTAATCATTGGAATATGAAAATTGCGAAAATCCTTGTTCTTATCATCTTTTGTCAACAGTTTCCAACGGATGATACACACTGCAGGCGACAGGAAATGCTCAGACTCCTCTCTACCAAGTAGGATGATAGCAGCATTGGTTATCTTTCCGGCTCTTGTAATCTTTGCCTTGTTCAGGAAGGTTACATCATCCCAACTTTCGATTTCCTTAGCTCTTTTTTCATGTCTTTCGGCATATTTCTCCCTCGCCATACGAATAGCCTCAGGATCGAGGTCATCGATGGTGGCATCTTCTATGATATTAGCAGACCAATCACCAAAAGCAGCACTCGGCTCTGAAAGAATTCTTTGCTCTCGCTCCGATGTCATTTCCACCAACGAATCGGCTATACGCTGCCAAGCCTTTCTGTGGGCATAGACTGGGCGGCGTGGCTTATGCTTGGGAATATGGATAATCCAAACCGTCTTATTACTATCATCAGTAACAAATTCTTCTATGCGAAGCCCTTCTGAAGAAAGATTCACACATTGCTCCACCAATTTAAAAGTTGCCGTTAATGGTGTTGCCATAAAGCCATTAAAGGTCAATGCAGACAAGTCTGTTCCAACAATGTCTAAGGTTTTGTCTTTAATACCTATCACAAGTTCCCCGCCCTCCATGTTAGCGATAGCCGACACGTAGGAAAGCACATCATTGCCTTCTTTGCCATTAAAGGAGTTTTTCAGATTCTTCATCTCCTTCCATTCGCATCTTGCATTTTCCTCTGGATAGCGTTGGCGAATATATTGTTGTAGCTCTTGCTCTGTCATTATTTATTTGTTTTGATGTTTTTAAAATGGTAACAATGGTTGGTAGGTTCATTGTTGTCACTATTCATGATTATTAAATGCAAAGGTAAGCAAAAAAGCGTAACGATGTTCTGCAAGTTGCATATTTAACGTTACTTTAACTTTGTGCAGAGAAACGCAAGTCCGCTAGGCGTTCCTATGGGCATGAGCAGTTACAACTAAAACGCCCATTGTTAAAATAGTCTGGAGAAACTGCTATAGAAATAGAATCAACTAATTTATACCTCAAAATCATGCTGGTAACCCAACGTGATTTTGAGGCATAATGCATATTATTTATTTCATTGCAATCTTGATAGAATCCTTACCCACTTTGGCGATAACCAAAGACTCGGAAACGGCATAAGAGGCAGCACCGTTGGCTGCAACCGTAGAGCCGAGATACTTGCCATCAGCAGCGAAGAACTTCACCACCTCGCCATCGTCAAGACCCGAGAGGCTGATGATGCCATCATGAGCCGAAGCCACCACGCCCCGTGTTCTTACCTGATTAATGTTGGTACCATTATCAAGGTTAGCATTAATCCAATACAGAGTTGCCTCCGCCTTATCAGATGCTGTATGGCCATCAGCTGTAGCATAAACAGAAATATTATAGGCTGCAGAAAGAGATACTTCCCCATTTTCGCTCAGCGCATTAGACTTAATATCTGTATCAGTTATTGTATACCTCAAATCCGCAACCTATAGGGTTTAGTGGGATTTTGCTTGCAAAGCGACAAAATTCATTTTATTGTACATATTTC
>CAKPYB010000046.1 GCA_934202525.1 uncultured Prevotella sp.
ATGCTTGATTTCTCAAAAGCGAGTGCAAAAGTACTAACTATTTTTCATTCCACCAAATCTTTTCGCAAAAAAGTTGAGATTTTAGCCAAATTTTAACACTTATAAAGACTCCGAGTCATTTCAAGCGTGCAATCACTTTATTATATACATGCCTGCCCAAGCCTGCGTGTGCGGATGCACAGACATATAAGCGCATAGGCGCATATATAAAGCAGGTATAAACAGGTATACATGTGAGAGTAAGTCACAATAAAGGGAGAAAAAAAGAGGGAGAAGCTTTGGCTATTACAATTTTTCTTCGTACTTTTGCCCTATCATTCAGTTAGGTTTAACAGAAAATGGAAATTGCATTATGAACATCATTGTATCAGAAGAAATCGAATCAGTATGCCCTACCTTTGTGGGAGCATGCGTAGAAGCCAATGTGGTGAATACCCCTTATTGTCAGGAACTTTGGGATGAGATTCATGCACTTGGTAAGAAATACAGACAGACGCTGACCACGGAATCGCTGAAAGAGATGAGTGGAATTGCCGCCACCCGAAAGGTGTATCGTGCCTGCGGCAAGGATCCTTCGCGCTACCGTCCTGCATCAGAAGCCCTTATCCGCAGAATGCTTCAGGGCAAGGAACTCTATCAGCGAGATACGCTGGTGGATCTGGTGAACCTGGCGAGCATTGCCTATGGCTACAGCATCGGCGGATTTGATGCAGACAAGTTTAAAGGCGATACTCTTACGCTTGGCGTAGGCAAAGCCGGCGAACCCTACGAAGGCATCGGCAGAGGCATGATTAATATAGAAGGTCTGCCTGTTTACAGAGACAAGATAGGTGGCGTAGGAACTCCAACCAGCGACAACGAGCGAACCAAGATGAATATCGACACCACCCACTTGGTGGTTCTCATCAACGGCTACGACGGAGACGAACAGCATGTTCGCGAGAATGCCGAGTACATCATCCAGCTTCTGAAGAAATATTGCCAGAGTGATGGAGGCAGCTACTTCATTTACAAATAAAGAGGATGTGGCATAAGTTTATTATTCACCCTCTTCTTGTTGTTAGTAAATATAGGTCATGCCGTTGGATGAGATAGGATATGTCGCTGGATGAGATAGGATATGTCGCTAGAAGAGATAGGATATGTTGCTGAAAGAGCTAGGTCATGTTGTTGGAAGAGATAGGATATGTTGTTGAGACAGTCAGTATCTTCGGTCGCACAACAGCTGTTGTGCGCTTGCATAACAGCTGATATGCGCATGCACAACGGCTGTTGTGCATGCGGTAGCCAACTGTTATGCGCCAACTATTATCCGAACTTATGACACACCCTCATTAACCAAGAAATATCTCTTATAAAGCCAAAAAGGGGACTGGCCACCGCCAGTCCCCAAGACGAGAGAGATATAAGTGTTGACTTGGTCAACAACGAGGCAAATCACTTTGCCTTATATCTTTAATATTATTCCTAGATAATATCATTAGAAACATCATCTAGGAATAATTCATGTATAGCAAAAGTAAATTACTTGTTATCCTCAGCCCAACCCGTAGACTTAAATCCTGTTACTCTGTAATGATATCCAGGCTGGTCAGAACGGGAATAGGTGAAACTGATTTCATCTGTCACAGTACCAGATACAGTAGTATAAGTATTGTGACCACACTTACCGCTAACAGTTACCTTGTCGGTAGCTGTAGCAGAGTTACCAATGAAATCATCCACATTCTCACCACCGAAAGTATAAGAACTCATATCAATAGATACCTTAGCATTGATGGCGTAAGCTGCCTTAGAGGCAGTTGAGCCTACACGAATCCACGCCTTATCCTTATCATAATCGGTAGTATTGCTGAGATAGGCATAGAGAACACCCGAAGTGGTGCCTGTACCATCAGTCTTAAAGATGAATTCAGCATCTGTTGGATTAGAAGCCCAATACTCTGCATCTGTCTTAGAAGCATCATAACCTCTCTCCACATTGATTCTATACTGACCACCAATAGGAGCAATAGGAGTATAATCGATATCGAAATCGTCTCCCTCAGAGCATGCAGTAAACAATGCTACGAAAACAAAGCTCAAAAAATATAATATTTTCTTCATGACTTTTCGTTTATTACATTAATAATCATTACTTCTCCCACCAAAGTTTCTTGGTCAGCGAGTTTCCATTCTCTTCTACATACTTGGCAGCAGCAGAGTTATACAATGTAGTAGCTGTAGGATAAAGTAATCGCATAGGATACTCACCGGCATTCATATTGCTAGCACCAGGATCAACCAAATTGCCTAAAACATAACCATCAGACAATTCACGCTGCAAAGCAGTTGTAGACTTACGAACAGTAATATTAGCCTGAACCTCAGGAATACCCAAACGGTTACGGGTCATCCAACCATCATAAGCATTCGCACCGGCATAAGTTACCCAATACTGCATGGCGATGCTATGAAGCATATCAGACTTATCGAACTTATAAGCACCATCAACGAATGCAGTGCCATCAAATCCCCAACGGCTGAAACCAGCAAGAACACCCTTATTATAATACTCCTCAGCCTTTACAGGATTCCCCAAACGAGCATAAGCCTCAGCAATCATCAATTCGCATTCAGCCTCGTTCATCAGATAGACAGCATCATCATAAGCCTGTTTCATACGAGAAGACTTAGAGATTGAAATACCACCCTCTGTAGTTTCATCAGTATTTGGCTTTGTTCCACAAGGAAGTCCCTCATAGCATTCATTCATGTGAGCAATCAGTTCCTCATCAGAAGAATAGCCGAGAGTATTTTTAGCATTCGCAGTTACCTCATACAACTTGATGATACGAGGATCCTTCTTATCCAAAAGATACTCCAAGAAAGTATGGCAAGCACGAATATTCTCAGTAGTATTCAACTGACGGATATTAAATTCATAAAGAGGATTACCCTTATTAGCGCCATCTTCCCAATTTACCCAAGCACAATCCTGCTCCAAAAGACCACCTGCACTAAGTAAAGCCTGAATATCAGATTTATGAGCGTCGAAGTCTTTGAGATACATCTTCAACTTCAAACTCTTTGCAAAGCCTGCCCAGCTATCCATACTGCCTCCCAAGAAACAGTCAGCAGTTCCTAAAGGTGAAGCTTTTTCTGCAGCTTTAGCATCATCGAGTTTGGCAATGGCAGCATCCAGCATCTCCAGAATACCCGGATATACTACGGTTTTGCTATCATCAAATGCAGCATGTGGATTGTTTTCGACATCAAGAGCACCTGTAAACGGAATATCACCATAAGTATCAGTCAATACCAAGAAATTATAGGCCTGAAGAATCTTGGCAACCATCCAATAGTTCCAAGCCTTACTTTCTTCAGCAGAAGCCAAAGCCAGCTTTAAATCTTCCAGACCGTTGGCATATGTATTCTGCCAAATCGTAGTAACAGGAGGAATTGAACCTGATGTTGTTACAGCATAATTAGACAATGTATTATACTGGTTTGTACTATTACCCTGTGTTACATACTGGCACCAAAAGTCACCAGTAATTTGCTGATAAAGACCACTGACAGCTACGATAGAACCTTCGGCAGCCGGAAGCAACTGCTTGTAGGAAGCTGTAGAAGGATAGTTTGGGTTGTAGTTGATATCCAAATAGCCAGAATCGCTACAAGAAGTAACAGTACCCATTGTCAAGACAGCTCCCAGCAATGCTGCGCTTAAAAATTTATATCTTTTCATATAAGAAATCTCCTTTAATTAAAATACAACCTTCAAGTTAATACCATAGTTGCGAGTTGACACAGAACCCATAGTCTCACCAAACTCAGAACTGATATCATTACCAAAGTTAGAAGACTCAGGGTCAATATAATTCTGATGCTTTGGAGTGATGAGCAACAAGTTGTGACCAACGAGACTCAAAGACAACTTCTGCATCTTCAATGCACTTGTGATTGTCTTAGGGAAATCGTATGTCAAAGCCAACTCACGGAGTTTGAAGTAAGAACGGCTTACAACGAAATCACGACGCACCTCCGGGTTGTAGCTATAGTTACCCTGAACATAATTCATATAGTTGGAAGCAACTGGAATATTATTCTCAACATACTCTCCACCAACAATCTTTACAGAATGAGGATAAACAAAAGCATCACGCTCATTGAATACGGTCTCTGTAGAGTTACCATTGAAGTGAGTAATATAAGATGTCTCAGAATACATCAATCCACCCTTATGCCAGTCGCCCGTTGCAGCAAGACTCAAGTTCTTCCACTTCAGATGTGTGGTGAAGCCCATTACGAAATCTGGCTGAGAAGAACCGAGATAATCATAATCTGTAGTACTAGACTGCAAGAAACCATTACCATTTACGATTCTATAACCATAATATGGACTGTTTTTATCTGTTACCTTCTGTGTTGCAGGCAACTTGAAGATACCGATAGGCTCACCAACCTTCAATACATAAGATACACCACGCATAGAAGAATACAAACCAGTACTTGTAGTACCTACAGGAATGGTATATTCATCAAGACCATCCCAAAGTTCCTTCACCTTACTCCAGTTCTTAGCGTATGTAGCACCTACACTCCACTCCCAATCCTTAGTACGGATAGGAGTAAAATTAACCATCGCCTCAATACCCTTGTTCTGAAGTTTACCTACATTACGGGTGTTAGAAGTATAACCTGTCTCAGGAGCCAAAGTAGCAGAGATAATCTGATTTTTGGTTGTACGATCATAGTAAGCCACATCGAAGCTCAAACGGTTGCCAAAGAATGTACCGCTCAAACCAAGCTCATACTCAGTTGTAATCTCAGGCTTCAATGACTTATTTGGCAAACGGTTATACTCTGTCAAACCAGAAACACCGGAAATTGGCAAATATGTATAATAATACTGGAATGGACGATAATATGAATTAGTCATATATACATCAGCATCATTACCTGTCTGACCTATAGCTGCACGAACCTTCAACAAGTCGATTTGCTTAACATTCTTCAAAGCAGGAATAGCCTGATTCAGAAGCACAGACACATTGGCACCTCCATAGAAGAAGCTGTTATCTCCCATAGGAAGAGTAGAAGACCAGTCGTTACGGGCAGAGAGGTTCAAGAACGCCCAATCCTTATAACCTAATTCAACCTGTCCCAAAAGACCCAACAATCTTCTATTCCATGAGTCAGTATCAGTAATCGAATAGGAAGATGTATTACTCAAGGAATTCCAACCTGGAATATCCAACTGCTCATTATAACCACCTACATTATCATAATTTCTCTGGTTCAAGTTCCAACCCAAGGTTGCACCTACCGAGAAATCACCGAAAGTATGATTGCCGGTCAGCAAGAGGCTGGCGTCAATCTGTCCACGCTGAGAACGATACTTAGAATAGTAACCCTGGTTACCTACAGTTGTACCATTACCATTTGCCTGATAAGAACCCTCGGTATAAAGAATACGTGGTTCAATGCGCTCGGTCTTATAGTTGGTATAATCACCACCGAAACGGCCAATTACCTTGATATCCTTGGTAATATCGTATGACAACTCCAGCTTACCATAAATACGGTCGTCCTGGTAAGTAGAATAGTAGTTATCTACCATATAATATGGGTTGGTAGCATACAATGTATAGTAGTTATCTACATTGTTACGCTCAAGGTTGTAATCCTTCATATCTGTGAAACGAACATCAGAAGCACCCTGAAGCAACTCCATATACATATCACGAGAACGGCGCATATCCTTGCGAACATAGTTCAAGGACATGTCCAGATGGAATCTGTCGATATTGGCGTAGCCACGGAGTGAGAAGGTATTACGATGATAAGTATCACCATCATTAGGAGTAATACCATTAGAACTTACGTTACCGTAAGATGCAACAATACCTACTTTCTCATCACCATAGCGGAGAGATACGTTGTTGTTCCACTCCTTACCTACCTGATAGAAGTCACGGATATTGTTCTTAACATAAGAAAAAGGCTTGGTCAAAGTCTCACCGTTAGAAAGACCTGTAGAACCATACCAGTGCTCACGACCATCGAGGCGAGGTCCCCAAGAACCGTTCTCCTCATTAGACCAGGAACCCCAACCTTGACCAAAGAGATTCTGAGTCATTGGCACACGGAGCACATCAGTAAATGTCAAAGAACCATCGTAAGTGATAGAAGCCTTCTTATCACCCTGTGGCTTCTTTGTAGTAATCATGATAACACCATTGGCTGCACGGGAACCATAAAGAGCAGTAGCAGAAGCACCCTTCAATACAGTTACCGATTCAATATCCTCTGGGTTGATGTCGCCTGCACCACTACCAAAGTCAACAGAGTTATCACCCAAACGGTCATTGTTGATAGGCACACCATCAACAATATACAATGGGTTGTTGCTAGAAACAGAAGAAATACCACGAATTACGACTTTCTGAGAGGTACCTGTAACACCACCACCAGAAATCTGCACACCAGCCATCTTACCCTGAAGACCACTCATCAGGGAACCAGACTTAGCCACAGTCAACTCAGAAGCGTTGGCTGTACTGGCAGCATAACCCAAAGTTTTCTCTGAACGTTTCATACCCAAGGCAGTAACAACTACCTCGTCAAGATTTCTTGCATCAGAAACCAAAACGATTTTCATTTTAGCAGATGCTTTCATTGTTTTAGTCTGCATACCGAGGTAACTGATTTCCAAGACAGCATCCTTGCTGGCATTAGGAAGCGTAAAATTACCATCGACATCAGTCGCTGTTCCAGTCTTTGTGCCTACAATTCTAACAGATGCGCCAATAACTGGCTCACCGTCTTCCTGAGAAACAACCTTACCTGTAACAGTAGTTTGAGCGAGGGCTATTCCTGTTGAAAGAATAAGCCCCCCCATGAGCATGGTCAATCTTTTTACCATAATTCTCTCTCTTTAAAATTAAACAACTTACAAATATCGGGTGCAAAGATACATACTTTTTGCTAATTAAACAAATTTTTAGCAAACAAATTGACGCAAAATACCAACTTTATGGTACTTTATGTATATTTTCCGTATATTTTATTACTTTTCGTAAGCATTTTAGGCATTTATTATCCCAAAACGTAAAATACAGAAAGAAACTGGATGCTAAAGGAAAGTTTTAAAAACAGAAAGGCAAACATACCATTCGCTAAAACAAATGACATGTTTGCCCTTATTATTTTATCAAAATGAAACTCGCCTTTCAAAAAGGCTTCATCAGGATTACACCTTATTATATATAGAGAGTTATAAAAACAGAGGCAATAAGCCTAAGTATTTAAATCACGCCAAAATGAAGGAGGGCATTCTTAACACCATCTTCATCCACATGAGTCGTAATGTAATCGGCTATTTGCTTGAGATTATCTCCCGCATTGCCCATCGCAACACCAATGCCAGCCTCCCGGACGATGGAAATATCATTGCCGCCATCGCCGAAAGCCATGGTTTCATCTATGTTCAAACCCAGATAATCAGTCATTGCATGCAAGCCCTTGCCTTTATCTGCATCGGCTGCCGTAATATCCGTAAAGGCAGGATGCCATCTGCCCGACGTGCAGTTGCGGAGCGTAGGCATCAGGAGCGCCTCCTGCTCTACCGAACAGAAAGGAGTAACCTGCAGAACCTGCTCATCTCCCAATTCGTTCACATCGGTGAGGAAGATTTCGCAATCCACACCCAGTCCCTTGGCAAAGATTTCATAAACCTCGTCGGTATAATGATGAATGGCAAGATGATGCTCTCCCACTACGATTGCCGGATAATCATCACGGTCGGCAGCCTCGATAATCGTCTTCACATCTTCAGAAAGGATGGCGTGCTGGCTCACCACCTTATCGCCTACAAAGCAGCGGGCACCATTGGTGGTGATGTAACCGTCGATGAGATGTTCTATCTGACCGAGGTTATTGATGATGAGCTGCGGACGGCCGGTAGAAATATACACCTCCACCCCATTCTTCTTAGCCTGCTCCAAGGCATCTACCGTGCTCTGCGGAATCCTGTGGGTCGTGAAACTCACCAGGGTGCCGTCAATATCAAAAAATAATGCTTTTATCTTCTTATCCATAACTGTATCTTCTATACCTTATTATATATATAATGCAAAATGGGTTCTGTAAGTACAGAAAAACCGATGCAAAAGTACGAAAAAACAGATAAATAGCAAAAAATATAAAGATTTATTAGATTTTACTTGCATCGAAAAGAGAAAAAACGTATATTTGCCACATCTTTATGCCCAAGGAAACTCCGAGATAACGCATAGAGCAACTAGTAAATAAGAACGGTTATGAGTAAGAAACCCTATCGGTTACTGGCATCCCTGTTGCTGATGCTCGTAGCGACGCTTACTTCATGCGAGAAGTTTTCGATTGACGAAACAACCGGAAAATCACATGATGCAAACGCCAATGTAACGATTCATGTGCAGAAAATAGAAGGCACAAGTCTGCTGACGACCAAAGCAGCCGACAAGCAGATTGCCCTGGGCGATGTGTGCTCCAGACTGACACTTGCCATCTTTGACGGAGAGGAGAAACTGGAGACGGTGAACCAGCTTTCAACAGACAATGGCTTCGGAACAGCCTATGTAAGTCTGGACGAAGGAGAATACCGGCTGGTGGTGATTGCCCATAACGGAAAGGGAAACTGCTCTGTCAGCGCACCCGAGAAAGTAAAGTTTGCGAGCAACAAGCTTACCGACACCTTCTATTATTACGGCAGGTTGAGCGTAACGGCAGACGGAGCCACCTCCGACATCAACCTGAGGCGAGCAGTTGGCGCCTTCAAGTTACATATTACCGACGAAACCATTCCCGAAGAAATCAGGAGCATCAAGTTCTATTATACCGGCGGCAGCAGCACCCTGGATGCAACCACCGGATTCGGCTGCGTAAACAGTCGTCAGACCGAAAATTTCAGTATGAAAGACGGCGGCAGAGACTTTACCGTCTACACCTTCCCGCATGAAGAAGAGAAGAACATCAAGATGAGCATCAGCTTTCTGGATGCCGATGCAAAAGTGGTAAAGAGTTTTGAAAAAGCCGATCTGAAAATGCATCAGAACAAAACAGCCTATACCGAGATTTCCATTGCTGACGGATTCGGTGGCGGAGACGACAGTACGGGTGGTGGAATAGGCATTACCGTAGACCCTACCTGGGGCGAGACAGAACGGGTGAATTTCTAAGAAACAGACGATTAAGGGATTACGGAAAACCAGAAGGTATGTTCTATTTTTCCACAATGCAATATATTTTTTGATTCTTAAAGATTTGATAATCAAAATTTCTTTGTCATTTAAGAATAATTCCATAATTTTGCATCCAATATTATATAATATTATAAACAAAGGATGAAAAAATATATAACTCTTATCATGCTGATGGGAGCATTGATTCCTGCCGGGGCTCAGGCACAAACGCTGAGCCTTGACAGTTGCCGTGCCATGGCGCTGCGCAACAACAAGCAGCTCAATGCCTCGAAGCTCAAGAAAGACGTGGCGTACAATCTGAAGAAATCGGCACGTACCAAATATCTTCCTAAAGTAGATGCTTTAGGCGGTTACGAATGGTTCAGCAGGGAGATTTCGCTGCTGAACGTCGGTCAGAAGTCAACATTCAGCAATATCGGTTCTACCATTACCGGAGGAATATCGGGAGGAGCCAGCAATCTGATGAGCCAACTCGTAAGTCAGGGAATGATTACCCCGGAGATGGCGCAGCAGATAGGCGGACTGATGAATGAGAAACTGGGACCTCTGCAGCAGCAAGGCAATGCGCTGGGAGAGAAACTGGTTGATGCATTCCGCACCGACACCCGCAATATCTGGGCAGGAAGCGTGATGGTTCGCCAACCTATCTATATGGGTGGAGCCATCATTGCAGCCAACAAGATTGCCGACATCGGAGAACAGATTGCAGAGAATGATCTCGACCAGCAGACCCAGAGCACGCTTTACAGCATAGACCAGGCTTACTGGCTCGCCGTCTCGCTGAAGCAGAAGCAGAAACTCGCCATCAGTTACCGCGACCTCGTGAAGAAACTGAACGAGGATGTTCATAAGATGATTCAGCAGGGAGTAGCCACCAAGGCAGACGGACTGAAGGTGGACGTGAAAGTGAACGAGGCTGAGATGCAGATTACTCAGGCAGAAGACGGACTCGCGCTGTCGAAGATGCTGCTCTGCCAGCTCTGCGGCATTCCGATGAACCAGGAAATCACACTTGCCGATGAAGATAAGGAAACCCTGGCTTTATCAGGAACTCCTGTTGACACCGAGCAGCAGAGAGTAGCCGCACAGGATTCAGCGATGAACACCCGTCCAGAACTCCGCATGCTGCAGAATGCGCTCGACATCTCTAAAGAAGCTACCAATATGGTTCGCGCCATCAATCTGCCTCACGTGATGCTGACAGGCGGCTACATGATTTCGAACCCAAACGTATTCAATGGTTTCCAGAAGAAGTTTACCGGAGTCTGGAACGTAGGCGTAATGGTTCATGTTCCGGTATGGAACTGGTTTGACGGAGCCTACAAGGTGAGAGCCGCAAAGGCTGCCAGCAATATCGCGCAGATGAACCTGGATGATACGAGAGAGAAGATTCATCTGCAGATTACCCAAAGCCAGTTTAAGGTAAAGGAAGCCCAGAAGAAGCTCAACATGGCAATGAAGAATATCGCCAGTGCCGAAGAGAACCTGAGATGCGCCAACCTCGGTTTCAAGGAAGGCGTGATGGAGGTTACCGACGTGATGGCTGCACAGACTGCCTGGCAGAAAGCACAGAGCCAGAAGATTGATGCAGAAATCGACGTGAAGCTGACTCAGGTTGGGCTGAACAAGGCGCTCGGTATCCTACAGTAATAATAATAACAAATTCAAAATCAGATTAAGAAAATGTCTAAGAAATCACAGCATAACAACATATTGCTCGCTGTAATCGGTTTTACAGCAGTAGTCATTCTCGTAGGCGTCATCGGTTTCTTCACTTTGGAACAGAAGGATGACACCATTCAGGGCGAGGTAGAAGTATCAGAATACAGAGTATCCTGCAAACTGCCAGGACGCGTAGTAGAACTCCGCGTTCAGGAAGGCGATTACGTTCATGTGGGCGATACGCTCGCCATCCTCGAAGTGCCTGAAATGAAATCGCAGGAACAGATGCTCCAGGCTACCAACGCAGCAGCCGAGGCGATGAAGGACCTGACGGATGCAGGTGCACGCAAGGAGCAGATTCAGGGTGCTTACCAGTTGGTTCAGCAGGCTGAAGCTGCCGCAACCATCGCCAAGAAGACTTACGACCGCATGCAGAACCTCTTTAATGAGGGTGTAATCAGCGGTCAGAAACGCGACGAGGCTTACGCTGCCTATAAGGCTACTGAGGCTCAGGTGGCTGCTGCCAGAAGTCAGTACGACATGGCGAAGAACGGAGCCCGCGAGCAGGAGAAGCGTATGGCAGCCAACAACACCCAGGCTTCGAAGAGCGCTGTAGATGTAGTGAAGAATCTCTTGAAGGAGACCGTTCAGATTGCCCAGTGCGAGGGCGAGGTAAGCAATGTCTATCCTAAGGTAGGCGAGCTTGTAGGCCTCGGCTCTCCTATCATGAGCATCTCTATCATGAGCGATATGTGGGGCACCTTCAATGTTCGCGAAGATCATCTCAAGGGGCTGAACAAGGGCGATGAGTTCACCGCTTTCGTTCCTGCCTTCAACAAGGACATCAAGATGAAGGTTTACTACCTGAAAGACCAGGGCTCTTACGCTACCTGGAAGGCAACCAAGGATAATGGCGACTACGACCGCAAGACTTTCGAGGTGAAGGCACGTCCTATCACAAAGATTGAGGGATTGCGCCCGGGAATGTCACTCATCATTAAATAACATCTATGTTTAAGAAATTATATCATATAGCCCTCAGAGAATGCGGCATCATGTGGAAGAATCCCATTTATCTCTTCTGCATGGTCATCTTCCCCATCGTGGTGGTGATTTTCTTCACCACGCTGATGAAGGGAGGAGTGCCTACCGACATGCCTGTGGGCATAGTAGATCAGGACAACTCCGCCACATCGCGCCAGCTGGTGCATAAGCTCGATGCCTTCCAGACCACCAAGGTAGTGGCTCATTACGAGAACATGGCAGAGGCAAGACATGCTATCCAGAAGAACGAAATCTATGCCTTTATGGTGATTCCTAGCGGAACGGAGGCAGGACTGATGGCACAGAAGCAGCCTAAGATTTCGTTCTACTACAGCAGCGTTTCGCTGGCAGCCGGTTCCCTGCTCTTCCGCGACCTGAAAACCATCTCTACACTGGGAGGTGCGGCGGCAGGAATGGCGAAACTTTCGGCGCTGGGAAAGACAAATGATGAAATCATGACCTTCCTGCAGCCTATCGCCGTAGACCTTCACATGATAGGTAACCCATACGCCAACTACAACTATTATCTTTCGAGCGTAATGGTGCCGGGACTCATCATGCTGTTCATCTTCCTGATTACACCTTATTCTATAGGTACGGAACTGAAGTTCAACCGGGCAAGAGACTGGATGCGGATGGCAGGCAACAATCCTTATCTCGCCATTGCGGGTAAGATGCTGCCGCAGACGCTCATCTTTCTGAGCATCTTCCTGCTGTTCGAATTCTACATCTATTATGTATTACAGTTTCCCCATCCGGGCGGCGCACTGCCTATCATCCTGTTAGGCGTTCTGAGCGTACTCTCCTGCCAGTGTTTCGGCATCTTTGCCTTCGGACTGATGCCTTCATTGCGCATGTCGATGAGTATCTGTTCGTTGTGGGGCGTGGTGAGTTTCTCCATCTGCGGAGCCACCTATCCGCTCTTCTCGATGGATTCTCCGATCCAGTCTATCGGCCAGCTCTTCCCGATGCGCCACTATTACATGATTTACCAGATAAACATCTTCAATGGTTTCCCGATGGGCGATGCTGTGCTCCACTGGGGCGCAATGGTGCTGTTCTGTGCCCTGCCGATGCTCACCATCTGGAACATCAAGAAGGCAATGCTAGTATATAAATACCTACCATAATGAAGAAAAGTAGTTTATTATATAAGATTATCAATGGCATCTGGGACATGTGCTACATCTGGAAGACGGAAATGCGCAATGTGTTCCGCGATGAAGGTGTGCTCATCTTCTGCATTCTGGTGCCGCTGGGCTATCCGCTGCTCTACTCGTGGATTTACAACAACGAGGTGGTGAGAGAGGTGGATACGGCGATTGTGGACCTGAGCCACAGTCACAGTTCTCGCGAGTTTATCCGCGATTATGATGCTTCACCAGATGCCAAGGCTACCTATTACTGCAACAGTCTGGACGAGGCGAAGGAACTGGTGCGCAGACAGGCAGTTCACGGAATCCTTTACTTCCCTGCCGACTTCGATACGAAGCTGAACCGGGGCGAACAGGCGCATGTGGGAGTTTACTGCGATATGAGTCTGATGCTGACCTATAAGGCGATTTATCAGACCTCGCAAGCCGTAGCTAGCCACATCAACTCGGGCATCCAGATAACACAGGCTGGAGGATTTACGGATAGAGACGACGAGATTACCACCGAGCCGCTCGCCTTTGATGAGGTTACGATATTCAATACGACAGGAGGTTACGGAAATGCCATTCTGCCGGCTGTGCTGGTTCTTATCCTGCAGCAGACGATGCTGCTGGGCATAGGAATGGCAGCGGGAACATCGAGAGAACTCAACAGAAACCGCGAACTCATACCGGTAAGCGAGCATTATGGCGGTATTTTCCGCATTGTTTTCGGCAAGGCATTGGTTTATTTCATGGTTTATGCCGTGATGGGAATGTATCTTACGCTGGTGGTTCCTAAGCTGTTCAGTTTTGTAAGTATGGTAACGTGGACCACCATTCTCGGTTTCCTCCTACCTTACATTCTTTCGTGTGTTTTCTTCGGTCTGATGCTGTCGTGTCTGGTAAGATATCGTGAAAATGTAATGCTTCTGGTGGTATTTACCTCCGTTCCGTTGCTTTTTATGACGGGAGTTTCATGGCCATTGAGCAATATTCCAGGCTTTTGGCAAGGATTTTCGTGGGTTTTCCCATCCACTTTCGGCATCCGCGGGTTCCTCAGAATCAGCAGTATGGGTGCATCACTTTCAGATATTCTGCCGGAATTCAGAGCGCTCTGGATTCAGACAGGCGTCTATTTTCTCGCTACCTGCCTGGTTTTCAGGCAGCAACTGCGCTCAGCCAGACTCAAGGCAAACCTTACTGCCGAAGTAGCAGAAGAAGAGGATGAGGCGGAAGAAATAGTTGATAGTTAAGAGCTTAGAGTTAAAAGTTTATAGCAATCTTGCTAACGGCTAAGCCCTATAAATTATAAACTTTCAACTATAAACTATAAAAAATGGGCTGTTAACTGTTAACCCTGTTAACCCCCGAGAAAAATACAGCTAGCTCCATACGCCCTGAAAGGGCAGAAGCTCCTAGCCCAGGGCAACGCCCTGGGGATTATTGACAAATACAAAACGCCCTGTAAGGGCAAAAGCTTCCCATATTTTAAAGCTTTTGCCCTTACAGGGCGACTTTGTTGATTACGTGTTTACCCAGGGCGCTGCCCTGGGCTAGGAGCTTCTGCCCTTTCAGGGCGTATTGCTGCAAATGCTGCCGTTCAGGGCGTATGGGGGACAATTAGTGTGTACTAACAATCTTGGTTGGAGCCTTCTCGGCATTTCTGCGGTTCACCACCGTTACTACGCTTTGAGCAAGGCTGAGGAATGCCTGACCGGTAATGGAATCAACCTTGGTAGCAGCAGGCGCACCATCATCACCACCCTCGCAGATGCTCTGAACGATAGGAATCTGGGCGAGCAGAGGCACATTCATCTCCTTGGCGAGGTTCTTGCACCCCTCCTTGCCAAAGATATAATACTTGTTCTCAGGCAACTCGGCAGGCGTAAAGTAGGCCATATTCTCGATAAGACCGAGGATAGGCACATTCACCTTATCATTCTGATACATGTCAATACCCTTTCTCGCATCGGCAAGCGCCACCTGCTGAGGAGTACTTACGATAACTGCACCCGTAATGGAAAGCGTCTGGAGCAGCGTAAGATGAATATCGCTTGTGCCAGGAGGTGTATCGAGGATAAAGTAATCCAACTCACCCCAGTCAGCATCAGCAATCAGCTGTTTCAGGGCAGAACAAGCCATTCCGCCGCGCCACAGAGTAGCCGTAGTAGGACTTACGAAGAAACCGATACTCAGGAGCTTCACGCCATATTTCTCGACAGGTTCGATGAGGTCTCTGCCGTCCTTGTGAACAGAATAAGGACGCTCCTCCTCAACACCGAACATCTTAGGCATGGAAGGACCGAAGATATCCGTATCGAGCAAGCCCACCTTGTAGCCCAACTTAGCCAGGGCGATAGCGAGATTGGCTGAAACGGTGCTCTTGCCTACTCCACCCTTACCAGAGCTCACAGCGATGACGTTCTTCACCTGTGGCAGCATCTTTCCTACTTCAGGACGAGGAGCCGACTTGAACTCAGTAACGATTTCCACCTCTACATCTTTCGAAATATGATAATGGATGGCAGCCTCAGCCGCCTTCACCGTACTCTTGAGGAAAGGATCCGTATCACGAGGAAAGAGAAGAACCACCTTCACCTTCATACCATTGATGCTAGGCGTATCTGCCAGCATCTCGCTCTCTATGAGGTTCTTCTTGGTGCCTGGATAAATCACCGTAGCAAGCGCCTCTTCAATCAATTTTGGATATAATGTCATCATTTCTTTTTATTTATTTGGTGCAAAAGTAACAATAAATAATGTAATAAGCAAATAAAAACTAAATAATTTCAGATATTAAACACTTTTATGTATCTTTGCAAATTGCAGAAATGTGTAGTTTCAGCAAAAAGCGAATCTACAACCGAACAGACAAAAACGGAAGAAAATGAAATATAAAAAGATTATATTAGGCGTAGCCTTGGCGCTGGCGTGCTTCTCTAGCCAGAATGCCAACGCACTGACCGAAACCAAAGTGAAGAAGACGGAAACTCAGACCGCATCGCCCAACGTTTACTGGACCGATGGCTACGGAAGAGTATCTTATACCACCAACTCTATCATTTCGCCGGTAGTGAAGATTGCCCTCAAAGAGTTTGCGGGCGATATGAAAGCCGTAACCGGATTCGATGCGAAAGAAAAATCAGGTGCTCCGATACAGATTTACCAGCTCGACCAGCTCACCAACAAGGAGTTTTCGGCAGTAGAAAAACTCGGTGCGCCGCTGCATCTTATTATCACCGCAAAGGATGCTTTCTACATCGGTACGAGGAAAGGGAAACTCATCGTTATCGGAAGCAACGCCCGCGGAACGGCTTACGCCATCATGAAACTCTCTGAGCTGGCTGGCGTTTCGCCTCTGGCGGCATGGAACGACCTGCAGCCTGCTCAGCGCAAGAGCCTCTATACACCCGTAGACCAGCAGTGGATAGAGGTTCCGAGAATAGAATTCAGAGGACTTGCCCTGAACAACAGCCAGTGGATGAAACCGCAGAACTACAGCCGCATAGCCCGACTGATGCTGCGCCTGAGAGCCAATACGCTGTGGCAGGTAGACGGCAAGCACGAGGCTGCTTACAACAAGGCTGTGGTAGACAGTTTCGACATCTGCGTGGCGGAAAACTACAAGGTGACGGAGTTCGTGGGCAAGAAGCACAAGAAGAAACACCGCAAAACCATCGAGAACGTGAAACTGGTCTGCTCGGATGCACAAATGGAGATGAGCAATCTCTCGCCGGGCCTGCTGCTCGAAATGCTCAACAGCAAGGATTATCTGGAGAGCAAGAATGCCCAGCACGGCAAATCGCACCGCTCTGAGGCCCATAACGACGAAGACTGTGCCTGGATTGCCAATGTTACCAATCCGAAGCAGTCTACCTTCCAGCTGGCTATGATGATGAATCTGGCGTGGAATAAAAACGCCCTGAAAGCAGGTTGCAAGACCTATATCCAGAACGCTCTCAACTCATTCTTTGGCGCTGTTACGGGCAGGAAAATCATGCCTCTGATGGAAGAATATTACCGTCTTACCAGCATCCGCCATTCCGCTTATATGGCGATGCCTTACGGCGACACGGAGTTCCATTCAGGCGAATTCGGCAACGAACTGGAGCGTTTCCTCTACCGCTACGACCTGTTGAAGGCGAAGACAGAATCAATCGAGCGCATGCTGCCTCAGAACCAGAAAGACGGCTTCTTCGAGGTTGTGAAATATCCGATATTCCTGGCTGCCTTCGTAGCCGAAAAGGAGCTGGAGGCACAGGAAGCAAGACACATCGCCCGTCCGGGACTGTTCAATAAAGACGATGAGGCGAAGGCTGCGGCGGCTGTGAGCATCGATGCTTACAATAATCTGAAGCAGCTCAATGCCTACTACAGCCGCATCAGAAACGGCAAATGGAAGGATTTCATCCTTACCAACAGCGCAGAGATGCAGGCGCCGCAAATTCCAGGCACACTGCCTGCTGCCGACATCAAGCGACTGAAAGCGGATGCCTTCGACCGCAACAACGACCTCAAGCCGCTCTCTTTAGTTACCGGCGACATCATTGTCAAGAATGCCTGGGAATGGAGCAAAGCTACCGAATCACCAATTGCCCAAGCAGCCGTAAGAGGAGCCGAGAAGATTACCCTCCGCCCTCTTTTAGGGCACAGTGGCAAGGCTGTGAAATTGCCGAAGGGAGCCAGTCTGAGCTATGATTTCTACAGCGAGATGAGCGGTGATGCGCGTTTCACCATCGCTGTTATTCCTTGCTTCCTCAACGCTGTAAAGAACATGAGGGTGAGTGTGAGCATAGACCGTGGCGAACCGGTAATCTGCCAGCTGAAGGAGGCTTACAACTCTAAGGACTGGAAGTTTGACCTGTGGCGCGGCCAGACAATAAAGAGTTTCTACGTTACTTTGCCCGACGGCAGCCATAACGTTACCATCAAGGCTTTAGACGATAATGTGATGATTGACCAGTGGGTTCTGGATTACGATGTAGACAGAGAATATTACGTGTTCCCAGTTGCAAAATAAGAGGCTTTTCTGCAGCTTTTCAGGCTTAAATGAAGACCGGACTGAGGCTTAAATGATGACGGGGCAGAGGCATAAATGAGGGCTATCATGAGGCTTTTATAAAGCTTTTCATGAGGCTTTCATGAGGCTTTCATGAGGCTTTCATGAAACTTTTCATGATGCTGAAATGTGTTAAGAATCCTAACTCATAGTTTCTTCCCCTGCAACTCTATGACTTATGCTCCGCAAAGCACAGAATAGGTAAAAAAGGGTCGAAGGGTTAACAGGTTAACAGTTAACACCCCAAAAATGCATGGTTCCCCCCACACACATATAAAAATAAGTATATATATATATATATTATAATAAGGTACGCGCGAGGAGGAGTATCGAAAAAACAGCTGTTAACTGTTAACTCTGTTAACCCCCAGGCATAAAAAGGCAGAAAGCCTCTCAGCAAAACGATGCTGAGAGGCTTTCTGTTTTTTTTTTATTTGAGAAACTTCTCTACAAATTCCTCAGGAGTCAGAACTTCCGGTCTTCCACCTAATACGTTTTTATAATCTTTGATATTGATAGTCAGCAAGACATCGCAATCATGCTGCTCTGCACAATGATACTGAAAGCTATCCTCTATGTCGGTAAAGCGCTCATCATTGATAGCTTCTTGAATTGTATCTTGTGAACAATCTATAACTTCAGCCAAATCAATTAAGCCATTAAGTCCTAATCTAACTTTTTCATTCAGTTCTGGCTGATGAATATCCTTTTTCTTAAAGATACGAGTCAATAAATACGCAATAGTATACATACCACCTACAGAAACTGCAGCAGTAAGATTTGCTTTTTTAATCGTCTCGAAAATAGAACATATTAGAGTTTCCTGCTTACGAAGAGACACAAACTCTATGAATATATTCGTATCTAAAAATACTTTCATAAGCTATATTCCGTATTTATCCTCTAAATATTCATCTAACAATTCTTCGTCCGTTGCATCTGTTTGGGCGAATCCACGCAAAGCTTCAAAAGCATAATGCTGTTTTTCAGCCTTTGCCTTAGGCTTAGCCTTAGCCACTAATTTCTTAGCATACTCCGTCAGTTCCTGCTTCAATGTATCCAACTGATAAGACTTTGGCACATCCAATGATATGTTGATAGTTGTCTGCATAATCTTTCCTTTCTTTTAAAAAGTTATTTTTCTGCGGGCAAAGTTACGATATTTTTATGAAACTTCCAAGAAAAAGACATAAAAAAAGCACTCCAAGAAGCGAGAACTCCTCAAAGTGCCTTGATCATAATTATATTTCTAATATTGGTTTTTACGCAATAAAGAAGTCATTGATTACTCAATAACTACGGTTGTCCAACCGTGCTTGTCCTCGATAGTACCATACTGGATTCCACGGAGCGTATCATAGAGGTGCTTAGAGATAGGACCTGGCTTCTCACCGAAGTTGTAGCGCTTGCCTGTATCCAAGTCATCAATGTAGCTGATAGGACTGATTACGGCAGCAGTACCGCATGCACCAGCCTCCTCGAAAGTATCCAGCTCATCCTCAGGAATCTGACGGCGCTCAACCTTCATACCGAGGTCCTCAGCCAACTGCATCAAACTCTTGTTGGTGATAGATGGGAGAATAGATGTACTCTTAGGAGTAACGTATGTATTATTCTTGATTCCGAAGAAGTTGGCAGCACCACACTCATCCATGTATTTCTTCTCCTTGGCGTCGAGATAGAACTCGCATGCATAACCCTTCTCATGAGCGATATTGTTGGCTCTGAGAGAAGCAGCATAGTTTCCACCCACCTTATAGATACCAGTTCCGAGAGGAGCAGAGCGGTCGAAATCACGGATGATAACGTAAGGGTTGGTAGAGAAACCACCCTTGAAGTATGGACCTACTGGAGTTACGAAGATGAGGAAGCAATACTCAGTAGCAGGATGAACACCCACCTGAGCGCTTGTACCGATGAGCAGCGGACGGATATAGAGCGTAGCACCACTCTCGTAGGTAGGAATCCACTCCTGGTTGAGGCGGACCACCTTCTTCACCATCTCCTCGAACATTTCTGTAGGCACCTCTGGCATCATAATACCACGGCATGTGCTCTGCAAGCGGGCAGCGTTCTCGTCCATACGGAACACGCGCACCTTGCCGTCTGGGCAACGATAAGCCTTCAAGCCCTCGAATGCCTCCTGACCATAGTGCAGACAGGTTGCAGCCATGTGCAATTTCAAATACTCATCAGAGCAAACTTCTATTTCGCCCCATTTGCCGTCGCGATAGTAACAGCGAACATTGTAGTCAGTCTGGCGATAGCCAAATGACAAATTAGACCAATCTAAGTCTTTCATAACATCTATATTTTTAATGTTCTACTAATATTTTGAATGCAAAAGTACAAAATATTCTATTAATCTGCAACTATTTTACAATAATTTTAGTAGAAACGTTATTATTTTACGTATTTCCGCCATTTTGAGGCATATTTTTGCCAATTTATGGGGGATTTTTTTGTTCTTGCGCCGATCCTTTTAGCGAATCAATCCTCGCTGAGGAGCTTTTTGATTTCCTCATCAGTCTTGGTGAGCTTGTCCTTGCAGAGCTTCACCAAGGTTTTGGCACGCTTCAACTGCTCGGAGAGCTGGTCGATATCAAGTTCATCATTCTCCATTCTATCTACAATTTCCTCAAGCTCTCTTACGGCTTGTTCGTATTTCATTTCTTCTTTTTCCATAATTTTATTTTTGTTTTGGAGTTAACAGAGTTAACAGTTAACAGTGGATATTTTAAAGCTTTTGCCCTTTCAGGGCGACAGGTTTGCGTCCTTTATTACCCAGGGTGTTGCCCTGGGCTAGGAGCTTCTGCCCTTTCAGGGCGTATGGGGAATTCCTATTGCCTTAGGGCGTATGGGGAATTCCTATTGCCTTAGGGCGTATGGGGAATTCCTATTGCCTCAGGGCGTATGGGGAATTCCTATTGTCTCAGGGCGTATGGAGAATTCCTATTGCCTCAGGGCGTATGGGGAATTATCCAACTTGCGACTTGACATTTCCCTCGGCGAATCTCGTTTCGATGATGTCGCCAGACTTCAGTTCTGAGGCAGAACGGATACTTTTGCCATCTTTCAGCGTAATGCTGTAACCGCGTTTCAGCAATAACTCGGGGTCTTGTGCCTGGATGCGCTGCTGGAGAAGCTGAAGCCGATGACTCTCATTGAGCATTTTTCTTTCCAATATCGGCTGGATATTCTGGGAAAGAATCTCGAAATGGCGCTCGGCTTCCGATATTTTCGTCTGGACATTTGTGCTTAAACGGCTCATCAGACGGTCGAGATAAGCACCCTGCTTCGTCTTCACCAGCGAAAACTGAACAGGAATCGTGTTGCTCAGTCTGTCTAGCCTCATCTTCTCCACCTGCAGACGATGCTTCACATTCTGCACAATGGCCTCCTGCGCATTTATTACACGAGCATAAACCTCGGTAAGATGGTTGACCAGGAAGGCGGCAGCGGCTGTCGGCGTCTTTACACGCTGGAAAGAAATCATATCCAGCACACTCTCGTCCCTTTCATGTCCTATTCCCGTGATGATAGGCAGCGGGAAGTTTGCCACATTCTCAGCAAGCGCCAAGGTGTCGAAACCCGAGAGATCGCTCGTTGCACCACCGCCTCGGATGATGACCACGCAATCAAACTGCTCCCATTCGGCATTGATACTGTCAAGGGCAGTAATCACGCTCTGCTCTACCCCCTCGCCCTGCATCGTAGCCGGAAAGAGGCGGGTTTGAAACTGCAGACCATAATCATTATCGGCAAGCTGGTTGCAGAAATCACCATATCCAGCAGCCGTAGCACTGGAAATGACGGCGATGCGCTGGCAGAACATCGGGAGCACCAACTCCTTCTGAAGTTCGAACACCCCCTCTGCTTTCAGCGTATTGATGATTTCCAGTCGCTTGCGCGCCATATCACCCATCGTATAGTTAGGGTCAATATCGTCAACAATCCATGAGAAACCATAGTTCTCATGAAACTGAGCGTGCACTTTCAGCAGCACTTTCATTCCGGCATGAATACGTTGTCCGGTGATGCGCTCAAAATTCGGTTTGATGAACATCCATCGGTTTCGCCAGCAGGCGGCGTGCGCCTTGGCTATCGGCGTATTGGAACGCTCGTCCTTTTCGATGAGTTCCAGATAGCAGTGGCCTCCGTAGCCCTCGCGAGCCTCGGAGAGTTCCGCTTCCACCCAATAGCTGTCGGGCAAGGACATAGAAATGACCTCACGCACCATGGAGTTTAATTCATAGAGAGAACATCTTTGCTTCATACTCTTATATTTTTGGCACTGAATATTTTTTAGGCACGGATTACACGGATTACACGGATTTTTTATCAGAGAACAAGGGCGCGAGCCTCCGTGTAATCCGTGTAATCCGTGCCTTATTCTTTTTCTCCGTGCCTTATTTTTTCTCCGTGCCTACTTAATCGCTTTCCCCATCTGATAAGCCTTCCAGAAATCAGGCACACCATATCCGAAAACATTATCGGGGTGCTGCTGATTATCGCCGGCCAATCTCACGAGTTTCATAATCTGCTTAGCCGTTTTCTGAGGCAAAGCCTGCCAGAGACACGCCACCATTCCGGCGATGAGCGGAGATGAGAAAGACGTTCCGTTATCATTGATGATATTTCCACGGCCCGTAATCACACAGGTAGGACTTCCGT
>CAKPYB010000047.1 GCA_934202525.1 uncultured Prevotella sp.
TGGGCAGGCAATGCCCGTCCTGAGTACCTGCAGTATCTGATGACCGTGGATGTTCACTCTCCAAACGAGGCTCGTGTAAACGGTGCCCTCCCAATGGTGGATTCATGGTATAAGGCATTCGACATCAAGAAGGGCGACAAGCTCTTTGTTCCTAAGAACAAGCGTGCACATATCTGGTAAAAATATAAAACATAAAAAAAAGTCTTGCAGGCTATATGCTTGCAAGACTTTTTTTTTATCTAATCATTACTTCGTTCCGAAATAGAGGAAGAGCATTCCGAGCAAGACGAGGAGCAGATCTACGAACTTCGCCTTGAGATTCTTCTCATGGAAGATCGCTGCACCGAAGAGGAAGCTGACGATAACCGAACCGCGGCGAATCATGCTCACGATACTGATCATGGCGCCAGGCAGACTCAGAGCGTAGAAATAAACGAAGTCGGCTGCCGAAAGGAAGATACTGATGAAGATGATACTCCAGTGCCAGTGGAATGGGGTAGAATTCTTCTTGGTAGGCCACCATATCATCAGCAGCATGGCTCCCATGAGAAAACACTGGTAGATGTTGTACCAGCTCTGCACAATCATTCTGTCTAATCCTACACCACCATTCTCTGGCGGAGCCATCAGATACTTGTCGTAGAGACCGCTTATTGCACCGAGCACGGCAGCCAGCACGATGAAGTAAATCCATTTGTTGTGCTTGAAGTCGATACCTTCTTTCTTGCCGCTGCGCGAAAGCATGGCAAAGGAGATGATGGCAAGGATGACACCAATCCACTGATACAGATTCAGTACCTCACCATAAACCAGCAGGGCACCCACGAGGGTCATTACCGGTCGGGTGGCATTGATAGGTCCCACGATGGTGAGCGGTAGGTGTTTCATGCCGAAATAACCGAAGATCCAGCTGCTCAATACGATGAAACTCTTGAGCACGATGTACTTGTGAACTTCCCATCCGCCTTCTGCTACATGAAACATCGTTCCATCCAGCGAATTTCCTGTATAGCTCATCACGATGAACGGCAGGAAGATGAGCGATGAGAAGAGCGTGTTCAGAAAGAGCACGGGAATCACTGCGTTACCTGAAAGCGCCTTCTTCTTGAAGGCATCATAAAATCCCAGCAGCGCTGCTGAGAGAAATGCTAATACTAACCACATTTTTATGAATGTTAAATGTTGAATGTTGAATGTTGAATGAGGCTCACGCCCTTGTGTTTCTAATCATTTAATCTTTGAAATCATACCCTACCTCTTCCAGGAACAATGCGTTACCCGGCATGCTTTCGCCTGCATCGCTGCGGCTTCCGTTGTGCAGGATGTCGAGAAACTGTTCCATCGTAATCTTTTCTCTGCCTACATCGATGAGCGTGCCCACTACGGCTCTCACCATGTTTCTCAGGAAACGGTTGGCGGTAATCTCGAAATACCAGGTGGTAGGAGAGGTCTGTACCCATCGGGCGGCTGTTACGTGGCAGATGGTGGTCTTGTTATCTCCACCCGCCTTGCAGAACGCTGCATAGTCTTCGTGATGCAGAAAATGCTGAGCCGCCTCGTTCATCTTCTCGAAATTCAGGGGATAGTTCATCTGCAGTGAATAATGGCGCTCAAACGGATCTTTCTGCGTATGTATATAATAATGGTATGTGCGCGAGATGGCAGAGAAGCGGGCATGCATCTCCGGGGCTACCTCCCTTACTTCGTATACGGCGATGTCGCGGGGCAGGATGCGGTTCAGACGGTATACCAGCTGGTCGGGTTCCATCGGAATCCTGTCGGTATCGAAGTGGGCTGCCATGTGTCGGGCATGTACGCCGGTATCGGTCCTTCCTGCTCCCACCACCTCCATTTCCTTTCTCAGAAGTATGGAGAGGGCGCGCTGCAACTCCTGCTGCACCGAATTGGCATTGGGCTGAATCTGCCAGCCGTGGTAGTTGGTGCCGTCGTAACCGAAGAATATGAAATATCTCATGATGATCTTTGAACTTTTTTGTTTTTTGCTATGAACTTTGAGCTTTGATTTGTTCTACGTTCTTTGCTTAATTCGGGTGCAAAGTTACTAAAAAAACGTGAAATATGGTATAATAATACAGATTTTTTTCAAAAATGGTACAATCTTGAAAGAAAAGTTCATTTTTATTTTGCAAATTGACAATAATTGTGTACTTTTGCCAACGTTTTTGATATTATAGATTATGGCACAGAACATATTCAAGGGTTTAGGTGTTGCCCTTATTACTCCTTTCAACACCGATGGCTCGGTTGATTATCAGTCGCTCAAGCGATTGGTAGAGTTTCAAATTGACAATGGTGCAGACTTCCTTTGCATCCTTGCCACAACTGGTGAGGCTCCATGTCTTACACAGGAAGAGAAAGATAAAATCACAGAATTGGTGAAAGACGTGAACAAGGGTCGCATCAAGATATTGAAATATTGTGGTGGTAATAATACTGCTGCTGTCGTTGAAGAAATCAAGAACACCGACTGGAGTGGCATCGATGGCATCCTCAGTATCTGTCCTTACTACAACAAACCTTCTCAGGAAGGTCTCTATCAGCACTTCAAGGCCATCGCCCAGGTTAGTCCGCTGCCTATCGTGCTCTACAATGTTCCTGGCAGAACCGGTATCAACATGAAGCCTGAAACAACCTGCCGTATCGCCCGCGACTTCCCTAATGTGGTAGCCGTGAAGGAGGCTAGTGGCAGCCTGGAGCAGGTAGATGAGATTATCAAGAACAAGCCTGATAATTTTGATGTTATCAGCGGTGATGATGCGCTTACCTTCTCAATGATTGCCAGTGGTGCTGCCGGCGTTATCTCTGTTATCGGCAATGCCCTGCCTAAGGCTTTCAGCCGTATGATCCGTCTCGAGTTCCGTGGCGAATATGAGCCAGCCCGTAAGATTCATCATTCTTTTACCGAGCTCTACAGTCTGCTCTTCGTTGACGGTAACCCTGCCGGCGTAAAGGCGCTCCTCAATGATATGGGCTTCATCGAGAACGAGCTCCGTCTGCCTCTGGTTCCTACCCGTATCGCAACCAAGCAGAAGATGAGCGACATTCTGAAGACTTTGAATATCTAAAATAGTGATTAGTTATTAATCATTAAGTACCATGACTGAAGATAGAAGAATCATACACGAGATAACACCGCTGATGGGTAAGGATGTGCTCTATATTGCAGACAGGCATAAGAAGGAGTTTACTTATCCTATCCATAACCATTCGGTGTACGAGTTGAACTTTGTAGAGAATGCAAAGGGAGTAAGAAGAATCGTTGGAGATTCGCAGGAGGTGATAGGCGACTATGATCTCTGTCTCATCACATCGCCTGATCTGGAGCATGTATGGGAACAGAACGAGTGCCACAGCGATGACATCCGTGAGATTACCATCCAGTTTGATTTCTCCATGGGTGATGAAACGCTCTTCGGAAGAAATCCCTACGCCAGCATCACCCGCATGATGCAGGAAGCGAAAAAGGGACTTGTCTTTCCGATGCAGGCTATCATGAAGGTATACGGAATGCTCGATTCTTTAAGTTCAGTGAAAGATGGTTTCTATGCCGTGCAGCAGTTCCTGACCATTCTCTATGAGCTGTCACGCTGCGAAAATGCCCGTACGCTGGCTTCCAGCAGTTATGCCAAGGTAACGATAGAAGACGATAGCCGACGCATTCTGAAGGTGAAGAATTTCATCTCCAAGAACTATATGGATGAACTCCGTCTGCCGGAGCTTGCCTCACTGGCAGGTATGAGCAGCAGTGCGTTCAGCCGTTTCTTCAAGCTCCATACTGGCAGAAACATCTCGGAGTATATCATCGACCTGCGTCTGGGTTATGCAGCCCGCATGCTGGTAGATACCGCCAAGAGTATCAGCGAGATAGGTTTTGATTGCGGTTTCAACAATCTCAGCAACTTCAACCGCATCTTCAAGAAAAAGAAAGGATGCTCGCCAAGCGAGTTCCGTGAAAGCTATCATAAGACAAGAATCATTGTATAATACAGCCAACGTAATCGTTTAAGTGAAATTATCAAAAATATTTCGCTTAAACGATTCTTTTTTCCGATATTTGTTGTATCTTTGCGCTACAATTTGAAATGTATAAATAAACATTTAAAAACTACGATAACGAATTATGAAGCAATTTATGGATGAAAACTTCCTGCTCGACACTAAGACTGCACAGGATCTTTTCCACAATCATGCGGCTAAAATGCCAATTATCGATTATCACTGCCACCTCATCCCTGAGATGGTAGCAAATGATCACAAGTTTAAGAGTATTACAGAACTTTGGCTCGGTGGTGACCACTACAAGTGGCGTGCTATGCGTACCAATGGTGTAGATGAGCGCTTCTGCACTGGTACTGATACCAGCGACTGGGAGAAGTTCGAGAAGTGGGCTGAAACAGTGCCTTATACTTTCCGTAACCCTCTCTATCACTGGACTCACCTGGAGCTCAAGACAGCTTTCGGTATCGATAAGCAGCTCAGCCCTAAGACAGCCCGTGAAATCTACGATGAGTGTAACGAGAAGTTGCAGTTGCCTGAGTTCAGCGCTCGTGGCTTGATGCGTCATTACAATGTAGAGTGCGTTTGTACAACAGACGACCCAATCGATGACCTGCGTTACCACAAGCAGACACGTGAGAGCGGTTTCGAAATCAAGATGATTCCAGCTTGGCGTCCTGACAAGGCTATGAACATCGAGAAGCCAGATTTCGCTGACTATATGAACAAGCTCGGTGAGGTAGCAGGTGTTAACCTCGTTACATTCCAGGATATGGTTGATGCTTTGCAGAAGCGTCACGACTTCTTTACTGAGAACGGCTGTAAGTTGAGCGACCACGGTATCGAGGAGTTCTACGATGAGCCATACACAGATTCTCAGATTGAGACTATCTTTGCCAAGGCTATGCGTGGCCAGCAGCTTTCTGCTCTCGAAATCCGTCAGTACAAGCATGCATTCCTCAAGGTTTGCGCTGAGATGGATCACGATGCCGACTGGACACAGCAGTACCACTATGGTGCTATCCGCGACAACAATACACTGATGTACAACAAGCTTGGTGCTGATACCGGTTTCGATTCTATCGGTGAGTTCACTACAGCCAAGGCTATGAGCAGCTTCCTCAATGAGCTCAACATGGAGGGTAAGCTCACACGTACTATCCTCTATACATTGAACCCATGTGCCAACGAGGTAATCGCTACCATGCTCGGTAACTTCCAGGATGGTTCTTGCCCAGGTAAGATCCAGTTTGGTTCTGGCTGGTGGTTCAACGATCAGCTCGATGGTATGACCCGCCAGATGAACGCACTCTCTGTATTGGGTCTCCTGAGCCGTTTCGTAGGTATGTTGACCGACTCTCGTTCATTCCTCAGCTACCCACGTCACGAGTACTTCCGTCGTTTGCTCTGCAACCTCCTCGGCAATGATGTAGAGAAGGGCTTGCTTCCTAACGACATGGAGAGCCTCTCTCGCATGGTTGAGGATATCTCTTACAACAATGCTCGCAACTACTTCAAGTTCTATTAATCCATAGAACTGAAGCAATTTATACTAAGACAAATCCCTTCACGGCATCCCGGTGGTGCTGTGGAGGGATTTGATGTTTTATCGTGAAACCAATACTTTAAACTTATGGGGGTAATAGACAGAATACTAGGTTTTTACGAAGATATTAGGGGGTTCAATTCTTCTAATATCAAAGACTTCCGGGGCAGATTCAAGTCTTGGATCAAGATGGGTATGCTTGCCGGTCGCATCTTCTATCTCAAGGATATGTGGGCCAGGGATGTGGCTGCCTTGACTTTTGCCTCCTTCATGGCTCTGATACCTTTCATGGCAATGATGTTTGTCATAGCCCGTGGTTTCGGCTATGCCTCTCTGCTCGAATCCTGGCTCTCTACCACCTTCGAGGCACAGCCCGTTGTAGCGCAGACCATCGTTGACTTCGTTCACAATTATATCGAGAATACGCAGAGCAACTACATCATCGGTACGGGTATCGTAATGTTTCTCTATACCATCGTTTCGCTGATGCAGAAGATAGAGCTTACCTTTGATGACATCTGGCATACGGGCGAGCGTTCGTGGAAGCAGATTGTTACCGAATATCCTACCATCCTGTTCGGTCTGGGACTGCTGATTCTCTTTGCTTCGAGCATCAATGTATGGACGGTGAATATGGTGGATAATGTAGACAGGATAGCGGATATCGGTGATACCATTCCTTCGTTCATCCTTCATCTGGCGGCTTTTGTTCCGATGTTCCTGTTCTTCGTGTTCTGCTATTATGTCATCCCGAATACCTATATCCGGGTTCGCAGTACCCTGGTTCCATCGTTCCTGGCGGGTGTCTGCATGACGGCACTTCAGTATGGATATATCTATCTGCAGGTTTTTCTGTCCAGCTACAATGTCATCTACGGTTCGCTGGCAGCCATTCCGCTTTTCCTGTTATGGCTTCAGATTTCGTGGGCTATCGTAGTGTTTGGTGCCTTGCTTTGCCATACCAACCAGAACATCCATTATTATGATGGTGATTTGCAATATGACCACCTGAAACTGGTGCAGCGCATCAAGGTTTGTGGGGTAGTGATGCATCTGGTATGTCGTCGGTTCAATCAGGGCGAACAGGCGTATACTCCGAAAGAAATTCATGATTTAACGAAGGTACCTCAACAGATTGTCAACCAGTCGGTTAAGGAACTGTTACGTGCCCGTTTGCTGGTAGAAATCAGGAATGGAAAGAAAAGCAGTTTTGAGGAATCGGTGGTTCTTCATCCGATAGAGAAGATAGAGCATCTTACCTATGGTGTGATGATAGAGCGCCTCTTCGGTTATGGCGAGGATATCTCAAGCCTTGCCGCATTGGAGTCGGATATGGCGATGTGGAAGGATATCGACATCGTGAATGCAGAGTTCATAGAAAAGGGAAAGCAAATCGCTTTCTGATAATAAACGGTGTTTTTTAGGCACGTGTAATCCGTGCCTGAAAAACTATTAATTTATAGTATCTTATTTCTGGTCATATCCGTCAGAAATCTTTTTTCCCAGTGCTAGCGCCAGTTCAACCTTGGCACCATATCCTTCCAGCTGGTCGGCAAACTTGGCTACCGAATTGCCGGATGCGATGATGTCATCAAAGAGAATAATCTTTTTGCCCTGGAAGAAAGACTCGTCGATATGGAGTTCATCTACAGGATCGCCATCTTCATCTACATCATGCGTGTAGCTGAAGGCAGGGTAGGCGTTGGTCATGCCCGTAGCCTTGCATATCTCCTCGCTGAACTCCTTGAAACGGCGCTTGGTATGCGCCTCAAGAGCTGCCGGAATGCAGACCAGGGTAAACTGCGCTGCCTCTTCGCCCAAAAGACTCTTCAACTGGGCAGAAACCATTTCAATAGCCTTCTTCAGGGCTTCCTGATGGTCAATCTCTGTTGTGAGCTCAGAGTTACCTTTAAAGTTGACAATAAGGTCGCGTTTTTCCCATTCCTCTGCTGTGAGTTCAAAAGTACCGAAGGCGCTGAATGCAGCGTAGTCGACAAGCCATTTGTAGTGCAGTCCGTTTTTCAGGACTGGCCACGAGTTGATTTCATTTTCGTAATTAGCCATAGACTAGAATTTTTTGATTATTAATAATGCATAGTTTCTGCAAAAATAGGAAATCTTTTCGATATAAGGCGTTGGTTTCTTAAAAAAGATTTGTTTTTTAAGTAATATTTCACGTAGGTGCCCGTTTTTTACTTATTTTTTAGTACCTTTGCACCGCATTTTAAGAAATACGTATATTTATATGACGAGAAAAACAAAACTTCATGAAATCCGCGACTACGTTATCATTGCCTTGGCGATGATAGAAGGTAGTATCGGTTTGAACATTTTTCTGCTTCCCAATCACATTACGATGGGTGGCGTAGGAGGTATCGCTTCTATCCTTTGCTGGGGATTCGGCATCCCTGCCTCTGTATCTTATCTGGCGCTCAATGTGTTCCTGCTTCTCATCGCATTCCGCATTCTGGGCTATAAGTTCTGTCTGAAGACCATCTATGGTGTTGGTATCTTTGCCCTTACCACCCGTCTGATAGAGACGCATACGGTAGGCATGACGCCGCTGCTCCACGATCAGCCGTTCATGGCTACGGTCATCGGTGCGTTCTTCATGGGCAGCAGTGCCGGTCTGGGTCTTTCCAGCAATGGTTCTACGGGTGGTTCTGATACCGTAGCAGCGATGATCAACAAGTATTGGAACATTTCCCTGGGTCATGCCATCATGATTTGCGACCTGTGTATCATCACCAGTTCTTATCTGGTATTGCGCGATTGGGAGATGGTGATTTACGGTTATGTCTGCCTCTTTGTGCAGTCGCTCTGTGTTGATCATGTGGTGAATGCGTTGCGCCGTTCGGTTCAGTTCTTCATCATCAGCGACAAGTATCTGGAACTCAGTGCAGCCATCAATACCGCTGCCGACCGAGGTTGTACGGTGATGGATGGTCATGGCTGTTACAGTGGCAAGGATGTCCACATGCTGTTTGTATTGGCGCGTCAGCGTGAATCTCAGAAGATATTCCGTCTTATCGATGAGATAGATCCTACCGCCTTTGTCAGCCAGAGTGCCGTCATCGGTGTTTATGGCGAAGGTTTCGACCGTTTCAAGGTAGGCAAGAAGATTGGTTTGCCGAAGAAGAAATAGATAAACAGAAAAAGGGTGTGTCATAACTGCATGACACACCCTTTTTTAAAATTAACTCAAGTTTCGCGAGTGGTTCAAGTACGGGCTGAAGGCCCAAAAACTCCTAGCCCAGGGCAACGCCCTGGGTATAATAGCAATCAGCAAGGCGCCCTGTAATGGCAAAAGCTTTAAAACTTGCTCGTTATTTAAACGCTTTTGCCCTTAGACTTCCAGTCGTCAATCGTCCCCGTCTTAGACGAGAAGTTGCAGCCTATCAGGTAAATCGTTCTGTTGTCTGTGGCATACTCACGGGCATATCCTTTTTCCTCGATTTGTTTCAAGGCTTCAGTCGCTGACCCATCACGCTTAAATTCGAAGATATATACAAACATTGGGGTCTCAATAATGCAATCAACCCGTCCTTCACTTTGCTCCTTTTCTATTAGAACGGTAAAACTGCTTATCATACGAATCACCAGATAGAAGGTATATTGGAAGTATCGCTCTTTTTCCCGCTCGTCATCTTTACGACGTTGGCTATAGGGTATACTGGCGAAGAAGGAAGTGAGTAGTTTCTCCAATTTGTCACAATCTCCCATCTTCATCGTATTAACAACTTCTACGACCCAAGCGTCAGGCGATTCCTTTGGCTTCAGATAGTTGGCTGCCACCATGGTTACGAAACCAGCTTTTACTTCATCGTTTGGAAAATCCAAGAGATAAGAATCGGTATCCATGTTCCAATCCTTAATGGTGAGATAACCACTCTGGTAAATCATTGGCAATGGTGCCTCTGTATCCGCCTTGTAATCTATAAAACTGCTGGTTGGATAAAATTTCCCTGTCAGTTCATTGAGGTTTTCGTCGAAGTGAGCTAATAAGCGGACCAGATAAGTAGGCGAACCTGTACGGAACCAGAAATCACTCAGGATTTTCTTGCTCAGTGAGTTCAAGATGCTGAAAGGATTGTAGATGTCGAGCATGTTTGGACTGAAATGGTAACCGTCATATTTGCGCTTGAGCCGATATTTCATCTCATCCTCAGACACTTTATATCTTGCAGCCATTGCCTTGATTTGCTCATCAAAGACAGAATAGAGTTCCTCTTCCGTGATGCCGCAAAGAGCCTCGTAGCGGTCGTCCATGCTGATGTCATCTGGTTGGTTGAAACCACTGAATACGCTTACTTGCGAGAACTTGGTAACACCAGTCAACAGCACGAATTTCAAATCTCTGTCAGCAGCCTTGAAGACACTGTAGAAACCTTTCATAATCTCGCGATGCCGGTCTTCCAGCAAACGTTCATTGCCTTCAGAATCGAAGGTCTTTAACCCTGTGTCTAAAACATCCAATAAAGGTTTGTCATATTCATCGATCAGGACAACGGCGCCAAGTCCTGTCTTTTCGTGGGCAGCTTTCAAAACAGCCATGAATCGGTCTCCCAAGGTGTTGGTCAATGGGTTTCTGCCATAAATCAGTTCTTGAGTTTCAACAAAAGTCTGCAAGGATTTTTCCAATTCGCCAGCCTGTGTGAAATTCTTGCCGTTGAAATCTATATGAAAAACCGGATATTGCTTCCATTCTTTTTCTAACTGTTCGATGGCAAGTCCTTTAAACAGTTCTTTTTTTCCTTGGAAGTAGCATTCCAGGGTAGAAATCAACAACGACTTTCCGAATCGTCTTGGACGACTCAGAAAATATATATTCCCATTGTGTACTAAATCATAAATCAAGTCTGTCTTGTCAAGATAGACATAACCATCATTTCTGATTTTTCCAAAGTCTTGTATTCCTATAGGATATTTCATATTGTTGCTTTTTATTGAATTTTTGGCAAAGTTACAAAAAAAAATGGTATCTGCAAAATAATGCGGAATAAAATGTCTTTATTTTCAGATAAAAGCAATTTTCGGAAAGGCTTGCATTTTATCTTAAGCTGTTCAAATCACAGAGGTCATCAATTATCTCAGCCCCTTTCAGCATGAACTCCTTCTCTTTCTCGCTGAAAGCATAAACATCATTCTTTTGAATGCCTCCTCTATTTATTTACAAAATCTCTACCTTCAGAGAATAAGAGAACTCTTCTGCTGCGTCATCATACCCTCATAAAATTTGTCAAGCATATCATAGCTCACGAATTTCACCCTATCGGAGATTGACTTGAAATAATCATGGGCCAACCTGGCATCAAACTCTTCACGGCGCCTGACATCTGCCACAATCCTCAATCTTGAACACCTCCTGATTCAGCTGACCGAATGTAGCACATCCACCCAACCTCTTCAAGGTCTCTATCACCGCTTCGTATTGTTTCATATCTCGCTAAGTTTTATTTCGTTTAAAGCCCGTATAAAAAATCACTCTGCAAATTTACATTAATATTCAGAAAGAACAAAAAAAATATATGAAAACTTTCTGTTTTTATTCATTTTAATCAATTTTTCTTTTCTTTCTGCCGAATTGATCTTTTTTGATCACGAAAGTTAAAGTATGATCTAATCATTTATAAATCAAATATTTGCATTACCTTTGCTTTACCCTTCGGCCAGCGATATACAATTCTGTTACGCGCCTGAAACCTCCATATAACTACGATGAAACAGAAAAAGCCCCGCAGGAATACTACCTGTGGGGCTTGAATCAACTTAAAAAAATAAATACAATGTAATCCTTTCCGAAATCGGCTAGATGTGGAAATCTACCAACTTCAGCCATCGCTTGACATCAAAAGACGGACAGTCTTTGTGAACGTTTGGCAAATCGCGGTGGCCCAGTATCTCTGCATCAGGGTAGGAGAGGCAGAGGCTCTCCAGAAGCGAATACAGAGACTGATTCTGGGCTGGAGTGCGCGTATCGGCAGGCTTGCCGTTCTTGTCGAGACCTCCCTCATAACAGATGCCGATGCTGTGGGCATTGTAATGACGGGCATGGGCTCCTACCTCCGATTCCGGACGTCCCGGATATACCACACCATCCTTCGTGATGTAATAATGATAGCCGATACTCTTGAAACCGCGGGCAAGATGGCAGGCCTCCAACTGCTCGAATGTGAAATCCTGAGTCACTCTCGTGGCAGAACAGTGGATCACGATGAGTGAAATGCTACGATGTTTCTGTGTCATGGCAACCTCCCTTCTTTTAGCAGTTCTGTACACAGAATGAGCTGGCTACAGCTGTTAATACCGTGATGAGGAAGTTGATGACGTTTTTCCAATTTACTTTTTTCATTTTGCTTTGTTTTTTAATGATTAATACTAAGTGGATAATGATAGTCACATGCTTGTTTTAGTGGTTGAAATTTAGTTTCAGTAAGCGTCTTTGGTATGAAGAAGGGCGGGGGAGGAACTGCCAGCCCGGATACCCGTAAAAGGCAGGTTCTTGAGTCGTTATGATTTGCTGTTTATCCGTAATCGTCAGGATGAAAACCAGCCGCTTTGTGCCTTCGGAATATCCCTGTCGCCGGTCAGTTCACTCCTTCCTTCTTCTGTCGTTTCGCATATTTGAGAGACGGATCACTACTCCAGACCGTCTCCGTTGTCGCCTGTTCCGTCGGTGCTACCGCCTTGTGATGTGCCGCCGCCCTGTGTGGTTCCGCCGCCTTGTGTGGTATTGCCGCCCTGTGTGGTGTCGCCAGTGGTGGTATCGCCTGCAGAGCTCTCGCTAGAGTTGAGGAGATCCATGGCGTTCTTGGCGTTGGCATCGAGAGAGAGCTGTGTGTTGCTGAGTTTGCCGGTAGCACGTGCTCTGAGGCGGTAACCCTCTACAAACTTGGCGAGGCTCCACTCCTTGATGCTGGCAGCTCCCATCTTGTTGATGATGCCGATGGAGAAGATGGCGAGGTTGTCTATCTTCACTGCCTTATTTTGGAGTACGAGCTCCTTCACACAGCTCACCATGTCGGTGAGCAGACCCTTGATAGCACCCTTCGAGAACGGGGTGTTGTGGCTCGCCATGTGTTCGGCGAGTTCATCAATGCCGATGGTTTCTGTTACTACTGGTCGCGCATAATACTTGCCATACGCTTCCTTGATTGTCTTGTTCTTGTTCTTCGCTAATTTGATGAGAATCATACTTTTAATAATTTAGTTTTAGTAAAAAGCAGTCAGTGTCTCCGCCGAGACCGTTGCTGCATCAACCTCTCTGATTGACGATACAAAGATACAACATTCCCGAACCCCCAACTATGCGATTTGTGCGATTTGCAGGGATTCGGGAAAAAAAGGTTGAAAAAAGTGGTATTTTTTGTGTTAAAATCGAAAAAAGTCTTGGTTGTATCAGGTATTTAGCGTATTTTTGCGGAAAAATTTATAAACAATGAAAATTGAATATGAAGATGAAGACTTAAAGGAACTGATAGAAACGGGACAAAATAAGAAATATAAGAAAATAGCAAAGAATAAAGTCTTGATGGGTGGGTTGCTAAAGGTCTATAGAATTTTAGATCAAGCTCCTCATGTTTCTTTACTCAATCAATTCAGTTTTTTAAAGTTTGAAAAGTTAAAATATCAATATTCTGGGTGTTGTTCTGTGAGAATAGCAAATGGGCATATAGAACGTTTGATATTCACAGAGCACGAAGGAGGTATAACAATAAAATTATTGAAATTAGACGATACGCATTATGGCAACAAGAAATAATATTAATCCGCGTCCTTTCCAGCCGGTTAGTCCTGGTTGTATTTTGAAGGAGGAATTGGAAGCTCGCAGTCTTCCAATTGCTGACTTTGCTCATAAAATAGGGCTTGAAGAGTTTGAATTAGATAAACTTTTGAATGGAACGTTATGTTTAAGTCCTGAGATAGCTTCTTCTTTAGAACGCTTTTTGGGCATTCCTGCTTCTTTTTGGCTTTCTTTGCAATCTGCTTATGAAGAAGATTTAGATAAGAGCGATAATAAAGGCATGGTTCGAACTTTTCTTGATAAGTTTACAAGAAATCGTGTAGCATTTTAAATCAAGGATTTCCTATAATAAACTCACCCTGGAAGGGATATGCATAGTGTGTTGTATGCATTCCCTTCCAGGGTGAGTTTTTATGGTTCATCCAGAAATTCGATGATTTCTGCTACTTGTTGCCGGGTGTAGAAGTGGGAAAACTTGCCGGCGTAGCCCGAACAGAGGCTCTGCTTGAGCTCGGGACACCGGTTGATCCATCTCACCAGCCGGTTGAGCGCTACCCTGGGGGTAGCGGTGGGAAAGTAGAGCATGGCGAGCTCTGCCTTCCCGTAACTTCTGTCTTCTATCATAATTTGTTCTTTTTAGTCTGTTTTTGTCAGTTGCTTCTTTCTTCTGCCTGTTAGAATAAAATCCCTCCGAAAGATACGGAAATCCCTCCGAAAGATACGGAAATATCTCCGAAAGATAAAAAAATATCTCCGAAGCAGAATTTCCTAAAATGGGAGATCCTCGGGCGGAATATTCTCGCTGCCATCCATCTTCTGGTTGTTCTCTATCTCGTCAGGACGCATTTCTATCACCTTCCAACCGTTGCCCGTCTTGCGGTGAATCTTCTTGAACCCCAGCGCCTCCATGAACATCGAAATATCCTTGTTCGACATCGACTGGCGGAAGGCAGGGTTCGTGCAGATGCGCTCCATCACATCACTCGCCGTAACAAACTTGCAGAACTCGGGCGGCGTATCGGCATCAGGAACACGGTAGAACTTGTTGATGCGCTCGGCTATGTAGTTGTTTACACGGAAATAAAGATTGTGGCGCTGTATCTCCTCGTTCTCCTCCTTCGTAAACCAGTAAACCCAGTCGCAAGGCTCACCCCTCCGGCGCTTCTCTATCACCTCCTGAGCCAGTGCTACAGCCTGTGAATAGATGCCCTCGTAATTGAAGGGAAAGTCGATGGGACTCTTGATCTTCTCGATGCGCCAGATGAGGAAACGGCGGTTCTCGTCGTCATCGATGATATGAACCTCATTGCTCGTGGCACAGAACCCCGCATTGTTCTGCAGGATGCAGTCCCACTCGGCATAAGGGATTCGCATGCTGATGTTGCGCTTCGTGATGTTGCTCTTGAAGGAATCCAGGTTCTTGCCGCGCAGACAACTGAACTCATCCAAACATACTATCGCTTTGCTGGCACACATCTGCAGGAAATCCTTGTTCTTGTAGTCGCCCGTAGAATCGTTGGCGAAATACTTGCGCAGATGGGGCGGCAGAAGATGGTCGAAAAACGTGGTCTTGAAGATGCCACCCTTGCCTACGAAAACCATGATAGACTGGTTGGTGACATCCGGCCGAACCCAGCAAACCACCATGTTGACCAGCCATTTCTTGAAGGCATAGGCAAAATCCTCCACCGTATGGCGGTAACCGCCGGTATTCATCACGGTTACCCGATGGGCTAATTCATCGATATAGTCGGTTTTGCGGTCCCATTTCGGCAGACTCTTCAGATATTCCTCCATGGGGTTGAATTCGGGACTGAAGTTACTTCTGATGACCGTATCCAGCTTTTTCTGGGTGGTACAGATGTTCTCCAGTTCCATCTTCACGAACAGCGAATTGCTCACCCGGGTATCCACTTCGGTCCAGTCGAGATAGAGTTTCTCTCCGGTGTTGATGGCGCGCACTTCATACTGGTTGCTCAGCGTGTTGTGGTGCATTTCATATCGTGCTCCCAGCCATCCCAGCAGTGCTCTCATACTGGTATAGCGTTTCTGCTCATCATCTCCCTGCTGTCTTATTTTCCAGGTTCCCAGTCGCTCGGTATGCTTGTAAATCTCTCGTGCCACCCGTTCGGTATCGGCATATTCGCCGCCAAACTTATCTGCCATATGTTTCACAGCCTCCTCCTTTTCGGCTCCGAAACAGAGGCAGAATGTGGCGTATCTCACCACGTAGCTGTTGTGATGATGCTCCTCGAACCGTTCCTCCCAGCTCTCTGCCAGTTTGTCTACATACTGCAGAATCTCTTCGGTGGTAAGCGTCTTGGGTGGCGCCTCGTCTTCCTGTTTGCGGGGACTTTTCTTTCTGGTTTTTTCAGCCTCCGTCTGCCTTTTCCTGTTCTGCTCCTCCTGTTGCTTTGTGGCTTTTTCGAAGTTCTCCACCTCCTCCAGGGTGATGGGTAGAACGTCGGCATTCCAGTTGAAGTAAGCCTCGGGGTCGTAAGCCAGTCCGCAGCTTCTCACCATGTCCTGGCATTGCTTGTCGCTGCTGATGCCCAGCAGTTTGTCGTACAGTTTCATGGCTTTCTGTATGGCGAGCTGATGGAGTTCGGTGGCAGTGAGATTGCATCCTTCAGGACGCATATATCTGAGCAGGATGCGGAATCCCTTGCCCGAGACGGTGATGTAGAAGATCATGGTGAAGCGCTGTTTCAGGGCTTTTTTCTTTAGTGCTGCGATGTCTTCGGGGGGAACATCGTCATAATCGAGCATCAGCCAGTAGGTTTCCTTCCTGAAGTCGGTCAGTTTCTTGGCATTACCCTTGAGCTGCACGCTGGGTGTGATGCAGGGCAGCCTGTGCTTGATGTCCTCTGCCGTTCGCTTGTCCACCTTCATCATCGCCCTGTAGCCTTCGGTATTGGCTTTTACAGGTGCCGAATGCATGATGTTGTACTCCAGCACCGCTCTGTTGGGGAGCGGGTTGCTGGCAGAGGAAAACAGGTTAGTGAAAAATGAGGGCAAGGCCTCTTTCTCCTCCATGACTTCCTGTTCTCGGTTGATTGCTTCTGTTGTTTTTTTTTTTGCCATATTTTTAAAATTTAAAGAGTTGTCACTTTGATGAATTTCTGATAAACCTGTGCAGATTTCCTAGAAATACTGTTGTATGGAAGTTTTTCTCTGAACAGTGCCCATTTTCTGTTTCTCTCTTCCCAATAATCATCTCCTTTCTCATCCTCCCACCTTTCTACTTTTTCCCTGTAGATTTTCAGTTTGGATTGGTATCCTTCCTGATATCTGTTCTTTTGGTCTTCCTGTCTCAAGTAGCTTTTGATAGCCTCTTCCATGGCAAGGAGTTTTTCGGGAGTGAATGTTCCATTCTCTATATCCATGCTAACGGTATTCCTGCCGCCCTCGATTTCTAGCAGTTTTATTTGGTTTATACCTAACTTTTTGGCAAAGCCGAATTTTACGTTGCCTTCTTCTGCCAGTTCTTTTAAAAAACTGCCCATGTCTAATATTTCTTTAATCTTTTGATTATTCATGCTGCGAAATTACTACAAATTTGTGAATTGGGTGGTTGAGCGTCATGACGCTCAATTTTTGCAAACAATAACCTAGGTTAAAGTTTTTAACGCAGCAAATCGGTGCCCCTTTTTGGGGGTATTTTGAAGATGAAGATGATGTTTTGTTTTGTATTGCCAGGCGGAATAAAAATCGGAAAAAAGACGAGGTGAAGGGTGAAGGGTATATTTTAAACTCTATATTATATTCTTTATTTTATGGATTTTGCGATTTTTGACCCTAGGGTCCTTTTTTCGGTTTTTACCCTTACCCTTCACGCGTATATATATAAAAGAGTTTTCAACCCTTCACCCTTCACCTTTTTGCTTAATATTTTATGGGTCAGTGAGTTAAGGGTGAAGGGTGGTGAAGGGAGGTTTCCGATTTTATGTGTTTTACGAGAAAACAACGCAAAAAAATGCCGTTTTTTCAAATTCATTTGGTGCTTTCAATATAAAAAACTGATTGAAGTTTCGTAGGTGGTTCAAGAACAGGCTGAAGGCCCAAAAGCGCCTTGAAGCAGCACGCCCTGAAGGGCAAAACTTGCGAAACTTCAGTCGCTTAGAATGAAAAGCATTATATACATCCTCTTAACTGCCAGAAAAAGTAGAGAAGTGATTTATGAATGTCTATCAGGCTGTTTTTTCCACTTTTTATTTGGTCGTTTCAGGAAAAAAGCGTAATTTTGCAGCGAAATTAGATGTTGAACTTTAAAATAATTAAATATGGCAAGACCTATAAAAGAAACGCCTATACTCTATGGTGAAGATGCCAGAGTATTTGAGGCAAGGATGAAGAATCCTCCAAAGGAGAGCCACGAGAAGATAGAAGAAATCAATCGTGACTATAATTATATCATGAGTTTATTCGCAAATTGATTATGAACGATAATAAAGACATTTGCGAACCGTTAAAGATTCGACGATTAGATATTAATGACAGAATATCTAATTTTAACTGTGGGGATGAAGATTTAAATGACTTCATTCTAAATGAGTCACAGTTGTATCGTGGAGAGATGCTAGCTGTGACTTACGTTATTGAAGACAATAATGGTGTAATCCTTGCATACTTCAGTTTAGCAAATGATAAAATCTCCTTAACAGAGTTTGAGAACAACACTGAGTTCAACAGGTTTAAAAGACGCTTTAAAAACTCAAAACGTCTCAAAAGCTATCCTGCAGTAAAAATATGTAGATTAGCTGTTGATGAAAATGCACGAAAGCTGCATCTTGGGACAAAACTTCTGAATTTTATCAAAGGATATTTTGCCAAAGACAATAAAACGGGTTGTAGATTTATAACTGTTGATGCATACATAGAGGCGATACCTTTCTATTTAAAGAATAGCTTCTTAGAGCTTACTAAAAATGATGAAGATGCGACACATACAAGATTATTATATTATGATCTTAAAATGATGTCTTTGTAGTATGGAAAAAGGTATGAACCAGAAAGCGGAGATGTAGATTACGAATATCACCATATAATCAAGGGTCTATACGACACCTGTTTATCGTGGCATTTAGACCATTTAACATTTAACACTTAACATTCAACACTCATTCAACACTCAACATTCAACATTCAACCCTCAACATTCAACATTCAACCCTCATTCAACATTCAACATTCAACACTCAACATTCAAAAGTACAGATTTTATTCATTTTGTTCGTCGTATTGAATAAAATCAGCACTTTTTTGTTCAATACGAATGATATATTGAATATTTTTTGTATCTTTGCCCCGGTTTAATCAATTCATCTGAAGAGAAATGAGAACAATTATCAATAACCAGAAAAAGGAACGGGATATTCTGCTTTCCCGTCCTTACCTTACACGTCATACCCAATTTGATGTGGATGAGCGTGACCTGTTCATTGTCACGCAGATATCGCAGATGACGCAGATTTTTACCTAATAATATGTGGGTTCCAAACTTTTTCAGCAACTTTTGACAGAAATCTCTTGCAGATATGAAAATAAAGTCGTAACTTTGCGCTAGCATTTTAATATAGATGATTATGAAGCAGGTAGAAGAAAGATATATCAGCTTGCTGACCGACTTCGGTTTCAAGCGAATTTTCGGAACAGCGATGAACAAGGATTTGCTCATTTGCTTCCTCAACAGCTTGTTTAATGGCAGACAGGTTGTGAAGGACGTATCGTATCTGAATCCAGAGCATGTGGGAGATGTCTATACCGACCGCAGAGCCATCTTTGATGTATATTGCGAGGGCGAAAACGGCGAGAAGTTCATTGTAGAAATGCAGAATGCGTACCAGACGTATTTCAAGGATCGCGCCCTTTTCTACTCAACCTTCCCTATCCGTGAACAGGCACCCAAGGGGAGTGAATGGGATTTCAGACTCAATCATATCTATACCGTTGCCTTGCTCAACTTCAACATGAACGAGGATGCATTCGACAAGGAGAAAATCCGCCATCATGTGCAGTTATGCGACACTGCTACCCACAAAGTATTTTACGACAAACTCGAGTATATCTATGTAGAGATTTCCAAGTTCAACAAATCCCTGGAAGAACTGGATACTCTATACGAGAAGTGGCTCTATGCTCTAAAGAACCTCTATAAGCTTACCCAGCGCCCTAAAGAACTGTGCGATAAAGTCTTCGACCGCCTCTTCGAGGAAGCCGAGATAGCCAAGTTTACTCCGCAGGAAATGAGGGAGTACGAGACCAGCAAGATGGCATATCGTGACATCAAGAATTCCGTAGACACCGCCAAGCGTGAAGGTATAGCTGAGGGCATGGAAAAGGGCATGAAGCAAGGTATGGAAAAGGGCATGAAGCAAGGTATGGAAAAGGGCATGAAGCAAGGCATGGAAAAGGGTATGAAGCAAGGCATGGAAAAGGGTATGAAGCAAGGCATGGAAAAAGGCAAACATGAGGCCAACACAGAAACAGCACAACGTTTGTTGGCAATGGGACTTTCTGCCGAACAGGTTGCCAAAGCTACCCAGTTACCTTTGGAAATAATTAAGAATCTGAGCAATTCATAAAAAGTTCAGTTAAATTTAATATAATTAAGGATTATGAGTGAAAGTGAGATTGAGGGCTTTCTCAACAAAGTTGAATCAGGTTTAGTTGAAGCTCAGCATGATATGTTGGTGGAAAAGGCTTTATACAATCGTCCTGTGGTCATTAGTGACGGAAATGGCGGGGTAGTAGAAGTTTCTGCCAAGCAATTATTAAATTAGAAAATGTTTTATCTTTCTTCTAACCAGAGCCGCCCTTTACCTTTGTTTTACCCTTCGACCAGCGATTTTCAATTCCACTATGCGTCGGTGACCGTTGGTTCAGGGCGTGCTGCTTGCGTTTAGCCTGCGTTCAGCTTCTGTTCTTTCCTTCGGCAGAGGAGATAAAGCTGCTGAAAGCGGAGATGTAGATTACGAATATCACCATACAATCAAGGGTCTATACGCCACCTTTTCATCGTGGCATATAGACCCTTGTCGTTTCCCGTGAGGTGCGGGGGGATATGTTTGCTGGGCAACTTATACTCCTGCCCAGGTTAGGAGTTAAACAATCTGTATTTATTATGGAACAGGATAGTCACATGTTATTGACTTAAAATTCTCATATCCAAGGAATTCCTTACTGTTATGCTCATCACTGCCAGCATAATCTTTAATAATATCAGCAGTCCAACAATATCCACCTTCGGTTTTGCCACCATTCATGACTTTCTGGTCTTTTGACAAAACCAAGTCGATGTCTTTGGTTCTGCAACCCTCAAAGATACCTTTCTCTCCTGCTTTACCATATACTTTTGTAAGATTGCCTAAAACTACCTTTTGAAGCCCTGTACAATCTAAAAAAGCTTTTTCCGCGATTTCTGTAACATCTGGGAGGGCTATGGATTTCAGCTTTTCCCAGTACATAAATCCTCTATAAGGAATCTTCTTACATCCTATCAAAGTAAGGTTTATAGTCCCATCCCTTGCACCTCCTTCTAGAAGTCCGAAATGTATTGCATCCAATGTTTCTTTATCCACATCGGGAGCAAGCATGAGATTGATGTAAGTCTTGCCCGCATCCAATTCCTTCTTGACGTTTTCCACAATTTGATCTTGAGTGATACCTTCGTCAGTCAGCGAAACAACAGTAGCATCCAGTGCATAACTCTTAGCATTTACTGTTGCTTGCGAGAATGTGTAAGTTTTCAAAGGTGCTTCTCTATATTTCACTGTTACTTCGGAATTATTTTCAAAAGTACCATATAAATAGGCATTGCCATTTTCATCAGAAGTAAGGGCAATATTTTGAGACCATTCCATATCGCTGCTGCCCGCAGGAGTGTATTCGCTGATGGAAACTGTTATTGGCATATTTGGCATAGTTGCAATGCGGAGGCGTGAATAGTTGCGTGTTGCCTCGGCAAATTTTACGGTTATAGCCTCACCATTAGGGGTGATTTCTGCTGTTCCCTCAATATATTCATCCGTTCCTGCAACCTTACCTTCTTTCAAAACTAATTTGCCAGCTTCCCATTTGTAATTAGGGGCATAATATACAAGAGGTATGTATGCAGGGTCTCCTTCCAAATAAACCAATTCGCCACTTGCCAATTCCCAGCTACTGCCATTATATTTAAAAGTAGCATACTTAGTCCCTAAAGTCTTACTAGTCATCACCAGAAGCAACTCATCTCCTTCAGCCCATGAAGTCTTGCCCGGATCAGTTGTACCAATAGTACGAGTCTGCGAATCTCCGAATGCAGGAAATTCACCAACAACCAACTGTATGTTGTTTTTGCCCGTTGTTGCGGTTGTTTCTTCTATATCACTTGTGCATGACGCCATTACTATAGTAACGACAGCCAGCATGATGTATTGAAATATCTTTTTCATATTCTTTCCTCCAATTATTTGAGATCATCTTCATTTGTCCAACCTTTCAAATCATCTACGCTGATTTGGGTCAGTTTCACTATATCTTTTCCTACATCGAGTTTGTAGGTGTAGCGTTGACCCTCTTGAAATTCTGTATTGATCTTCATTTTTGCATAGAAGTTCTTGTCGCCTATTTTGAATTTCAAGAATCTTTCATCTTTAATGTATGAACCAGGGATAACGATTGCAGAAAACATACCATCGTCATGTATGCAAGCTTTTACCCAATCAGGATTGCCAGAAGGTGTACCCATTACTAATTGCCCATGGTTTGGGTCTCTAAAAAATCTAACACTGGTGTTTTTAGAATACACTTGTGGTTCACTAATATCCATATTAGGATAATCAGCAGTACCAACATGATATACTATCGTAACCATAGACATACGATGCTGCATAGGAATGTCTACATAATAGGACAAAGGACGATCGTACCAATATCCAGTTATGAGATCAGCGTTTTTCAAATTACCTTCGCTGCTTTGGTCTGTCTGTAAATCATACTGTAGATTTTCTTTCCCAAAATCCGTGTCAGATGGATATACAGCCAAAATAGTATGTTTTTCGGATTCATCTAACCAACGAAAACTACCACTGCGGGACCAGGTTTCGCCATTAAAAGAAAGAAAAGTCGTACTACCATTATCATAATCCGTAAATATCGTTACTTTTAGTTTATCTTTATCCTCCCAATTTTTACCATTTCCCAATGTATTGACACGAGTCTGCATACCTCCAACAGAGAAAGTGGCATTGATTTCCTGCCCTTTCAGCGTAGGAGTCATATCTTCATTTTGCGTACATGCAGTAAAGCCCATAGCCATAAGGCCCATTACCGCATAGGAAATTCTTTGTTTTATCGTCTTCATAATCTTCAGTTTTTTATTGTTAGTGACTGAACCTTCGCAAGTTTTTCGCCACACGCCCTGAAAGGGCAGAAGCTCCTAGCCCAGGGCATCGCCCTGGGTAATTACGGACGCAAACCTGTCGCCCT
>CAKPYB010000048.1 GCA_934202525.1 uncultured Prevotella sp.
TCTCTCTTCAAACGCCATAGTTGTAAAGTTTCTTTGTCTGCATATTCGAAACTGAGTTTACATATGAAACTTCAGTTTCGAATATTTCTGACATGAGAAAATTCAGTTAATTCCTAAACAAGTCGTCCAGCACTACTACACTATTTATCATACTCGAATACTCATTCTGCTTGGGTAAAGAAGTAGTGACAAGTGTCAAAAAGATGCCCTGCTTGCACTTCGTTTCGTCTATAAAGGCCATCTGACGGTTCTGAATCTTTTCATATTCAGCCTTATTCAACACATATTGTCCATTGGAGTACTTGATTTCGCATAAATTGACCATATTATCGGAACGCTCGACAATAAGGTCTATCTGAGCTGCAGGCTGATGCTCCTTACTACGCCAGGAATAATACTCAGTATGAAGACCGCTAATTCCTAAAGCAATCTTGATTTGAGGTATGTGAGCCATGCAAAGTCGCTCATACGCTAATCCTAACCAAGTATTTACCTTTGGAGTTGTAAACTTATGAGTCCAATACTGCTCATCGGAAGTTTTACCTCTACAGAAATCATAATAGAAGCGAGTATAAAAATCCGTCAGATGATAAATACCATCTGTAGCCTTGATACCTCCCTTCTGCGCACGTACTCCCATTCTACTGATAAACCCGCATTGCAGCAAATCGTCGAGGACTTCAGTTAACCTGCCGTTCGTTTTCATTTTCTGCGCCAATTCCTTTCGGGTCAAACCTTGATGATTATTTGCCAAAAGGTCTATAACCTTTAAATAAGCTTCAGGATTTTTGAATAAAGACCCATATAAGCGATGAAACTCATCCTTCAACTTACCATCTGACGCAAAAAAAAGTCGGTCTATGTTCTGGGGTAAACCCATGCGATTGTCAAGCAGACTTAAATAATAAGGTATTCCTCCCAATACCATATAACACTGGGCAATACTCTCACGACTCCATTTAAACCCCGCATTTTTAAGATAATCCTCTGTCTCGGATAAGCAGAACTGCTTTAACCAAAGTGTTTGGGTCAAACGGTTATGCAAGCCTCCCTTGCTATCTAAGAGATTACGAGTCATCCATGAAGTTGCCGAGCCACACACTATCAACTTAACATTGCCTTGCCAAGCTGCCCAGTTATTCCAAAAATAGCCTAATGCATGTACAAACTTTGACCGTTGGGTATCGAAACATGGCAATTCATCAATAAAAACAATCAATGGTTTCTGCTTATTTTTGCCTTTGGTTTCCAATAAATTACGCAATTTAGAAAACGCTTCCATCCAGTCTGCAAACGCATAGTCCGTGCACCCATAGTCTCTCAGTGAAGCCATAAAACTGTTTCTTTGTTCTGAAGCTTCACCCTCCAGGATACCTGTAGCCGCAAATGCAAACCTATCGCCGAAAAGATTTCGTATCAAGAACGTTTTCCCCACACGTCTTCGACCATAGAGTGCTATAAACTCCGATTGCTCAGAATTAACATACCGCTCCAAGGATTCTATTTCCTTTTTTCTGCCTATTATCTTCATTGTCGTATCATTAAGTATAACTATTTGCCGGCAAAGATACGCTTTTTATTTGATATTGCCAAATGAGTTCATGCCAAACTTGGAAAAAAAACGCAAGTTTGGCATGAACTCAACTGATAAAAGACTACTTAATTAAAAGTTTCGCAAGTTCACGACTCTAATAATTCATTCCGAAGTACCAGAGAGGGATGATGATTCCATGCCCCGTCTCTATATCGTCTTTTACGATACGTCCGTTTTTTACATCCTCTATCTGCTTTTTACCTTTCTTCCTTCCGCCAATCTCAAAGGTATAATCACCAATGGTAAAGTCGGAAACCCTAGAGGAAGTAACATCCTGTTTTTCTCTCATCTGATTGTAGAAGAAAGTTTCCCTTATGTTTCCAATATTAGGATTAGGGGTGAGTACTGACATCAGGCTTGGATTATCGACATAAACTTTTTCTACCTTTCCAAGATTGCGCATCCCCGAAGTATCATCTCTGAGCAGACCTATCATTCCTGCACGTTCCAGATAGACGAGATAATCAGGCACGTTGTTCTTGCTTACCCCGATTTCTGTGGCAAGGTTCTCTACGCTTGGCTTGTAGGGAGCCAACCCGGAAAGAATAACGAGCATACGCTTTAGCTTGCGTGCTGTTGAGGCTTTCATATCAGCATATTGCGGAATGTCAACTTCTACCGTCTGGTCTATCACCTGCAGCATTCTTTGCGTAAAATCTCCCTCTATGGCAAATGGATAATAGCCATGGTCGAGGTACGCTCTGAAAAATGGCAATGGATGTTCCACTCCCGGAATCTCTACCTGGTGATTGAGCATTTCGTCGAGACTGAAAGCTCTGGTCTTGATGCCTTCAAAAAGTTGCAGATATTCCCTGAACGACAAGCCTTGCATCATATACATCAGTGCCCGACGGCTCAGATCAGCTTCTCCCTTCTTGATGTCCAATACCGATGAACCGGTAAAGATAAGGTTCAGGGATGGGTGCATGTCGTAAATCTGCTTCAGTTCTCTGCTCCAGCCGGCATACTTGTGAATTTCATCTATATAAAGATGTGTACCACCCTCCTTGATAAACTCGTCAGCGAAGTCAATCAAGGAATGATTTGAAAAATAGATGTTGTCGGCAGATACATACAGATGATGGCCTTCCTTAGATAGCTTGATGCGCTGAAGTATCATGGTGGATTTTCCAACGCCTCGCGGTCCAACGATACCTATTAATCGTCCATTCCAGTTGATTTCATCATATTTATATCTGATGAAATCAAGCGGAGTACGTTTCAACAACTCCGCCATGTATTCATATAGTTTATTGTCTATCATATCTTGCTCTTTTAGATGAATATCGTTTAAAACTGCAGCAAAGATACAAATAATCCCTCAATGAGGGATGAATTCTTTCGAAAAGTTCCCTCAATGAGGGATATATTTAATCATTTTTATCCCTCATTGAGGGATTTTTGCACATTGTTGTTAACAAATGAGTTCATGCCAAACTTAGCAAGAAACGCAAGTTTGGCATGAACTCAACTTATAGCTTCAGGAGTTTGGCAAACTCCCAGACTACGATGCCGGCGGTTACGCTGACATTCAGAGAATGCTTGGTACCGAACTGGGGAATCTCCAGACAGCCATCGCTCATATCCACGATGTTCTGTTTCACTCCCTTCACCTCGTTACCGAAAATGACGGCGTAGCCTTTTGGAAGGGAAGGGTGAGCCTCAGGCAGGTTCTGGAGCTTGGTAGAACCTTCTACCTGCTCGATGCTATATACAAAGTAGCCTTTCTGCTTCAACTTCTCCACAGCCTCTTCGGTGGTCTTGAAGTATTCCCAATCTACGCTGTCTTCGCCACCCAACGCCGTCTTGTGGATTTCGGCATTGGGAGGAGTGGCGGTGATTCCACAGAGATACACCGCCTCTACACGGAAGGCATCGCAGGAACGGAAAACGCTTCCTACATTATATAACGAACGCACATCATCCAAGACTACTATCAGGGGCAGCTTCTCGGCTTCCTTGAATTCCTCCAGGGTGAGGCGGTTCATCTCTATCGTTCTTAATTTGCGCATTATAATATACCTTATTATATATAATATAATCAGAGGCGGTTAAGCCTCTGCCTCCTTGGTCTTGTAGGCAAGGGCGTACATGCGAATCTGCTTGATCATCGCCAGAAGACCATTGCTGCGGGTTGGACTCAAATGGTCTTTCAGACCAATTTTCTCTACGAAATAGAGGTCGGCATCCATAATCTCGGTTGGGGTATGACCGCTCAACACACGGATGAGGAGGGCGATGATACCCTTTACGATGAGCGCATCGCTATCGGCAGTGAATACGAGCTTGCCATCTACATAATCGCATTGCAACCATACGCGGCTCTGACAGCCGTCGATAAGGTTCTGCTCGTTCTTGTATTTCTCATCGAGAGGAGCCAACTCGTTGCCCAAGTCAATGAGCATCTGATACTTGTCCATCCAGTCGGTGAAATCCTGGAACTCCTCTACTACTTCATCCTGCAATTCATTAATTGTTGCCATTATTTTATTTCTTTAATTTCGTTTACTGTAATCAATTTATAGAGCTTGTCGTTAGGGCGTACCTTATCTGGTACAGGGATGGAAACTCTCCAGCCCTGCTGCGCTGTTTCTACCGGTTTCAGGTCGTAGCGGATTTCATCGGCATGGAGATACATCACACCGGTGGTGTTACCCGTAATCAGCAGTTTCTCGCCCTTGTCGAAGGTAGATGCCTCTACGGCTACCTCTGCCACGCCCAGCTTGGAGAAATATTTCATCACCTTGCCCACGAGCACCTTCTTCTCGGTAGCTACGGAACCGTAATGCTTGTTCCATTCACCGAGAGTCTGCCCCTGGTAATAACCATCCCAGAAACCACGGTTGAAGACGGTAGCGAGTTTCTCATCCCACTCATCCTTCTTCTCCTCGGTAAAGGTTCCGTCGAGCACGGCAGCTATCGCCTCCTTATAACATTTCACTACGGTATATACGTATTCAGGACCACGGGCACGGCCTTCAATCTTGAAGACGCGCACACCGGCATCCATCATGCGGTCGATGAAGCGGATGGTCTTCAAGTCCTTCGGACTCATCACATACTTGTTGTCGATTTCAAGCTGGTTGCCAGTTTCGTTATCTGTAACAGTATAGCTGCGGCGGCAGATCTGCACACACTCGCCACGGTTGGCAGAGCGGTTGGCATTAGCGAGACTCATGTAGCACTTGCCCGATACAGCCATGCACAGAGCACCATGACAGAACATTTCGATGCGGATTTGCTTGCCCATAGGTCCGCAGATGTTCTGCTGCTCTATCTGCTCATGGATGTGCTTCACCTGGTCCATGTTCAATTCACGTGCCAGTACGGAAACATCAGCAAAGCGTGCATAAAACTTCAAAGCCTCTGTGTTTGAGATATTTAACTGTGTGGATAAGTGAACCTCCTCGCCCACTTCATTGCAATAGCTCATTACAGCCACATCGCTGGCGATGACGGCAGAGATGCCTGCCTCCTTGGCAGCATCGATGATTTCCTTCATCGTTGGGATGTCGTTATCGTAGATGACAGTATTGACGGTGAGATAGGTCTTGATACCATGCTCATTGCAGGTGGCAGCAATCTCACGCAAATCATCGATGGTAAAATGGTTGGCTGAATGGGAACGCATGTTCAACTTGCCGATACCAAAGTATACGGAGTCGGCGCCAGCCTGTATGGCAGCAGCCAGTGACTCGCGTGAGCCCACTGGTGCCATCACTTCAAATTCGTTTATCTTTGTATTCATGAATGCAATTATCTTTTTTCGGGTACAAAGTTACACCAAAATGAAGACAAAACACAGAAAAATGGAGAAAAAATGACAGAAATTCGATTATATTGACAAATCAATCACGATTATTTGTCTATATTTGCCTATAAATAAGAATATATCCCTAGGATATACTTCTTTTTATATTAATCCTATCCAGTCTTACGGCTGGTATTATTAATCAAAGTGAAAGCAGATGAAGAATGTTTTTACCTCAGGAATGATTCTGTTCCTGGCAATGACCACAACGGTTAGTTGCACACAAGAAAACGTGATGCTTGAAACAACACCACAAGTCAAGAACCAAGAAGTAAGATTCTGCTTCTTCGAAAGCTCCATTGTGCCTATCGGTCAGGATGAAGAGAGCAATCTTGCCAGAACGAGAGCCGACGGGAGCGAGAAATCGCTCAAGGATGCAAAACTCTACACAGATCTGCAAGTATGTCTCATTCCGAAAGGAGATGAAACTACTGCCGGCTATACCGTAAGACAGGAAAACTGGGATGACAAATTCGGAAACGTCAGCCTGCAGGTGCCGGCAGGAGAATACACGCTCGTTGCCGTAGCAGCAAAAACTGATTTGCAGCAGGAAGAACGAATCGAAGTAAAATCAAGGTATGAAATGACCTTTGCCAACAATATCGTACGCGATATGGCGTATACCCTGCAGGATATCAAGGTGGAATCGGGCTGCAAAGCCGTAACACAGAATGTTTCGCTGAAACGTGCCGTCAGCTGTTTTGAACTGCGTGCTACCGACATCATGCCCCTGACTTCCAAGACTCAGGATATCACGATAAGCGGAAGCTGCGGCACGGTGTTCAATCCTTCTACCGGATTCTGCAAAGAAAAGGCTACCATCACCCGAAACTTTTCTTTTGAAGCCAAAGAACACCAGAAAACGGGCTTTCACTATACACTCTACACCCTTCTGACCGACAAAGATGTAACCGACATCCATATAACAGCTACGGCAAAAGACAAGGAAGAAAAAGTTATCAAGACCGTCAGCTTTGACAACGTACACCTGGTTATCGGAAAGAAGACTACCTATACCGGTCCGATTTTTACCTACCCTAACAATATGTCGTTCACAGTCAACCAGCCGGAGATTCCGGCATCAGGCTATGACAAGAAATTTCAATAACCCATGGCGTTTTAAGAAAGATTAATGCCACAGATTAAAATCTTTTTTGTATTTTTGCGGCATGGAAAGAAAGAATATCATAACCATAGGACTCGCTCTGCTTGTATTCGCCGGTTGCGGATACAGACAGCAGCGAGCCGGTATCCCAGAGACAGGTGGAGGCGAGGATTATCTTCCGAAGCATATCCACCTGATCAGTACTACGCCCGTCAAGGACCAGGGCAACAGCGAACTCTGCTGGGCATACGGCATGCTTGCCACCATCGAAAGCGAGCACATCATGAAGGGGGATTCCGTGAATCTCTCCATCGCCTACATAGCCCGCATGATGCTGGAAGAACAGGCACTGGAATATTACTTTGCACAGGGAAAGAAGAACATCAGCCTGCGCGGTACTGCCCCGATGCTGATACATTATATAGATAAGTATGGTGCACAACCTTACGACAGCTATGAAGATCCGAAGCACGTGAACTACAAGGTGCTCTGCCGCAAGGTGCAGAAACTGTGCGATGGCGCCATCTCGCAGAAAGCGGGCATCAGCCAGCTCAAGGAGGAACTGAACGACCTGTTTGACGCAGAAATAGGCTACATGCCTGCCAAGGCCGTACACATGCTGGGTGCCGAATATACCCCTCAAGAGTTTGCCCACAGCGTATGCTATCCCGAGGAGTATGTATCGCTCACCAGTTTCTCGCATCATCCTTACAGAGAATACTTTGCGCTCGAGATTCCCGATAACCGGATGCACGATGCCTATCTGAACCTTCCGCTCGACGAGCTGATGCTCCACATCAGGAAGGCGGTAGAAAAAGGACACCCGGTATGCTGGGAAGGTGACATCAGCGAACCTGGCTTCAAGGAACCAAGGAAGAACTGTGTAGACATACAGCCGATGGAACGCCCCGTGACCCAGGCATCGCGACAGAAGGAGTTTGAACAGCTTCGCACCACCGATGATCATGTGATGGAAATCATAGGTACCTTCATGAAAGGCAAGCAGAGATTCTACGTCTGCCGCAATTCATGGGGCAAGAACTGGGGCAACAAGGGACTCATCTACCTGTCGGAAGACTATCTGCGCCTCAAGACCATCGCCGTATCCATGAGCGAAGAGGCATATCTGTACGACCGGTCAGTGCGATTAGTCGTACCTTACTCATCTCCCAAAGACAGCATAAACCTCCTCTCTATATATAATAAGGTATAAGCTTAACTATAATCAGGAATAAGCTCCCAAACAGGCTTCAGACATAAGAAATATGTTAAAATGGTTGACATACATCAAATAGCTGTTAAATAGCACGTGTGTGCGCACACACATAGTTGATTTATATCAAAAAAGAGGCTTTTTTATGTGATTTTCTCTTAAAACATTTGGTGGGTTCGGAAAATCGTCGTACCTTTGCATCGTCAATAAGACAAAAAGGTTATTAGGTTTTTAGGTTAAGATTGTTAGTTGTTTTAGGTTATTAGTTAGTTTAAAGGTAAATTTAAGATTGTTTATTCAGAGAAACGGTATTAGTTAAGGTAAAGAAAAGATTGTTTATTCAAGGACGACAAAAAGTTTAGGTTATTAGGTTTTTAGGTTTAAGATTGTTAGTTGTTTTTTTATTAGGTTTTAGTTTAAAGGTAAATTTAAAGATTGTTTATTCAAGGATTAACAGGATAATTTCAACAGGTGAGTTGAAGGTAAAAAGATCCAAATGTATGGGATAACCAAAGATGACGCCTGAGCAGAATTGCTGCTTCGGGCTCCGTAATGGAAAGGGTAACAAAAAGCCCTTGAGTTATGAGAAATTTGGGAATATCGTATTAGAAGAGCGCAATTTCGAAATCATTCGAAGTTGCGCTCTTTATTTTATCCCCTAGGTAAAGGAGCTAGGACATATGTATTACTACATAAAAACTTTGTCAAAGACTATAGCCATAACACCTTAAAGTACTTAACTCATTTACTCCTAGACTGGAGAAAGTTCAGTTTGAGAAAAAATAACCGCCAAATTATTTTGTTTTACCAACGAAAAGTCGTAATTTTGCAGAAGATATATAAAGATAGGAAATTATGGCAAGACATCCTCTTTGGAACGAAGAATACTGGCTCCTGCTGTTGCAGCTGTACCAGAAGAAGCCCATGGGCGTGAAACCTCTCTATTCGAAAGGGATGGTCGACTTGAGCCTGGAACTGCATATTCCACCTGAGTTTCTGCACGAACAGATGTTCAAACTCAGAATGGTGACTCCGAGAATCAAGCGACTATGGGAGAAGTATGCCGATAAGCCACAGAAACTGAAGCGCGATATACAGCGCATCAGGCAGATGAACGGCTGCGGAAACGCCATACAGTTCTTCGAGGGAGTGGAAGTGAAGGAAACATTCGAGAAAAACTGGGAACCACTGGAAAGTGAACCATCGCTCACCCCCGTGAAACTCATCATCATCCTCGATCTCTACTTCCAGCTCACACCAATCACCATGGTGCCGGAAACACCGGAAATCATCGACCTGGGAAAACTCATCAGGACATCACCAAAGGTCATTGCCGAGGCGATGGGCGTATTCATGTACTGCGACCCTTATCTCAACCGCGAAGATGTGCTGATACACCCGCTGCTAGAAGCATGCAGCGACATCTGGCACCAATACGGAAACGGAAATCCAGACAGGCTTTACCAGCTTGCCAACGAACTAAAAGAATACTTTAAGTAATTATGGCTCAAAAACTCATACAGACACAGGCACAGAAGTTACAGCAACTTCAAAGACTTTCAGCCCAGCAAATGCTGCAGGTGAAACTGTTGGAAATGCCGCTCACGGAACTGGAAGACAGTATCAATGCAGAACTGGACGATAATCCCGCTCTGGAAAGCGAGAACCCAGACGACATGCTCAACGAGAATGTCGCCAATGATGATTCGCCCGCAGATGATGAGTACGACAACAGCAGCGATGAGGATGCCTACGAGGCTGAATCTGAAAAAGAAGAAAGAAAAGACGAACTGGACCAGGCACTGGAAAGCATCGGAAAAGACGACCAGATGCCTGACTACAATACAGACAGATACAACAACCAGGACAGCGCTGACTACGAAGAAATGGTTTACGGCGACACCACCTCTTTCTATGATAAGCTGAAGGAACAGATGGACATGCAGCCGCTCAGCGACAAGGAGAAGGAAGTAATGGAATATCTCATAGGTTCACTGGATGACGACGGACTGCTCCGCAAGGACCTGGACAGCATCTGCGATGAACTCGCTATCTATCACAACATCGATGTTACGGAAAAAGACATCGAGCACGTGCTCCACATTCTACAGACCTTCGACCCAGCCGGTGTAGGAGGAAGAAGTCTGCAGGAATGCCTCCTGCTGCAGGTTAAGAGACTGCCGAGAGGTGTGCTCCGCAAGACGATGGAAGAGGTGTTTACCGATTATTTTGACGAGTTTACCAAGAAACATTGGCACAAGATCAAGGCAGGACTGGAACTGAACGATACACAGGTAGAAACCCTGCAGGCAGAAATCAGAAAGCTGAACCCGAAACCGGGCGCATCGATGGGCGAAACAGAGGGAAGAAACATGCAGCAGATTACCCCCGACTTCATCATCGACACCAATGACGACGGAACGATTACATTCTCGCTGAACCGCGGCAACATTCCGCAACTGACGGTTTCGCCATCATTCACCGACATGATTGACACCTACAGGAAGCATAAAGACAAGATGAGCCGGAGCGACAAGGAAGCCCTGCTCTACGCCAAGGAAAAGGTAGACAAGGCACAGGGATTCATCGAAGCCATCAAGCAGAGAAGACATACCCTCATCGTCACCATGAAGGCAATTATCGACATACAGCGGCAGTTCTTCCTGGATGGAGACGAGGCTGACCTGAAACCGATGATCCTGAAGGATGTAGCAGAACGCACGGGACTGGACATCAGTACCATCTCGAGAGTGAGCAACGTGAAGTATGCCCAGACTAAATGGGGCACCTTCCCGCTGAAGTTCTTCTTCACAGACAGCTACACCACTGAAGACGGCGAAGAGATGTCTACCCGCAAAATCAAGATTGCCCTGCACGACATCATCGAGAAAGAAGACAAGAAAAAGCCGATCAGCGATGATGCACTCGCCAAACTGCTGAAGGAGAAGGGATTCCCTATCGCACGACGTACGGTGGCAAAATATAGGGAGCAACTGGGCATACCGGTGGCACGACTCAGAAAATAAGATAGTGGTATGAGTCAGGAAGAAACCGGGGCCCACCACAAAATATTTGAGAGATAAAAAGAATATATACGTTATTAGTGTTATGAAAGAGAAGAATATCATATTGACAGCACGCATCATGAGCATGATCTTCACGCCCTTCTATCTGCCGATGGTAGGACTGATTGCTCTGTTCATCTTCAGTTATATGTCGCTGTTACCGATAGGATACAAACTGGTGATGCTGGGCATGGTCTACCTCCTGACCGTCGTAGCTCCATCGCTACTCATCCACCTCTACCGCATGGTTCAAGGCTGGACCTCGCGTGAACTGGGCAAGAAGGAGCGTCGTATTGTGCCTTACATCCTCTCTATCGTATGTTACTTCGGCTGTTTTTTCTGGATGGAATACCGCAATACGCCTCGCGTCATCAGTATCATCGTAGTGGTAGCGCTGGCGATACAGATGATTTGCGCCTTCATCAATGTATGGTGGAAGATCAGCACCCATACGGCAGCCATCGGAGGTGTGGCAGGAGCTCTGGTGTCTTATTCTGTAGCCTTCAATTTCAATCCGCTGTGGTGGCTCTGCCTTGTGCTGATGATGGCAGGCGCAGTAGGAAGTGCCCGCATGATACTCCGACAACATACGCTGTCACAGGTAGTTGCAGGATTCCTGATAGGCACCGCCTGTGCTATTTTGGTAATATAAAGTTTATAATAAAATATAAAAAGAAATGAAACCATTAGTAAGCATTATTATGGGCAGTACAAGCGATCTGCCTGTTATGGAAAAAGCATGTAAGTGGTTGAACGACAACCAGATTCCTTTCGAGGTTAATGCCCTCTCTGCTCACCGCACTCCAGATGCAGTAGAGTCATTCGCCAAGGGAGCCAAGGAGCGTGGCGTGAAGGTTATCATCGCCGCTGCCGGTATGGCTGCCGCCCTTCCTGGTGTTATCGCAGCATCTACTCCTCTGCCAGTAATCGGCGTGCCTATCAAGGGTATGCTCGATGGTCTTGATGCCATGCTCAGCATCATCCAGATGCCTCCTGGCATTCCTGTAGCTACTGTTGGTGTGAATGCGGCTCAGAACGCTGCCATCCTCGCTGCTGAAATGATTGCCCTTGCCGACGAGGAAGTGGCTCAGAAGGTAGAGGCTTGGAAGGCGGGTCTCGGTGCCAAGATCGAGAAGGCCAACAAGGACCTGGCTGAGGTGAAATACGACTTCAAGTGTAATTAATCTAATATGTGATATGCCCCATTCTTTTGGGGCATATCTTATCTTATATATTATGGTAGATTTATTCAATTATACCCGCCGTGCCTCTTCTGTGGCACATATCGGAGCCATCGACCTGGGTGGCGATAATCCTATCCGCATCCAGTCGATGACCACCACCAACACCAATGATACCGAGGCTTGCGTGCGCCAGGCAGAGGAAATCATCAAGGCTGGCGGCGAGCTGGTGCGCTTCACCACTCAGGGTTCCCGCGAGGCAGAGAACATGAAAAACATCAATGCCGGCATCCGTGCCGACGGCTATCAGACTCCGCTCGTAGCCGATGTTCACTTCAATCCTAACGTTGCCAACGTGGCTGCTCTCTATTGTGAGAAAGTGCGCGTCAATCCTGGCAACTACGTGGATCCTGCCCGCAAGTTCATCAAGCAGGAATATACCGACGAGGAGTATGCCCACGAACTTCAGAAGATTGAGGATCGCTTCGTACCTTTCCTCAACATCTGCAAGGAGAACCATACTGCCATCCGCATCGGTGTGAATCATGGTTCACTCTCCGACCGCATCCGTAACCGCTACGGCGATACGCCAGAGGGCATCGTAGAGAGCTGTCTCGAGTTCCTGCGCATCTGCAAGAAGGAGAATTTCCACGATGTGGTTATCAGCATCAAGTCATCCAATACCGTTGTGATGGTTCGCTCCATGCGCCTCCTGGTAGAAGAAATGGAGAAGGAAGGCATGAACTACCCACTCCACCTCGGCGTAACCGAAGCCGGCGAAGGCGAAGATGGCAGAATCAAGAGTGCCGTAGGTATCGGTGCCCTCCTGGCTGATGGCATCGGCGATACCGTTCGTGTAAGCCTGAGCGAGGAACCGGCTGCAGAGATTCCTGTGGCACGCCATCTGGTAGATTACATCGGCAAGAAGAAGGGGCATCTGATGATTCCTGCCACAGCTTGTCCTTCATTCGACTGGCTGCGCCCTACCCGCCGCGAAACCGTGGCTGTAGGCAATATCGGCGGCAGCAACGTTCCGGTGGTTATCAGCAACCGAATCAACGGCGAGAGCACCGCTTGTGAGAACAAGGATGCTACTCCAGACTATATCTACATCGGTGGCAAAATGCCTAAGCAGTTTGTGGCTGGCCAGAGCTACATCGTAGATTACAACGTTTACGAGACGCTGAACAGCAAGCCAGAGACTACTGGTGCCAAGCTCTACCCTATCTTCCCTGCCATGGCAATGCCGCTCATCGCCAGCATCAAGGCAGACATCAAGTTCCTCACCCTGCAGTTTGGAACTCCTGCCGAGGAATATATCGCCTGTCTGAAGGCTCATCCTGAGGTGGTGGTTATCTGCGTAAGCAACCATCAGAACCGTCTGGGCGACCAGCGTGCATTGGTTCACGAGATGATGAATGCCGGCTTGAAGAACCCTGTGGTTTTCGCCGAGATGTACCAGCACGGCAAGGAGGAGAAGAGCGACTTCCAGCTGGAGGCTGCTGCTGATATGGGAGCCTTGATGATTGATGGTCTGACCGATGGTATCTGGCTGATGAACAATGGAGACATCCCTGCCCAGACAATAGATGAAACCGCTTTCGGAATACTTCAGGCAGCCCGTCTGCGCACCAGCAAGACCGAGTATATCAGTTGTCCGGGATGCGGCAGAACCCTCTACGATCTTCGTGAAACCATCGCCAAGATCAAGGAGGCAACCAAGCATCTCAAGGGGCTGAAGATAGGTATCATGGGCTGTATCGTGAATGGTCCAGGCGAAATGGCGGATGCCGATTACGGCTACGTAGGTGCCGGTCCAAACCGAGTAAGCCTCTACCGCAAGCAGGTTTGCGTAGAAAAGAATATTCCGCAGGAGGTGGCAGTAGAGCATCTACTCGCCCTCATCGACTCGGACAAGCAATAATTATTTAGGCACGGATTACACAGATTACACGACTCTTTATTAGAGATTATGATATGGTTTATTAGCAGTTGCGCCATAAATCCGTGTAATCCGCGTAATCCGTGCCTAATTTATACCCGCCCCTGATCACTCCCCGTTCCTAATCCATAGTGCCTTCAAAAGTTCAGGAATGAATGTTATCTTTAAGTTAATCTCCACCTCTTTATATGGCTCTTTCACAAAAAAAATGTATCTTTGCAACTGTAATCATCAAAAACTGAAAAGATTATGGCAAATACTAAACTGCTCCTGGTAGAGGATGATGAAAACCTCGCCTATATGGAGAAAAGTTGCTTCGAAGATATCATCGGAGGATATGAGGTGAAAACCGCCGTAAACGGCAAGGAAGGACTGAAGGTGTGGCAAGACTTTCAGCCCGATGTTATCGTATCTGATATCGACATGCCCATCATGGACGGAATAGAAATGGTGAAGAAAATACGCGAGGTTGACGGAAAAACCATAATTCTGTTTACCACCGGACTCACCTCGCCGAAAGACCTGAAGGCAGGTTATGCCGCCGGGGCCAACAACTATGTGAAGAAGCCGTTTATTCCGGAAGAGCTTGATGCTCATATACATAGCCTGCTTCAGCTGAAAGCCGGAGCCCGCAGCGAAAACGCCAGCAACCAGATAAAACTGGGTAAATACATTCTAGATGCCGACCATGCTACTCTGAAAGATACGCAGGATGGTAAACAGAAAATGCTCACCGCACGAGAGGCAAAGATTCTGGAACTGCTGGCAGTAAACAAAAACGAGGTGGTGCGTCGCGAAGCCGTATTGAGCCGGTTCTGGGGAGTGGAAGACAAAGACTATTTTGCTTCCAGAAGTTTGGATGTATTCATCAAGAAAATCCGTACAGCGCTGGAAGACGAACCGGGCGTAGAACTGAAAACCATCAGAGGTGTGGGATTCAAACTCATCGCAGAATAAGCATCCCCCACCTCCTAATAACATCATACGAGAATCAAATTAGAATAAAGATAAAAAGACAGAAAAGACATCATTATGCTGAAAGCGATATTATACTACATACTGTTCCTGGCAGAATATTTCATCACCATCTTCCTGGGAGGATTCCTGGTGGGACTCTACATGGCAATGAACATGGATTCGGGCTCCCACAGCCAGCAGATAGGAGCCCTGAAGGAATCCGTCTATCCGTTTATAATAGTCATCGGATTTCTGGGCATACTCATCGTATGGTTCACCTTCGGACATTACAAATTCTCCAGGTTCTCGCTTGGAAAGGTGATTCCTGCAGCCAAATGGAAGGCGATGACCATTTGCACCATGCCGATTCTAGGCTTCACCATGGTCTTCTATTCCATCATGAATCTCTTCCATCTCGACTTCCTTCCCAAGCAGATGATGGATATTAGCTATCTCGGCTTCCTGCCTTTTAATATCAACGGATCGTTTATATCTGCCTACATATTCTTCGGCGCCATTCAGGAGGAACTGATCCGCTGCGGCAAGAAGAGTTGGGTGCAGCTGCTCACGCTCTCAATCATGATGCTGCCAGCCAGCATGATGTCGGTAACACCCAGTGGTGATATCAATGTAGATCTGACCGTGCTCGGTTTTATCACCCTCTGCTATTGCAGCTGGATATACGGCAAGACACGCAGCACCATCATTCTCTTCGTGCTTTATTTCGTATCCAATCTGGTTCCCTTCCATTTTGAATCGAAAGTGCTCGGCATATTGCTCCTGATAGCCGGTACAGCATTAACCATAGGCGGATTCGCTGCCCTGAGCAGGAAACTGCCTGAAATGCTTGTGAAAGATGAAAACGAATAGAACCAAAATACTCAGCACCACGGCGCTGATAGCCGTGCTCTGCATGCAACTGTTCTGGATGTGGAACTCCTTCGAGATGACCGTTCACCAGATGGGGTTTGAAACACCCTGGAACCTGGCACCGGATGTCAGGGCACAGGCCCTGCTCGCAGCCTTTTACGAAAGCAAGTTCACCGTTCTCACCTCTCTCCTCACCACGGTGGTCATCATCCTGAGCCTCATCGACCAGATTAACTACATCGATGAGCAGGAAAGGGTTCGCCTGCTGCGCGAGGATTTCTCCTATGCAATGGTTCACGACATGAAGTCGCCGCTCACCTCTATCATCATGGGAACCAAATATTTGCACAGCGGCGTACTGGAAAAGAAGCCGGAAATGAAGGAGAAATATTTCTGTATCGTAGAAGACGAGGCACAGCATCTGCTTGCTCTCATCAACCGCCTGCTTACCATCTCAAAACTGGAACATGGTAAACTGAGCATCCAGAAGGCTGAAATAGATCTGGAGGCGATGATAGAGGATGTGGTGGATAAATACAAGGCGAAATCGGCGAAACCGATTCATATCACCACCCTATTCGGAGCCACTTCGGCACTGGCAGATGAGGAATATCTGAAGGAGGCTATCAGCAATATAGTAGATAACGCCACCAAATACTCGAAGGAAGAAATCAACATTCAGATTTCCACCTCCGAGAATGACAGAAATGTATATATCAAGATATACGATGAGGGTATCGGCATAGCCAGAAGTGAGATGAAAACTATCTTCAACCGCTTTGAGCGTGCTGCTGAGCACGAAAGAGATGCCCGGAAGACCCGTGGCGGCTTCGGTATCGGGCTGAACTACGTGCTGCAGGTAATCAATGCCCATGGCGGCAAAGTAAGCGTAAAGAGCGAAAAAGGCAAATGGTCGGAGTTTACCATATCGCTGCCGAAATAATCAGCTTGCACAGCCATATTAATAACAAAGCTCCCGATGCATCATGCACCGAGAGCTTTGTTTTATCTTATTTCACGATAGAAGAAACCGGATTTCTCACACCCTTCATTCCTACGAGGAATGCCTTGGCAGCACCAAACTTGAGGAACATATCCAAACGGATAGGAATATGATTCTCATCATCGGTTACATAGAAATCTACGATTCTCTTATACTTGCGATTCTCATACTCCATATAGGCAAGGCGCAGGCAACGGTACTTCACACCATTATCTGCCTTGATGGTAACCTTACCATCAAACTTTATCTGAGCTGGAGTGCGGTTCTTTCCATCAGCAATAGGGAATTTTACAGTGTAACCCTTCTTCCAGTTGGCAGGATCGAAACTGCGGGCACGCAGGAAGATGTTCATCATGTCAAAAACACAATCATCGTAGGTGGCATTCTTCCATACATGCTTACCATCATGCTGCTGACGATGCTGTTTGAGATGACACCTACCGCCAGAATAGCTGTAGAATACCTCATCTACCGTATAGCGCTTGCCCTCGTGAGCTCCCTTACGGAAATACATAGGCGCCAAATCGGTGCCGCTGTAGCAGAGCAGAGTGTCGCGAAGCACAAAGATATCATCTACACGCTTATTGCCTCTTGTAACAAGAGAACCGCGATAAGCAGGCTTACCATGACGGGTGGTTTGGACGATAGACATACTGGCATTACCAGCTTTTACCCAAACAAACTTCCAATTGTAATACAGATTGTAAGTAAGGAACTCACCCGACTTGAAGGCTGTATTACGGAAGGTACACTGGGCAGACACCGTAGTGCTGACCAGAAGTAGCAATAATGCAATCCCGAATGATTTGATCGTTTTCATAACTCTTTATAATTTAGGAATGTACTCGATGCCAAGTTTCTTGGCACGTTGCGCATTCTGGTTCTTAACTTTCTTTTCTTTATCAGGCTTCTGCTTGGTAATGGCACCAGGCTTCTGACGGGAAAGTTCACGGACCGTAGGATCCCAACTCTCGGTTAAATCCCATTTAGCCTTGCATTCTATCACGTCTGGATAGTAATACACCTCTTCTGCCTGTTCATCCTTATCATAGCAGCCTGTATCCCACTTGCCGTTGCCGTTGCGGTCTACTATCAAACGCATGTAATACTTCTCCGGCTTGAGATAATAGAATTCGGCTACTCCGTTCACTGCCTTCACTTCTTTCACCACCTGATCCTGCGCATTGAGTAGCTGAACGAGGAGCGGATGATTGTCGAAATCGTGCGTTACATTAATGAGCAGCGTGCCGTAAGTATCCAGGGAATTGACCTTGAAACCCTGTTTCACAGGTTTAGATACAAGTCCGTAGATGTCCTGGAATGCGGCAGAATCAACCTCCAGACTATATTCTATGTCCGGACGCCACTCGCCTCTCAGAATATACTTGCGGTTGCCCAGCGGCTTAAACTCCATCGGCGCCCTATACCATAGCGTATCATGCTTGGCATAGAGATGAATGCCTGCCGTATCGGCCTTGGCAAGCGGCGTATTGAAGGTGAAGATGACATTCTTATCAGGATCGAGCTGAGAAGAGACACTCATCTGAACATCAAGCGGTTTTACAGCCATCACGCTATCATAAGGTTCACCCTTCTTCTTCAGTTTTTCCTGCTTCTTGGTCCATTTCTCCAGTTCCTTAGCCTGCGCCTTCATACGCTTTTCGTAAGGTTCCTTCGAAAGAATTTCGAGCGTATCAGTCTGGTTGCGGAGCACGCCCGTACTGTCTGTCATACGGTAAGTAAGCTCTATATTCAGCGTATCCTGGTTGACCAGCGCCGTATCCTTGAGCCAATAGATAAGCGTATCGTTCTTCTCCGATTTTTCCAGAATAAAGGCATCTTTCTCATTAAAATTCAAGCCCTTGATCTGTGGCAGGATAGAATCACCATAACTGTAATAGAGCGAGAAGCAGTTGGCCTTCTGACGCTCTGCCTTGAGGAAGAAGCGGTCGGAAACCAGTTCGGTAAAGGCACGGAGCACTACATTATCCGGAAGGAAATGAGTATAATTAACCTGATCTATCGACTTGATATGCAAGGAATCAATCCATGTAGTATCCTGTCGTACATCCGGCTTGCTTGACGGCACGATAATATCATGAGAAAAAGCGAGTTTTTCGCTTTTCTGGCTGAACATATAGTTGCCATCCATATCCTGCAGGGCATAGATGCGGTAAGAGCCCGGAGCCACACCTTTTATGACGAAGCGACCACGGCTGTCGGTACGGCTTACACGCAGCATAGGCTTGGTCTTGAAGGCTGAATCGGCATGATCAGCGTAAAGACCTACCAGAATACCCTTGATAGGCTCCAGATTCTCCGATTCGAGCACATATCCTGACACCTCCATCGTATCTATGACCTCGCCGGTAGAGAAACTGTAGGTATAGTTTCCCATCGGATTGCCCTCGTTATTATCGCTGATGGCATCGGAAAAGTCGATGGTATAGGTAGTATTCGGCTTGAGCGAATCTACCAGAGAAATCTGAATATGCTTGCCCGAAGCCTTGATTTCAGGCACTTCGAGCTGCGGAGGCGAAACAACCACTTTCTCGGTAGGATTATCTACCTTGATATATTCGTCGAAATAGATATTCACCTTCTTCTGCTTCACATTTACGCCCTTATCGGCTGGCGAAGCTCCAATCACCTTAGGAGGAGTTTCGTCGAACCAACCACCATCCGGCTGTCCCATCTTGGCACAGGATGCCAACATGAGGAAAGCTAAGACGTAGAAAGGCAGAAACAGTGAATTTGCCTTCAACTTGCTCTTTATGTCGTTCAATTGAATCATTCTTTATATCTTCTTAATATCGCAGCATCACTTCAACTTCAGACGGAAGAAGCATGCTGCTTGTTTTATTTGTTCATCATGAGCATCTCATCAATGTTCTTGCGGCTGTTGCTCAAGCGTGGAATCTTATGCTGTCCACCTAACTTGCCCTTGCTCTTCAGCCATTCATTGAAGAGTCCCGGCTTAGCCTTCACTATCTCCAGATGCTGGAGGGTAACGTCGTGAAAGCGCTTGGCCTCGTAATCGCTGTTGATTTCCTGCAGCTTCTGGTCTAACAGACTGGCAAATTCATCGAGGCTGGCTGGCTCCTGAGAGAACTCTATGAGCCACTGGTGACGGCACTTGGCATTACTGTCCATATAAACCGGTGCAGCGGTATAATCAGAAACCTGAGCACCCGTCTTCTCGCAGGCATAAGCCAATCCCTTCTCGGCATTATCCATGATCAGTTCCTCGCCAAATGCATTAATAAAGTACTTGGTACGGCCGGTAATGACAAACTTATAAGGATTCTTGCTGGTAAACTGAACCGTATCGCCGATAAGATAGCGCCACAAACCACAGGAAGTGGTGATGATCATAGCGTAGTTCTTGCCTACCTCAACACCCCAGAGAGGCACAACGGTAGGATTCTCGCTGCCGAATTCGTCCATAGGGATAAACTCGTAGAATACATCATAATCTATCATAAGCGACATGGCTGGGTCTGCCGGATCATCCTGCAGTCCGAAGAATCCCTCGCTGGCATTATAAGTCTCCATATAATGCATGTTCGGCGAAGTGATGAGCTGTTCATACTGCTTGCGGTAAGGAGTAAAGGCAATACCGCCATGGAAGAATACCTCCAGATTAGGCCATACCTCTTCCAGATGCTTCTTGCCGGAAAGTTCCATGACACGCACCAGCACACTAAGCATCCAGCTAGGAACACCCGAGATATTGGTTACGTTCTTATTCATCGTTTCGCGGGCAATAAGGTCGCGTTTCACTTCGAAATCGCTCAGGAGAGCGGTTGACTTCTTAGGAACACGCACCAGATTGGCAAGCGGATTGATATTTTCGATGAGGATAGCGCTCAGGTCACCCACCAGACTATCCGACACATTATAGTTAGGCGAATGGCTTCCACCTAAGATAAGGCTCTTGCCATCAAAGAGTCTGCTCTTCGGATTATTGCGCAGATAATAGGCTACGGCATCAAAGCCTCCGGCATAATGAATGCCATGCAAGCCATCATGAGAAACCGGGATAAACTTACTCTTATCGTTGGTGGTGCCAGATGACTTGGCATACCATTTTACCAGTCCCGGCCATAGAATATCCTTTTCGCCATGACGCATACGGTCGATATCCCCCTTCAACTCCTCGTAGGTATTGACAGGAATATTCTGTGCAAATTTATCATAACTGTTGGTGGTATTTAATAAATGCTTGACACCATATTCAGTATTTTTTCCTTTATTTATAAGGTGCATAAGCACTTTATGCTGCAAATGTTCTGCATCATAGACATACTTCTCCAACTCCTTCTGCCGAGGTTTGAAGACGTTACTTACTATCGTTGTTAAACTCATATCTAGATATATATCATTTAAGTAGATGCAAAAGTAAATCAAACTTTTGATATAGAGAAAGTTTTTACTATTTTTTAATACAAAAGGGTAAGATAAAGTATACAAAAAGGAAATATACAACACAAAAGACTCCCATAAGTGGCGATATTTACCATCTTATGGGAGTCTTCTGTTAAATCGTATTTCCTATCCGGAAAGAGATACAGTTTACTCATCGTTACCGAAAGCAGCCGCTTCGGCAGCGGCAATAATCTCTTCTCTTGATAATTCCTTAGGCTGAGCCGTGATGTCGCTCAAATCGAACTCATCACTCTCCTTCTTTTCATCCTTCACCTCGACCTGCACTTCAGTTTCCTGGGCAGTTTCGGCAGATTTTTCTGTGAAAACCTCCTCTTTGAAAACATTGATGTGCTTCTCCTCTACCGGTGCGTTTTGTGCATCAGCATCCTGCGAGATGATGAAATCGTCTTTCACTTCTGTGTTAGGCACGTTTTCAACAGGTTCCTCTTCCATCTTGGTGCGGTTAGCCTTAGCTGTGAACACAGCATCAATATACTGAGGTTCTTTGCGCAGTTTTTCCAAGCTAGTCTTAGAAGCCACCTGCTGGCTTTCCTTTTTGGAATAGCCCTTTCCTACTCCACCTTCAACACCTTCGAGTACAACCTGATAGGTGAAAATCGGGCTACCATTCTTGTCTTTTTGCTGGTCTAGCATAACGAAATCCAGCTTCACGCGGTTTTTCTGGCTCCATTCGATGAGTTTGCTCTTGAAGTTAACCTCCTTATAAGCCACCTTATCGATGTTTATCATTTGTGCCAGAATACGTTTCTGCATAAAATACATGCAGGCATCGTAACCACGGTCCAGATAAATGGCACCTACCAAAGCTTCGAACGCATTTCCTCCCATATAACTGTTATGAGAAGAACTGTGGCCATTAGAAAGAATCAGCTGATTGATGCCCATTTCCTGTGCAAGTTTATTCAGCGTATCACGCTGCACTAGCTTGCTTCGGGTATTGGTAAGGAATCCCTCACGCTTGCCAGGGAAATGCTGGTACACGATATCTCCTACTACAGCATCCAAAACCGCATCACCCAAGAACTCCAACCGCTCGTTGTTCACTGGTTTTCCCTTAGAATTGCGGTGCATGATGCTCTTGTGCAACAGCGCCATCTTGTAGTAGCTGATGTCGTGAGGATAAAAACCGAGGATTTCATATAAAGACAAATAAAGCTCTTTATCCTTGCGGAAAGAGAGCTTTATCCTATCTATAAAATTATTCAGCATACTTCTTGAATACTACACAGCAGTTGTGACCGCCGAATCCAAATGTATTGCTCAATGCTGCACGAACCTCACGCTTCTCAGCTTTGTTGAAGGTAAAGTTCAAGTTGTAATCGAGCTCTGGGTCGTTGTCACCCTCTTCGTGGTTGATAGTAGGAGGAACGATATCGTTCTTCACACTAAGAACACAAGCCATAGCCTCTACTGCACCAGCAGCACCGAGGAGGTGACCAGTCAT
>CAKPYB010000049.1 GCA_934202525.1 uncultured Prevotella sp.
AGCCACGAGCGGGACTCGAACCCGCGACCCACGCATTACGAATGCGTTGCTCTACCAACTGAGCCATCATGGCTTTTTGCCCGAAAGCAGATGCAAAGGTAATGAATATTTTTTGAAATAAGAAATTATTGCCTAAACTTTTCTTGTGGTTAACTCTTATTAACTAAAGTCCATCAAATACTTTACCTGGTTCATAACAAAAAAGAGGGTGTGTCATGGACTTATGACACACCCTCTCTTCTGATTATAGTTTCTTGAATGTCAATTCTTCTTTTTTCGGATTCTTGCCTACCGAGATGGTGTCGCCTGGCTTCATTGTGCCATCGAGTAACATCTCGCAAACGGAATCTTCGATGTAGGTCTGGATGGCGCGACGAAGTGGGCGGGCACCAAACTGCACATCGTATCCCTTCTTGGCTACCATCTCCTTTGCCTTTTCGGTAATCTGGAAATGGAATCCCAAGTCTTCTATTCTCTTGACCAGTCCTTCCAGGTCGAGGTCGATGATGCGCTTAATGGCATTTAGATCCAGCTGGTCGAAGGTGATGATGTCATCGAGACGGTTCAGAAACTCTGGAGCAAACTGCTTGCTCAGACTCTTCTGGACGATGCTGCGGGCATACTCCTTGTCTTTCTCATCCATCGCCAATCCGCCTTTTATACCTGCAGAAGTAAAGCCGACGCCTCTGCCGAAATCTTTCAGCTGGCGGGTTCCTGCGTTAGAGGTCATGATGATGATGGTGTTGCGGAAGTCGATGAGTCTGCCGACGCCATCGGTGAGCCTTCCTTCGTCGAGTACCTGTAAGAGCAGGTTGAATACCTTGCTGTTGGCTTTCTCTATTTCGTCGAGCAATACGATGCTGTATGGTTTGCGGCGTACCTTTTCGGTCAGCTGTCCACCTTCGTTATAGCCTACGTATCCTGGAGGTGCACCTACCAGACGTGAGGTGTTGAAACTCTCGGAGAATTCGCTCATGTCTATTCTGATGAGTGAATCTTTCGAACCAAACATTTCCTCGGCAAGTTTCTGGGCAAGATAGGTCTTACCTACACCTGTAGGACCCAGGAACATGAATACGCCAATAGGATGGTTAGGGTCGCGCAAGCCTACACGGTTCCTCAGAATGGTCTTTACCATCTTGTTGATGGCATTATCCTGAGCAATCACCTTGTGCTTCAGGTTGTGTTCCAGATCTTTCAGACGTTTGCTTTCACCCTCTGCCATGCGTTGGGCCGGTACGCCGGTCATCATGCTGATAACGTTGGCAATGTCTTCGGCTGTCACCTCAACATATTCGCCAATCTCTCCCTGCTGCCATTGTGCCTTCATGTCCTCAATCTCTTTCTCGATTTTGGTCTGGGCATCTCTGCATGAGGCTGCCATCTCGAAGTTCTGGTTTGCTACAGCCTGCTGCTTCTTGCTGATTATCTTTTTCAGTTCTTTTTCCAGCTTGATATATGGAGCAGGAACACTTGCATTATTAATATGTACGCGCGAGCCGGCTTCATCTATCACGTCGATAGCCTTGTCTGGGAAGTGGCGGTCGGTGATATAGCGCTCTGTCAGTTTGACACATGTCTCGAGAGCCTCGTCTGTATATCTCACACAGTGGTGCTTCTCGTAATGTTCCTTGATGTTGTGCAGTATCAGCAGGGTCTCTTCGCGTGTAGTCGGTTCAACGATAACTTTCTGGAAACGGCGCTCCAAGGCTCCGTCCTTCTCAATGCTCTTGCGATACTCGTCGAGCGTGGTGGCACCGATACACTGGATGACTCCTCTTGCCAGGGCAGGCTTCAGGATGTTGGCTGCATCCATGCTTCCTTCGCCTGAACCGGCGCCTATCATGGTGTGAATCTCATCTATGAAGATAATAATCTCCGGATGGTTCTCCAGTTCCTTGATTACATTTTTGATACGCTCTTCAAACTGTCCACGGTATTTGGTTCCTGCAACGATGGCTGTCAGGTCGAGACTTACCAGTCGCTTGTTGAAGAACATAGGCGATGTTTCCTGGTTGTTGATGAGCTGTGCCAGTCCTTCTACGATGGCGCTCTTTCCTACGCCCGGTTCACCTATTAATACTGGGTTGTTCTTCTTTCTGCGTCCCAGAATTTCGAGCACGCGCTGGATTTCTTTCTCTCTGCCGACAACTGGGTCCAGTTTTCCTTCGGCTGCAGCCTTTGTCAGGTCGAAACTGAATTTGTCGATGGTAGGGGTGCTGCTCTTTTTGCGCTGAACTCCATTCGGACGGGTAGACATTCTCATCGGGTTCTGGTCCTTGTCCATATCGAATGGCTCTTCGTCTGGTTCCATCATGTCGTTCTGCTCGTTGTAGTCATCTTCTACTTCTATTCCGCCAGCCATCTCCAGGTTCTCTGCTTCCTCCTGCTTTTCTGCAGCAGGTGTTTCTGAATCTGGTGTTTGAGGTTCCATTTTGAAATCCTTTGGCTCTTCTGCCTTCTGTTCGTCATCCTTATCAGAAGGATAGAGTATTTCGATGGCGCGGTCGTAGCTTAAGCCCAGTTGGCGAAGCCAGTTGGCAACAGGGTTCTTGTCGTTTCTCAGAATGGCAAGCAGCAGATGTCTTGGCTCTACTATCTTGGAGTGCTCATAGTTGTTGGCCTCACGGATAGAGTCTCTGATAATGCTGTCTGTTATCTGATTGAACGGGATATGGTTGTTTTCCTTCACGTTATCGGAAGGAGTTTCTTCCAAATGCTCTTCCAGTTTGCTGGTAAGGACATCGCTGAAAGCCATCGGACTGATGTCTGCGCCCTCCAGGAGCTTGTTGACATCGCTGTCGTTCTGACTGATCAGACTTATCATCAGATGCTCCACGCAGATCTCGCTACCCAAGGTGCGTGCTGCTTCTTTGCTGCTTCTGTTCAGTATGTCCTGTATATGTGAAAACGGATTTATCATATTTGCTTATATTTTTAAAAATCTCAGTGCAAAAGTACACATTATTTTCAATAATAGCAAATGATATGCCAACTTTTTTGCTTTGTTAAAATACAAATAATGCTAAAATAATGCGATTTTTCGCCTCTAAAGCGTTTTGGTATCATTTTTTTTTGTATCTTTGTCGAGAATTTCAAAAGGGTAAAACGGCTTAGAACGCAAGGAAATGCCCTTAAACGCGATTTCCGGATGGGAAACAGGCGTTTTGAAAGTAATGAATAAACAATAATACATTAATATAAGAAATGGACGAAAATCAGACAATGGATCATGATAGAATCATGAAGATCAACATTGAGGAGGAGATGAAGTCGAGCTACATCGATTATTCGATGTCAGTTATCGTGGCTCGTGCCCTCCCTGATGTACGCGATGGTTTCAAGCCTGTGCACCGCCGTATTCTTTACGGTATGCTCGGCATTGGAAACACCAGTGACAAACCTTATAAGAAATGTGCGCGTGTTGTTGGTGAGGTGCTCGGTAAGTATCACCCTCACGGTGACTCTTCTGTTTACGGCGCTCTGGTGCGTATGGGACAGGAGTGGAACATGCGTTATACCTTGATTGACGGACAGGGTAACTTCGGTTCTGTTGACGGTGACTCTCCTGCTGCCATGCGTTATACAGAGTGCCGCCTCTCCAAGATGGGTGAGCATATCATGGATGACCTTGACAAGGAAACGGTTGATATGACCAACAACTTCGATGATACCTTGCAGGAGCCTACTGTGATGCCTACCAAGATTCCTAATCTTCTGGTGAATGGTGGTAACGGTATTGCCGTAGGTATGGCTACCAATATGCCTACCCACAACCTGGGTGAGGTAATTGACGGTTGCTGTGCATACATCGATAATCCAGACATCGATACCGATGGATTGATGCAGTATATCCCTGCTCCTGACTTCCCAACCGGTGCTACCATCTATGGTATTCAGGGTGTGAAGGATGCATACGAAACGGGTCGAGGCAGAATCGTGGTTCGTGCCACTGCCGAGATTGAAAGTGGTGAAAACCATGACAAGATTGTTATCACCGAGATTCCTTATGGTGTTAACAAGGAGCAGCTCGTGATGGCTATTGCTGACCTTGCCAAGGAAGGCAGAGTAGATGGCATCGCTAACGTAAACGATGAGTCTGGCCGTCAGGGTATGCGTATCGTTGTTGATGTGAAGCGTGATGCCAATGCTAATGTTCTTTTGAACAAACTCTTTAAGCTGACAGCTCTTCAGAGTTCATTCTCAGTGAATTGCATCGCTCTTGTTAATGGCCGCCCTCGTCTTTTGAGCTTGAAGGAGTGTGTGAAGTATTTCGTAGAGCATCGTCATGATGTTACGATCCGCCGCACCCAGTTCGAACTGAAGAAGGCTCAGGAGCGTGCTCATATTCTCGAGGGCTTGATTATTGCCTGCGACAACATCGACGAGGTGGTACATATTATCAGAGCCAGCAAGACTCCTTCTGATGCCCAGCGCAACTTGGAGAAGCGCTTCGAACTCGATGAACTTCAGAGTAAGGCCATCGTGGATATGCGCCTCAGCCAGTTGACAGGCTTGCGTCTGGAGCAGTTGCACAATGAATTCAACGAGTTGATGAAGACCATCGACTACTTGAACCAGATTCTGAACGATCCTGAGCTCTGCAAGAAGGTAATGAAGGATGAACTCAACGAGGTGAAGGAGAAGTATGGTGACGCACGTCGTACCATGATTAAGCCTGATGACCATGAGTTCAATCCAGAAGACTTCTATCCAAACGACCCAGTGGTTATCACCGTGAGTCATCTCGGATATATCAAGCGCACCCCATTGTCAGAGTTCCGTGAGCAGGCTCGTGGTGGAGTAGGTTCTAAGGGAGCCCGTACCCGTGATAAGGACTTCACCGAGTATATCTATCCTGCTACCATGCACCAGACCATGCTGTTCTTCACCAAGAAGGGCCGCTGCTACTGGTTGAAGTGCTACGAGATTCCTGAGGGCGACCGCAACTCCAAGGGTCGTGCTATCCAGAACCTCCTCAACATCGAGAGCGATGACCAGGTGAATGCGTTCCTCCGCCTCAGAGGCTTGAACGACGCTGAGTTCATCAACAACCATTATGTAGTCTTCGCTACCAAGAACGGTACCGTAAAGAAGACTTGTCTGGAGGCATATTCCCGTCCACGTGCCAATGGTGTGATTGCTATCAACATCGTAGAGGGCGATGAGGTGGTAGATGTTCGTCTGACAAATGGTCATAACGAGCTGATTATTGCCAACCGCAATGGTCGTGCTGTCCGTTTCGACGAGAACGAGATCCGTACAATGGGCCGTACGTCTACCGGTGTTCGTGGTATGCGCCTCGATGAGGGTAATGATGCTGTAGTAGGTATGATTGTTGTCAACGATCCTGAGAAGGAAACCGTGATGGTAGTGAGCGAGCAGGGTTACGGTAAGCGTTCTGACGTACTCGATTACCGCGTTACCAAGCGTGGCGGTAAGGGTGTGAAGACACTGAATATTACCGACAAGACCGGTCGACTGGTAGCTATCAAGAACGTAACCGATGATAACGACCTCATGATTATCAACCAGAGTGGTATCGTGATTCGTCTTGCCGTAGCCGATTGCCGTGTCATGGGCCGTGCTACCCAGGGTGTACGCCTCATCAACCTTGCCAAGAAGAATGATGTCATCGCCAGCGTATGCAAGGTGATGAGTTCAGAACTCGAGGCTTCTGTAGAAGAGGAGAGCCGTTCTGCCTGGGCTAAGAAGAGCGAGGAGATAGAGAATGATACCGTAGGTGCCAAGACTGCTGAAGAGGCTGCTGAGGCTGAGGCTCATCTCGCTGACGAAGCATCTGAAGCTGAGGATACCGATTCGGGCAACGTAGATTTCGAATAAAAGAAAAGACGCGTAAAAATAAATAACAACAACTTTTAAACTCATTAAGAAAAATGAAAAAGTTTTTAGTAGCTGCAATGATGGTACTAGGTGCCACATCAGCATTCGCAGGCGACAGTGACGCTCTCAAGGCTGTCATGAAGGCTAAGTCTTATGCCGAGGCTGAGGCTTTGGTTAAGCAGAATTTGGGTCAGATGGCAAACGATGCAGAGAAGGCCAAGGCTTACAACAAGCTCGTTGATCTCGCTATGAAGCAGTTCAACGACCAGCAGAGCATCCAGCAGACCAATCAGATCATGAAGAAGAACGACCCGGTTGACGAGGCTGCTATGTCTGAGGGCGCTTACAATGCATTGATCAATGCTATTGAGTGCTACAAGTACGACCAGCTTCCTAACGCTAAGGGTAAGGTTGCTCCTAAGTTTAACAACAACGCTAGCCGTGTATGGGGTGCTCGTGTTCAGCTCGTTAATGCGGGTCAGACAGCAGCTCAGAACAACAAGGAGGCTGACGTATTGAAGTATTGGGGTGCATTCCTCGATACAGACAATGAACCTCTCTTCGCTTCTGTAGACCAGAAGCAGAAGGATGGCGAGAAGGAGTATATCGGTCAGGTAGCTCTCTTTGCAGCCCGTTATGCATATCAGGCTAAGGATGTAGCCCGTTGTGAGAAGTATTGCGACATCGCTATGAAGAGCGAGAAGGAGGCTAAGGATGCCCTCAACCTCAAGCTCTATGTGATGAAGGATGGCTTGAAGACTCGTGAGGATTCCCTCAACTACGTTAACAAGCTCAAGGATATCTTTGCTCAGGATGAGACCAATGAGGTTGTTCTCGATGGTTTGAACTCTATGTATTCTTCATTGAAGATGGAGAAGGAGCAGGCTGAACTTTTGGACAATGCTATCGCAAAGAACCCTAACAACTTCGTAGCTCTTGCCAACAAGGGTATGATGTATATCCAGAAGAACGATGCAGATAACGCAATCAAGTGTTTGAAGCAGGCTCTTGCTGCTAAGGAGGATAACGTAGTTATTCTTACTTATCTGGGTGCTTGCTACAACAGTAAGGCTGGTGATATCCAGGATCCTAACGGCCGCAAGGTTGTTTACCAGGAGGCTATCAAGGTTCTTGACAAGGCTAAGCAGCTCGATCCAGAGAAGGCTCAGGCTAACTGGGGTTACACCCGTTACCAGGCTTACTACGGCTACTATGGTCCTAACGCAGCAGAGACCAAGCAGGCTGAGGCTGAGAGCAAGTAAAGTTTAAGTTTCAAATAAGTATTTGATTCTCATAGGGGGATGTCACCTAGTGTGGCATCCCTTTTTTTGTTTCTTTGATATAGGGTTGTTCCGGTAAGATAACAAATAGGACTGTGTTTTTTGTGGCAAAATGATTGATAAAAACATCAGCGAGTAATGTTGGTTTACTGTAGGCGCCCATCAGCTGGTCTACGCATGCACAACAGGTGTTGTGCGAGCGCATATCAGCTGTTATGCAAGCGCACAACAGCTGTTGTGCGGCCTACGGAGTTAACTTCTCCGATAACCTATACTATCTTTTCCGACAACTTCATCTGTCTTTTCCGACAACTTCTTCCGTATTCTGCGATTCCTTTAACCGTATTCTACGATTCCTTTAACCGTATTCTGCATTGACATCATACGCTTCCGTGCATTTAATAATGCAATAATACTAATAATCCACTGAAAATCTAAGGAAACCACACCTTTTTTGAAGATTCTCTATAAAATATTTGTTTTTCTGAAAACTTCTGTGTACTGTTGCACAAAATTAATATTTAACTGAACTTTCGCAAGTTTTGCCCCACACGCCCTGAAAGGGCAGAAGCTCCTAGCCCAGGGCATCGCCCTGGGTAATTACGGACGCAAACCTGTCGCCCTGTAAGGGCAAAAGCTTTAAAATACCGGGCAATAAACAAAGCTTTTGCCTCGCCATACTCGGGTACAAAGGTATTACATTTCTCGAAATGGCAAAAAATAATCCTAATTTTTTCTTTGTTATTCAAAAAAAAATGAGTAGCTTTGCAGATGAAATGTAAAATGAAGCAATATGAGATATCCTATAGGCTTACAATCGTTTGATCATCTGCGTGAAGAAGGTTACGTTTATGTCGATAAAACGGCAATGGTGTATTCCTTGGCACATGGAAGTACTGTCTATTTTCTGGGTCGTCCCCGACGATTCGGAAAGAGTCTTCTTATCTCTACATTCGAGAACTATTTCCTAGGCAAAAAAGAACTGTTCAAAGGACTTGCCATCGAAAAACTGGAGACGGAATGGAAAACCTATCCTGTGTTTCATATAGATTTCGGAACAGGTTCTTATGCTAATGAAGATGCTCTCAATCAGATATTCGAGTTCTATCTCTCGGGATGGGAAAAAAAATATCAGATAGAGCGTGAACCGGGGGTTACCGATTATAACCTGAGATTTAAAAAAGTTTTGGAAGAAGCTCATCGTCAGACTGGGCTGCGTGCCGTGGTCCTGGTGGACGAATATGACAAGCCGCTGCTCGACGTGATGGATACGGGATATATGGTAGAGCATTTGGGGGAACAGATAACCTTGGAGGAGAAAAACAGAAACATGCTTCGCGCTTTTTATTCCACCTTTAAGGGAGCTGACAAGCATCTGCAATTCGTTTTCCTCACCGGTGTCACCAAGTTCTCGCAAGTAAGTGTGTTCAGTGATTTTAATCAGCCTAATGATATCAGCATGTCGCCTAAGTATGATACTATTTGCGGTATTACAGATGAGGAACTTGAACAGACTTTCTTGCAGCAGATAGAGGAGTTGGCTGCTGTTTATGGCTATACTGGTGAGAAGATGCGGGCGGTATTGAAAAAGCGTTTCGATGGATATCATTTTAGCAAAAGGATGAAGGGTGTTTATAATCCTTTCAGCATTCTGAATACATTTGATAAGCAGGATGTTCAGGATTATTGGTTCCGCACAGGAACACCCACCTATCTGGTCCGTTTGTTGAATCATTTTGATGAGAATCTGGATGAGTTGACGGGTAAGTATTATATGACCGATCAGTTTGTTGATTATCGTGCAGATAAGGAGAAACCTTTGCCTATGATATTTCAGAGCGGTTATCTTACCATCAAGGATTATGATAGTGACATGAATACTTTTATGTTAGATTATCCAAACGATGAGGTAAAGCGTGGCTTTGTTACTCTGATGGCTAACAATTATTTGGAGCCGAAAGACAATATAGATAATTGGATAGTTACGGCAATCTCTGCTTTAAGGAAAGGTAACCTGGATGATTTTCAAGTCCATCTGACTGCTTTTCTTTCAAGTATTCCTTATACGATGCGTCGTAAGGATTCAGAACGGGAGAAGGAACGTTATTTTCATTATACTTTTTATCTCCTGCTACGACTTTTGAGCACATATACGGTTTATACGGAAAAGGTACAGAGTCAGGGTAGGGTAGATTGCATAGTTGAGACCTCGAAGTTTATCTATATCTTTGAGTTCAAACTTGACGGAACAGCTCAGGAGGCATTGTTGCAAATTAATAATAGGGGATATGCCCGTGAGTATGCCAATGATAAAAGAAAACTCTTTAAAATAGGATGTAGTTTCTCTTCAGAAACGGGAACCATTGAAGATTGGAAGATTGAAGGCAGAAATTCTACTACTTGTTAACATAAAAATAGGCTGAGCCATCATGCGATGACTCAGCCTTAAATCTTTTAATCCATTCAGAACTTTACTGCTGAACAGGAATCTTCTTGACGCGACGTTCGTGACGACCACCCTCGAATGTTGTGGCAAAGAACTCGTCGAGAATAGCCTCGGCGGTCTTGTTGTCTACGAAACGACCTGGAAGTACCAATACGTTGGCATCGTTGTGCTGACGAACCAAATGAGCAATCTCCTTGCACCATGCCAATCCGGCACGTACACCCTGATGCTTATTCAATGTCATGGCGATACCTTCGCCGCTGCCGCAAATGCCGATACCTGGATAAACTTCGCCGCTCTCAATACCATTAGCAAGAGCATGACCGAAGTCAGGATAGTCTACACTCGCATCGCTGTATGTACCATAATCCTTTACAGGATAACCCTTCTTCTCCAAATATTCCAATACGAATTGCTTCAATGGAAAACCTGCGTGATCGCATGCAATACCAACTGTCTTTACTTCCATAATACTTAAGTTTTTAAGTGAAGAACGAAGAGCAAACTCTTCATTACATCACAAGGTTAATATAAAAGAGTGATAGGAGTTAGATGCTGTAAACCAGATGATTGCCTGATGACAAAAACTGATACCAAACTTCTAACTCCTAACTTATCAAACTAATTAAGCTTCAGCCAAGAAAGCCTTTACCTGCTTGTAAACGTTCTCGCCTGTGTAACCGAGCTTCTCATCGAGCACCTTGTAAGGAGCAGAGAAACCGAAGCTCTCCATACCCCAAACCTTACCGTTGGCACCAACGAGACCTTCGAGAGTTACAGGAAGACCGGCAGTCATACCGAAGATCTTAGCGTTCTTTGGCAATACGCTCTCCTGATACTCCTTGCTCTGACCACGGAACAAGCCCTCTGATGGAGCACTTACCACGCGAACCTTGATGCCGTCGGCACGCAAAGCCTCGCAACCAGCCTCCAATGTAGAAACCTCAGAACCGCTTGCTACGAAGATAACGTCTGGATTCTCGTCGCTGCCTGCTACGATGTAAGCACCCTTGGCAGCCTGCTCGTAGTCGTTGCCCTCAGGAAGGTTGGCAATGCCCTGGCGAGAGAAGATGAGAGCTGTAGGAGTCTCAACATTCTCCATAGCGAGCTTCCAGCAAACTGTAGTCTCGTCAGCATCAGCTGGACGGAATACGCGAACGCTGTCCTTGCCTGCGTGGTTCTTCAACTTCTCCATCAGGCGGATCTGTGCCTCCTGCTCAACTGGCTCGTGAGTAGGTCCATCCTCACCAACGCGGAATGCATCGTGAGTCCAGATGAACTTAACAGGAACCTGCATCAGGGCTGCGATACGAACAGCTGGCTTCATATAATCAGAGAATACGAAGAATGTACCCATTGCTGCAACCACACCACCGTGGAGCATCATACCGATACACATATCAGCCATTGTCAACTCAGCAACACCTGCCTGGAAGAAAGCACCTGAGAAGTCACCGCGAACGATGCTCTTGGTCTTCTTCAAGAAACCATCTGTCTTATCTGAGTTAGAAAGGTCAGCAGAAGCACAGATCATGTTAGGAACCTGCTCTGCCAAAACACCGAGACAAGCAGCAGATGCTGCACGTGTAGCTGAACCAGCCTTCTGCTCAACCTTGCTCCAGTCTACCTTAGGAGCCTTGCCGCTGAACCACTCATCCATCTGGGCAGCCTTCTCTGGGTTAGCCTTGCGCCACTCAGCCTCTGCAGCCTTGCGCTCAGCAACGATCTTCTTCAACTCCTCAGCACGCTTAGCGTAGATTTCCTTTACATCGTCGAAGATAACGAATGCATTCTCAGGATCACCACCGAGGTGCTTGATTGTATTTACGTAAGCGTCGCCACCGAGAGGAGCACCGTGAGTATTGATGCAAGCCTCGTAGCTTGTGCCGTCTGCGCGGAGGGCACCCTTACCCATTACAGTCTTACCGATGATGAGGGTAGGGCGATCCTGCTCCTTCTGAGCAGCATCGAGCGCCTCACGAATCTGAGCTACGTCGTTACCGTTGATCTTGATGACATTCCAGCCCCAAGCCTTGTACTTCATCTCTGTATCCTCGTTCATTACAACGCCACACTCTGTAGAGAGCTGGATGTCGTTAGAATCGTAGAACATGATGAGGTTGTTCAAACCGAGGTTACCAGCGATACGACCAACACCCTGAGAGATTTCCTCCTCTACAGCACCATCAGAGATGTATGCGTAGATCTTGTGCTGCATCATGGTTGAACCCAGACGAGCCTCAAGGAACTTCTCTGCTACAGCTGCACCAGCTGCAAGGGCATGACCCTGACCGAGAGGACCAGATGAGTTCTCAATACCACGCTGAAGGTCGAGCTCTGGGTGACCTGGAGTTACAGAACCCCACTGGCGGAACTGCTTGAGGTCTTCCATTGAGAAGAAACCGCGCATAGCCAAACCAGCATAGAGCATAGGGCTCATGTGACCTGGGTCGAGGAAGAAACGGTCACGGCCAGTCCATGTTGGATCTGCTGGATCATATACCAAATACTCAGAAAAGAGTACGTTGATGAAGTCAGAACCACCCATAGCACCACCTGGGTGACCAGAATTAGCCTTTTCTACCATTGACGCAGCCAAGATACGGATGTTATCTGCTGCATGATTCATTACTTTAATATCGTTCATAATTTTATAATAATTATTGTTGTTATTTCTGCTGAAATGTTACGTTTTTCTAGCTCTGAAGGCTACTCAAAAGAAAGATACTTCCTTTTTTCGCCTTCAAAGATACTACTTTATTTTCAAAACTACGATAGATTTTGCCGGAATTTTTACCTTAAGGGTGTTTTTCTTTACTTTTGCATCCTTAAATGCTGCTGGTTTTACCACATCCGGGTGTTCGAAGTCGTTGTAATCGCTCACCTTGTTGCAGGAAAGAATCTGTCCTGTTATGGTTTTTGGAGCAGCTGCACCATCCAGATTGAACTCTACCTGCTGAGCCTTGTCAAGACTGACATTGGCAAGAGAAACCACGATTGTTCCATCTGACTTCTTGGCAGCTGAAGTAGATACCAATGGAATCTTTCTTCCGTCTCGGGCATGATCATCGCCGCGAACATCCATGGAGTCGCACTTCACGTCCATTGGGAGATAGGTTGCCTCCTGGAAGTCCTTGTACATGTTGAATACATGATAGGTTGGAGTCAGAACCATGTGACCTGTTCCCTTTGTATCTGTCAGGATCATAGACTGGAGCACATTGACAATCTGTGCGATGTTGGTCATCTTCACACGTTCTGTATGACGGTGGAATACATTCAGCGAGAGTGCTGCAACGAAGGCATCGCGCATACAGTTCTGCTGATAGAGATGGCCCTTGATAGTGCCAGGCTCCTCATCCCACCAGGTTCCCCATTCGTCAACGAGGAGGGCTACCTGCTTCTTTGGGTCAGCCTTGTCCATGATAGCCTCGTGCTTCTTGATAACATCTTCTATGCCGAGCGCCTTGCCCAGGGTCCAATAGTAATCCTCATTGTTGAACTTGGTGGCAGAACCCTTGCTGCCTGACCAGCCAGTTACTGTATAATAATGTAAAGAGATGGCGTTGGCACGGTTGCCGATACGGTCCATCAATACCTTAGTCCAGTTATAATCGTAATCGCTCGCTCCAGATGCAATCTTATAGAGCTGGTTGCCATCATAGTTGCGGCAATAAACAGAGTAGCGGCGGAAGAGATCTGAATAATATTCAGGACGCATGTTACCACCGCATCCCCAACTTTCGTTACCAACACCGAGATATTTCACCTTCCATGCCTTGTCGCGGCCGTTCTGTCGGCGAAGTTTTGCCATAGGAGTATCTCCATCGCTGGTCATATATTCCACCCACTTTGCCAATTCCTCAACAGTGCCGGAACCCACGTTACCGCTGATGTAAGGCTCGCAGCCCAACATCTCGCAGAGATTCAGAAACTCGTGTGTACCGAAAGAGTTGTCCTCGATGGTACCACCCCAGTTATTGTTCTGCATCTTTGGTCTGTTCTCACGTGGCCCGATACCATCCATCCAGTGATACTCGTCAGCGAAGCATCCTCCAGGCCATCTTAATACAGGCACTTTCAGGTCCTTGAGGGCTTGGAGCACGTCGTTGCGGTAACCCTGAGTGTTAGGAATCTTAGAATCAGGACCTACCCAAAGACCACCATAGATACAACTTCCGAGATGCTCGGCAAACTGGCCATAAATCTCCTTATTGATTTTCTGTGTTCCCTGGTTGGCATGGATTGTTCCTGTTACATCCTGAGCTTGTGCTGAGAATGCAACTGCTGTTGAAAGCAATGTGGTAGCGAATAGTTTCTTCATCATTGTTCTTATTAATTGTTGTCGATTTTAAGTATAATACGTTTGTGGAGGTAGAATCCCCACAAACGTATTTATCGTTTATTTACTTTTTGTTCTCAACTGCTGCCTTTTCGATAGCAAGACCAGCCTTGTAGGTTTCAATATATTTATCAAAACCGGCTACATCTTCGGCAGTAGGTGCAATCTCTACACCAGTATTGCCTGCAAATACCTTCTTGTCGAGATAATCTGCCAGGCTCAACTTCTCTTCGTTGTTAACGAGATAACCTGCGAGCAGGGCGATACCCCATGCTCCACCTTCGCCTGCTGTCTCCATGACAGAGATAGGGGAGTTAATGGCTGCAGCGAGGATGCGCTGACCTACACCCTTGGTCTTGAACAAACCGCCATGACCGGTGATGCGATCTACCTGTACCTTCTCGTCCTTGAACAATACATCGTTACCAATCTTCAATACAGCTACTGAAGCATAGAGGTTGGCGCGCATGAAGTTGGCAAGGTTGAAGTGGTCGTTGGCAGAACGTACGAACATTGGGCGACCTTCAGCCAAACCTGTTACAGGCTCACCAGAGATATAGTTGTAAGCAATCAATCCTCCGCAATCAGCATCGCCCTCAAGAGCGTGGTTGTAGAGTTTGCCGAATACCTCGTTCATATCTACAGGAACACCGAGCAACTCCTGATACTGCTTGAACAAACCTACCCATGCATTGAGGTCGGAAGTACAGTTGTTGCAGTGAACCATTGCTACAGGGCTGCCGTCTGGAGTAGTCACCATATCAATGACTTCGTAAGGTTGGCTCAAGGCTTTCTCCAATACAATCATAGAGAAAGAAGAAGTACCTGCACTGACGTTACCTGTGCGCTGACGTACAGCGTTGGTAGCTACCATACCAGTACCTGCATCACCTTCTGGAGGACAGAGTGGGGTGCCAGCCTGGAGTGTGCCTGATGGGTCGAGCTTCTTTGCACCTTCCTCGGTCAATACGCCAGCATCTTCGCCAGCGTTCAGTACCTCAGGGAGAATGTCGAGAATCTTCCAGCCCAGGTTCTTAGGTTCGATGAGCTTATCGAACTTAGCCACCATCTCAGCATCGTAGTTGTTGGTGTTTGAATCGATAGGGAGCATACCTGATGCATCGCCTACGCCCAAAAACTTCTTACCAGTGAGCTGCCAGTGAATGTAACCGGCGAGAGTTGTAAGGAAGTCAATCTTGTTGATGTGATCTTCACCATTCAGGATAGCCTGGTAAACGTGAGAGATACTCCAACGCAATGGGATATTGAAGTGGAAGAGTTCTGAAAGTTCAGCTGCAGCCTTGGCAGTATTGGTGTTACGCCATGTGCGGAAAGGAACGAGGATGTTCTCATCCTTACCGAAAGCCATGTAGCCGTGCATCATCGCAGAGATACCGATGGCAGCCAACTGCTTGATTTCGCAGTCGTACTCAGCCTTCACGTTCTTGCGGAGGTCGGCATAGCAATCCTGCAAACCTTTCCAGATTGTGTCGATGCTGTAAGTCCAGAGACCATCAACCAACTGGTTTTCCCACTCAAAGCTACCCTGTGCGATAGGGTTATTGTCTGTGTCGATCAAGACAGCCTTGATTCGGGTAGAGCCAAACTCGATACCGAGAATGGCTTTACCTGATTCTATAATAGTTTTTGCGCTCATTATTGATTCTTTCTTTAATGTAAGGAACAAAGAGAAAAGCAATGGAATTCTTCACTCTTCGTTCTTCACTCTTCACTTAAATTATCTCAACGCCTTGTTGAGCATGTAGTAAATCTCGTTGTTGCGGAGCTGCTGCTTGAAGCTGCTGATAGTTGTGTTCTTGTCGATGTTGACGAACTCAATACCCAGGATCTCGCAGAAGTCTTCCCAGTACTCAGCAGTGATATCGTAAGAGAATGCACTGTGGTGAGTACCACCAGCGAGGATCCAAGCACCTGCACCAATCTCGAAGGTTGGCTGTGGAACCCAGAGAGCTGAAGCTACAGGGAGCTTAGGCATTGCCTTTGGCTCGATGCACTCTACCTCACTTGCGATGAGACGGAAACGGTTGCCGAGGTCAACTACAGTTGCCTTAACACCCTTACCTGTCTTAGATGTGAACACGAGGCGGGCAGTCTGCTGCTTGCGGATACCGATGCCGAGGAAGTGAACCTCGAGCTTTGGCTTGTCTGTTGCGATCAATGGGCAAACCTCGAGCATGTGGCTCTGGAGGCTAGATGTGCGGTCCTCAGCGAAGTTGAGTGTGTAGTCCTCGAGGAATGAGCAACCCTTCTCCAAGCCCTGGTTCATTACCCAGAGTGTGCGGTAGAGGCAAGCTGTCTTCCAGTCGCCCTCAGCACCGAAACCATAACCCTCTGCCATCAGGCGCTGTGAAGCCAAACCAGGAATCTGGTCGAAACCGCAGAAGTTTGGATCGTCGATGTTAGCGTCACCGAGGTCATCGAAGTTGGTTGTGAATGCTACTGCATTCTCATCCTTCAAAACGCGACGGAGAGCGATCTCAGCCTTAGCTGCGTTCTTTACCTTCTCCCAATATACTTCCTCGCCAGACTCATCAATCTTGATGGTATACTCCTTCTTGTACTCCTCAACGAGAGCATCAGCTTCTGCATCAGTTACCTTCTTGTAGTACTCCATGAGTGAAGATACTGGGTAGTAATCTACATGGTAACCCAAGCGCTGCTCGAACTCTACACGGTCGCCATCTGTTACGGCAACGTTGTTCATGTTCATACCGAACATCAAGCAGCGTACGTTGTGAGCATCAGCAACACCTGCAGCTACGCGAGCCCATGTTGCAATCTGCTTCTGAGCCTCTTCGCTCTTCCAGTAACCTACAACAACCTTTCTAGGGATGCGCATACGGGTGCAGATGTGACCGAACTCGATGTCGCCGTGAGCTGACTGGTTGAGGTTCATGAAATCCATATCGATAGAATCCCAAGGGAGTTCTGCGTTGTACTGAGTGTGGAAGTGGAGGAGAGGCTTCTCGAGAGCCTGCAAGCCCTTGATCCACATCTTAGCTGGAGAGAAGGTGTGCATCCATGTGATGATACCTACGCACTTCTCATCGTTGTTGGCAGCCTTCATCACAGCCTCTACTTCTGCAGAAGAGTTAGCTGTGCCCTTGTAAACTACCTTGATTGGAATGATGCCACTGTTGTTCAGACCGTCTACCATGTCCTTTGAGTGACCATCTACTATCTTAACTGTTTCGCCTCCGTAAAGAAGCTGTGCACCAGTTACAAACCATACCTCTAAATTTTCAAATGCTTTAATCATGATTGTTTGTTGTATTAATTGTTATTGTTTATGTAATTTATTATCTTTATTTGGAGCACCATTGAATTAGTGCTTTTTCTGTCCGTAGTAAGCGTTAGGACCGTGTTTGCGGTTGAAGTGCTTCTCTACGAGCAATGGGTTCATGGTGGTGTTTGGATTCACAGAGAATGAGATGAAAGCCATCTTTGCCACCTGCTCAGCTACTACTGCGTGATAGACAGCCTGGTCAGCATCCTTACCCCATGTAAAAGGACCATGGTTCTTAACCAATACGCCAGGAGTATGAACTGGGTTGATGTTATCTTTCTTGAAACGGTCAACGATGACAACACCTGTGTTGTGCTCATATTCTGCCATCATATCCTCTGTCATCGCATCTGTGCAAGGGATGCAATCGTGGAAGTAATCAGCATGAGTAGTACCAATGTTAGGGATGTCCAAACCTGCCTGTGCCCAGGCTGTAGCATAGGTAGAGTGAGTATGAACAACGCCACCCAACTCTGGGAATGCGCGGTAGAGAACCAAGTGGGTTGGAGTGTCAGATGAAGGGTTCAAATCGCCTTCTACTACCTTACCTGTTTCCAAGTCTACCACTACCATGTCGCTAGCTTTCATGGTGTCATAGTCTACGCCAGATGGCTTGATGACAACCAGACCTTTTTCGCGGTCGATGCCACTCACATTACCCCATGTAAAGAGCACGAGGTTGTGCTTAACGAGGTCAAGGTTTGCCTTGAACACTTTTTCTTTTAATTCTTCTAACATAATATCTTTTGTTTTAAGTTGTTTATTCTATTTCAGGTTGAACGATGGGTCTTCCTCGTATGCTTTCTTGTTGAAGCGGTAGAGGGCGGCGCCTCGTTTCGAGTTGACTTTATCGATGAGTTCTGTTTTCTCGATGAAGTCGATATCCTTCACGCGTTTGCGGAAGTTGCGCTTATCAATCTCTTCGCCTATTACTGCCTCGAATACGTGCTGAAGCTGTGTCAGCGTAAAGAGGTCTGGGAGGAGTTTGAAGCTTAATGGCTCATGATTGATGCGGCGGCGTATCTGTGCGATAGCGTTGCGGATCATGAGTTTGTGGTCTGAGTAAAGTTCTGGAAGTTCGTTCAGACTAACCCATTCCAATCCGTGTTCTACACGGAGGCTGTCATCATAGTCTTTCACATTGATGAGAGTGCAATAGGCGATAGAGATAACTCGCTCACCTGGGTCACGGTCGATGCGGCCGAAAGCTCCTACTTGTCTTATATAGAGGTTTTTCATTCCAGTAAGTTCCAGGATGACTCTGTTGGCAGCATCTTCGAGATTTTCTGTTGCGCCAACGAAACCACCATAGAGTGACCATTCGCCTCTTCCCGGGTCCATCTTGCGTTTGCCTATCAGTACCTGGAGGTTACTACCGTCGAAACCGAAAATGATACAATCGACGGATACTAATACTTTGGAGTATTCATTATAAAACTGGGTCATGGTCTTTCTGCTGTTTTGATGTAATGATTCAATGTATGTATAGTTGTGTTCTTTTGCATGCTCTTCATAGAGCAGCTTCGAGAGGAAAATCAAGGAGTAAGAAGGAGAAGAAAGGATCGCGGATTTTTTCAACAGAAACAGTCTTGTCTGATCTTTGAGAAAATTCCAGACTCCTCACTTCTTACTCCTGACGTGAATAATATTTTACCAGAAGTATGCGTAGAATGCTGCGCAGAGGCCGATTACTACGAGGGTACCGATAATATCGAAGGCACTCCAACTCTCACGGATAGACTTCTTGAAGTCTGATGTGAAGGTGATTGCCTCTACCTGCTCCTTGCTTGGAGCTGGAGTGAAGCAGCTCACTACTACCATGAAGATAATAAGGAATACGAGCAACCAGCACTCGAATACGAGCCAGTTGGTCTGCCAGAACCATGCGGTGTAATCCCAGAATGCACCATCCATTGTTGCCTTACCAGTATCTGTGATGACGTTGGTAACGAGGCGGAGCATACCGATGAGGAAACC
>CAKPYB010000050.1 GCA_934202525.1 uncultured Prevotella sp.
ACGATATCGTTCTTCACACTAAGAACACAAGCCATAGCCTCTACTGCACCAGCAGCACCGAGGAGGTGACCAGTCATAGACTTGGTAGAACTGATGTTAAGCTTATAAGCAGCATCACCGAAGACAGCCTTGATAGCCTTAGCCTCAGAAATATCACCTACGTGGGTAGATGTACCATGAACATTGATATAGTCAATATCCTCTGGCTTCAGATTGGCATCAGCAAGTGCGCGCTCCATAACGAGCTTAGCACCGAGACCTTCTGGATGAGATGCTGTGATGTGATAAGCGTCGGCACTCTCGCCCTCACCTACCATCTCAGCATAAATCTTCGCACCACGAGCCTTAGCGTGCTCAAGTTCCTCGAGAATCAAGCAACCTGCACCCTCGCCCATGATAAATCCATCACGGCTTGCGCTGAATGGACGTGAAGCATGCTCTGGGTCATCATTACGTGTTGACAATGCATGCATAGCATTGAAACCACCTACGCCACAAGCGCAGATAGCAGCCTCGGCACCACCGCTAACGATGATGTTTGCCTTACCCAAACGAATCAGGTTGAAGGCATCAGCCAATGCATTGCTTGAAGAAGCACATGCAGATGTAGTGGTGTAGTTTGGTCCGTGGAATCCGAAGTGGATTGAAATCTGACCAGAAGCGATATCTGCAATCATCTTAGGGATGAAGAATGGGTTGAACTTAGGACCGTTCTCCTCGTGAGTAGCGAAGTACTTCACCTCATCCTCGAATGTCTTGATACCACCGATACCAACACCGAATACAACGCCAACGTTGTTCAAATCTTCTGTTTCAAGATCAATGTTTGCATCCTTTACACCCTGCATAGCGGCAATCATAGCCAACTGGGTATAGCGGTCAAGCTTGCGAGCCTCCTTACGGTCAATCCAATCATTGACGTTCAGGTCTTTAACCTCGCAAGCGAACTTTGTCTTGAAATTAGTTGTATCGAAATGAGTAATAGGCGCAGCACCACTCTTACCAGCAAGAAGGTTCTCCCAAGTTTCCTCAGGAGTATTACCTACTGGAGTCACAGCACCAAGACCTGTTACTACAACTCTCTTTAATTCCATTTAGTATAATTTAGTTGCTAAATTACTTAGCGTTCTCCTCAATGTAAGCGATAGCGTCACCTACAGTAGCAATCTTCTCAGCCTTATCGTCTGGGATAGAGATAGAGAACTCCTTCTCGAACTCCATGATCAACTCTACGGTATCCAAAGAGTCTGCACCAAGATCATTTGTGAAGCTTGCCTCTGGCTTAACTTCAGCTTCATCAACACCGAGTTTATCAACGATAATTGCCTTTACTTTGCTTTCAATTTCTGACATAATTGTAACTTTTAAAATGTTTATAAATAATTTCTAATTAAAAATCTGGGTGCAAAGGAACACTTTTTTTTTGAGATAAACAAATATTTTGGCGAAAAAAGTGCATTTTGGTGCACAAACACCCCCTAATTGTGCATATTTTTAGCAATTTTTCCGTTTTTTGTTGGTCGTTTCAGATTATTTTGTTACTTTTGTGCGGTATTAATTAAACATTTAAATCCATTATGACATTTACAGAAAAAGCCAATAAGATATTTAATCAGGCGATAGCCGATTATCATATCAAAGATAACATTGATACACCAATCAATAATCCATACCAGGAAGGTAGTATTGAGAACCGCCTTTATCTGAAGTGCTGGATTGACACCGTACAGTGGCATTTTGAGGATATCATCCGTGATCCTCAAATAGACCCGGCTGAAGCACTCGTACTGAAGCGCAGAATCGACAAGAGCAACCAGGACAGAACCGACCTCGTTGAGCAAATCGATACTTACTTCCGCGAAACATACAAAGACGTGAAGGTTCTGGATGATGCACGCATCAACACAGAGAGTCCTGCATGGGCTGTTGACCGCCTGAGCATCCTCGCCCTCAAGATTTACCACATGAAGGAGCAGGTGGAACGTCCGGAAGCTTCGGCTGAGCACAAAGCAAAATGCCAAGCCAAACTTGATGTTCTCCTGGAACAGCAGGTAGACCTTTCTACAGCCATCGACCAACTCTTGGAAGATATCGAGGCTGGACGCAAATACATGAAGGTTTACCGACAGATGAAGATGTACAACGATCCTTCAACCAATCCTGTACTCTACAAGAAATAAAAAAACAGAATAGGAGAGCGCATATACCTTATTATATAATAAGAGATATGGCTCTCTTTTTTCACCTTATAAAATATATAGAAGAAAAAAAACGATGAAAACTGAGCATATCCTGGTTATTAGATTTTCTGCCATGGGCGATGTAGCCATGACCGTACCTGTAATTCTATCTTTGGCTAAACAATATCCGAAAGTAAGAATTACTGTGCTCAGTCGTCCATTTGCCCGTCCTTTCTTTGAAGACTTAGCTCCTAACGTCGGTTTCATGGAAGCTGACATCAAGGGAGAATATAAAGGTGTTACAGGACTCAATGCTCTCTATCGCCGATTGATAGCCAAACAGTTTACGGCAATTGCCGACTTGCATAGCGTGCTGCGTTCCGATTATCTACGTATGCGCTTCAACCTGGATAACTTCAAGGTTGCTCATATCGACAAACATCGCAAGGGAAAACGCAAACTGGTAGCTTCCTGTGGCAAAAAACTGGTACAGCAACCTACATCGTTCCAAAACTATGCCGATGTTTTTGCACAACTTGGATATCCTATCCACATGGATTTCACATCTATCTATGGAGATGGAAAACAAGGAAATTTGAGCATCTTACCACAGGAGGTATTCGGAGTAGGAGAGAATGCTATCTCTCTAGAAGACAAGCACATAACAGAGCCATGGATCGGTATTGCTCCCTTCGCTGCACACGAAGGAAAAATATATCCGATACAACTGATGGAAAAAGTTATCCAGCGACTTATCCACAATCATCCACACGCTCACATTTTCCTTTTCGGTGGAGGAAAAGACGAAACGCCAGTAATGAACGATTGGGCTGAGAAATATCCACAGGTCATTAATGCTTCTTCTCACCTTCATGGACTGAAACAGGAACTCGTCCTGATGAGTCATCTACATGTTATGGTGAGCATGGATAGTGCCAACATGCACCTGGCATCGCTTGTCAACACCCCTGTAGTAAGCATCTGGGGAGCTACCCATCCATACGCAGGTTTCATGGGCTGGCATCAGGATCCTGCCAATGCCGTACAGCTTGATTTACCTTGCCGCCCTTGCAGCATCTATGGTAACAAGCCTTGCGCCAGGGGAGACTTCGCATGTATGAAGAATATCTCTCCAGAACTGGTAATAGAAAAAATAGACTCTGTTTTGAATAAAAAATAGAGAATCAGAACTCCTATATATAATAAGGTATAAGAAAACCATATATAAATAGGTATAGAAAACAAAAAAACAGATGAGAATCCTATAACCAAAAACAACCATATAAATAACTCAGAGCAGAGAGCAGAATATCCTGATGGATTTCTGCTCTTTTTTGTTTTCCACAAAAGCGTGGATAAGTGTACGGAAAACCTCAACAATAACTTTTTAATAAGTATGTAAATATCCACACATACCTATCCCAAACCCATGAAAAGAGGATATCCACATAGATATTATAAAGTTTTTAGAAACTTTTTCGCAGTTTTTGACCGAAAAAAGATATAAACTTATTAACTTTGCACCGAATTGGGGAAATGTTGATAAAGCGGTTAACGCATTAAGAGCCAAGAAAAAGATTTCAAAGGTCTCTGCGAATAACCTGGAATAAGACTTGGATAACGAAATACGCAAGTTTTTATGCAGAATGTTATCCACTTATCCACTGCATATCATCATCTCTATATTTTCTTTTTAAAAAATAAAAATAAGAAATATAATATGAATGTTATGGTGAAAAAAGAATGGATTGAGAAAGGATACGTTGACGAACCTGTTGACGAAGCCTTGGACTTGAAAGCTGAAATCAGAAAGCTTTGCAAGGAGAAAGATGCTATTATCCTCGCCCACTACTATACGGTAGGTGAGATTCAGGACATCGCTGACTTCGTGGGCGACTCTCTGGCTTTGGCTCGTAAAGCTGCTGAAACCGATGCCCAGGTAATGGTTATGTGTGGCGTGCACTTCATGGCTGAGACATGCAAACTCTTGAGTCCTGACAAAACCGTGATCTGTCCTGACTTGAATGCAGGTTGCTCGCTTGCTGACAGCTGCAAGGCAGAGGATTTGAAAAAATACAAGGAAGAGCATTCAGGATATAAGGTTGTGAGTTATGTAAACACCACGGCTGCAGTGAAGGCGCTGACTGATTGTGTAGTGACAAGCGGTAATGCCAAGAAGGTGATTGACAGTTTCCCACAGGACGAAAAAATCATCTTTGGTCCAGACTATAATCTCGGTAACTATATAAACAGCGTTACAGGCCGCAATATGTTGCTTTGGAACGGTGGTTGCCATGTACATGAGAAATTCTCTGTAGAGGCTATAGTTAAACTGAAGCAGAAGCGTCCTGAGGCTGTTGTGATGGCTCACTTGGAGTGTAAGGCGCCAGTACTTGCTGTAGCCGATGTAAAGGGCTCTACAGCCACCATGTTGCATTATGCCCAAGAGCATCCTGAAATCAAGGAGTATATTATCGCTACAGAGGCTGGTATCCTGCATGAACTGGAGCGTAATTGTCCTAACGTAATTTTCTATCCCGTACCTCCAGAGGTAAGCGAGGGTGGAGTAGGTTGCAGCTGCAACGAGTGTGAGTATATGAAGATGAATACGCTCAAGAAGATATACAATGCATTGAAATTTGGTTGGCCAACAGTTGAAGTGGCTCCTGAAATAGCGAAAAAAGCGGTCAAACCAATAGAAAAGATGTTGTCACTATCGTAGAATAATGTGGCAAAAATTATAAGATTGGTGGTAAAAATTGTTTTTTATGGGTGAAAAATCATATTTCGCTACCATAAAATGTATAATTTACGACTTTATAGACAAAAATCGTCGTATCTTTGCATCAGTTAAAACAAACGGACGTTGTGAAACGTCATTTCATCATCTTTTACTTATACAAATAATATTAGAAAATTTAATCTAATTATAAAGATAGAGCGTTCAAGTGATTTGAATGCTCTATTTTTGTTTATATAGGATTTTCTCTTATTCCTCTGTATGCTTATCCGGATGGGAGAAATCTTTATGCCTTCATTCATTTATTTTTTGATAAGAAAGAGAAGTGCAATTCGTCCTACGTATGTACCTATCATCTTTCTGAACATCATATATTTCTTGGTATATTCTTTGTTCGGAAGAGGATATAATCCGTGTTTCCTTAATTCTCTGATGGCATGATTCAAGGATATCAATGAATGCTTCAAACGGATATTGTTAACCAGATAATCCATCGAGAGCTGGGCTATACGGCGGTTGAGTGCCTGGCGCTCTGCTACAGGAACCGTATCGAGCAACTTCTGAAGATGTAGAATCACCTCCAGTTTATTGTCCATGTGGATATCTATCTTATCCTTATTTTCTAATTCACCAGGTGCGTATTTGTCCACTCTATTATAATAAGGTGAGGTCTGAGTCTTGAATATTCGTTCTGCCCGTAAGAAGAGTTGTGGTGTAAATTCCTCGTCCTCGCCAAAACTGATGTTTGGTGAGAACAGCAGGCTACCCACAATGGCGCGGCGGAATATATAGGAACAGGCTGAGCCTAAAAGGGTATTGTTGTTGAGGTATTCTGTGCCGCTGATTGGGGTAGGGAGTTCGTAAGATGGTTCTCCTGTATCATCCTTGCTGAAACAGAAGGTAACGATGTCCGGTTCGTGAAATCTCACAATGTCAAGGCAATGTTCGTAGGTTGGCTGAAGAAGATAATCATCTCCTTCTATAAACTGGATGTATTTTCCTTTAGCTAAGTACATGCCATAGTTGCGTGCCATACTGCTGCCTAAGCCGGGTAATCTTAAATAGAGCAGGTTATCCAGCAATTCTTTTATCTGGCTGGCTACCAATTCATCGCTACCATCGTCAACGAGAATTATTTCCCTCTCTTTGGCATTGAGCGAAAGCTGAAGGATACTATTGATGCATTCTACAAGATACTCCTTCTGATGATTGCTTGTAGTAATGATGAAACTCACCAATGGTGAAGATAGCTCTGATATTAATTCTTTCTGCATAAGTTATTCTTTTTTATGACTGCAAAGATAATAAAAAGATTTAATTTACGTATTAATAGTAGTACAAAAAACATAAAAATGGAAATAGTTTGTTCTACTGATAGTAAATATATCATGCCAACCGGTATAATGTTGACCTCTTTGTTTGAGAGCAACAGAGGAGAAGTTGTCAATGTACATCTCCTGCATAATCATGATTCTGCTGCGTTATTGGATCCTATCAGAACCATAGCTGCCCGTTATCAGCAAACGATCCATTTCTATCTTATCAGCGATGAAATTTTCAAACATTTTCCTGTCGGCTTGGATTTTCAAGTGGATCATGTTGGTTCTTCATTTGCTACTTATTACCGTTTGTATCTCACGGAAATCCTGCCTGCTGATATAGATAAGGTTATCTATCTAGATGGCGATATTCTGGTTGTGGATAAACTTGTTAAATTGTGGAATACTTCTGTTGAAAACTATGCAATTGCCGCTGTTCCAGATAGTTATAATAATAAGATAGAACACTATAATCGCTTGCGTTATCCCCAAACTTTGGGGTATTTTAATGCAGGTATGTTGGTTGTCAATCTGAAATATTGGCGTGAAAAGCAGGTGCTTCTCAAATTCTTTGATTATGTGAAATCTAATACGGAAAGGTTGAGATGTCATGATCAGGATGTACTGAACTATCTGTTTAAGAATTCTAAGTTGGTATTACCTATCAGATATAATGTACTGAATGAGTATTGGTTTGATTTGCGTTATTCTCTTATCTCCTGGGAATTTGATGAACAGATATTGGAAGCTCAGGCTCATCCGGCCATCATCCATTTTACGGGTATTCCTAAACCATGGTATAAGAACTGCAAGCATCCATGGAAAAAGGAATTTGATAAGTATAAAGCGATGAGTCCTTGGCATGATGAAAAAGAAAAGCGCTGGATGCCATTGAAGTTCTGCCTGGAGAAAATGGCCATAAAACTGGTGGTAAGCATGGGACTGCGCAAATCTGATTATATTGTAGAAAATAGGTATATTGAATTGTCTTAAGTTTCTTATATTCAAGTATCTTATAAATAAGTATCATATAAAGTTATGAAGATTCTGTTGGTAGGTGAGTCTAGTTTGCTACATAATACTCTCAAAAAGGGATTAGTAGAACTTGGACATCAGGTAACGCTGATGTCCGACGGCAATGATTGGCACAACTCTCCTCGTGACATCGACTTGCGCCGTAATATGGAGCGTTATGGAAGATGGAGCGGGCTTATGGTGTTGTGGAAAATAGTCTGCAATCTTCATAAGATATGTGGAAATGATATTGTTCAGGTACATAACTATCAATTTGTGCCTTTGATGGGGTGGTGGAACATGCTGATATTCTGGTTTCTCAAGCTCACCAATAAGCGAATCATTAAAGGCTGTTTTGCCGATGATCCGCATCTATTCAGACAACAGGTCAAGGGTATTCCTGCCTATTCTGATACTTATTGGAATGGTAAATTACAGAATATCGAGGAGAATAAAGAGCGTATGGCTTTTCATTTCATGCCTCAGTTTGATAAGTGCTGGCATACTGTATCTTATCATTCTGATGCTTTGATAGCCTGTCTTTATGAATATTACCTCTGTTACGATGTTTCTGAATTTCATAAAAAACTCTACTATATTCCTCTCCCTATGATAATTCCTGCTATAGATGAAAACAGGCAGAAAGGGAATGGTGAGGTTATCAAAGTGCTTGTAGGTTTACAACCCAAGCGCGAGTATCTGAAAGGTGCTTTAAAGATAGCTCATTTTGTGGAAATTCTGGCAAAGAAATATTCTGGTAAGATAGAACTCAAATATGTAGAAGGAGTAGACTATGATGAATATTGCCGGATGCTGGATGAAGCAGATGTTCTGGTAGATCAGTTTTACAGTTATACTCCATCCATGAATTCGTTGGCAGCCATGGCACGTGGTACTGTGGTTATCGGTGGAGGAGAGGAAGAATATTATGAGTTCATTGGCGAACCAGAATTACGCCCTATCATCAATGTGAGTCCTGAGTATTCTGAATCTCAGAATGTAGCAATCATCGAGCAGGCTTTTTTCCTTCCTGGAAATCTAACCTCTCTCTCGCACCAAAGTATCTCTTTCGTTATGAAATACCACGATTATAGGAAGGTGGCAAAAGAGTATGAACAAATGTATTTACAACATTTATAATAAATTGAAATGCAGATTTTTAAATACTTTCTGAGATATATGAATACAAAGAAGGCTTTGTCTCGTTGGACAGTCTTTTATGTTGGATTACTGATAGTTTCGGTAATCTATAATAGTATTTATACTTTTCAGTTTTATGATTTTTCTGATTTATTTATTAATTATCAGGGTGGATTTATCCGTAGAGGGTTGCTTGGAGAAATATTCTATCAGTTTTATCTTAAGGGAATTAATCCTATCTATTTAGCTTATATAATCAGTTTACTATCATATATTGTTATTGTTGTGTATATGATACGTAACTTTCATAAGCATGGCTATGCTTTAGAGTTTTTACCAGTTTCCTTCTTATTGGGTGGAGTAGGTATTTTTGGTTTGGCTTTCTTTAGAAGAGATTTTATCATAATGTGTATATTTCTTCTAATAGTAAAACTTTGGAAGTCTTTACCTTTTTGTTGGTGGGTGTTGTGTGGTAATATATTGGCAATCTTAGCAGTGTTATTCCACGAACCATTTGCATTTTGGGCTTTTCCACTCCTTTTGTTGATAACTCGTTTAAAAGTTCGTTGTTTGTGGAAAACTATCTGCTGTTGGATACCATCTATGCTGGTATTTTTACTCAGTCTTCATTTTTCTGGAAGTGTGGAACAATATCTTTTGATACGTAAAAGTACTGAACATTTCTTGGATTTTCCAAATGTGATGGACTTTCTTTCATATGATAAAGGATATGTTATGATATTCCATCTTCATTATAATTTCTTGGATAAGGTATTCCATATTCCTAATATAATAGGTGGTGTGGTTAGTATAGTTTTGGCTATCTATATGAATACGATGATAAATACTGTGTATTGTTCTTCTAGTGATAAGAAACGGCAAGAGAATCTGTATTATAGTACTTTATTTTTAGGGATTATGATATGTTTAATTCCTATGTTTACTATATTGTCAACAGACTATACTCGTATCATCATGTATGCTTCTTTATCTTCTTACATCGTGTTATTTACTCTAAAGGAGGAAGATTTTAATGAATTGTTACCAAGTCTTTTGATGGGATACGTAGCTCACTTTTTGAAATGGATCAATCGAATTTTACCGCCATCTTATACTAAGATATGGTTACTGTTACTATGTGTGGGTACTGTAGAATGGACAGGTCAGGGTACATTTGGTCTGTTAAGAAACTCTGAGATAGGAAATGCTTTATTGGTTATATATAAAGTTTCATTAAAGGTAGTAAGTTATCTGTATTGATATGTTCATAAAAAATAAGATTATGGTAAGTCTGGAAAAATATATTAAATGGTTAAAGATATTGCAAACTCCTATTGTAAAGGAGTTTCCTTTCTTTCTTTTATTCTTATTGGCAATTACTATTATGCCGATAAGATTTATTCCCTCGCACGTTCATTATTTTTTTATGAATCGTGTGTTCGATCTCTTTTTTATTGATTTTCCTAGAGCAGGAGCTATCTCTTATCTTTTTACCATATTTGTTTTTTATATCCGAAACAGATTTATTAAGATAAGTCTTTACGCTTTTGCGTCATTATTATTTGCTGTATGCTTGTTTTTGCATTTGGTATTTAATAAAACTTTACAGCCAGATATTATTACTCTGATAGTTGAAACAAATAAACGAGAAGCGTCAGAGTTTTTGTATTCTTTTCTTTTATCTAAGGGAGGAATACTAACTTTGTTATTCTTGATATGTTATGTTGTATTAGTTGTTTTATGTGAGAGACGAAAAGAAAAAATTACTCTTTTTTTGAAAAGTCTGAAACATAAGAAGATACTCAATTTACTATTATTAGCATTTATTTTTTGTGGATTTCTACAGTTTAGTTTTTATAAAGAAATTGTTTCTGTAAATACAGTTGATGATATGCCTGAAGAATATGGTTGTCGTGATTCGATAACTACCTTGTTTTATTCTTTATACAATATTTATTTGGTTAATTTTGAGATGAAACATGCTGTTGATGTAACACGCTTAGCTAAACAATCTCATGTTTCGGTTGATAGTGATTCTCTGAATGTAGTATATGTAATCGGAGAATCTTATATAAAGTGCCATTCTCAGTTGTATGGATATTATTTGCCAACAACTCCGAATCTGTATAAAGAAAAGAAAAAAGGTAACTTATTTGTATTTGACAATGTAGTTAGTCCTTCTAATAAAACCACTTTAACGATGAAGAATACATTGTGTTGTAACAGTCTGCGTAACCATGAAAAATGGTCTGATAGTCCTTATTTTCCAGCTCTATTTAAAAAGGCTGGTTATCAGGTTTATTACTGGGATGTTCAGAAGGATGATGAATTACAGGCTCCGTTTGTATTCTCTATGAATTCTTTTGTTTATAATAAATTATTAATGAAGGAGTCCTATACGCAAATAAGTAAGAATGTTTTCGAATATGATAATCAGGCAGTAGTGGATTTTTCCAAGGAAGCTAAGGATATAGGTAAGCATAATCTTGTTATCTTTCATCTGATGGGGCAGCATGTTATGGCAACAAAACGTTATCCACATATCTCACAGTTTGATATATTTTCTTATAGAGATATTCGTTGCAAACAGCCTTATCTGGATGATAAAAAGAAACAGATGATAGCAGAATATGATAATGCCACTCTATATAATGACTATGTATTGAAAAATATTATTGATTTATTTAGAGATAAAAATACGGTAGTCCTCTATTTTTCTGATCATGGTGAAGAAATGTATGATTATAGAGATTCGTATGGACGAGTTGTTTTTGATGATAATATGAAGAATTTAGGATATAAGTATCAGTATGAAGTACCTTTTATGATATGGTGTTCTGATAAGTATAAACAGAAATATCCAGCGATTATAAATAATATCAAAAAAGCACTTCATCGTTCTTTCCGTACTGACGAAATCTGTAATGTGGTATTTCATATATCCCAACTTGATACACCTTATTATCGGGACAAATATGACCTATTGAGTCCTTCTTTCGTACCATTAGATTCTGTTTCTCGATCGATGTACAATTAAGTATAACATCTCAATAGTTCTAGCCATTTTTGGAAGATGTTAAATTTAGAATATTGAATAGCCATGATTTGAGCTTTCATACCCAAATTATGGCGTAAGGATTCTGAATTTATCATCTTGCAAATGGCTTTGATAAAAGCTTCTGTATCATTTTGTCTCACGATAATACCATTTATTTCATCTCTAATAATTTCGTTAGCTCCATATTTAAAATCAAAAGTAACAGAAGGTAAGCCGCATGCTTGAGCTTCTAACATTACAATACCTTGACCTTCATAATATGAAGACATTACGTGTAGACTATAGTTAGGATATATTTCCATCATATTTTCTCCTCTGCCACACAATTTTACCTGTTTTTCCAATCCTAAAGCTGTAATTTGTTCTTGTAATATATGATAAAGTGAGCCGGTTCCATAAATATCGAGTTGCCAGTCGGGATATTGTTTGGCTATATCTTTCCAACAGGCAATCAATCTGTTAAACCCTTTTTGTTGCTCTAATCTTCCTACAGCAATAGCTTTTTTGCAACTGTAGTCTTTTACCTTTTGGTGAGGTATGTTGATAAAGTTGGGGATAACGTATACATTCTTTGCTGATTGAAATTCTTTAGCATCGTCATGGGTTAGACAAATTACGGCATCAGCTTTTCTTTCCATTAATCCGAACAGTGAGTGAAAAGGATTGAATGAACGTGCCAAATGTGATTCGTATATTCTTCTAGCCTTGGTATGACAAAGAGGTAATAACAACGCTCCCAATGTAGTTGTAAAGAAAACTACGTCGGGATTAATCTGTTTTATTGTTTTATTTAATCTGTAAGCTGCTAATAATAATGTAATTATTCTGCTTAATAACTTATATACTTTATTTCTTGTCTTCTTGGCAAAAGGAACATGAAGATGAATCAGCCGGATACCTTCGTCTAATATATACTGTTGTTTCCGTTTATCTTCATACACAGAAATTACAGTAACCTGATGATGATATTCTTGATAGAATGTATTAGCTTTCATAGAAACGATTTTTTCTACGCCTCCATTCTCAGAATAGTCTTCTATGATGTATACTATATTCATGTTTAATGAGTTGTTAATCCTTTTATTTTGTGTATAAGTAAAATAATGTTCTTTACTATAGATACTCTGAACATCAATCGTTTGTATAATGAATATCTACTTCCTTTTCCATTACAAGAAATGGTTAAGGAATGACGGCGGAAATAGATAAGTTTATCATCTATGAATTTTACCTTATATAGAAAGGCTGCCACATTTCCTATCCAGATATCATGCATGGGAATATCTTTAGGAAAAGGTAATGCTGCCTCTTTTACTCGTCTTGTAAATGCCATGCAGCACCCTGTATATCCGTTTTTATAGAGGATATTATATACTCTTCCACTTTTTATGTTCATTAATTGATAGAGCGATGGTGATGTAATTTTCAGATTTTCATCTGTTACTTCTGCATCGCTGATGATGCAGTCGTAATGTTGTAGCCATTTCAGATAGATTTTCACTTTATCATCTTTCCAAACATCGTCTTGATCTGCTAGAAATATATAGTCACCTTTGGCTTCCTTTAATGCATTTTCAAAATTGAGAGTTGGTGAGTGACGATGGACACCATCTATGATTTTTATTCTGTTATCGTTAAAACTCTTGATAATAGAAATCGTATTATCTGTGGAGCCATCGTCAGAAACGATGACTTCATCTTGGAGAGACAGCTGAAATAAGATAGAATTCAACTGCTCTCTGATATATTTCTCACCATTAAAGGTGGCTATACAAACTGTTATCATCGTATGATGGCTATTTTACAAACTGTTCCTTTCTCTCCTTCTTCTGTAGCAGTTTCTACCATATATATTCCACTTGCTACTTTTCTGCCCTTCAGGTCGCAACCATCCCAGCTATAACTTCCACCGGTACTTTTACCTTGGTTTACGAGCGTACCATTAACAGATACTATCTTAATATCTGCATGAAAGCTTAGTCCTACAATATTAATACTGCCTGTATAATCAGGTTTTACAGGGTTAGGATAAGCGTAGACATTATCCTTTGTCATTTCGTCGTTTGTTGCTGTAACATCACTCATATATGAGCATAACCCCTGATCTGTTGCAAAATAAACCAAACCATTAGGCATGATGATGATGTCTTTTATTAAATTGGATGGTAATGGAGAATTCTCTGTAGTAAAGTGTTTCACTTCTGTATTACAGTCATCGCTGATAACATATACTCCATTATTAGTGGTACCCATCCATTTTCTGTTACCTGCATCTACGGCTATACATCTTACTTCTACATTAGAGAGTAGATAGTCGGCATAATTTGTACCATCATTACGTGGTATTTTATGCTGGGTAAATTCACTGGATTCATTTTCTACGTTCATTTTTGAAAGATAGATAGGGCCTAATGTTGTTCCTAACCAGATATTACCAACTTTATCTTCTGTGGCACAAAGTACAAATCTTGGATTGAGGGCAGTTTTATCCTCGTTAATGAAGTTTGGACCATACTGAGTGATTTGATCCGTAGTTGGATCAAATGCATAGAGTTTACAACTTTCCCACCAGTTGTTGATAAACCATAGTCTATTGTCATAACTTACATCAAAGAAGTTAATCATATTTCCATTATATACATCAGTTATTTCATTATGAGTGAATGCTGTCCATTCATCACTATTCTGTGTATATTTCCATATTGGATAATCGATATCTATATCTGAAGAACTGTTCAGTATCCACAGGTTACCTTCTTTGTCATATTTTATACCTGTTATCAGTAGATAATCGTCGCTATTTACGCAAGACAGTAATGGAGAATTGTTACGATTGTAACTCTTTATAAACTTCTGATTTTGAAATTCATATAGTCCACTTTTTGCACCAACCATAACATGACCTTCTTTTTTAGGATCAAAATCCATGCAGAGAAGGTCTATGTAATTATGACCTATCATTTGACTTGTAGGCTGTTCGAATTCACTCCAGGTATCACCATTCCATACATGTACTTCACCAGGATTGTTATAATTACCTTCTTGTGACCAACTTCCTGGTACTGCATATATAGTACCATTATTTAAATATAATTTGTGGAACCTGTTTGATGTAGGTCCGTCAGGACGTACGCCTTCTGTTTTATATTGGCGTTCCTGGTTTGCATCTATGGTATAATAGGTCAGTTTACCATCTGATGTTGTTGTCCACCAGTATTTAGAGTTTGAGTCGTATACGTTTAGATAATCTTCCGTAACCTTTATATAATCCCCTGTTCTGATCCAATTTCTTTTGTCTAGCAGATTATCTGTCAGTTTTCCACGAAATAATCCTGCACTTGCTGATGCTGCATAGAGATAATCGCCGTCTATATATGAATAGTTAACTTCGAAACCTAAAAGATAACTATTGCTGATACTTCCATCTTTTACATTTATTTTGATAATTCCTATACCTGTAGAAAGATAGGCATATTGCCCATAACAGTATATATGGTTGATATTTTTATTACCTGTTGTAGAATACTGATAGAAGTCAGAGATATTGTCAACATTACAATCTAACCCAAGCAAATCTATATTAGAATTGCTATATGTGATAATTAGCTTTTTGCATGTAGGATTATATCTGATATGACTGATATCTACGTCTGATAAATAGTTTGATTTGTCATATGTTTTTATACTACCATCTTTGATATTATATGAAAATAAACTACCTGATGCCAATGCAAAAGCAGTTTCTTTAGCAGGAGCTATTTCTGTAATATTATAATAACTGCGATACATAGTCCATGTACCTATCTGAGCAGATAACTTCGATAGGTATGAAAATAGGAATACTATGATAAGTATACAAGTTTTCTTCATAAAGTTCTGAATAATAATAATATTGTTATAGTCTTCATTGGCTATTATTTAAAAGCCTAATACTATATTAACTGCAAATATAACTATTTATTGTTTTTATAAACAGATACTTATAGATATTTTTGAAGTTGATGCTGGATGGGTAAAACGATGGCTTTCTTTGCTATCCATGCTGTGAGGATAATAAAAGCGAGGGATAGGATGAATTGGAATTCTTGATGTGGATTTCCTTCTCCATATCGTTTAAGAAATATACTCTGTATGATGCGAAAGCAGAGATTATGACAGAGAAATATTTCAAAACTGATGCTGCCTAGCCATAGCAAGAGTTTATGATGGAATATCCTAATAAAACAACCTTTACCTTGATCTCTTGCTGTAAAATAGAACACGGTTATGGCTGATGGTATCCAATAAATAATGGCACAGCGAATGTTCGGATTGCAATGGATTGATAGAAAATATATTGCGATAAACAGCAATACCACTCCCATATCCGATAGGTTTACTTGCCAGAAAGAAGGTGAGTTTGTTATCTTATCTGCTATTTTTTTACCTTTTTCTGATCTGCATACTTTATATAAAAGGATACCTATCATGAAATCTATCATTCTGAATAATGGGTGGGTATAAATGTAGCCGGCTGAATAATCTGCTTGTGCACAGAGCGAGATACTGATATAAACTGCCATATATATACTTATTGTTGCTAATAAATATAACCAGGAATGTCGCATAATCCAAGCGTATAAATACTTAAATATAAGATAGAAGAAGATAAGATCAGAAATAAACCATGTAGCTGCATTGAGATGAGCCGTAAAGTCATGTGCCGGATACCAGGTTTGTATCAACAGCGAATGGGATAGAATCTGATACCATGGTAATATATGCCCTAATCGCCAATCCATTAATATGAGAATGGCGAGAATCAGAATATGAAGAGGATAGAGTTTGATGATACGGGAAAGGAAAAACTGGCTGTTTCCCAATTCTTCTTTCTGTAGTTTTTCTCCTTTGCTTAAAGAGAGTACAAAACCACTGATAACAAAGAAAATGGCAACAGGAAACTCGCCCAAGTAATTGATTAAATCTTGGGATATGGGTAGGGTGGAATGCGAAATCACAATCATTAGGATAAGAATGAATCGCAGGGAATTGAGTGTCCTGATCATGATGCCTTTTCTTTGTTATAATGTTATTCTATTCTGTATTGAACAAGAATAAATTTTATTTCTTTTTCAAATACTCTACCAATTTAGCCACGGCTCTTGCTCTGTGGCTGATGCCGTTCTTGATTTCCTCACCCAGCTCAGCAAAGCTCTTATCGTAGCCTTCCGGTACGAAAATCGGATCGTAGCCGAAGCCTTCGGTGCCATGCTTCTCGGTGGCGATATGGCCGTTTACGATACCCTCGAACTGGTGAATTTTCTTGATGCTGGTGCAGCCGCAAGGACATACATCCTGCTTCTCGATGTAGCAGATAACGGTGCGGAAGCGGGCCTGGCGGTTTTCCTTGCCGTCCAGTTCTCTCAACAGTTTAGCCATGTTAGCCTCACTGTCGTGGTCGGTACCCTCAGCATAGCGGGCACTGTGAACGCCAGGGGCACCATCAAGTGCCTCTACCTCCAGACCGGTATCATCGGCAAAGCAACTTACGTGGTAATGGTCATAAACATACTGTGCCTTCTGCAAGGCATTCTCTTCCAATGTGTTGCCGGTTTCTGGAATATCCACATCGCATCCTATTTCCTTCAGCGAAACCACCTCGTAGTCGCTGCCCAGGATGTCGCGAATCTCCTGGAGCTTATGCTGGTTATTTGTTGCAAATACTATCTTTTTCATAAGTTTATAATTTATAGTTAATAGTTTATAGGGTATTCTTGCAATAGTGCTTCTTGTTATACGGCGAAGCCGCTATAAACTTTTAACTTTTAATTGATTTTATATCTTTCTCCTTAATTTTCACCTTCATTTCATCAAATCCCTCGCCATACACACCGATGACGGAACTCTGACTTACAAAGGCATTCGGGTCGATGATCTTGACGATACGGAAGATGGTAACGCTCTCGTTCTTCTTTGCTAGGATACAGAGCACCTTCATCTCGTTGCCCGTGTACCAGCCATGGCCATCGAGAATGGTTACGCCATGGTCCATCTGCATACCGATGGCATTGGCTATCTCCTGATATTTCTTGCTGAATATCATAAACTGCACACTCTCTCGCTTGGCATTCATCACATAGTCGAGTACCAGGTTTTCTATCACCATCGTACAGAGACCGAATACTACCTTTCTAACAGCGTCTATCGCGGTAAACTCTGGTTTTGCATTGAAGACGAAGAATGAACTGCCCACGATGAGGAGATCCACGAAGATGAGCACACGGCCCAGCGAGATGTTGTGATATTTGTTGACGATGGCAGCAATGATATCCGTTCCACCTGTACTTCCATTATGCAGAAAGACGATGGCGAGTGATAAACCCGTAAACAGACAGCCGATGATGAGCGACATGAAGTCCTGTCCCTCTCCCAATATCTGCACCATCTTGCCATCTTCACCTATCATCCAGTCTTGCGCCAGCGCCAGGAACACGGAGAGCATGATGATGGCATAGATGGTCTTCACCATGAACTTGAATCCCAGAATCTTCAGCGCGGCAAGCAGCAAGGCTGCATTAATGAGAAAATAAGACAAATAGATAGGTATCCCCGTGCCGTAGTAAATCACGGCTGCGATACCCGTTACGCCACCCGTTACTATCTGGTATGGAAGCAGAAAAATGGTCCATCCAAATGTGTAAAGCAAGAGTCCAAGGGTAATGTAGAAATAATCCTTGCACTCATTCTTAATTGTTTGACTGATTGCTATTTGCATAATATTTTCCTCGTATTTTTAAAGCACAGAAGGTCGCCCATTTTTAGATGAGACGACCTTCTGTATATTATCAATAAATTACTTTTTCAACACAACGTTGACGATCTTCTTTGGTACGATGATCACCTTCAACACGTTGAATCCTTCCAAGTACTTCTGGCTCTTCTCGTCTGCCAATACCTGCTTCTGGATTTCCTCGTTAGGAGTATCCACAGGGAAAGTCATCTGGAAACGAGCTTTACCATTGAAGGAAATGGTGAGCTGCATGTCGTTCTCCTTCAGATACTGCTCATCATACTTAGGCCATGCTGCATCGCAAAC
>CAKPYB010000051.1 GCA_934202525.1 uncultured Prevotella sp.
GTATCTACACCTCAAAACAAACTGATTGTTGTCCTGGACGAGTTTCAAAGCATCCTGGAAATCGATAAAAACATGGACAAGCAGCTCCGTTCTATCATGCAGGAACAGACAGGCATCAATTACATCTTTCTGGGCAGTCAGGAATCGATGATGACTGATATCTTTGAACGGGTGAAATCGCCATTCTATCATTTTGGAATGCTGATGAGACTCAACAAGATCCCATACGAAGATTTCAAGTCATATATTACAGACAGATTAGGAGATGTAGCAGAGCAGGCTGCTCATATTGCAGACGAGATACTAGCCTTTACAAGTTGCCATCCATACTACACGCAACAGCTTTCATTCGCAGTTTGGAATAACCTGGTAGCTGGTAAATACGAGGATGTACTCCAACTCGCCATAGAAGACATCATAACGACTCATGATTTAGACTACGAACGTTTATGGCTGAATTTCAATAAGACAGACAAGTATGTTATGGTCAGTATCTGCGAGGGCAACAATCCTGCACAAGACAGGAACCAACCTACCAGCACAATGACAAGTGCTTTATTGCGTTTAAGCAAGAAAGGCTACATCATCCGAAGTGACAGATATGAAATAGAAGACCCATTCTTCAGGAAATGGATACTCAAGAACATGATTGAGTAAGATTATATACAGAGAAATCGCCAGCAAAGCTTTTTTACAGCTTTGCTGGCGATTCTGCAAAAGAGATTTATCTATGTGTTAACAAAACAAACTCGCTCCAAATTGGACTTTGATTGGATATCAAGAAGTTTCAACTCTATATTATCTGATTCTTTTTATTCCATATCAAACGCCTTTTAGTTTTATTAGAAAACCAAAGAAAAGTCTATTCTTCCGGAATACCAAGTCTCTTCATTTCTACCTCTGCTGATGTTTGATTCTCTCTTTCTTTTATCTTATGGAAACGATATGTTAACGTCAATCCGACTTTTCGAGTTTCATACTTTGTATTAAAACTAGATCTAACATTATAGATCTGTCTACAAGCACGATTTCTATCTCCATTAAAAATATCATACCCATCTAATGATAACCGCAATCTATCGTTCAAGAAAGATTTTTTGATACTCAAATTGACAGAAGAAGATGATTTTACATTTATCGACTCCATGTATCCACCCCAGACTTGTTGCCAAGACAGAGAGAGCAGAAAATGCTTAGGAAGCTTGAAATCATTATCAAAATTAAGAATTGTCGACGGATGTCCATCATGAAATGTTGTTCCATCAATACCCGGATAATGCATAATTGACTTCTGAAAGAATCCCGTCAACGATGCAGTATAGCATTTATAGGTATTACGCCAATTCAACATCGCCGACAAAGCTTGACGATGCGACAAATTATCTTGTGACGAAACCGTTACTGCTGAGTTACCTTCCAAAGAATAAATCACCGGCAATAATGGACGATAAACATAATCATAATTTAATGTAAGAAACAAAGACTTATACATCAACAGATAAGACAAGCCATGAGTGATGGCAGTCTTCAACTGGCTATTACCCTTAGATTGCTCATAACGGTTCACATACGTCACATTATCATTCATATCTGCATAATTAGCCCGCTCTGTTCCTATCGAATAGCTAAGATTCTGCACCAATAATCCATGACTATAGCTTAGGGTTACCGATGGCAAGAATGTATTATCACTATGCGCCTCTATCACAGACGCCTTTTCATTCTTCCGACGCGAATATAGATTTTGATAACGTATTCCTGTACTCAAAGAAAAGTCCCCCAAGGGTAATTCGTAGTTGATAAATACTGCATTTTTAACTTCCTTATTCTCAAAGCGACCATCGAACTTCAACCGTTCATAATCTATCTTGTCTATTCCCTCACTATAGCTGAAATCATATCCCATACCCAAAGTGCCCCACTTTCCAAAATCATGGGTCGCATGGAAATTAGAAGCCAGGACATTCCATTTAGAATGTCCCATATATGAAACCTCAGAACTCGTACCTATATGATTTTCCTCTAAAGCAGAATTAATGTTCGATGCTTTAGAAATATAATCCATCACTACACTCACGTGCCAGGCATGATTCAAACTTGCATCATAATACATATTGACATGATGCGTAAGGAGGTTGTTTTTGGATTTATTCTTATCAAAGAGATAATATGCAGGTCCTGCATTTGGCACTACACTAAATGTATCCCGAGTCTCAACCTTTCCATCCGTGTACATTCCACTATAAAGCATTCCTAGTTCTGATTTATCAGACAGATGATAAGTCATACCAGCAGAATAAGTATGACTACCGGAATGCGTCAAGCTTTCAATATGTTGCATTTTATTCCAAATGGTATCAGCTAATACCTGTTTATCATAATCAGAACTTTCGGAAGCATTATTTCTCCTATAGTAATACTTACCATACAAATCAAATTTTCCAGAATTGTATGTTGAAGAGAAACCTGTTTTATGAGCCAAATGCTTTGTCTGAGTGATATTTCCGATGGCATTAAAAGCCACACCATCTCCTAAAATCTTAGTTTTTATATCAATCACAGGTGAACCCGACGTGTCATAATCCGCCCCTGGCATGGCAACGATTTTTAAAGATTTGATTTGATCAACTGGTAAGTTATCGATAAGACTTTGATCTCTCACCTTACGCCCGTTTAAATAATAGACCGGTGCTCCCTTACCCAACACATTGAACGAATTCCCTAAATGTAAGATACCAGGAACCTTACCAATCAGTTCATATATATCATTCTGATGGTTAAGAATAGAATCATGCTCTACGTCTACGAGTAAATTATGACCAGACAACTTTATGTTTTTGCGATGAGCTATCACCTCTACATCAGATAGAGAAATTACTGTAGAATCCGAGATACCAGTCATGTTTTTGGCAACAACGTTACTATCAGAATCAAGGATAGCAATGTTTGCAGGAACTTCACCTTTGTTAGCTCCCATATCCCTTGCTATTATATTCTTAGCTTGCAACAGAAGCGTCCCCAAGAACAACATGGATATACTTATAAAAAATCTCTTAACAACCATATTAATATAACCTTTAAGTTTAAAGAATCACCTTTTTCATTTACTGAGTCCACTTAAAAAAAGTAAGGCTTGTTGAAAGTAGGCTCAGTAAATTAAAATGATCTCGGTGCAAAAATACCGAAAATTGCTCAAACCGCCAAACGTTTTACATCATTTCTCACATAATATTTATAACCCAGTTTATTATGTAAAAATGATGTAGGTTTGCTATTCTTCCGGAATACCCAATATCCAATGATTCACAATGGGAATTTTATAGAAATTAGAACTTTTTGTTTATATGCGTATGGAATATACTAACCCACCACTGGATACAGCAACACTTTTAGCCAATCTTCAAAATGAGCATCATGGGAAATCCGTTGTTAAACATAAGCTAAAGATTGACACCAAATGTCACTTTAGTATACACATTGCCTTTGCGTAGATATATCGAATATTTGCCATAAGGCCCATAGAGTTCATTTGGAGACTTACGCAAAGCCACTTTCAAATGTCCATTAGACAGCCTTATTGCAAAGTCTTCACTCTTTCCGAAAAAACAATATTCTTCTGCACCAAGAGCATCAAACGACAATTGGTCGTCTAGTCCAAACAAGTTACCTATGTTAGTATCTTTTTGAGGCAATTCATTTTCATTAGACAAAGACGACATATATTCTACGACAGCGCCAATCTTGCCAGTTTCTTTCTCTAAGAAAGAAGATACCACAAACTGATAATATTTGCATCCTATCTCATATGCATTCTTATGAGAAGGAAAAGTCAAAACATTTTCGGTATTACAACATGCATACCGGTGATTTGGCAATACGCTTGTTTCGTTTGACAAGTTATCCAAATTTGGCATCGTCTTACTCGGGAAACTTGAAGAGATTCCCAAATCAACTACTTGCCAACTGTCAGACCGGAAATTCATCGAGCCGTTTATATAAACTCCCGTTTCATCTAACAGGGTCTTGCCATGATTCTCATCGAGCATATTCAGTGAGGTAAAAGATACCTGTGAAGGGTCATCTTTACTGCAACTTGTAGCAAACAGAGTAATGCACAAACTCAATGCCAACAAAACAAACATTTTTACATTCTTCATAACCTTGCCATTTAAATTGTTATTAATCACAGCTGCAAAATTATCCGTTTTTCCAATACATTCCTAATAAACCAGGTCTATTTCTTTAACATCGAACATATTGCATATAATTCTAAGCTCCAAACACTTACAGTTGCCGCCTTGATTTTCGAGGTCTAAAAAGCTGTATATAGTCCCTATCTCTAGAAGTTTTCTATATAATTACGAAGCGAAAAATGTTCATTTTTAATGCCTACCTTATCCTTATACAAGAACAACTTTTGCTTGATAGCTTTCTCGCTCACACAATAGATAGAAGCCAACGCTTTTTGCGACAGCTTTAAACGCAACAGCATCATTAGACGTAAATCGGTCTTAGATAAATTCGGATGTTTTTGCTTGAGTCGTTTTACAAATAGGTTTTCCACACTATCTAAAAACACCTCCAATTCGTCCCAATCACTCTCTGACAACACAACGTGCTTATTCTCATTTGGAGCTATGGAATTTAATTTTTCTACAACATCTATCTTCTTTTGCAAATAGTTACGCATCACAGATAGTTGAACCTCTTTATGCGAAAGTTCCTCTTGGTGTATTTTTTCCTGCATTTGTTGCTTTTGGAGAAGAACCTCTCTTTCATGCTCCATACGTAGTTTTATCTGGTGCTTATATGATTTATAAACATATAAAATAAATATGACTACTATAAAACACAATAAGACTATCAAACTAAATACCCACTGCTGCATTTCTGCTTTACCTTGCATTTTAGCTCTTTCACTTTCCTTTTTCAAAAAGGATGTATAATAAGCAGCCTTACCTTGTAATGCAATTCGATACATATCCTCCAAATAATGGTACGCCGAATCGCTAAAACTTTTAGCAGACTTGAAATCATGCGCTTTCATAGCAGCTTGACTTTGAAAATAAAACACAGAATAGCGGTCTTCTGCCGTTTTTGGCATTGCTTGTTTTAATAAACTAAAGGCTTGGTTTAATGAATCTACAGAGATATAAGCAGAAGCAAATGTCAACAGACAAGAAAATCTATTTGCTGCATTCAAGTCATAAGCCAATCGTGCATAATATAAACAACTATCTTTTTCACCTATCTCCTCAAATGTACTAGCTAGATTTTGCCTTACATAAGACAACAAGTTGCTATCGCCAGCTTTCATTGCCATTCTATATGCTTTTCTCTCTTCTTCTAAAGCATGCTGCAAGCTATCAACATAAAAGAAGTTCTCACCCAATCTCAAACGTGCTGCCACCTTATTATATATAGTAACATTTGCCATAGAGTCATACATCTTCACCAAAGCTTTAGCATAGTTCAAAGCTTTGTAAGGTGCCAGCTGTTCTTCTACTTCAATCAGCTTATCCAATGCCAAGCATTTTAAATTCATATTATGGAGGCTGTCAGATATGGAATACGACTTTTCCAGGCAACTCTTTGCCTGCTCCATACTATCATTCAGCAGAAAGCATGTTCCCATATAATATAAGGATGAAGCATAAAGAGAATCTTCTTGGTGACCATCATACCAATCATACGCTATGCGAATCAAGGAATCGTTATCTACATCCAAGCCCGACTTATCTTGTGCCATATAATAAATGAGGGCATACTTCGCCATATCTTTATCTGAGAGTTTACCTTGATTGATACGGTTCAAAAAGGCCAAGGCACTATCTGGCTTAGACTCTGCCAACGTATAAGCTAAGTCTAACTCTCTCTTATGACTTTGATGACATGATACCAACATCGAAAGCATCATAAAAAACAATATCGTAAACGAAATACTTCTTCCCATATTTAGTATAATTACATTCTGGGCGCAAAAATACAAAATATTTTTCAATAATAGAACTAAATAGGGTCTAAAACACAAAGTCTGCAGAAAAACACAATACAACTGATTATCAGGTATATATATAATATTTATAACAAAAGAGGGTCTAAATAATAGTCGTATTTTCGCATTACCAACCTTTCTGCATCAGATAACAGAATCTCACGCTTTGGTTGTCAGGAGTCATTATGTTAAAAATACTAACTCATAGTTTTATGGCTCCAAAGTCTATGAGTTCCGAGGTGGAAAACATAGAGATAAAAAGAAAAAAATAACACGGACAAATTCAATTTGTCCGGACAAATTGTCCGGTAGCTTATAAGTTACTAATATTTAACACTTTACAAGCGACCGGACAAAAAAAGCCGGACAAATTGAATTTGTCCGTGTTTCTATTTTAACTTAATTATTTTAACTTTTATTCGTTCATACACAACGCTGATGCAAGTTAGTTCCCTTACAAGACAAGAAGTAAAATGAACCTTATTTTAATCTTTCAAGCATCCGATAGGAACTACAAAAACACCATCTTTTTTTTGATATTTCCTCAGTTGGCTGGATTTTATTTCCTCAGTTGGCCGTATTTCGTTTCCTCAGTTGGCCGTATTTTATTTCCTTAATTGGCTGGGCTCATTTTAATCAACAGGTTTTGGTTGCCTGAAAGCAGAAGGCGTTACCCCTCTCATTTTCTTGAAGAACTTGGTGAGATGAGCCTGCGATGAGAAGCCGAAGGTGTTGGCTATCTCCTGAACCGTATGCGTGGTGGTAGAAAGCTCGCGTTCTATCTCCTTCACGATGTATTCATCGATGATTGCCTTCGGCGTCTTGCCGGAGATGCGGCGGGTAACCTGAGCCAGATAACGGCCACTCACATTCAGCTGGTCGGCATAGAAATGAACATCGCTGTAAGTGCGGCAGAAGTTATTCACCTGCGAGATAAACTGGTTGTAAAGCTCGGAACTCCTGCCCTGCAGATTACTCTGGCGCACGAGTTCTACATTGATGAAATCCTGCGCCATCGCCAGTGCCTCCTCCATCTTCTTGCCCTGATTCAGATAAACGGCAAGAGCTGAAGAAAAACGGTTCATAAGACCATGCGAATTGGCATTGTCGAGGCGATAGATCCGGAGTCCCTGCTTCTCGGCAAGGCTCAGCAGTCGGGAGTTCTGAAGAATGATGTCACTCTCCTTCTTCCTCGCCACCACAACCGAGCAGAGCGGCAACAGACGGTATTTGATCTGGCTCACCACATCTTCCGTCATCAGCGCATCGCCCTGGCTCGACCAGATGGCAGGGGCATAGATGATATGGGCAGGACGATACTTGGTCAGCGCATCGATGACCACATTCAGCGTTTCCACCCTGCGTATCATACCAATCTTTACGATATCAGGCTGCACATCGTTCATGATAGCCTCTATCTGTCCCGAAACTATCTCGGCAGGAATATCGAAGAACTCCTGAATACCGAGCGTATTCTGCACAGTGATGCTGGTTATCGCCGAAACAGCATAACCGCCCAACTCGGAAATCGTCCTGATGTCCGCCTGCACACCAGAGCCTCCGGTGCTGTCTGAACCTGTAATCGTTAATATCATATTCTTTAAACTTTGAACCCGATGATAAGTTTGAGGGCAAAGATACAAAAAAAGAGCGAATAATCCGCAGAATTTGCAGATAATTCGCTCTTTTTTTTATTCTTCAGTGAGATCTTTACATTCCTTGAGAATCTCGGCAGGTACCTTATCGCAACGCTTGTAACGGCTGATGTCGGTAGCATCGTCCTTGACGGTCCATATCATCGAACCTGATGCAAGAAGACGGGTTACGAGATAACTCTGGTTCCAGTCGCCCATACCGTTATCATAGCTTCCGCTGATGATGTAGCCCTGGTATGGATCGTTCTTGATAGCGAACGAACCGGTGATATGGCGACCATACATACTGTCAAACTTCTGATACATCTCGAAAGTCTGGTCCTTGCGGTTGAAAACGATGTAGCAGTATGTGCCCTCAGCAAGAGGTTCACCGTTCCACTCAGCCAACTCCCATGTGCCATGAAGATTGGCAGGTGTAACTTCCAGAGAAGGCTCCTCCGGCTCATCATCATCGCTGCTGCAGGCTGCAAAACCACAGGCAAACAACGCAATCACCAGGAGGGTGAAGAGTTTTTTCAAATATTTCATTGTCTTGATATTTTTTTCTTATTTACTTTTTTACCTTTTTACCCTTTTACCTTTTTACCTTTACAACGACCTGTATCGTCCTGTCAGACGGGCGGGCATCCAAGCCCTCCAGAATAACAGGGAAGGTGAAAGTTTCGGGCATCGTAGCCGGAATCTTATCGGCTATGATGGTGATGACGAGGTCAGCCTCATCACCCGGTTCTATCACCTCAGGCTCTGTCGTAAGACGGGCATAAGGAGGAAGAAGGAGGCTGGATATACGGAGCGGCTTGTCACCGCTGTTTCCGCAGAGGATACGTGCCTCAGGCTCTGTGCCCGGCTTTACCTCTGTGATACTTGCCTTCGCCTGTTTCAGTCTGAGTGCGCCCATCTTGTGCGGATAGCGTGCCCACTGGTCAGCACCCGGCAGCACCTTGCCCGTTAAGGCAAGCTTGACGGCAGGCTGTCCCTCTACCTCTTTCAGATAGAGATAAGCACCCGTATTGATGGTGCCCGGATAGCGGTTAGGCGTGAAGGTGATCTGCACCTGACAGGTATCGCCAGGCTTCATCACATCGCCCCTGACATAAGAACTGGTACATCCACAGGTGGTTCTCACCTGTGTGATGTGCAGTATCTTCTTGCTCACATTCTTACCTGTGAAGTTGAAGGTGCGAGGCGCATCGTCCTCGGTCATCGTACCTGCATCGATAAGCGGATGCTCAAACTTCAGCAGTTCCTCCTGCGCATTCACCGTAACAGGCAAAGCCAGGAAGAAAAACGATAGGAAAGCAAATATCTTCATATTACATCCAATTACATCCAACCATTGTTGCCGGCACTCTTTCTTACGGTCACAACTACTTTCTGGCTGGTGCCGTCGGCAGCAGTTACGGTGAGCGATGTGCTTCCGGCAGCGAGTCCCGTCACGGTGAGCGTCTTGCCATCTACTGAAGCTGAAGCTACACTGCCATTCGCTACTGAGCAAGAGAAGCCCTCTGTCTGACCTGCGAAATAAGGAGCGAGGTTGAGAGTATATGTCTTCTCGATGCCCACATAAACGTTAGGCAACTTCATATCAGAACTGAGTTCCTTGTTCTTGATGTTATTCAAGAGCTGAGCAGCATCAATCAGACCAGCACCCATCTTGCCGATGTACTTAGAGAGCTGTACAATCTCAGGCGAAGCACCTACGGTAGTATGGTTCATGTAGTAGGTCTTGGTTGCACCATTCTCATAATAGCCGTCCAGTTTCTTTACAGACTTTTTCATCAGGGCAACGAAGTCGGCAGCACGATAATGACGGTTCTGCTTGACTGCATAGGCAAGACCCAAGGCAGCCACACCCGAAACGTGAGGACAAGCCATAGAGGTTCCCTCCATGTAGCCATAGGCAGGCTTGCCGTTCTGAATCAAGGTAGAGAGCACAGCACCTTTCTGCTCGGTTGTTGTCTCTGCCCAGTATTCATCTTCCTGTTCACCAATCTTGCTGTAGTATTCCAAGTCGCCACCAGGAGCGCTCAGGGTTACGAGCGAACCGAAGTCGGTGTAGCAGGCTGGAGTAAAGTCGGCAGCTACAGAAGATACGCAGACGCACTTAGAGTAAGCACCTGGGAAAGCAGGATTGCCAGCATACTCGTTACCGGCTGCGAAGACAGGAATACCGCCGTCGATGACTCCATTAGGAGAACCTGCATTGTTGATGAAGTAATCCAAAGCTTCCTTCTCCAGCGGATAAGTCTCAGCCCATTCCTTCTCAGTAGCAGGACCCGGAGTATAACCGTTGATGATGCTAGACTCTGAAGAGTTGTAACCCCAGCTGCACTGCAGGATGACTGCACCATTATCGGCAGCATACTTGATGGCTCTCGCCTCTCCTGCCAAGGTTACACTGTTCTGACCGGAGAATACCTGGCAAGACATAATCTTGACACCAGAATTAGGAGTACCGTCACCACCAGCTACACCACAAACACCTTTACCATTATTATTTACGGCTGCAATGGTACCAGCTACGTGAGTACCATGACCTGAGTCATTCGCATCAGTCCAGGTAATATCGCCGCTCTCTGTTACGAAGTTGTAGCCATGAAGGTCGCCATCATAACCGTTTCCGTCGCCGTCAGTCTGGGCACCCTGAACACTTTCGCCCGGGTTGCACCACATGTTGGCAGCCAAATCAGGATGCGTATACATCACACCCTCATCGAGAATAGCCACGATGATAGAAGGATCACCTGTGCAGGTCTTCCATGCCTCAAGTGCATTCACATCACATCCAGCTTTAGCGCCTACGTGATTATTATTGAGATTCTCGAAGCCATAGTGGCCCTCACCCAGGTTGCGGTAGTGCCACTGGCTGGCAAAGCCTGGGTCGTTTGGCTCACCCTCGGCTGCAGAGCGGGTAGACTTCTGCTGAAGCGCCTTATCGCTGAGATAGATGCGCTTGCTGTCAGTATTGTAAGCACGCTTGATGCGGCCGTTGGTCTGAACCTTTGAGATTTCGCCCAACTGCTTCAGGCGCTCGGCAGCCGCTTTCAGGTCGGTTCCCTTATTAAACTTCACCGTATACCAGAGGTGGAGTCCCGCCTCGCGGGTTCTTGCCTCAGTATTTGCATCTACTGGGAACACACGCTCGAAGCTGTAGCTTCCCAGGATGTCGAGCACCTCGTCGGTAGAAGGAATACCCGAACGGGTAGCCATTCCGGCGCGGGTCTTGCTCAGTTGTGCCTGGTCGAGGATGTCGCTCATCTCCGGACTGAACTTAATCAGCAGCTCACCAGCCTCAGCATCTGCAGGGATGGTGATTTCTGAATTGCCGTCAGAAGAGCCGATGGTTGACAGGCTGTCAGAACAGCCCGTCAATGCCAATGCGACCATTGCTATATAGAAAAACTTTTTCTTCATTGTTTGCTTCTATATTGTTTTTATGTTTATCTTACTTTTTCTTGTTTCTCCTGTACTTAGCCATCAGCGCAGCTTCGTCAATATCGCCTGCTGCCACGTATGTACGGTAGTAGAGCGGATAAGCTACACCCGGAACCTCCCACTTGCTGCCTGGGTCGCTGGTTCCGTAATAGTAGTCATAGCTGTAGCTGTCTTCTGTCATATTAGAGAAACCAACGGCAGCGCCATCGCTATTCTTACCCTTAGGCTGCTGGTTGAAGACCATCGTAGGTGCATTCCATTCTACCATGTGTGGATGGAAGAGAATCCACTTAGGCACCTCACCTGTAAAGAAGTTCAGGTTGAGTGACAACTGACGGCAGTTTGGCAATACACGTGGCACCTGAAGAGGATAAACATCCTCACAAACTACAGAGCCATCCTTGTGCTTGCAGGTTACAGGATTATCCCATCCTGAGAGCAACCACTTGCAGGTATCGCCTACCAGCTTGTCGAGATAATCATCCTTGTTGGTCGAGAAGTCAGACTTGCTGTATCGGGTAGCCTTGCCGGCAGCCTCCAGCGCCTCAGTCATCTCTTCATCGGTAGGAAGTTCACCCTCCAGGAAGCAGTAAGACAACTCAAGTGTATTCAGCTTATCCCATGTCAGGAGCTTGAGAAGCGCCTGGCGGTCTGCGGTTCCGGCATTTACCTTACCATAGAGTCCGATAGGATAGGTATTATAGACATAGACAGATCCTGTCATTTCGCCCAGCGAAGCGATGTCGATGACAACATCCGTACGGCGCTGTGCATAGAGGACGAGATGGCGCAACTTAGGGAAGTTCTTCTCGTTGACGATATTGGTGATATCCGACAACTTGTTGAAGTTATTACTTACCAAGTTGAGCGATTCAAGACTGCTGCCCAGTTTAGCAAAGCCAGCAGGCAACTGAGTCAGACCATAAGCCTGAACGGTAAGATCCTTCAGATACTTCAGTGAGCAGATTTCTTCACCGAGCTTCACCTCGCGAATCTGGTTGTTCTCGTTGGCTGCAACAGAGAAAGACTCCAGGAACTTGAGGTTGCCCACTTCCTTAGGAAGGGTTTCACCACTCTTGAGGTTGAACATGCTGAACTTGACTGAACGTACACGTCCCAAAGCTTCAGGATGAGTCTTCACGAAATCATCAGTAGCCTCCCAAAGGGTTACGCTACTCCAGTTGCGCATATTGTCACTCGTATCGTAGGTAATCATACTACTCAGCTTCTGGTTAATCATGATGACAGAGAGTGAGTCACCGGCACGGTTATCCTCAATCTTAGGTGCAGCCTTCTGGCGAACGGTCAGGATGACATCATCTGTAGGATTGCCATCCGCATCTACCAGCTGGTCTTCAGCCTTGACTGGCACAAGATGAACCTTAGCCACACGAACGGCAGGAACCACGTTCATCTCCCAACGGAACTTGAAGTTCACGGTGCGAGGACGATACTTTCTGTCCAGCACGATGCCCAGGTTAGTACCTGTCAGTTTATCTTCATCCTTGCTGTTCAGGAGCCAGCCTTCACGCTCACTCTCGTTCTCAGCCTTCTCTGCATCGGTCAGATCACCCTCGAAAGAATACTCAATCTTACCTATCTTGCATTCCACGTTGGCAGAAATCAGACTTTCGAAAGCACGGTTGTCATAAGAATCAGAGTTCTCGATTTCTACAACAGGATCCTTCAGGAAGATCTGCTTGCCATAACCAAACTGGGTGATAGTAAGCTTGCGGCTCTGTCCGTTGGCACCCTGGAAACTGAGTTCTGTGCTGCGGAGCGTATTGGAAAGAGTAGAATCCACCTTGATGGTACCCTCAACAGAACCCACACCGTTGGCAGGCGAAAGCATCAGCCAAGGCTCAGAGGTGCTTGCCACCCAGTCCTGTGAGGCAGCGATGGCAATCTGCTCTGTTCCGCCCTGAGGTCCTATGGCTATCTCGTCCTTATCGAGCGCCAGACCTCCTGGGATATCGACATCATCCTTATCGCTGCAGGCTGTAAAAAGCCCGGCAGCGAGAACGATACCTAATGTCAGTTTATTCATATATTTCATATTACTACTTTCTTATAGGGTTTAATTTTCGAGATCCAAAGCATCACAACCGCGGATGTCCTGATTCTTGTCGTAGAACAGCATATACATACCTGCCTTGATGTATGCGCAGACGCTAGTTACATCGATAGAGATGTTAGGGTTGTCTGCGATATTCAGGATATAAAGGTGAGAGGTCAGTGTCTCTTCTACCTTGCGGATATCGTTGGAACCAATCTGGAACTGGATCAGACTCGGACAGGTTGTGATTCCTGTAGGCCATGTGCGCAGGCAACGCTGGTCGGTCTTTTCATCACGCTGGTGGTTGATGGCAAAGGCACGGAGCACGGCACTGTTCAATGGCTGGGTTGGCACCTCGGTGAAGCAGTTGTAGCTCAAGTCCATATTGGTAATGTATGGCAATGTGGTTGAGCGGAAGTCATCAGAGAGGGATGTCAGCTTGTTGAATCGGAGGTCGATGACCTGCAACAGATAAGCCTTCTTGCCCTTGATGGAACCCTTAGGGATGGTACGCATCTGGTTGCCGCTCAAATCGATGGTTGTGATTGGCGAACCGGCTGTGAACAACTCTGAAGGGAACTTCTCTATCTTGTTGTTAGACAGAGTAACGGTTGCTGCATTGATACCCTTGTAGGTTCCATGACTATTATCTACACCAGTAATCTCGTTGTAAGAGAAGTCTACAGAACCCATCTCGCGAACAGAACTTGCATCGAAGATATTAGGAATCTTCTTCAACTTGTTGTGGGCGAAGGTCAGACTCTCTACATCATCTGTAAAGGCACAGAGATTAGCAGGAACTTCCTCAATCTGGTTGTTGTTCAGATAGAGTGAAGAAAGTGCCACCTCAGAACCGAAAGGATGCAACTTCTTGATATTGTTGTAAGCCAGGTCAAGCAGACCGAGGTTCACCATCTTGCTCAAGGCAGATGACTCTGGGAATTCCTCCAGGTTGTTGTAACTCATATAGAGAATCTGGAGTGTCTTACCGGTCTTCTCATTAGCCAGACGGGTCCAGTCGCTTCTCAACTGGTTGGCTGAGATTCCCTTGCATCGAGCCAGATTCATCGCCTGCAATTTAGGGAGATTATAGTAGAAGTCTGGAATGCGACTGATCTTCGGACAGTTGTAAAGTTCGATATCGGTCAGGTTTTCCATCTTGTCCCAATCCTCATCCTTAAACTCCTGGGCAAACTTACCATAAACAGGATCGTCAGCATTGTAGAACTTCGCACAAACCTCATCGGCAGTGATAGAAGAGTTACCGATGTAGAACTGCTGCAACTTGGTCAGACGGTAGATAGCCTTAGACACACCCGAGATTCGGTTGGTCAATGTACCGATCTGTGCATCCTTCAGGTTGATGCGGCTGTCCTTCTTGATTCTGTTCTTCGGTGCCACCTTAGGATCTGAGTTGTAGCTTTCTACAATCATCTCCGACATGTTGGCACGTGGGTCATACTTCAGGAACTTATTCTCATAGTCGTGACGCATGCTGCTCTTCTTTGCAGCAGTCAGACTGTTTGCATCGTAGTCATTGAAGATGTTGGCACCAATCTTCTCATCGTGAGAACCGAGGTTGAACACCTGGAGTTCTGTCAGCTGTCCGATGGCATCAGGTACGATTCCCTTTGCACCGAAACCGGCGATGATAAGACCGATGACACGGCCGTTGCTGTTGAGCGTTACGCCCGGCTGGTCGCCCCACATATCGAGTTCCTTGTTGAAGTTCCAGTTAGCTCCCTTGAAGGTAGCGTCGCCATAGAAGCTCCACTCCTTACCTTGAAGAGATTCCCAGATAGCCTTCAAAGCCTCATAGTCCTTGATATATTCCTTGGTCTTGGAAAGGAGGATAGGCACCTGTGCTTTTTCATTGAGCTGATTGTCCTCAATAACGAAAGCCTCACCCTTTACAGGCTGGGTCTCATACTTGGTCTTCAGCGCACCTGTCTTGCCATAGGTGGTATAAGAGGTAACCTGATAAGTACCGGCAGGCAACCATACGGTCGTATCGCAGTAAGCAGTACCAGTGTCCATATACTTATCGTTCTCATTGTCAGGATTCTGATTCTCTTTGCTAGACTCCTTATATTTCACCTTCAGTTCAGGGAAGGTAAAGGTTTCACGGGTAAAGAGGTTGGTTACGCTGACGTCAACGAGACGGATGTTAGAGAAAAGATACTCAGTACCACCGGCACGGGTCTTCTCCCACTCCTTCACGAGATTGAACTTCACCTTACCGCGCTCCACAGTCTCTACCATGAGGTTCTGCACTTCCAGACCGCCGCCTACTACAGTGAATGTTTCGCCGGCAGAAGAAGCCAGCAACTCCTCGTCAACCGCATCATAGAGATAGAAACCGATGACGGTGTAAGTACCCGAAGCGAGTTGCAGTTTTTCACTTCTCAGACCGTACTCAGCATTCTCTGAATTATAAGAATTGAGCACCAGCGTCTGAGACACAGTTGTACCATTGTGCTCCATGACCACCTTGATTTTCTTGGCATCATCCAGTTTCTCAAGTTTGTCAAGGGCAGCAGCACGGGTAGCTCTTGAAGAAACCTTCTTGCTGAGCTTGAACTGCACATATCCGTATGTGCCGTCCCAGCCTCCGGTTTCATCATCCGAGCAACTTGTTGCTGCAAAGGTCAGGAGAGAGACCAAGAGCAACAAGAGTGCCTTTGAAAATATTTTCATTCTGTTCATTACTTTCTAATTTTTCTGATAGAAGTATGTTTCTTACTCATTCCCTCTTCAAGAGGTTCAACAACAAGAACTTTTACAGGAGTTCCATTGTCCTGGAATACCATAAATATTGGAGCTGAAGCAGGAACATTTACAAAGAAAATCCAATTTTCCTTATCGTCCATTGCAGGCTCAGCGTAAACATCTTGATTTTCACTATCCTTAACTGTAAGATAGCCTGTCTCCATCATAGTGGTAGGATCCCAATCCTTGATATTAGGATTAACTGTAAGAGAGCTTCCTACTTCTGACTGAGCGACATATATTTCGTCACCATTGTAGCCAAAATTATCAGATATGATAGAACCATACTTTGATTTATCCTTCTTGCACTCTACTGGCAAGTAGTTCATCTTCAAGATTGTCGGTGCTACAGCCTGATCATCAGCAGAAGAGCTTGCCTCCTTCTGTACAACATCCATCAGGAAGAAACGGTCGTAATCGCTCTTCACGCTTGTGAAATTATTCTCAAGCATCTCATCAGGACCATTCTCCAAATCAGCATAAACGCCCTGTGGCAATGCATAAACCAGGAACTCACGGCTTCCGCTGCTCAAAGGCTCAATAGTGAGCTTAACGTCACCCTTCTCACCCTGCAACTTCACAGCGCCAGATGTTTCCTCGCGCAGACCATCCTCCTCTTTCTCGAAGACTACCAGCTGATAATCATCACCAAAGGTCTTGAGGGTGAAAGGAACAAAGTTATAGAAGGTGAAATCGTTGGTATCACCGCCATTCAGGCTAGAACCATTCTGGGTAAACACCTTACCATCGAGAGATACATTCCATACTGCCCACTGTGATGAGGTTGGCCATGTAATATCCATTGTGCTGGTGGTCATACCATTATAGATAACAGGTACGGTTACAGCAGCCTTGCCATCCTCAGAAGTGAAAGTGATGGTGTAGTTGCCATCCTTAGCGATGGCATACTTAGCACTTACACCCTGATTCTCCTTGAAGGAAACACCGCCTACAGCATCCTTGTTAGGTGTACCTACCAGGAAGCCGCCTTCCAACTCTACCCAAGCAGGAGTGTTGGTAACAGCAAAACGGAAGTTTGACTTAACAGTAAACTTGTTGTATACATTGTAACCTACTGTGATACCCGTCTCGGTAATATCTTCGCCAGCCGCATCGTAAACCTTCAGGTCATAGCCGGCAGCCGAACGCTGAACCTCTGCGATGGCAACCTTCTGACCGCCCATGCTCAGGAAGAGCTGAGCCACGCTCATATCATCACTGGCATCATCAGCAGTAATCTTAACCTTGATGGTCTGCTTGCCTGCAGTACCATTGAGTACGAAGGCGTCTGCTTTCTCGCCCTGCACCAGTTTACACCAGATTTTGTCTGATGAAAGGCTCCAGCTCTCGTTGGCATCGAAGGTGAAGTCCAACTCTGTGCCAGCTGCACCGGCGATAGTCTGTACCTGTGGGAACACAGGAGTTACGGCATCGTCGTCATCGCTGGAACAAGCGGTGAACAGAGTCACTGATACCAGCGCCATCAATACGAGCCAATATTTTGAAATCAATGTTTTCATTTGCTTTTTATTCTACGATTAATATCCTTGTTCTTTCAATTTCTCTGCCTCTGCATCGCTGATCCATTCAAACATGGTGATGAAGGTTCCTACGTTGCCGAAGGTTGAACCATCCTTGTTGTCTACACTCATGGTGACATACTGCAATACATAGTTCTGGCAGGTGTTATAATAAGAGGTATAGAGAGAAGGCTGGCTGATGCGCAACTTGCCATCTCCATAGATGGTACCGAACGCCTCACCGGTCTCACCGGCTATCTGATCGTCCATCTCTACCTTTGGCTCAAGAATGTTCTTGGTGTTGAACTTCAACTTCAGGTTGTAGCCCTTATAGTAAACATCCTTCAGGAGAACAGTATTCTCCTCGTCTTCCACCACCTCTGTCTTGATCAGACGGTTGGTTACGTTGTTCAGATACTGGCTGTAGAAGGTAGATGTTACCATACACCAGCCTGAGAAGTTGTGGATATCGAAAGGACAAGACTTCTGCATTACTACGTGGGCATAGTCCTTATAGAGATCCGTCCAGTTATACTTCTCTGGAATCACCAGTTTCAGGGTGAAGCCGAGCGAATCGGTCTTGCCGATGTTATCATAGATACCCTGAACCTTCACATT
>CAKPYB010000052.1 GCA_934202525.1 uncultured Prevotella sp.
GGAATAATGATTATTAATTGTCAACCTTCACCAGGAATAAGACTCTAGGTAGTAAACTAAATATAGGAAACTACACTAACTCATAGTTTTCTCCTCTAAAACTCACCGTTTCTTGGGTATGAAGTCATCGTTTTCTATTTGGGAACTCATTGCTTACTGGATGGGAATCCTTGTATTTCTTTATGATTTCATATTAAAAAAAATAACACGGACAAATTGAATTTGTCCGGACAAATTGTCCGGCGGCTTGTAATGCTTTGATTATTGGGCGGTTATGAGCGTCCGGACAAACGATCCGGACAAATTCAATTTGTCCGTGTGTTTTTTTTTTCTTGTTGGGGGATTAAAAATCTGCTGGGACGCCATCCTATGGAGTGAGATTATTGAAGAATCATGATGTGTGGTCAACTGACTTTTGCGGTGGAAATATTCGTAAAAAACGGTGTCTTGTGTAAAAATTGAGGAATTTAACGAAGATTTCTGATTATTTTACATGATTATTTGTAAAAATATGCTATATTTGCAAATGTTTTTAAAAATATGTAGATTCTCTTTAAGAGTGTAAAGTTCTATAATTATCAATTATTCATAACTATGAAGAAAAAGCAAATGAAAGCAAGTCTATTACTTGTGTCTTTATTGACGTTAGGTTTCTCGGTAACCGGGTGTACAAATGACGATTATGATTTCGACCAGATTGATGCTACGATGGGATTTGGTAGTGGCGAATTGGAAATACCTGCCAGTTCTACTATGAACATTCCTCTGTCTGATATCCTGGAACTGGAAGAGGGTGGTAGCGTGAAGATTGCCGCAAACGGTGATTATCTGTTCCAGTTGACTGGTTCAGATGCATCATTTGCTTCGCCAATGATTTCTCCTATAGTTCTGACGGGTAGTTCTTATTCTAATACGCTAACCTTGAGCACCCATTCTGCTGCCAAGGGTACACGTACTGCCGGTACTCATCTCAGTTTTGTATCTCCTAAGGAGCTGATGTTCAAATATAATGGTACGGATGCTGCTGTGAAGAGCCTGAAAAGTGCTGAGGTGGATGGCGAAATCGAACTGAATGTGAATCTCACTCTTGGTGGTCTTTCTTCTGCCATCACCAAGCTTGACAAGGTAACACTTACCCTTCCTGGCTATCTGCAGATTTCACAGGTTACTCGTAATGGCAAACCTATTGAGCATAACGGCTCCAAGATTACCGTGGAGGATGTTTCTACAAGCAGCAACCTCGAACTCACCATCAAGGCTAAAAAACTGGATTTCGCAAACCAGGATGCTTATGGTAAGGTTGTCATCGGCAATAATGGCTCTATCAAGATGGATGGTTATTTCGACCTCGGTATCGAGGCTGATGCAACGGGTGTTCCTACATCTCCACTGACCATCGGTGCCAACGTGAATGTCAATGATATAACCTTGAAATCTGCTACCGGTATCTTCGACCCAGAAATCAATATCTCAAGTTTAGGTGATGTAACAGTGACGGGTGTTCCTGACTTCCTTTCAGAAGATGGCGTAAGAGCTGACTTGGAAAATCCTCAGATTATCCTCACTGTCCATAATGATATGGATGCTGCGGCAAAGGTGAGCGCGAAGGTGATTTCTACCAAGAACGGTCAGAACTTGGCTACCGTGCAACTCCCTGAAATGAATATCTATAAGACTACCGTTGCGCCAGTGACCAAGATCTGCATTTGTCGTAATAAGACAGAAGAACTGACTAGACAATATGGTGCAGCCAATGTATATGAGGTGAGCAACCTGGCTACACTCATCAACCAGCATATTCCTGATCATGTTCAGATTACCGGTGTAGAGGCAAAGGCTGATCTCAGTCAGGAAATGACTATCGAGTTCGGACGCAGTTATCATATCGAGCCAAGCTACGAGATTTATGCACCGTTGGCATTTGCCGAGGATGCAGTCATCGAATATGCCGATGATTTCGACGGCTGGAACGATGATTTGGATGAATTGGAATTGGCAAAGGATACTTATCTGCGTCTTACTGCCGATGCGCAGAATCTGGTTCCTGCTACCCTCATCGTAGAGGCAACTCCACTCGGACTGGATGGTACTGATATCAGCAACCAGATAGAAGTCAATGTCAAGCAGGGCACCGTGAAGGCATCTACTGATGGTGTCACAGCAGCGACCTCTCCGCTGGAAATCGAACTCCGTGAAAAGGTAAAGGGCGGATTACAGAAGCTCGACGGCCTCTCTTATAAGGTAAAAGGTAAGGCAAGCCATGATGGTACTACCGTGACCGGTATCATCCTCAACTCTGAGAAGCATACCCTGAAGTTGGAAAACATCAAGGTGAAACTCGTGGGTAAGGTAATTGGTAACTTCAATTAATGACAGAGAGTAGTAACAGAATAATCACACACATAAAAGACAAAGAAAATGATGAATAAAATATATAAGCATCTCTTGGCTGCCTCTCTGCTGATGATGGGGGGCACCGCAATGGCTCAGACACTCAATTCCGCTTACTTTACTGACGACTACAAGTTCCGTCACGATATGAACCCGGCTTTTGAGAACAAACAGAACTATATCACCATCCCTGCATTGGGTAATATGAATGTCAACCTGCAAGGCAACTTCGGCTACCAGGATATTGTACTGAACAATCCGATGTACGGACAGGAGGCGGGTGCCAAGAAGATGACTTCCTTTATGAATCCTTATATCTCTGCCGATGAGGCGCTGAAGGGTTTCAGCAAGAATAACAACCGCATACAGGGTGATGTGGGTATCTCCATTCTTTCTGCCGGTTTCAAGGGATTTGGCGGTTATAATACCATCGAGGTGAATGCCAAGGCTTCTTTCGGTGCTTCCCTGCCTTATGAGTTGTTTGAATTTGCCAAGAACACGGGTAATCAGAATTATGAGATTGGTGATGTGAGCATGATGGCTCGCTCTTATGCAGAATTGGCATTGGGTCACTCTCATCAGATTAACAAGAAACTCCGCATCGGTGCCAAATTGAAGTTCCTCTTCGGTGTGGCTGATGGTGATGTTCGTTTGGAAAACCTGCGTGCTGACCTCTCTGGTACAGACAAGTGGATTGTTTCCGGCAAGGCGAATGCGCAGGTTTCCATGAAGGGCTTTACTTATAAGACTTCAAAGGATGAATATAACAATCCGGAGAAGGGTGAATACGAAAAGATAGATGATGTAGATGTTGATGGCGCAGGATTGGGTGGCTTCGGTATGGCACTCGACCTTGGTGGTGTCTATAAGTTGAACGACAATCTGACCCTGAGTGCTTCTGTTCTCGATTTGGGTTTCATCAACTGGAGCAACAATATGAAGGCTGTGAACAGAGCCGAGAGTTTCGAGTTTGATGGCTTCCATGATACTGCGGTAAGAGAAAACAGCGGTCCTACTATCGACGACAAGATAGATGATTATGGTGATCAGATTACCGACTTCATCAACCTGAAGGATTTGGGCGACCAGGGCAGCCGTACTACCGCTCTGGCAGCTACGCTCAACTTCGGTGCAGAGTACAGTTTGCCTGCATACAACAAGTTGTCCTTCGGTTTGCTGAGCAGCACCCGCATCAATGGTGATTATACCTGGAGCGAGGGTAGACTCAGTGCCAACTGGAAACCAACGAAGTGGTTGGATGGTGGTATCAACTTTGCCGTCAGCAGTTTTGCTACAAGTATGGGTTATGTCCTGAATATCCATCCTAAGGGTTACAACTTCTTCATCGGTATGGATCACATCTTGGGCAAGACCAGCAAGGAGTTCATTCCTCTCAGTTCCAATGCCAGCATCGCATTGGGTATGAGCGTAACCTGGTAACAGATAATTGCATGTTTGCAGGTTTGAGAAGTAGGAAAATATAATAATAGGAGGTAAACACCAATGATTAGTGTTTACCTCCTATTTATTTATTTGTTACATGATATAAACTTTTTGATACATGTGATAAAGTAGAATCCTGGTTTTTTACTTATCTTTGCAGCCGCAAATAACAATTTAATATACTTAATTAATTTAAATCATAAGATGATTAGATACAGAATGATTTTATCCCTGCTTTTGGCTGTTATGGGAATTCGGTTTGAATTACGACATCTTCCGTTTGAAGACGGGGCGTCATGCCGAGCAGCGTTCTGTTTCTGTTGCCGAAATGACTTACAATCCTGACGGAACCATCCAGGAGTTGCCATACTTCCAGGACTGCAAGTTGGAGCAGATAGAATGGTTCAACCCTTATCGCCAGGTTGAGGCTGAGACGATGGCTTGGGGCTATGGATTGAAGACGCAACCTAAGAACCAATGGGCACAGAAAAATAAGTGGAACCAGGTGGTTACGAATATTGATGAGGAAAAGTATATCCTCGTGAAGGGTGTTGACTTCAAGAAAGGTGCAAGTAAGTTTGAGGTTTCTGCCTCCTGCCACATGTTGGGCGGCAGCATCGAAATCCGTCTTGATGGCGTAAACGGTCAGTGCATCGGCAAGGTGGATATCAGCAACACCAAGGACGAATACAAAACCTTCTCTACCCAAGTGAAGAAGGTAAAGGGTGTGCATGATCTCTACTTCGTATTCAAGGGAGGCGACATCCAGAAGCAGAACCTCTTCTTCCTGGACTGGTGGAAGTTTGGGGAGTAAAAGTTCCGCTCAATAATTATCATTTATCACAGTACAGCCTCGTGGTGGCTTTGTGATGGTTATCAAATAATAAATGTAATCAGTAAATAAGAAAATGAAGAAACAACTAATGATTGCTCTGCTGAGCATAGCGCCAGCCTTGGGTGTTGTGGCGCAAGATAAACTTTATAAGGATGAGTTCCCGCTGGGCGACATCACCCTTCTGGATGGACCATTGAAGCATGCTCGCGACTTGAACGTGCAGGTGCTCCTGAAATATGATTGCGACCGCATGCTGGCCCCTTACCGTAAGGAGGCAGGCTTGCAACCTCGCAAACCTTCTTATCCCAACTGGGATGGACTGGACGGACATGTAGGCGGACATTATCTGTCGGCTCTTGCCATCAATGCGGCTACAGGCAATGAGGAATGCCGCAAGCGCATGGAATATATGATATCCGAACTCCAGCTGGTGCTTGATGCCAACAATCAGCGTCCTGATGCCTGGTGTCATAACTATATCGGTGGTGTTCCGAATAGTGCCAAGATGTGGACAGCTTTCAGTAAGGGCGATTTCGGACCTTACTTCGGAACATGGGCACCTTTCTATAATATTCATAAGATGTATGCAGGTCTTCGTGATGCATGGCTCTATTGCGGAAATGAACAGGCAAAGAATCTGTTTTTGAAGTTCTGCGATTGGGCTGTAGATATAACACGTGATTTGAGCGATGAACAGATGGAGAAAATGCTCGGCAACGAGCATGGAGGCATGAACGAGGTGCTTGCTGATGCCTATGCCATGACCAATGATTCGAAATATTTGAGTTGTGCCCGCCGCTTCTCCCACAAACAGTTGCTTACTCCGATGGAGAATGGCAAGGACTGCCTTGACAATATGCATGCCAATACGCAGATTCCGAAGGTTATCGGCTATCAGCGCATCGCAGAGTTGGCTCATGATGTGCAATATCACAATGCCAGCGAGTATTTCTGGGAAATCGTGACACGTCAGCGTTCGCTGGCTTTGGGTGGAAACAGTCGTCGTGAGCACTTCCCGACTAAAGAAAATTGCATAGACTATATTAACGACATCGATGGTCCTGAGTCTTGCAATACGTATAATATGCTGAAGCTTACCGAGGATTTGAACCGAGTGAAGCACGATGGCATGTATGGCGACTTTTACGAGACTGCGATGTTCAACCATATCCTCTCTGCCCAGCATCCTCAACATGGCGGCTATGTCTATTTCACTTCCGCCCGTCCTCGCCATTACCGCAACTATTCTGCCCCTAATGAGGCAATGTGGTGCTGCGTGGGAACAGGTATGGAAGATCATGGAAAGTATGGACAGTTTGTCTGGACGCACGATAAAGGTGTGAAGGCGGAGGATGATGCTCTGTACGTGAATCTCTTCGTGGCTTCCGAGTTGAATTGGAAAGAACGGAAGATGGTGATTCGTCAGCAGACCGCTTTCCCATACGCTGAGACATCTAATATAGAAGTAACTAAGGGAAAAGGTATCTTCACCTTGAAGATTCGTAAACCATCGTGGTGTGATAACTTCACCGTGAAGGGTGTAGGTTTTGATGCCGATAGCTATGAGGAGAATGGATTTGTCTGCATCAAGCGTAAATGGAAGAAGGGTGACCAGGTCGAAATCTCTATGCCTATGCATGCTTACATCAAACCGATGGTCAATGTGCCTCAGTATGTGGCAATCATGTATGGTCCTATCCTGCTCGGCATGAAGACGGGAACGGAGGATATGCGTTCTCTCATTGCTGACGACAGTCGTTTCGGACAATATGCTGGTGGTATGAAGTTGCCGCTCGATAAAGCTCCAATCCTTCTGCCTAAGCATCTGAATGACATCGCCAAGGACTTGAAGCCAATTCCTGGTAAACCATTGCATTTTAAACTTGCCACCCAGATGGAGAATGCCATTGATGGTGAACTGCAGCCTTTCTTCGAGATTCATGATTCCCGATATATGATGTATTGGTTGGCACTCGGAGAGAATGATTACAAGGCTTATATGCAGAAGTTGGCTGATGAGGAAAAAGCCCGTCAGGCTTTGGAGGCTAGAACTGTGGATAAGGTAAGCCCTGGAGAACAACAGCCAGAGACCGACCATCGTATGGAGACAGATGATTCGAGCAAGGGTAATACAGAGGGTATCTTCTTCCGTGATGCAAAGGATGGTCATTATTTCAGCTATCTGATGCAGACCAAGGGAGAGACTAATCTTAGCCTTCAGCTCAAGTTCTGGGGACAGGATGAGTGGCGTACAAGTGAGTTTGATATTTATGTTAACGACAAGTTGCTTTGCAGCGTGAACAACAGTCATCGCTGGCGTACTACGCAGTTTAAGACCGTTGATTATGTCATTCCTTCAGAGTTTGTTAATGGCAAGAAGGAAATAAGAGTGAAGTTTGTGGCTCACAAGGGCAAGCAGGTTGGACAGATTTATGGTGTGAGACTTGTGAAGAATTAATTGTAGAAAAAATCAACGAATAAACAATCATAATGATGAATACAACGAAAATTTTGGCTTTCAGAAAGCCGTTACTGATAAGCGCATGGCTGCTTGCCATGCAGGGCGCTACCTATGCGCAGAATCCTATCGTACAAACACAGTTGACTGCCGACCCGGCTCCTCTGGTGGTGGGCGACCGTCTCTATGTGTATGCCGGTCATGATGAAGATAAGGCTGACTTCTTCTGGATGAACGAATGGCGCGTGTATTCCACCAAGGATATGGTGAACTGGACAGACCATGGTTCTCCGCTCGACCTCAGTTCTTTTTCCTGGGCTGACGACCGTGCCTGGGCTGCACAGACTATCGAACGTAATGGTAAGTATTACTGGTATATCTGTGCGCACTCTAAACTGACGGGCGGAATTGCAATTGGCGTGGCTGTGGCAGATTCGCCTACCGGTCCGTTCAAGGATGCGCTGGGAAAGCCGCTTTTCGATAATGGAAGTTGGGATAATATCGACCCTACCGTTTGGATAGATGAGGATGGTCAGGCTTATCTCTATTGGGGTAATCCTCATCTTTACTATGCCAAACTGAATGAAGACATGATCAGCCTCAAGGGAGGTATAGATGCTAAGGCTGCTGTTGATGATAAGAGAGAAGTGGGCAGAATCGTAATGACTGAGGAGGGATTCGGTTCGCCTGACGTGGAGAAGCGCGATTCAACCCGAAAATATAAAGATTGCTATACTGAGGGACCTTGGTTCATGAAGCGTGGCAAGAACTATTATATGCTTTATGCTGCAGGTGGAGTGCCTGAGCATATCGCTTATTCCATGAGCAAGAAGCCTTTCGGACCATGGAAGTATATGGGCGAAATCATGCCATTGGAAGATACGGGTTCCTTTACTAATCATTGCGGTGTGACCGACTTCAAGGGCAAGTCTTATTTCTTCTATCATACGGGTAAACTGGGTGGCGGATTCGGACGCAGCGTGGCTGTGGAAGAATTCAAATATAATGCCGACGGCACATTCCCAATTATCCACCATACTCAGGAAGGAGTGGCTCCTATCGCAACCCTCAATCCTTACAAGCGTCAGGAGGCTGAAACCATCGCTTTCTCTAAGGGAGTGAAGTCGGAGCAGACCGATGATACGGGTGTTTATATCTCAGAAATCCATACAGGTGATTATATCAAGGTACGTGAGGTGGATTTCGGAAATGAGAGTCCGGATGCATTTGCCATCTCTGCGGCGTGCTCTTCGCTTGGAGGTTCGCTGGAGGTTCATCTCGATAAAAAGGATGGTGAACTGGTGGCAAAGATAGATGTCAGCAAGACTGGTGGCTGGGAAAAGTGGAAGACTTTCTCGGCACAAATGCTGAAGAAAGTGACAGGAAAACATGATATATACTTCGTGTTCAAGGGATTGAAGGGAAGCAAACTCTTCAATTTCGACTGGTGGAAGTTTGAGAAGAATTTCGCCAATCCTGTGGTTTGGGCTGATGTGCCTGATGTGGATGTAATCCGTGTGGGCGACAGCTTCTATATGGTAAGCACCACCATGCATCTGATGCCGGGTGCGCCTATCATGAAATCGAAGGATCTGGTGAACTGGGAAACCGTGAACTATATCTTCCCTAAACTTACCGATTCGCCTAAGTATGACATGAAGGAGGGTACGGTGTATGGTCGTGGTCAGTGGGCTACTTCGCTTCAGCATCATCGTGGCAAGTTCTATGCGCTCTTTGCTCCGAATGATAATCCCGGTGGAGAGACTTATATCTGTACAACCGATGATATCGAAGGCAAATGGACTATCCACAGCCGTTTGCAGCATTTCCATGATGCCGCTCTCTTTTTCGATGATGACGACAAGGCATACGTGGTTTATGGCACGGGAGAGATGGTGCAGCTGAATGCAGACTTAACCGATGTAGTGCCGGGCAGCCATCGCAAACTCTTTGAGCGTGATGCTGATGAAACAGGTTTGCTAGAAGGCTCCCGTATGATTAAGCATAATGGCAAGTATTATCTCCTGATGATTTCATGGACCAAGGGGCATCCGCGCCGTGAAGTGTGCTATCGTGCTGATAAGATAACGGGTCCTTACGAAAAGAAGGTGATTCTGGAGACAGAGTTTGCCGGTTTCAATGGTGTAGGACAAGGTACGATTGTAGATGATAAGGATGGCAACTGGTATGGCATCGTATTCCAAGACCGTGGTGGAGTGGGCAGAGTGCTCACACTGGAGCCATGTACCTGGAAGGATGGATGGCCTATGCTGACCGATGAGAAGGGCAATATTCCTGCCAAGATGCAGAAGCCAGTGCTGGGTTATGACGGCAAGGGACTCGTGTATAGCGACGACTTCTCTAAAGACAAGCTGGAATTGCAGTGGCAGTGGAACCACAATCCGGTGGATGATGCCTGGTCGCTCACAGAGCGCAAGGGCTGGCTCCGTCTGAAGACATCCCGTATCGTTCCTAATATCTTCCTGGCTCCCAATACTATCAGTACCCGTACCGAGGGACCAACCTGCGAGGGAATCATCAAGATGGATGTGAGCAAGATGAAGGATGGCGATGTGGCTGGTCTGTCAGCCTTCCAGGGTGATGCAGCCCTGCTTTCTATCGTAAAGGAAGGCAAGAAACTCTTTGTGGTAGGTACCAAGGAGAGTGTGGCCCTGACGGATAAGGAGAAGGCGGTGACCGGTGTGAAGCGTGAGGAGGTGTATCGCCAGCCTTTGAATCTGAAGCAGGATAAGGCAACGAAATCTAGCATCATCTATCTGAAGATGAGTTGCGATTTCCGTCTTCATCAGGATCTCGCCACCTTATTATATAGTATAGATGGAAAGAACTGGATTCCTGCCATCAAGGATTTCAAGATGCAGTATGATTATCGCCGCCTCTTCATGGGTACCCGTATCGCTATCTATAATTATGCCACAAAGACTGCTGGAGGATATGTGGATGTGGATAGCTTTGAGTATCAAAAACAGAATAGTAATGAGAAATAGAATAATAGTGGGAACTATGGCTTTGGCGTTCCTTCTTCCGGTAAAGATGATGGCTAAGGCTAGCAGTTCTGATAATAGTACTCTGCTTTGGTATAACGCTCCTGCCCAACATTGGTTGGAGGCTTTACCTATAGGAAATTCTCATTTGGGAGGTATGGTATATGGCGGAACCACGGATGAGAATATCCAGTTGAATGAGGAGACTTTCTGGAGTGGAGGTCCCCATAACAACAACAGCAAGAAATCTCTGGAGAATCTGCCAAAGGTGAGGGAACTCATCTTCAATGGCAGGGAAGAGGAGGCGGCGGCTCTCATCAACCAGACTTTCATCCCTGGTCCTCATGGCATGCGCTTCCTGCCGATGGCAAATCTGCACATCAGCATGAAGAATCAGGGAAAGGCTGAGCAGTTTGTGCGCGACCTGGACTTGAAGAGGGCGATTGCTACGACTTCTTTCGTGATGGATGGCGTAAGATATACCCGTACCACCTTTGCTTCGCTGGCTGATGGCGTCATCGTCTGCCATATCAAGGCGAGTAGAAAGGGTGCCCTGAACATTGATGTTACCCTGGATTCACCTTTTGAACATCAGACTCAGAAGACTGCGAATGGTGTAGTGCTGAAGGTGAAGGGACAAGACCAGGAAGGCATCAAGGCGGCTCTTGCTGCCGAATGTGTGGCGGATGTAAGGACGGATGGCACCGAGGCAACCATCATCGTGAGCGCTGCCACCAATTTTGTGAACTATCACGATGTGTCGGGCAATGCTGCCCAGCGCAATGCCGACTATATAAATAAGGTGAAACTGATGAGCTACGCACAGTTGGAAAAACGCCATGTGGAGGCTTATCAGAAGCAGTTTGCTACATCTTCCCTGGTTCTGCCAACCGATGTCAATGCTTCGTTGCCTACCAACCAGCGTCTGGAGAAATTTGCGGGCAGCAAGGATATGGCGATGGTTGCGCTGATGTATAACTATGGTCGTTATCTGCTCATTTCTTCTTCCCAGCCTGGTGGACAGGCGGCAAACCTGCAGGGAGTTTGGAACGACAGCAAAAATGCCCCTTGGGACAGCAAATATACCATCAACATCAATACGGAGATGAATTACTGGCCTGCCGAGGTAACGAATCTCGGTAACACCACGGAGCCTCTGTATTCGCTGATTAAGGATTTGAGCGTAACGGGAGCACAGACGGCTAGAGAAATGTATGGCTGCCGTGGCTGGATGGCACATCATAACACTGATATCTGGCGCATAGCAGGTCCGGTAGATGGTGCGCAGTGGGGCATGTTCCCGAATGGTGGCGCCTGGCTCACTACCCATCTCTGGCAGCATTATCTCTATACGGGCGACAAGGCTTTTCTCAAGCAGTGGTATCCAGTGATAAAAGGGGCTGCAGAGTTCTATCTCGACTATATGCAGAAGTTGCCGGGCACCGAATGGAAGGTAACCGTGCCGTCGGTGAGCCCGGAACAGGGACCTATGGGTAAGAGAACTGCCGTAACAGCGGGTTGCACGATGGATAACCAGATAGCCTTCGATGCCCTGACCAATGCAGTGAAGGCTTCAGAAATATTGGGTGTTGATGAGGCTGAGCGCAAGGAGATGCAGCTGTTGATTTCGCAGATTCCGCCGATGCAGATAGGAAAGTACGGACAGTTGCAGGAGTGGCTTGTGGATGCGGATGATCCGAAGAATGAGCATCGCCATATCTCGCATCTCTATGGATTGTATCCATCCAATCAGATTTCTCCTTTCTCTCATCCGGAACTGTTCCATGCCGCAGCCACCACTCTGAAGCATCGTGGCGACCAGGCTACGGGCTGGAGTCTGGGGTGGAAGACGAACTTCTGGGCACGCATGCTCGATGGCAATCATGCTTTCAGAATCATCAGCAATATGCTTCGCCTGTTGCCATCTGATGCACAGGTAAAGGAGTATCCTGAGGGCAGAACCTATCCGAATCTCTTCGATGCCCATCCACCATTCCAAATAGACGGCAACTTCGGAGTAACAGCCGGTATCGCCGAAATGCTCCTGCAGAGTCATGATGGAGCCGTGCATCTCTTGCCAGCCTTGCCTGATGCCTGGAAAGAGGGAAGCGTAAAGGGACTTCGTGCCCGTGGTGGTTTTGTGGTAGACATGGACTGGAAGGATGGCAAACTGAAACAGGCGAAGATCCGCTCCACCATCGGAGGCGTCCTCCGTCTCCGCTCATACGTACCGTTGAAGGCGAAGAATCTGAAGAAGGCTGAAGGTGAGTGCCCGAATGCTCTGTTTGCACCAGCTGTAGTAAAACCTGCGATGGAGCAGCATCGGATTGCAGAAGGAGTGAAGGCACTTATTCCTGACGTATATGAATATGACTTGGAAACTGAGCCTGGAAAGACGTATTTTCTTAAGTAAATATCAAATGTAGCCGTAAAAGTATCGTTTTGTCCACATTTAAGTGGATAAAAAGTAGTACTTTTACGGCTATATTATTTACTATAAAATTTTAGACCTGAGAATAACAATGAAGAAAGTATTATTATTCAAAATAGAATGTGAGTGCTATCATCTTGCTATGTGCTGACTTAGCTGATAGTGTATATGGAAGTGTACTCTTGTCTTTTACATTTTTGATGTGATTCTTATCGTATGTATCTGTTATTCCATACATGAATTTCAATTCAGGGCGAAGTTTGAAATAAGGCAGATAGAAATCACACCCCAATCCCAGTTCTAGGAACAGATCTGTTTTCTTCAGTTTGATATAATCTTCGTTCTTGCTGTTCAGATTCATCATCGGGTTGATTCCTGCCATGATGTATGGGCGGTGATTGTTGAATCTCTGTGCTGCAAATATCAGGTCGAGGGCACTGGAAATGTAAGCCGTCTTCATCTCCTGTTTCTGTTGGATCGGATTACCGGCACCATCTTTTTCCAGCATGTTGTAGAAGGAGAGATGTCGGGTACCGAAATACATGGCTGGTGCTATTCGTAGCTGGAAGTGGGTGTTGAGGCGGAATTCTCCTAGTACACCTATTGTAAATCCAGTATCCCATCTGTCCTGGTCTACTGTTACACAGCTTTGCTGCTCAATGCCGTCAGCATCAAGATATGTAACCGGTCCTGCATTCTGAAATTCTATATCTTGGAAATGGGTTCCTACTAATACACCGAAGTGGAATGGACGCAAGTCGGTATAAGGACGATTTTCTACCGTTCTTTCTTGTGCACTCGCCTGGATAGCGATGGCAAGGCTTATGATGAATGTCAATAGTTTCTGTTTCATATATTTATAACGGAATATTCCTCTTCATATTGCTTTCAGTTTTATTTCGATTATGTATAAATTAAGTAAAAACGTGAAAATTCTCATACCTAATTGTAGGTATTCCGAAAATAATTATTATCTTTGCACCATAATTATTAGGTAATGTACCTGTAGTTATCAGACAAGACAAATTAAAAGCATATTATACAAAAACATTATAAACATTTAAACATTAATAATTATGGCATACGTAATTGGTGACGATTGTATCGCTTGCGGTACATGTATTGATGAGTGTCCATCAGGTGCAATCTCTGAGGGCGAGAAGTATTCAATCAACCCAGACCTCTGCACAGAGTGTGGTACTTGTGCTGATGTTTGCCCTAACGAGGCAATCAGTCTTCCTTAATCTTTAAGGATAGATACTTTTAGTTACATAAAACATTGAGAGCGGTTCCCTTGGGAATCGCTCTTTTCGTTTTCCGTTGTTTATAGATTTGTTTACCTTTCTATCTTTTTAACTCATAGTATAAATCATAGAAACGAAAAGGGGATTGCATCAATAACTGATGCAATCCCCAATATGTTGTAGTTAATGTTATGCTTATTCACCTGGCTTGAGACCTGCCTTCTCGTAAGCATCGTTAGCCAACTTGTTCTGTGGATCAAGCTTCAGAAGCTTATCCCAGTATGGCTTAGCTGTGTCGAAGTCCTGCTTGTCGTAGGTATAGATGAAGCCCATATACTGGTAAGATGTCTTCAGGTAGCTGAGTTCATCTTCATCACACTGCTTTGCTTCCAATTCTTTGATTACTTCTGTGTAAGCAGCAATAGCCTTGTCGTCCAACTCGTTCTGGAAAGCAGTGTTACCCTCCTGGAGCTTAGCGAATGGCTTCAATGTAGGATACTTCTCTGCCAACTTAGCGTATACGCCTATAGCCTTGTCGATGTTCTCAACCTTCTTGGCTGGATCTTTCTTAGCCTTGTTTATATAGATTTCAGCAAGCTTCATGAAGTCTGTAGGAGCAGCATTTGGATTCTTATCCATGTACTGCTGGTTGTACTCCAATGCCTTGTCTTCATCGCCCAACTCCTTGTAAGCCTCAGAGATATACTGCAATGGCTTAGGATCGTCTGCCTTCATCTCCAATGCCTTCTGGTACTGAGCAATAGCCTCATTATACTGCTTGTTGCCAGCCAAAGCCAAACCATAATATGCAACGATACTAGCATTCTTCTTGATAGAATCGGTATTCATTACGATGTTTGCATGCTGGAGAGCAGATTCAAAGTTCTTTACGTCAACAGCAGCGCGCATGGCCAAAACCTGCATAGCTGCATCCTTAGGGAACTTCTGGATACCGCTTTCGCAAAGGCTCAAACTTTCTTCCTTCTTACCAACGATATAAGCTGTGAAAGCATATTCGTACTGAGCATACTCTTCAAGTGTGTTTGGCTTAGCCTTTGAGAAATATTCATAAGCCTTCTCGTAGTTGCCAGCGCTGAAGAAGTTGTGACCTGCTTCTGCCTCGATAGGGTAGTTAGGGTTGATTTCTCTCAGCTTGTTCAAAGCTTCCGCACTAGCCTGTGGGTCAATTTTACGGTAAACGTTAGAATAGCTGATATATCCCTGAGGATTCTTAGGATCCATTGTCATACACTGACCATACCATGTAGCAGCCTCACCACCATTGTCCTGCATTGCATAGATGTCGCCTTTCAGAATGTAAGCGTCACCATAGTTCTTGAACTTAGCGATGACAGCATCAGCAACAGCGTTAGCCTGATCATAGTTCTTGTTCATAGCAAGAAGGTTGCCTAAAGCTACCAATGCCTTAGGATCCTTTTTGAACTCCTTCTGGTATTCCTTGATTTCCTTGGCAAAAGCCTTAGGATCAGCGTTACCAGCCTTCAATGTAGTCTCTATAGGCTTCAGCATGTCCTTATAGTTGACATCCTGTGCCATTGCAGGTGCTGCCAAACCCATGACGAGCAAACCTGCTACTAAATATTTAATTGCTTTCATAATTCTACTTTTTTATATGCGTCTCTTTCTTAGCGTTTTCTTTAGCGTTTTACATTAACGGTCTTTATAGTGATGTCACCTCTGTATGGAAGTAATCCGGTCTTAAAAAGAATGAGCTGTCCTCTTGGACCTGAAATGTAGTTAGCAAAACTCCAAGGCAATGCCCTGTGAGGGTCAACTACAATTGCATATAATGTTCTGACGAACGGATATCTTCCATCCAGCAAGTATGCCTGATATGGTTGCCAACTGTTATATGGTTTTGCCACATCTTTGATGGATACTCGCATGACATGAATATTCTTCTTAAATGTAGTGTTGGTTGAATCACGGCGGTCGTTGAGCCAGTTAGATCCAATTACACCGATTGAGCCTGGGTTCTGATCCACATAGTCGATAACCTCTTTGCTGGTTTTTGCGGCCATGATTTTTGCCCCCATTTTAGCTCCGTGCAGTACAGAGTCTACTACATAATTGGTTGTTGCAGAGCGGGTATTATCGAAAATGACTTCGATGTCACCTCTCTTAGAACCTTTCACAATATCACTCCATTTAGTTGCCTCACCTGTGAGGATACGTTTGATATCTTTTACCGTAATACAAGTATCATTGTTCTGCTTGTTTACAATAAATGCCAATCCATCGTAACCGATAGGGAAAACAGAAGGAATAACATTGCTTTTCGATTTCAAGTAAGCTATTTCACTATCTTTCAAATTACGTGTAGTGAACAAGAGCGCTGTTTTGAAATCTTTAATCATCTGAAGTCCGGTGACTTCATCTGTATACTTCGGTTTGAGTTTAGCTTTTGGGAACTCATACTCAAACTGACTTCTTTCTTCGTCAATGATAGGACTCAAACTCTCGTCAGCCACAAATTCAATTGTGCCTGAAGTAGGAGTATCAGTTCTACCATCTTTGGCTTTCTTCTCGCCACATGACGAGAAGAAAGCCATTGATAGTACTGTTAATCCTATACCTAAAAAAATATAAGATGTTCTTTTCATTCTATTACTGCAATCTAAATACAACTGGTACAGTATACTTAACACGTACAGCAGAACCGTTTTGCTTACCTGGTTTCCACCTAGGCATGCTCTTAACGACACGCTGTGCTTCACGGTCAAGTGAAGGGTCTACGGAACGAGCTACCCTAACATCAGAGATAGAACCATCACGTTCTACCACGAATGATACGATAACACGACCCTGTACACCATTCTCCTGTGCAACGACAGGATACTTGATGTTGCTTGCAAGGTAAGACATCAGGGCGCCTTGTCCACCAGGGAATGAAGGCATCTCCTCTACGACGTCGAAGACCTTAGTAGCAACCTCAGGTTTTGGTGCTGGTGGTGGAGGTGGAGCTGCCACTGCAATATCATTTCTTACAGCTTCAACTGTACGGTCCTTCACACCTTCCTTGTTTTCAGTACCGACTGCAACTTTGTCATCCAGTTTATCCATCTGCTTAACCTGGTTTTCCTCTTTTACGAGTTCATCCTTCTTAATGACAGGTGCGGTAAACTTCTGAGTTTCGCGAGCCACAGGAATCTCCTTTTTCATTTCAACCTTAGGCTTCACTGGCTCCTTCTTCTTTTCTTCCTTCTTAGCCTGCTGCTGGAGTTTAGCCAACTCCATAGCTTCCATATATGCTTGCTGCTCTTCAGCCTGTTTCTGTTCAATAACCTTCCAAGCTAAAAAACCACCCACGAGAGCTGCAGCAATGACCAAGATAAGCAGAGCCTTGATGTTTCGGCCAGAAGTACCCTTACGGAGCTGGTATGCACCATACTCCTTGTTCTTTCCGGCGAAAACCATATCGACCCATTTAGG
>CAKPYB010000053.1 GCA_934202525.1 uncultured Prevotella sp.
AGCATCGGTTTCGGCATCCTGTTCTGCGGCATCGTCTTCTTCCTCGTGATGTTTGCCCTGCTGGTTTACTGCGAGCGAAGAGGCAAGGGTGGAGTAGATGTGCATGAGCTTACCATGTTCTTCACCACCTTCGTGATGATACAGTTCTGGAACCTCTTTAATGCCAAGGCGCTGATGAGCCATCACACAGCCTTCCGCCATTTCCTGAAGGATAAGGGAATGATTCTGGTGCTTGTACTGGTCTTGGTGGGTCAGTGGATTATCGTAACCTTCGGTGGCGAAATGTTCCGCACCACACCATTGTCACTCCACGAGTGGCTGCTCATCATCGGCTCAACCTCCGTTGTACTTTGGGCGGGCGAACTGTGGCGAGCTTTTAAGAGAATGATAGCAAAGAGAAGATAACCCATAGGGGCTTCTTCTTCTGATATGAACGATTAAGATAGAATGAATACAATACATTATAACGATACCGTGCAGTTGCCGCCTTGTGTGGCAACCATCGGTTTCTTCGACGGGGTGCATCGGGGACATCAGTTCCTGATTCATCATCTCGTAGAGACGGCACGAAAGGATGGCTTGCAATCCACCGTCATCACCTTCGATGCGCATCCCCGCAAGGTATTGCAGGCAGATTACCAGCCAGAGATGCTGAGTACGCTCGATTCCAAACTGCTGCTGCTTTCTAAGACGGAAGTGGATAATGCCGTGGTGCTGCATTTCGACAAGGCGATGGCTGCGATGTCGGCAAAGGAGTTTATGCAGCAGGTGCTTCACGACCATCTCAACGTAAGGAAACTCTTCATCGGCTATGACCATCGCTTTGGTCACAACCGCGAGGAGACTTTCGAGGATTACGTGCGCTACGGCAAGGAGATGGGCATCGAGGTAATCAGGAACGAAGCCTTCCAGATAGACGGCATCAACATCTCTTCTTCCGTAATCCGCTCTTTCCTGAAAGAGGGAGAAGTGGAGATGGCAGCCCGGTGCCTCGGTTTCCCTTACACCCTCATCGGAAAGGTGGTAAACGGATTCCACGAGGGCAGAAAGCTCGGTTTCCCTACTGCCAATCTCGATATCTCGCACTTCGGACAGTTGATTCCTGCTCCTGGTGTCTATGCCGTAAAGGTAAGACTGGAGAATACGGTGGTATGGAAGCGGGGAATGATGAATGTGGGCAATCGCCCAACCTTCAATGGCAAGCAACTGACGCTAGAGACGCATATCTTCAATTTCGAAGGCGATATCTACGACCAACTCTTGCTCGTAAGCTTCGTGAAACGAATAAGGGGCGAGCAGAAGTTTGACAGTCCCGAGGAGTTGGCGGCGCAACTGAAGGAGGATGAGCAGACCGTGCTGGATCTCTTCGAAAAGGAAGCGGAATGATAGCAAGAATACTATAAACTATTAATTATAAACAGTAAAAGCAATGGCAAAGATTAATTTAAAGAGAGGTTTGACGGATATCGTCCTCTACATTATTATATTTATAGTAGTACAGATTATCGTGATGTATGCTGGCGTAGGCATCTGGGCGGGCATCAAGGGTGAAGGTTACCAGGCAACGCTTCAGGCTATCAGTTCGGGCAGCAATCCTATCCTGACGGCGCTTACCTCGGCGTTCAGCAATGTCATCACCCTCGTCATCTTCCTGAAGACGAAGTGGACACCGCTTACCCGCGATTATCTGCTTTCCAAGCCTTGGACAACACTTCTCTGGGTGGCATTGTTCACCCTGGGAACCATCATCCCTCTGGAGTTCATCTATGAGCAGATAGGCATCGAGATGGATGAGAATACCGAGCAGATATTCGCATCGCTCATGAAGGAGCCTTGGGGCTATGTGGCTATCGGCGTTCTGGCACCTTTTGCCGAAGAAGTAGTGTTCCGTGGAGCTATCCTCCGCACCCTGCTGGGCGTCATGAGCAAGAAGAACCATTGGGTAGCCATCATGGTTTCGGCAGCCATCTTCGGTTTGGCTCACGCCAATGTAGCGCAGTTTGTCAACGCCCTCCTGCTGGGCTTGCTCCTGGGTTGGATGTATTATCGCACCAAGAGTCTTGTTCCGGGCATCCTGCTCCACTGGGTGAACAATACGATGGCGTATGTCCTGTCCAACATCATGCCGCAGAGCGATGGCAAGCTCATCGACCTCTTCCATGGCGATGAGAAGACCATGTATTACGCCGTAGGCTTCTCTCTCTGCATCATGATTCCAAGCTTTATACAGCTGATTATCAGATTAAAGAAGGTGAAGGCTTAAGAGATAAATAAACGAGTAAAAAGGTTACCTGGATGGGTAGCCTTTTTTCAGATATATAACCGGATAGATAAGTAGATTTTATGAAGATTATAGAAAGCAGTATCATAGGAAAGAAGAGCCCTGAGGCTTGTGAGGATGGAATGGTAGTTACAGATGATTTCATCGCAGTAATTGACGGCAGTACGAGCAAGACGCCGAAGCATCTCAATCCCGATATGAAGAATGGAAGATACGCTATGATGCTTATCTCGGAATATATCCGGGAGGAACTGAAGGCGGATGCCTCGGTGGATGATTTCTGCCAGGGCGTTACGGCGTATATATATAATAAGGTGTATGAAAAGCTTGGGGTGGAAGAGCGGTTGAAGGAACATCCCGAAGAGCGACTTACCGCTTCGGCTATCCTTTATAGCCGTACAAGGAATGAGGTCTGGATGGTGGGCGATTGTCAGGCAATCATCGATGGAAAGCTCTATGAGAACGGCAAGCCTTTTGAGGAGAAGATTGCCCGGGAGAGGGTAGAGCTGATAAAGCAGGGCCTTTCGCCTGCTGAGGCTAGAAAGCAGATAGAGCCATTGCTTATCAAGGCGATGCTTTCGGGGCAGAACCAGACCTATACGGTTATCGATGGATTTCCGATTTATCGGGAGGGAGTGAAGGTTGTTTCGGTTTCAGATTCCAGTTCTGTTCAGGATTCTGTTTCATCATCAGATTCTTGTTCTGGTCAAGATCCTGTTTCCTGCTCAGGCTCCGCTTCTGCATCAGATACAATTCCATCTTCTTCCTCCGAGATAGTATTGGCGAGCGATGGCTATCCGTTCCTGAAGCCAACCTTGGCAGCGAGCGAGGCGGCATTGGCAGAGCAGATTGCCAACGACCCTCAGAACATCCATTCCTTTATCGCCACCAAGGGCATCGTAGAGGGCAATAAGAGCTTTGATGATAGAACTTATATTCGATTTGTTTATTGCCAGTAAATAAAAAACCGCAGATTTATTTATTGGCAATAAACAAAAATGGCTGATTCCGCCAGAAAAAAATAACACGGACAAATTGAATTTGTCCGGCTCGTTTGTCCGGAAGTTTGTAACTGTCAAATAATCAGAGATTTATAAGTCTCCGGACAATTTGTCCGGACAAATTCAATTTGTCCGTGTTATTTTTTTAGCATGAATTTGTAAAGAAAAGCAAGGATTTCCATCCGGTAGGCGATGTATTCCCAAGAAGAAAACGATGACTTCTGCCCCGAGAAACGGTGAGTTCTGGAGGAGAAAACTATGAGTTAGTATTTTTAACAAAAGGGGCAAAGGGTTAACAGGTTAACAGTTAACAGCTGTTTTTTGCATCCTCCCCCTCTCCCATACCTTATATTATATATAAATATATATACTTATTATTATATGTGAGTGGGGGAAGTATACATTTTGGGCTGTTAACTGTTAACTCTGTTAACCCCCATTAGGGAAAATAGCCTTTCAGATGCTTCTTGATAATAGGTTAAGTGGCTTATATTAAGCCTAGTAAGAGTCATCAATGATGACCGGAAGGAGGCTTAAATGAAGCCTCGAAGTGGCAATAAATTGAGCCACTTGTGTATTCTTTATCATACGCTTGCGTGCAAAATATATAAAATAAGTAAGGGCTGCCAGTACATCCTGGCAGCCCTATTACGTTAGTATGTTATGAAAAATTTGAGAGAATTGAAACTTCACAGCTTCAGAATTGTTTTACTAAACATGATTTTTTTATAGAGAAAGCATAGAAATAATCTACTTTAATAACGTTGGAGACGTTGTTGGAGTGCTTACCTGATCGATGCCTGTGCGTTGCATAGAATCTACTGAGGCAGAGTCTCCCATGGCTACGGACACGCCCTTGCCACTCTTGATGTATCCTACGTTTTCAACAGAATCAATGTCATTGTTCTGGAAAGGAACCTGAGCAGCATTGCCCAATGTCAGGATGATAGCTACCACGGCAGCCGCCTTGAAGAGAGGCTTCAGGCGCTCTGTCAATGATATCACCTTCGCCTTGTTAGGCTTCTTGGTGTATTCATCCTCAATCATTGCCATCATCTTCTGGTCGAAGTCATCACCCAGCGCCTCTTGCTTAGCCTCGCCCATCTCGTAAGAGAAGAGCGCTTGGTATGGCTTCAGCTCGGCAGGCAACTCGTCCTGGCTGAAGAATGCACGGAGAATCTCCTCTTCTTCGAGAGAAGTCTCGCCCTTCCAGTAGCGATCCAAAAGTTGGTTGATGTACTTATAATCCATATCTGTCGAATTGTTGAAATCTTTGTTTGACTGTTTGACGAGCCCTGAAGATGTTCACCTTGACCTGGTCTTCCGTGATGCAGAGGATGTCTGCTATTTCCTTGTAGGATTTTCCTTCGATGTCTCGAAGCTGCAGGCAGCTGCGCTGCTTTTCAGGCAACTCGTCGATAATTTTCCTTACGATGTCCAGTTTGTCTTTCTGAATCATCCTTTCGGAGGGGGTGGAAGTGTTTTCGTCTAACCTTTCTGTATTCTGCTCTTCCAGCGAATCATTCTGATTTTCCATCTTCTTGATGCGGTCGAGCGAAAGGTTGCGAGCGATGGTGAGGCTGTATGCCTCGATGGAGTCAAGCTCCTGCCATCTGTCGCGGGCGTTCCAGACTTTAATCAGCGTATCCTGCACAACGTCTTCCGCTTCCTCCCGGTTGAGAGTAATGCGAAGGGCCAGCCTGAAGAGTTTGTTCTTCAGCGGCAAAACATCGTTTTGGAAACTGATTTCTTTCATCCCTCTATAATTAATGACGACTATGTTATAAGAAAGTTACAACCAATCTTGATTTATTTCTATTTTTAACTCTTAATAACAGTTCCGTGCTTTCCGTCGATGGCGGTAGCAAGGGTGATAATCACCTCTTTCACACCAGCATCGATGGCTGCAAGGGCATTCTCCAGCTTGGGAATCATGCCGCCTGCCACGGTACCGTCTGCTTTATATCTCTCAAAATCGGCATGGGTAATCACTGGAATCACGCTGTTGTCATCCTCAGGATTACTGAGCACGCCTTTCTTTTCAAAACTGTATATCAATGTCACATCGTAGTAAGGAGCCAGAGCCTTGGCAGTCTCGCTGGCGATGGTGTCGGCATTGGTGTTGAGGATATTGCCCTTGCCGTCATGGGTCAATGGAGCCATCACTGGAGTAATGCCTTCATTAATAAGGGTCTGGAGCATCTTGCCGTTGGCACGTTCTACATCGCCCACGTATCCGAAGTCGATACCGTCCTTCAACGGACGCTTGTGACTGTGGATTACGTCCATATCAGCACCGGTCAGACCGAGAGCATTCACGCCGTTAGCCTGGAGCTTGGCAACCAGGTTCTTGTTGACCAGACCGCCATAAACCATTGTTACCACTTCCAGCATGTCTGCATCAGTGATGCGGCGGCCGTTCACCATCTTGCTCTCGATGCCGAGGGCTGCGGCTACTTTAGTGGCACGGCGGCCACCGCCATGTACCAATACTTTCTTGCCGGGAATGGCTGCGAAATCCTTCAAGAGCTGTGCCAGCTGCTCGCTGTCTTCAACGATGGCACCGCCTACCTTTACTACTGTTACTTTTTCCATCTTGTTACTTTGAACTTTGAACTTTGAAAATTGAACTTTATGATGAGTTAAAGCAATTGAATTATTCACTTTTCACTCTTCGTTCTTCACTTACTGAAGATAAGTGTATCCGAAGAGACCATTGCGATAGGTGCCCAGGAACTCCTTACCCTCATCGAGGGAAATCTTGCCTTCCTTCACACTCTTGGTTACCCACTGCTCCAACTGGCGGACGAGCTTCTTCGGATTGTACTGTACGTAATCCAATACCTCCTCTACGGTCTCGCCATCGAATATCTGGTCGATGCAATACTTGCCGTCCTTTACAGAGATGTGGGCAGCATTGGTGTCGCCGAAGAGATTGTGCATGTCGCCCAGAATCTCCTGGTAGGCACCAACGAGGAACACACCGAGATAGTATGGCTCGTTCTTCTTCAATGGATGAAGAGGAAGAACATTGCCGATATGACCGTCGGTTACGAAGTTCGCAATCTTTCCGTCGCTGTCGCAGGTGATGTCCTGCAAGGTAGCGTTACGGGTAGGACGCTCGTTCAGACGCTGGATAGGCATGATAGGGAAGAGCTGGTCGATAGCCCAACTGTCTGGCAGGCTCTGGAACAGAGAGAAGTTGCAGAAATACTTGTCGGCAAGAATCTTGTCCAATCCTCTGAGCTCCTCAGGTACATGCTTCATGTGCTTGGCAAGATTGTTGATCTCGTGGCACACGCTCCAGTACATTGCCTCAATCTCTGCACGGGTCTTCAGATCTACGATGCCGTGAGAGAAGAGCTGCAAAGCCTCGTCGCGAATCTGCTCGGCATCATGCCAGTCCTCCAGCATGTTGCGTGGATTCAGGTTGTCCCATATCTCATAGAGGTCCTTAACCAGCTGGTGGTCGGTTTCCTTTGCCTCAAACTCCTCTGGCATTTCCGGCAGGGAAGCCGTCTCCAAGACATCAATCACCAATACGGAGTGGTGGGCAGAGAGCGAGCGTCCGCTCTCGGTGATGAGGTTAGGGTGCTCGATATTGTTCTTGTTGGCAGCATCTACGAACGTATAGACACAGTCGTTCACATACTCCTGGATAGAGTAGTTTACGGAACTCTCGCTGCTTGAAGAGCGGGTGCCGTCGTAATCCACGCCAAGACCACCACCGCAATCAACGAAATCTACATTGTAGCCCATCTTGTGGAGACTAATGTAGAACTGTGCAGCCTCACGGAGAGCGGTCTGGATGCGGCGAATCTTGGTAATCTGACTTCCGATATGGAAGTGGATGAGGCGCAGACAGTCGTGGAATCCCATCTCGTCTATCTTCTTGAGGGCTGTGAGCAGTTCTGCGCTGGTTAAACCGAACTTAGATGCATCGCCGCCGCTTTCAGCCCATTTGCCAGAACCGGAAGAAGCCAGTTTGATGCGGATACCGATGTTTGGCATTACGTTGAGCTTTTTGGCCACCTTTTCGATGATATCCAGCTCGTTGAGCTTTTCTACCACGATAAAGATGCGCTTGCCCATCTTCTGAGCCAGCAAGGCAAGTTCGATGTAGCTCTCATCCTTGTAGCCGTTGCAGATGATGAGCGAGTCGCTCTGTGCCTGTACGGCAATGACGGCGTGGAGTTCAGGCTTAGAGCCAGCCTCCAGTCCGAGGTTGAACTTCTTGCCGTGAGAGATAATCTCCTCAACGACCGGCTGCATCTGGTTCACCTTAATAGGATAGATGACAAAGTTTTCTCCCTTGTATCCATACTCTTCCTTTGCCTTTTGAAAACAGCTGGCTGTCTTCTCGATGCGGTTGTCGAGGATGTCTGGGAAACGGAGCAGTACGGGAGCGTTGATGTCGCGTAATGCCAACTCGTCCATGATGTCGCGCAGGTCTATCTGCGTGTTGTCCTTGCATGGAGTTACATAGACATCACCCTTGTCGTTGATGCCAAAGTAAGAAGTACCCCAACCACAGATGTTGTAGAGCTCCTTCGAGTCTTCAATAGTCCATTTCTTCATTTTCTAATCTTGCTTGCTGGAAATCAGTTTTGTTTGTTACCTTATATTATATATTACTTTATAGATACGGCTATACGTTCAGCAGGTCTCTGATCTGCCGAACGATAGCGTTGATTTTATCAAAATTGTCCATCACGTTGATATCGATGATGTGTTTTGCCTTTTCGTAGTAAGGCTCGCGAAGTTTCAGCTGTTCATGGATAAACTTGTCTACCTCTTCCGGTGTTTTGTTGAGCAGCAGAGGGCGTACGCCTTTGCCCATCTTCAGATGAGCGTGAAGGGTTTCTGGAGATGCCTTCAGGTAAAACGTTTCGCCAAGTTGGTTCATGTAGTCCATATTGTCGAAGAAACATGGTGTTCCTCCTCCGCAACTTACCACTACATTTTCAAACTCTGCCACTTCGTGTAGCATATTGTGCTCTATCTTGCGAAATCCCTCTTCTCCAACTTCGTCGAAGATCTGTTTAACGGTCTTGCGCATTCGGCTCTCGATATACCAGTCGAGATCGTAGAACATAACGCCAAGGTCTTTGGCGAGGGCTTTGCCGACCGTTGTCTTGCCGGCGCCCATGTATCCTATGATGATGATTGACTTCATTTTCTTCTGTTTCTATGTCAATGAGGCATGTTTATCACTTCTTTCTGCCTCTAGCCTTTGGTTCTGGAGCAGCTTTGATAATTTCCATACACTCCTCGTATGTAAGCTCCTCTGCACTCTCATGTTTTGCCTTTGGAATGCGGTAATTCTTGCCGTCGTAAGCAATGTATGGACCATACTTACCATTGAGAATTTCCATCTTATCGTCCTCATCGAAGACTTTGAGATGACGCTTCTCTTCGGCTTCGCGCTTTTCCTTGATCAGTTCGATGGCTCTATCCAGTGTGATGGTCAGCGGATCATCCTCCTTTGGAATAGAAACATACTTGCGGTTATGGAGAATGTAAGGGCCGTAACGGCCAGAGCCAACTGTTACAGTAATGCCTTCATAATCACCGAGTTCTCTTGGTAGCTTGAAGAGTTCCAAAGCCTCTTCCAGGGTGATGGTTTCGATGCTCTTGTCTGATGGCAGCTGGGCAAACTGAGGCTTGTCCTTATCCTCAGCAGAACCAATCTGTACCACAGGTCCAAAACGGCCAATCTTGACGAATACTGGCTTTCCTGTCTTTGGATCATTTCCGAGATTGCGCTCGCCGGCTTTGTGCTGGTTGCGGGCTTCCAGGACTTCTTTCACTTCAGGCTCAAAGCCCTTGTCGAAATCCTTCATCCAGTTGGTCCATTCGGTCTTTCCTTCTGCAATATCATCAAACTTCTTCTCTACGTCTGCCGTAAAGTTGTAGTTCATGATGTTCGGGAAGTTCTCCATCAGGAAATCGTTTACCACGATACCGATATCAGTAGGCAGAAGCTTGCCCTTTTCAGAGCCTGCCATCTCTTTCTTCAACTTCTGGGTTATCTTGATGCCCTTCAGGGAATCTATGGTGAATGTGCGCTCTTCGCCCGTCTTGTCACCCTTTACCACGTATTGACGCTGCTGGATGGTACTGATGGTTGGAGCATAAGTAGATGGACGGCCGATGCCGAGATCTTCCAGTTTCTTCACCAGACTGGCCTCGGTGTATCTTGCAGGAGCCAGAGAATACTTCTCTGTAGCAAGGATTTCTCTGCGCTGCAATTCATCGCCTTCTTTCAGGGCTGGAAGAATGTGGGAAGAATCCTCAGCATGCTCTTCATCGTCGGTTGACTCGAGATAAACCTTGAGGAAACCATCGAATGAAACAACCTCGCCGGTAGCAACAAACTTTTCGCTTGTGTTGCCGATATTGATGCTGATGGTTGTCTTTTCGAGCTGTGCATCAGCCATCTGTGATGCGATGGTACGCTTCCAGATGAGTTCGTAAAGACGCTTCTCCTGAACGGTTCCTTCGATGGTTGGTTCGTTCATGTAGGTAGGACGGATAGCCTCGTGTGCTTCCTGTGCACCCTTTGAACTGGTGTGGTAGGCACGAGCCTGGCTGTATTCCTTGCCATACTCTCTGATAATCTCGTCTTTGCTGGCGTTGGTACAGAGCGTAGAAAGGTTTACGCTATCGGTTCGCATGTAAGTGATGCGTCCGCTTTCGTAAAGTTTCTGGGCTATCATCATGGTCTGTACAACGGTGAAACCAAGCTTGCGTGCAGCTTCCTGCTGCAGAGTAGAAGTTGTGAAAGGTGGTGCAGGAGAACGCTTTAAAGGTTTCTTGGTTACAGATTCAACCATAAACTTAGCGTCTTTGCACTTCTCAAGGAAAGCTTCTACCTCTTCGTGGGTATTGAAGCGCTGATCCAGTTCTGCCTTTACCTCTGTTGCATTGCCGCTGTCGCTGATGAGGGCAAAGATAGCGGTAACGCGATAGTATGGAACACTCTGGAACTTCTGAATTTCACGCTCACGTTCTACTATCAGACGGACAGCAACACTCTGTACACGACCTGCAGAAAGGGCTGGCTTAACCTTTCTCCACAAGATAGGAGAAAGCTTGAAACCTACCAGACGGTCGAGTACACGACGTGCCTGCTGGGCATTCACAAGGTTCATGTCCAGATGGCGTGGGTTCTTGATTGCGTCAAGAATAGCCTGTTTGGTAATCTCGTGGAAGACAATACGGTTTGTCTTCTCCTCATCCAATCCCAGTACTTCGCAAAGGTGCCAGCTGATGGCTTCTCCCTCGCGGTCCTCATCGGATGCTAACCAGATTTTCTTGGCTTTCTTCGCATTCGTTTTCAATTCTGTAACGAGTTTTTTCTTTTCCTCTGGAATCTCATAATCAGGTTCCATGGTTTTCTCGTTTATACTAAGTTCCTTCTTCTTCAGGTCACGGATATGACCGTAAGAAGACATAACCTTATAGTCCTTACCTAAAAACTCTTCGATCTTTTTAGCCTTCGCAGGGCTCTCGACGATTACTAAATTCTCTTGCATAAGCTTATACACAATTTTTTTTCGGTTGGCAAAAGTAAGTAAACTTTTTGCTTATACCTTATTATATGGTGTTTTTTTTGGTTTTTTTAATGTTTGGGAGCCATATTTGGCTGAATTGAACCCTTTTTATCCCAATTTTGTTTCCAAATAACGATGGAGCCCCTTGCGTATGGAATCGAATGCAAACTCATCAGGATTGAGCCTGCTCAATGGTATCCAGAATGATTCTTCTGCATCGTCCATTGCTTCTATATGAGTGTCGTCTTTCACCTTCACTTCGTAGAACATATCGAGGGTATGAACCATGAAACCTGAGTAGAGGTAGAGGTTTGGGTAGCTGAACTGATACTTAACCTCAGTTGCATCCAGTCCGGTTTCCTCTTTTACCTCTCTTGCCATACCTTCTTCGCCTGTTTCATCCATGTCGACGAAACCGCCTGGCAAATCGAGTGCCCCCTTGGCTGGTTCTTTCTTCCGCCTTACTACCAGGAGTTCTTCCTTGCTGTTGAGTATGAGAGCTACCGTAGCACTGCTCGGATTGAGGTAATAAGAGAATCCGCAGTCTTTACACTTCTTGCTCTTGATGTTGTTGATTTCGAAATGGTTAGAGCCGCAAACCGGGCAAAACTGAAACTTATCTAATACGTGACTCATATAATGATTAATGTATAATGTTTTATGTATTATGGAAAAGGATTTATCATCATGTTATAATCGAAAAGCGGCCGGTCTTTGATTCAGGCAAAGATCGACCGCTGATGATATTTTGATAATTATTACCAATTGTCTGTACGGAATGGGAAGAGAGGCTGATTGCCTGCATTTGCCATATTGCCGAGCTGGAAGTTGCGGAAACAGTAGCGAAGGGCTACTGGCTTCTTTACCTCAGGACTGGTTACGATGACGCACTCGTTCCAAGTATCGTTGCCTTCCTGCCAGAAGTGCTTGGCTGTAGCCTTATGGAATACCTTATCTTCGCCAGCAACTTCGAAGCCTTCGATACCTTCAAAGCGGTTATAGGCTCCGTAGGTGTTGTCGAAATGCACCTTTACAGTATCACCTACAATCTTCATCTCCTTGAAGGTCATGCTCTCGCTGAAGAGTCCCTTCATACCATAAGTCTTACTGAGTGCCTGGAGTGCAAGGCGTTCGCCTACAGGCTGTTTCTGGCATGGATGAATCTGCTCAACCTCGTATGGATAAACCAGGTCTTCGGTACAGACGATGCCGCTGTTTGGAATCACCTTGGCTGCATTGAACTGCTGTTCGCGGAGCTTAGCTCCCCAATCGCCATTTACGTCACCATTATGATAAGGTGCTATCTGTACGAAATAGAATGGCAGTTCGCCCTGCTTGAAGTCTCTGCGCCACTGGGCAACGAGGTCGGCAAGACGCTTGGTGTACTGACCGTCAGGGTCACCTACATTAGAACATCCCTGATAGAAGAGAATACCCTTTACGCTATAGTTGAGGATAGGGTGGAAAGTTCCGTTACCCCAGAGAAGAGGATAGAGGAAGTCCCACTTGAATTTAGGGTTCTTGGTCATCTTCACAGAGTCGAGATCTTCCTTGGTGTTCTTCTTCAGGTAGTCGCGGTCGAGCCAGCTTTCTACACGGCTTCCGCCCTTGTTTGCCATGACCAGACCTACAGGAATATCAAGAGCCTTGTTTACTACCTGTGCAAAGAAGTATCCTGTAGCCGAAGCATCGCCTACGGTTTCCGGATTAACCTCCTTCCATTCGCAGTTGGCATCATCTAACGGCTTACTGCTCATTACGCTAGGAATCTTTACGTAATGTACGCCTTTGTACTGGTTGGCTTCGAGCACCGCCTTGTTGTAACCTTCTACAGGACAGTTGCCGAATCCTTTTACTGGCATCTCCATGTTGCTCTGACCTGCGCAAACCCATACTTCTCCTGCCAGCACATTGTTGAGAGTGGTCTTTTCACCATCATCGAAAGTGATGGAGAGTGGGGTGTAGCTCGCCTTCGGGGTCTGTACTTTAACCGCCCATTTGCCGTCTTTACCGGTCTTGGCAGAATATTTCTGTGCCGACCATGAGGTAGTAACCTCTACGGTAGTTCCTGGTTTGTCCCATCCCCAGAGGTTAGCCTCTGTGTTTTGCTGTAAAATCATGTTGTCACCCAAGATGTGTGGCAACTTTACTTTAGCCTGTGCTCCTGTTGTGATAAGTGCCAAGGCTGCCATTGCTAAAAATTTCTTATTCATTTTTTAGGGTTTAAAAGTTTATCTTTGTCTTGTTCTTAAGTTCCTTGTATGGTTCGTATTTCTGATATTGCCATCTATGTTGTCATAAAAGCAGATACAGAACTGGCGTTAAAGAATAAGAGTTAGAAGCTGGAAGATGAAAAGCCGAAACTGTTCTCTCCTAACTTCTAACTCCTGATTATTTTAAAGAAGGTTCTTGATGGCTGCCTCTATGTCCTTGATCTGTGCATCACGTGCCTGCAGGGTGTTGCTGCGGTCAATCAGGAAGAAGGTTGGGATGCTCTGGACATTATAGAGAGTCAGACTCTTGCCCTGAATGCCATCTTCATCGCGTACGCAAATCCAAGGAATGGCAGCGGTAGAGGTCTTCCAGAAGTGCTCGTCAGGGTCAACTGATACCTGATAAATCTCCAGTCCGGCAGCATGATACTTGTTGTAGAGCTCACGCAACATCATGATGCGCTTGGTGCTCTCTTTGCTTGCGAAGAGATGGAAGTCGAGCAATACCACCTTACCCTTCAGGTCGGAGAGACGACGTACCTGTCCCTTGTTGTCCTGAAGTGCAAGTTCGATGCATCCGTTTACGCTCACCTTGCTGGCATCTATCTGCTGCTGTGCCATCTGGTTCTCGATGATGCGGATGTCCTTCATTCCCTCGATGGCGATATTGTGGAGGTTCTTGCCACGCTCAGCGCCAGGATAGTAGGTATCCCAACTGGTTGCTACGGCAGCAAATACCTTCACGTCGTCTTTGTTGTTGCGAGGGTTGAAGATAAGTGTATTCACATTGCCCAACTGTACCGTTTGGAAGAGCGCATAGTAAGCGTATGCCTTCATTGGCTCCTTGAAGATGTAGTTGGCCTTGATGTCCTGTTTGTAAGCCTGGAGCATGCGGCCCACGATAGATTCGATAGAATCGTTGCCGATGTTAGGATCTTTTACGAGGCCGTTGATATTACTCTGGAGAGTCATCTGCTTAAGAGACAGCTCCTTAATCTTGTTGCAGTTTTCAGAGCCTTCCACTTCGTATTTGAAACTCATCTGCGGATAAGCCGCCTTTACCTTGACGGTTTCTGTAGAATCGATGGAAAGATTGATGGTTTGGTTGGCGATGCGTAAGCGGTAGAACTCTGGGGTAACAGAGTCCATGGCAGCCTCGTCGAAGGCAAAGGCACCATCCTCGCCCAGTTTTACAGAGTCGATTTTCACAGGACCGTTCAGGCTGATATTCTCCAGATAGAGCATAGAGTCCTGAGCCTCTGTGATATTGCCGTTGATGTGGAATTTCTTGTTGTTACAAGAAGTCAAAGCCAGTGCAGCTACCATAATCGCTGCCACTGAAAAGAGTCTAGTTATCTTCATGAATTTTATTATTTTGCAAAATTATCGAGTGCAAAGATAGTAATAAAATTGCGAATAATGCACCTTCTATAGATAAATTATTTAAAAAAGTGGAAAATAATTGCTGATTTATTTGTTTATTAATAATTAAAGAGGTATCTTTGCAGCGTTTTAGATATTTTAGATGTTAGACAAAACAATAAGTTTTTTAATTTAGATGAACGTAATTACAAAAAGTGTTCAGTTGCCTGATGGAAGAACCATCACAATTGAGACCGGAAAAGTTGCAAAACAGGCTGATGGTGCTGCGGTTCTCCGCATGGGTAACACAGTGCTTCTCGCAACTGTTTGTGCAGCAAAGGATGCAGTTCCGGGTACAGATTTCATGCCTTTGCAAGTAGATTACCGTGAGCAGTACAGTGCTGCTGGTCGTTTCCCTGGTGGTTTCACCAAGCGCGAAGGCAAAGCCAGCGATGAGGAGATCCTTACCTCTCGTCTTGTGGACCGTGCTTTGCGTCCACTTTTCCCTTCTAACTACCATGCAGAAGTTTACGTACAGGTAATGTTGCTCTCAGCCGATGGTGTTGACCAGCCAGATGCCCTCGCAGGTTTCGCTGCTTCAGCTGCCATGGCTTGTTCAGATATTCCTTTCGAGTACTATATCTCTGAGGTTCGTGTAGCTCGTATCAATGGTGAGTATGTTGTAAACCCTACATTCCAGCAGATGGAAGAGGCAGACATGGATATCATGGTTGGTGCTACCAAGGACAATATCATGATGGTAGAAGGTGAGATGAAGGAAGTTTCTGAGCAGGATCTCATTGGTGCCCTCAAGGTGGCTGCCGAGGCTATCAAGCCTATGTGCGAACTCCAGTATGAGTTGGCTAAGGAGAAGGGTACTGACGTGAAGCGTGAGTATGACCACGAGATCAACGATGAGGAACTCCGTGAGCAGATTAAGTCTGAGCTTTACAAGCCAGCTTATGATATCAATCATCAGGCTTTGGAGAAGCATGCACGTCAGGATGCTTTCGACAAGGTTTTGGCTGATTTCCTCGAGAAGTATGACGCTGCTCATACCGATCTTTCTGAGGAAGACCTGGAGGAGAAGCACGCTGAGGCTACCCGTTACTATGATGACGTAATGCGCGATGCTATGCGCCGTTGCATCCTCGACGAGGGCTTGCGCCTTGATGGCCGTGCTACTACAGAAATCCGCCCTATCTGGTGCGAGGTTTCTCCACTCCCAATGCCTCACGGAAGCGCTATCTTCCAGCGTGGTGAGACTATGTCTCTCTCTACATGTACTCTTGGTACAAAGATGGATGAGAAGCTTATCGACGGTGTGCTCGAGAAGAGCTACCAGCGCTTCCTCCTTCACTATAACTTCCCTCCATTCTCTACAGGTGAGGCTAAGGCTCAGCGCGGCGTAGGCCGTCGTGAGATTGGTCACGGTCACTTGGCATGGCGTGGTTTGAAGGGTCAGATTCCTGCAGACTTCCCTTACACAGTACGTTTGGTAAGCCAGATCTTCGAGTCTAACGGTTCTTCTTCTATGGCTACTGTTTGTGCCGGTACTCTCGCCCTGATGGATGCAGGTGTTCCTATGAAGAAGCCAGTTTCTGGTATCGCTATGGGTCTTATCAAGAACCCAGGTGAGGACAAGTACGCTATCCTCAGCGATATCCTCGGTGATGAGGACCACTTGGGTGATATGGACTTCAAGACTACAGGTACACGCGATGGTTTGACTGCTACACAGATGGATATCAAGTGTGATGGTTTGAGCTTCGAGATTCTTGAGGAGGCTTTGATGCAGGCTAAGGCTGGTCGTGAGCACATCCTCAACTGCATGATGGAGACTATCTCTGAGCCACGTGCTGAGATGAAACCACAGGTTCCACGTATCGTAGCATTCGATATTCCTAAGGAGTTCATCGGTGCTGTTATCGGCCCTGGTGGTAAGATTATCCAGCAGATGCAGGAGGATACCGGTGCTACTATCACTATCGAGGAGACTGATGGTAAGGGTCACGTACAGGTATCTGCTCCTAACAAGGATTCTATCGATGCAGCTTTGGCTAAGATCAAGGCTATCGTAGCTGTTCCTGAGGTAGGTGAGGTTTACGAGGGTACTGTTCGTTCTATCATGCCTTACGGTTGCTTCGTAGAGATTCTCCCAGGTAAGGATGGTTTGCTCCACATCTCTGAGATTGATTGGAAGCGTCTTGAGACAGTTGAAGAGGCTGGCATCAAGGAAGGCGACAAGATCAAGGTGAAGTTGATGGAGATTGATCCTAAGACTGGCAAGTACAAGCTCTCTCACCGTGTGTTGATGGAGAAGCCAGAGGGTTATGTTGAGCGTGAGCGTCGTCCACGTCCAGAGCGTGGTGAGCGTCGCGGTCGTCGTGATGATCGTCATGAAGGTCGCGGTGAGCGTCCAGCTCGTCAGCCACGTCGTTACGAGCATCGTAATGATGAGCAGGCTCCTAAGGAGTTCAACGACTCTTTGGATCACAACAATGATGTAGAATAATCTGCGTATTAGATACATTATTATATATAACGGCACATTCCTATGCGGAATGTGCCGTTTTTTTGATAGCGCTTTCTCTAGTTTTTGCCGGATATAGTATTTGTATATGAACCCGATATGGTATTTTGTATATGGAAAATATAAAGTGGGGATAATGTGGAAATAAAGAAGGGGATAAAGTGAGGATAAACAAAAAGAGTCACAAGTAAAACTTGCGACTCTTTTCTGCGCTTCAAGATGGGCTTGAACCAACGACCCCCTGATTAACAGTCAGGTGCTCTAACCAACTGAGCTATTGAA
>CAKPYB010000054.1 GCA_934202525.1 uncultured Prevotella sp.
GATAGCCCACTTGTTTAAACAATAATAATACAGAAAACCATCCGATAGCATTAGTTCTATCAGATGGTTTTCTTTTTTATACTAAACCTTAATATCGTATTTTCCTTTATCATTATGATGAAAGAATGCTTTCTTTAGTATTCTTAAAGGCTATAATTCATAGACGATATGATGAAAGAAGACCAATCTATCACCTTAAAGAATTAGATCTATGTGATTGCTGTCATATGCCAGCAAGGTTGTCGGCAATTGCCCGCAAGGCTGCTGGCATATGACAGCAACAATGTTGGCATATGGCAGCAATCACACAAATCAAGATATTCGAGCCAAATAAACGTGGAAGTATGACTGTTTAAGTAATGAGTTATAGGGTATTAAGATAACACACCTTACGCTTCGAATAACTATTTTTTCATGAGACAAACTGAAAGAATCAACCAAAATACCATCAAAATAATAGATTTACGCAAAAAAACTTGGAAGATACCAGAAAATAATGTATCTTTGCAAAGTGATTTTTAAAGATAAACAATATGGCAACACCAATCAGAGTTATTCCTACCCTTCAAGGTGAAGAGGCAAGGAAGTTTATAGAACAGGCAGAATGGGTTGAAGCTCATCCTGGAACAGACAAGAAATTCTCAAGAAATGATGTCATCCGCTTGAGACAGTATTTACGTGAACAAAATCTGGCATGACACAAGACGAGTTATTGGACATGTGTGACTTAGTAGTCATAGATGCCAAAAGACTCGCAGTGTGTGAGTCATTTGAATGTGCTAACAAAGACCTCAATGACTTCTTTGCTAATGATGCCGTGCTTTATGCTAAACGTCTATTAGGAAAAACTTACCTCTTCTGTCTAAAAGAGAATCCACAAATTATAGTTGCTGCTTTTACTGTTTCTAATGATAGCATCAGAATGACCAACAGGCTTAATGAAGAAGCAAAAGAGCTCTTTTTAAAACAAACTGAGCTTGAAGAAAAAAGACTTCGCAGATTTCCTGCAGTCTTAATAGGTAGATTAGCAACCAGCAAGGATTTTGCTGGGAAAGGTATTGGTACCGCTGTTATGGACTTCATCAAATTGTGGTTTAGAACAGACAATAAAACAGGTTGCCGTTTCATCATTGTAGATGCTTATAACAGCGAAGCAACCATACATTATTATCTTAAAAATGGCTTTAAGTTTCTGTTGGAAGACGAAAGATTAGAGGCTAAATATATGGGAATTGGTGTAGGTCGTCTTCCCTTGAATACCCGATTAATGTATTACGATTTATTATCATTGCCTGATGAGATAGACACTATATAGTTGTATGTCATTATATACAGAACCGCCCGATAGCGACAATGCTATCGGGCGGATTTGTTAAAAGGAGAAACGAAAGTGTTATCAATATGAGCAGAGAAACAAAAAAGTTCCGTTGCATTCCGCAAAACAACAATTTTACGTCAGCAACGGAACTAACTATATTTATTTAGCTTTCTTCGAAAGTCTCACCATCAATACACCATGAGCAGGAATGGTTGCCTTGGTATTCTGAGCAGTAGTACCAATATCTTTATGTTTCCAAAGATCCCTGATAACATATTCATTGGCATGAATGTTCACCTCATTGGCAAAATAGATGGTCTGGGCTCTCCAGTTATAGTCCAGCTTCCAAGGAAAATCGGTACGGTTCAGGAAGCAGACTGCCAGTTCGCCATTACTCAGAGGCTTTGCCCAGATTTCCTTCTCTCCCATATCCATGAATCGGCGTCCCTGCTCGCCCATAGGGTCCTGGTCAACGGCAATCACTTCCTTGTTGGTCAGTATCTCATGGGTATCCTTATCCATCTTGGTCAAGTCGTTGCCGGCCATCAGCGGAGCTGCCAGCATACACCACATAGAGAAATGAGTAATATACTCATCCTTGGTCATACCGCCATTACCCACTTCCAGCATCTCGGCATCATTCCAATGACCTGGCCCGGCATACGGATAAAGATCAGCCATCTTGTCGATGACGTTGAGTACTCCTACGCCACCCCAGTCGAAGAGACATTGGTAGCAATCTCTGATATCGGCAGTAACGCGCCACAGATGTCCGATACCCTTACCCCATTTCCAAGGTTCATGCTCGCCCCATTCGCAAATACTGAGAATCATAGGTCTTCCCGACTCCTTGATTGCATCGCTCATAGTAGCATAAGCAGCTTGCGCATTCTGTCCCTCATCAGAGCACCAGTCATACTTCAAGTAATCTACACCCCATTTGGCATACATCAAAGCATCCTGAAACTGATGACCACGGCTACCAGGGCGACCTTGACAGGTGTAGCTTCCGGCACAGGAATAAAGTCCGAACTTCAAACCCTTGCTATGAATATAATCAGCCAGGTATTTCATTCCGTGAGGAAAGCGGTCAGGATCTGCCTGGATGAAGCCAAGCGAGTCGCGTTCTACCTGCCAGCAGTCATCAATAACAACATACTGGTATCCCGCATCCTTCATACCAGTCTCCACCATTTTATCCGCCATATCCATAATCAGCTTCTCGCTGACATTACAGCCAAACTTATTCCATGAGTTCCATCCCATAGGAGGAGTTTGGGCCTGAGCCAGATAAGCAGAATCAGAAACTTCCTTTGGCTTACCAAAGAACATCTGGCCATTTGCCGGCTGCGCCATAGCAATCGCTAATGACGCAGCCAATAAATACTGAAACTTCAAAATAATAAAAATTAATAAAGTTATACCTAAATCAACTTTGTACCATTAAACTTCACTTGATAAGGCCATTGTGCCAATGGCAACTGAGCCAAACTCCAGTGTCCATCCTTTGGACCAGCCGTAACTACAAGCCACAAATGAGCCAATTGCTCATTTTTAGGCAACTCAAATGAAACAGAAGCATTACGGTTATCAAAGTCTGCAGTTCCTATTTCACCATAGACAGACTTACCCGACTCTGTTACGCCGACAAATCCAAAACGGTAACTACCACACCACCACCAATCACAAGTGTAATTAGGATCACCCATGATGTTGTTGAAACTTACAGATACAGTAGAACCTGCGGCTGGAACTTCTAATTTCAAAGCATTAAAGCCATAATTTTCAGGACAGTGGCTTGGATCTACCTGTAACCAACCATCACCAATCTCATTCATATACTCCTTAGCACTAGGCAAAGAGTTGGCATACTTGCGGGTTACATCACGCACACGGTCGAAATCAAAGTTTACCAAACGAGCATAACAATCATACATCTCATCAAGGAACTGCTGCTGAGATGTTCCTGTCACATTCTGGTATACAACAACTGGATCCTGGTACTCTTGAGCAGCCTTCCAAAGTTTCGCCATAATATCTTTACCATGCTTTTGACTCCAATACTCTAATACATATGGAGAATGATAGATATTATCGCCATGCAAGAAAGCTTTGTGAGTCAATCCCTTGAAAGCATCCCAATGGTAAGTTTCATCATCTATCCAGTTTGGATTAATCTGCCAAAGCATCCATTGTGAGGTCATCTCATAGATACCACCAAACGTACTATCGAAACCATGTGCTCCATCAGCCTGCAATTGCAACTGGAAGCTATGCCCCAACTCATGGGCAACAGTATTGAGTTTTGGATCTTTCAGTCGGTTAGGAGCTGCCCAAAAAGCTCCTATTGTATTATCATAAGTACCACCATACGCAGTACCATCCAAAGAATACTGCAGCATCACCATCATTCGATACTTGTCAGCCTTAGAACCTTCAGTATGGAAGCCAAGGTCATCACGATAGAACTTATAAAATTTCTCCAACTGAGTTTTGAGATTTTCCAAGTCTACACTCATATCTGTACCTTCCAAAGAAGGTGGAGATGCTAAGTCCTTGCCAAATCCGCTCTCCCAAAAAATGGCGAGATTATCAGTATAAGCGGCACGGTCATAACAATACTGGAAAGTTTCATTACGCCAATCTTGACCAGAGAATTCTCTTGGACGATACAATGATTTGCCGTCTGGGATAGGATAAGTTACTGTATAAGGGTCGTGCTCAGTATAATCAGTACATGAGGCCATTCCCAAGAGTAAGGCAAAAGCCCCCAATATATATTTATTTTTTTTCATAAGTATTCATTTTAATATATTGTTTTATCGGGAAGGCATCTTGTCGTTTGCCAAGAAGCCTTCCCTTTCTATCTCTTTACTCATAAGGAGCTCCATCTATCAAATTAGAACGACGTAACTCATAACGAGGAACAGGCATCCAATAGTGTGCCCCAGCAGGAGCTTCACCATTAAATATACGATTGGCTACCACATTACCGGTCTGATATTCCTTGTGTCCATCTTTGTATTTATAAATGATGACTCCCGTAACCGGCTTACTATAGCACTCTTCCATCTTCTTCCAACGGCGAAGATCAAACCAATGCTGACCTTCAAACACGAGTTCTATCTGACGCTCATAATAATAAGCATCCCAAGCTTGCTCTACATTTGCAGCTGTGGCAGCAGGAAGAAGTGCACGTGTACGCACCTTATTAATATAAGTCATCGCATCATCGATATTGCCCAACTGAAGTTCGCACTCCGCATAGTTGAGATAAATTTCAGCCAAGCGAATGAAGAACCAAGGCGTAACATGCTGGGTTGTGCCGTAGTTGTCGTATGAAGGATCCAAGAACTTACGCATAGAATAACCAGTATTGCTGGCATTCCACCACGATTCACCCTGATTACTATCCTTACCAGTTACAACACCATCCTCAGCCGGAATGAAGGTTTCCACTTCACGGGCAGAGTTGCCATATCCCCATTTATCACCATCTAAGATAAATGCTGCATTGAAACGGATTTCACGACCACCCCATGGATAAGAGGTATAACGGTCTTGCAGAACAGGCTTGGTACCATCAGCCATTTGGAACTTATCTACTATTTCCTGGCTAGGGTCAAAGTTTCCCCAACCTTCAAAACCATTTCCACTGCCACAAGGAGCTTGGAATATATAAGAATTATTCTCTCCTGCACCATATTTCGGATCAAAGAGTTTCTCAAAGATAACCTCAGGATTTGTTGGGTCCAAGAACAAGGCACCATATTCCTCACTGTTACTTACCGATTTAAGAGAATATACTCCCAAATCCATGACTGCCTTAGCTGCATCAGCTGCAGCTTGCCATTTTTCACGTGAAGGAGTACCGAAGAGCGGACTTGCCTTATAGAGCAGAATTCTTGACTTCAAAGCCAAGGCTGCTCCCTTGGTAGCGCGTCCCAACTCAGAATCATCATATTTTTCGGGTAAGAGAGTTGCAGCCTCATCCAAATCCTTACAGATAAAATCAGCAACCTCATCCAAATCTGCACGTTTCAACTCAAATTTGTCATTGAGTTGGAAAGTCTTGTCAACCAATGGTACACGACCATAGAGACTATAGAGCAAATGATAGTTCCAAGCACGAAGGAAGAGTGCCTGTCCTTTTTGGCAATTGCGCTCCGCCTCATCACCAGGCACATTATCAATTTTCTCCAACATAAGGTTCAAACTCTTGATATAGCCATAAATTGTGCCCCAAGCATCACCATTGGTCTTATCCCAACCAAAGCTATAGGTATCACAGTTAAGAAGACCAGCGGTAACCGTTTCTGAACCATAAAGGTGCTTTTGGAACACTTCTTCTGTATAATTTGAATATCGAGTACCCTTCATGTTTTCTGCCTCAAGATTGGCATACTGAGCATTCAGATAGATTTTTGACAGAGCCAAGTCACCCCACACAGCATCGTCGGAGTAGCTATTGAGCGGGCTCTGATCAAGTAAGCCGTCGTCACAACTAGTTGTGAGCGAAAGCGTCATTGCTGCGAAAGCAATCGACATGATATATTTTGTTCTCATTGTATGATCATTTATTTGTTAGAATGTGATGTTTGTACCTATGGTAACCATGCGCTGCAATGGATATCCAAGAATACCATTGGAGTTGATCAAGTAGCCATCATCATTGTAAGAAGAACCGATTTCAGGATCACAAACCTTCATTTTGTCGATAGTGAAGAGATTATTTCCATTGATATATACACGGAACTTCTCGATACCAATCTTTTGAGTGATGCTCTTAGGTATGGTATAACCCAATTCGATAGACTTCAAGCGAAGGAAGGCTGCATTACGTAACCACCAGTCGGAAGCTGGACCATTCCAAGTGTCTCCATATGTCTGCTTGATAAAGGCCTTTGGCCATCGAGCCTTCATATTTTCCTCAGCGGTATTGTCAGCGCGCCAACGTCCCTCATAGAAATCAGTAATCATATTCATTGTTGGCTGAACAAGTTGCACAGCCTCAGCCTGTCCCTGGAAGAAAACATTCAGGTCGATACCCTTCCAGCTACCGTTTAAAGTCAATCCATACAGAATCTTAGGCGTAGCCGATTTATTGATTCGGACGGCATCATCCCATGTAATTTTACCATCACCATTGGTGTCTTGATAAATCAAATCGCCAGGCTTGGCATTATCCAGGTGAGGAGTGTTATCCACCTGTTCCTGAGTCTGATAGATGCCCAAAGCATGATAAAGTACAAGTCCATCAATAGGATGGTTGGTTGTGCGCTGCCAGTCTGGGGTACTAGCTGCCTCGTCCATATATTTCACTTTGTTCTCGGCATAAGTAAAGTTACCAGTAACACTCCACTCAAAATCGCCCTTGCGATCACGATAGGTAGCCACAAGTTCTATACCTGAGTTGTTCACCTTGCCCAAGTTTTCATCTGGTAATACCAATCCAGAATATGATGGAATAGAAGCATTACGCCTAATCAAAATATCACGACGGCGAGACTGGAACCAGTCGATATCCAATGAAAATTTGTTATTAAGGAATGTAGAGCTAATACCCAAGTTGAGCGTATTGGCTGTTTCCCAAGTCACCAATGGATTGGCTGTTCTTGTCAGATAGAATCCTTTGTTAATGGATCCTTTCTCTCCTGCTCCAAAGTAAGCACCTGTTTGTGTAAACTGGTAAGTTGAAAGGTACTGATACTTAGAGATATTATCATTACCCATCTGTCCCCAAGAACCACGAATCTTCAAGAATTCCACCACATTCTTCAATGGTTTGAAGAATGGCTCATCAGAAATAACCCAACCTGCAGAGAATGAAGGGAATGTACCCCAACGATGACCTGGAGCAAAATTCATAGAACCATCCACACGCACCGTAACCTCGAAAAGATACTTATCCATATAAGAATAATTGATACGTCCGAAGTAATTCATACGAGTGGTAAGGTCAGAATATCCACCATTATCCTTATCAGCAGGCACGTCACTACCAGCAAAAATATCCATCAACTTATTTGAGAGGAAGTTTGTACGATAAGCATTCATGGTGTGATACTTGTACTTGCTCTGCTCATAAGCCACGAAAGCCCCCACCTTATGCTTTTCAGCAAAGGTTCGGTTATAACCCAAACGACCGTTCAATGTAATAGTATAATAGTAAGAACTCCAATCGTTCAGACTTATTTTACTGGTATCATTACGGCGATTGTTATACTCTTGCTTGGCGTTATCATATTCGTAGAGATCGTAAGGCTGATTAATTTGTTTACCATTCTGTTGAGTATAGTCTAAACCAGCATATCCCTCCGCATACAGACCTTTAGTAATCAAGTCAAGATCAACATGCAACTTTGGCTTAGCATTAAAGATCAGATTCTTGGAGTTGTTGGAACCAGGAGCACTCGACACCATGACTGCAGCATTGTTAGTCAGTCCATCATAACCCGTACGTGGAAGTCCATTAGGGAAATAAGGTGCACTACCAGGGAAAGTACTCATCAAATAAGAGAAGAGATAAGGGGTGGAATAAATACCACGCTTACGCTCCTCCTGACGGAAATTCAAGTCAAGACTTAGCTTTACTCTCTTATTCAGCTTTGCATCCAAATTAGAAGCAAACTGATACTGCTTATAGCCATGGTCAGAATTCTTATAGATAGCATTCTGATTCATATACTGGGTTGAGAGATAATAGTTTACCTTGTCTGAACCACCTGAGATAGAGAGGCTATGTTCAGTTTTGGTTGTCCAATCCTTTGCCACTTCGCCCCACCAGTCTGTATTTGGATAGTTGACTGGATCATCACCTGTACGATAATGTTCCAAAGCCTCAGGAGAATAAGTAAGACCGGCCTGGCCATGACGTTCGTCAGCATCATACTCATTCACGTAGGTAGCATACTGATATGAATTAAGCATCTTAGGAATACGGGTAGGCTGAGTGAAAGTAAGACTACCATTATATTGTACTCGTGTACGTCCACTGCTACCACGCTTGGTAGTTACCAGAATAACACCATTAGCCGCACGTGCACCATAAATAGCAGCAGAAGCATCCTTCAAAACAGAAATACTCTCAATATCTTCAGGATTCAAACGGCTAAAGCTACGACCAGCAACACCATCCACTACTATCAGCGGAGAGGTATCACCCAGAGTTCCCTTACCACGTATGAGGATAGAAGCCTCATCGGCACCTGGTTCACCACTACGGTTGTTGGCTATGATACCAGCAGTTTTTCCAGCCAAAGTATTAGCCACATTTGTAGCTGCCACTTTCTGGAGATCGTCACCCGAAATCTGGGAAACTGAGCCAGTAAGAGTTGCTTTTTTCTGTGTACCATAACCCACGACTACAAGCTCATCCAAGAGTTTATTGTCTGACTGAAGTATAATCTTACCACCCTTAGCAGTAGTAACGCTCTTATATCCAATATAGGATATAACTACGGGAACCTTACCACCTTTTTTTAATTGCAGAACATAGTTACCATCTAAATTGGTAACCGTTCCATTAGAAGAACCCTGTTCTACGACGCTGGCACCTATAATAGGTTCACCCTGTTCATCAACAACCACACCTTTTATGGTGGTACCATTCTGCTGAACAATTTGCACAGAAGGGTTTGACAAGGTCTCACTTGCTGCTAGAGTAGGTAATGCCCCCCCACATGCAAGGACCAAACACGCGATGGCTTTTACATAAGCTTGGCTATGTACAAAGCCTGAAATGTTTTGTGTCTGTCTCATTTCTATTGTTTGTTAGGTTGATAATTGTTTTTTAAAAATTTCAATTGCAAAGTAACATAATATTTATCATATCATGCCACAAAATCGTCCAAAAGAGTGAAAATATCGTCTAATTTTGATATTTTAGACGATATTTTCGTCTTTTAACCTATATTTCTATTCAGAAATTGCCTGTAACGGCTTATTATTTATTGTTTCATCGCCTTCTTCAATTTTCCCACAGCGGCATGAATCATGTCGTGGGTTCCACTTCCGTCGGTTACGTATTTCTGAACCATTCTGCCATAACTGATAGCTTCCTTGAGTTCCTCGCTGGTGTTGTCATCCGGCCAACCGACACGGCGAAGCAGACCGGAAAGTTCTCGGAGGTCTTCCATCTCGGCAAGGTTGCCAGGGCGCATCGTATTGATGGCACGGTTCAGAATGGCAGTAGTGCCTTCCAGTTCATCCTGGGTCACCTTCTTCTTGCCCTTTGCCACCAGCTCCTGTGCCTGAGCCATCACCTTCTGCATGCGCTCATAGCCGAACGGCGCCCATGGAGCATACTCCGGAACCTTCTGAGAGAGGGCATTCCACTTCTCCTGGTCAGCCTTGCGCTCTGCGGCAAGATTCAGGAGAGAATTCAGTTCGGTGAAATCTATCTTCACCTTCTTGCTCTTCTTGCTCTTGGCATCGGTCAGGTTGATGCGGTAGTAGTGGGTGCTGTTGGCGTTGCGATAATAGTCTGGCTGGAATTCCTTACCATCCAATTTCAGGGTAAGGAGATTGGCTCCTGCACCTGTAGTCACGCCGTTCGATTCGCCCACGGTAATCTTGCTCAATCGGGAGTCGATGTTCAGCGTAGCCTGGTTCCAAGTCTGTGCGCCTGTACCTGCCATAGCTAATGGTCCGTACATCAGGGTTCCTACCCAGGATGTCTTCAGCGGAGTACCGTCCATACTTGCCACATCACTCGAAAGCTTGTCGGCACCATACTCGATATGCTTGCTGAATGGCATGTCGATTTCTACGACATCGCCCGCCTTCCAGTGCTTCTGCTCCAGTTCTACATAGGTGCTAGGCTGATAGCTCTTTGCCACTTCCTTGCCGTTCACCTTGATGGAGAAACCTTGCGTAGCCCAGTATGGTACACGGAGTTTCAGGGTGAAATCGCCCTCGCCTTCCGTTATCTTGATGGCTGAATGCTGTGCCGGCCACAGGCAATCCTGCTTGATGGTCACGCCCTTCTCCTTCCAGTGGAGAGTGGTTGGCATATAGAGACCTACCCAGAGGGTATGATCGTTGGCAAAATAAGCCGACTGCTGGTACTTGGTATGGTTTTCAGAACCTGTACCGCCACAGCAGGTGCTCTGAGGAGTCTCGTTGCCGAATGGCTTGGTGGCATTCAATCCTACTGCATACTGGTAGCAGGTCTGATACTGGTCCGGATTGAGCGAACCGATAATCTGATTGTACAGCGTGCGCTCGATATAATCGAGATACTGCGCATTATTTGGGTTATAACAGTTCAGATCCTTGCTCAGCTTGACGAGGTTATACGCACAGCAGGTTTCGTTGATATCCGGATAAGCCTGCGATTCGCCTTCCTGCAGTCCGTTGGTTGCCATACTCAGAATCTGTGTGTATGGCTGACGGAACATCTCTCCGTTTCCAACACCACCCATCGCATACATGTATCTGCCCTGCACCAGTCTCCAGAAGTTCTGTGCCAGATTGTAATAGTATGGCTTCTGATTGCTCTTATAACTGCGCAACGCTCCGATAATCATCGGAATATGCTGATTGGCATGGCGGGTACGGATGTCGTCGATGTTCTTGCTCAACGGATCGTAGAACTTAGGCGCATCGAAACAGTTGGCCGCCTCAAGGAGCTTCGCCTTCTCATCCGGATTGGAAACCATCTCAGAAAGACGGGAGAGCGATTCGCTCATACCTCCCACCTCACCGGCGATATACATGTCCCACATCTCGTAACGGTTGCCTGGCTTGGCTCTGCGTTCATCCTGGGTGCCGTCCTGCTTCACGTAAGTGCGGTAGTGCATGCGGTTCCATACCCAGAGTCCCATATCCTTGGCAATGAGGAGAGCCTTGTCGCAGATTTCCTTATCATCAAAGTAGGTGGCGATGTCTATCAGACCGGCAAGCTGCTTATGTACACTATAATAAGGTGCCCAAACCCAATCGGAGTTGTTGTAGGCACGATACATCTCAATAAGAGCACAATGCTGAGCCGGAATGGCATTGATATAGCCGTAACCATACAGTTCAGGGTGCTTCTTATATTCATCAAAAGCAGCCCAGGTACCCTTCATCTCTCTGAGTTCTGCCTCAGGAGCGAAATCACGAGCCTCCCAGTTGCGCTTCAGATCCTTATTATATACGAAGGTTTTCTCCTGACACTCTCGCAACTCATTCACCATACGGGTGATGTTCTTGCGGAGGATTGCCTTCTGCTCAGGATTGGTTGCCACGGCGTATGCCTGTGCGATTGCCGACATATAGTGACCTGATCCATGCCCCTTGAGTTTGGTATCCGGCGAATCCCAGCCATCACTCTTGGTATAACCCTCGGTACTGAGTCCGTAGGTATCGCGATAGTTGTAGAGCTGCTGGGTAACATCCCAGGAACAGATCTCGCGGATAGCTTCGTCGCGGTTGTGGGTGAGTCGGTTGTCACCATCAATGCTCACATCAGCGAGCGAGAAGGTATGAGCCACTTCCTTTTCAGGAGTCTGATAACCTCCAGTCACCACCTTGATTTGTGCCTTGACAGGATAACCATTGTCGGTAGTCTCATCACCAATCACAAAACCACCAATCTCATATTGGCTTCCGGCAGGATGCTTCTGCACATCAGCCTCAGCCTGCTCATCAGCAAGCGGAGAATTAGCCCAGCGCACCTGGCGATACTCTGAATAACCATCAGAATAGGTTACCCACACGAGATTAGGAAGTCGGGGAACTGTGCCCACAGGACAATCCACTGATATTACCTCCACCTTAGAGATGGTGCGATAAACCGTGGCTGCTGTTGTCATTCCCGGCAAACAAGCTACTCCTATTAATAATGTGAACTGCTTTGAATTCATATCTGCTAGGTTTAAAATTTATACGTTTTTGTTTCTGCTTGCAAAATAACAGAAAAAAACAACGAAGTCCTAAAATTATCGTACACAAAGATGCAACTATCGTCTAACAGGGGGCTTTTAATACGATATTTTCATCATTTTGGACTTTCTTTGCATTACATAAACAATTCTATTCGTAAATTTGCAGCAGAAATAAAAACTTGTGGTAATCTGGGTATACAGGCATTACCATCAAGCGAACAACAAAACGGACAAAACAACAATAAACCTAGAAGTTATGGTTAAGAAACTCTTTTTCATCGCCACCTTATTATATATAGGGGCAACAGTATCGGCAGAGAACTATCTGGTGAAATCACCAGATGGTAAAATCGTGGCAGAACTCAACACCAACAAGTATCTCTCTCTTCAATTTAAATACAACGGCTCCATTCTTTTACAGGAGTCTTCAATAGGTGTAACGCTGAACGATGGAATGGACATGGGTAAGAACCCGAAGGTAGCAAGCCACAAGCTTAGCAACCATAAGGAGACCATCCATGCCCCATTCTATCGTCAGCAAAACTTTGAAACAGGTTATCAGGAACTGAATCTGAAACTGAAGAACGGTTTCGGCATCATCCTGAGAGCTTACGATGAGGGAGTGGCTTACCGATTCTACACCCAGCGAAAGGGCAAGACCATCATTCTGAATGAAACCGCCGCCTACAAGTTTGGCAAGGACAAAAAGGCATGGTTGCCTTATACCACGACACCTGAAAAGCCTTTTGCCATGGCTTTCCAGAATATCTATCACGAAACACGGCTCGATACCGCTAAGCAGGATTTAGCTTTTTTGCCGGCTACCGTAGATTGCGGCAAGGCAAAGGTTACCATCCTAGAGAGCGACTTGGAGAAGTATCCGGGCATGTGGCTGAAGGCTAACAGCAGCGAACAGGATAAAGAGAAGGGAATCCTGAGAGCCGCCTTCGCTCCTTATCCTAAGGAGATGGCTTACTACCCTTGGCGACACATGAGCCACGTAAAGAGTACCTGCGATTATATCGCTACCAGCATCGGCAAGCGCAATTATCCTTGGCGCATCTTCGCCATCACAGAGCACGATACACAGATGCCAACCAACAACCTGGTGTATGCACTCGCTGCTCCCAACAAGATAGGCGATACCTCCTGGATCAAACCGGGAAAGGTGGCTTGGGACTGGTGGAACGACTGGAATCTGAAAGGTGTGGATTTCAAGGCAGGCATCAATTTTGAAACTTACAAGTATTATATAGATTTTGCTCATAATCACGGTTTGGAATACATCGTCCTTGACGAAGGATGGTACAACTCGAAAGAGGGAAGCATTCTGAAACCGATAGACGATATCCAATTGCCTAAGCTCATTGAATATGGTAAGAGCAAGGGCGTGGACATCGTACTCTGGGCTGTGTTCAACGTGATGGACGAGAACCTGGAAACCATCTGCAAGACCTATGCCGATATGGGCATCAAGGGATTCAAGGTGGATTTCATGGACCGCGACGACCAGACAGCCATCGAAATGGTGGAACGTCTGGCTGCCTGCACCGCCAAGCATCATCTCATCCTCGACCTGCACGGTATCTACAAGCCACACGGCTTGAACCGCACCTACCCTAACATCCTCAACTACGAGAGTGTCTTCGGTATGGAAGAATGCCGCTGGACGGAGGCTAAGAATGACATGCCGCTCTACGATGTCACCTTCCCATACATCCGAATGATGGCAGGACAGGTGGATTTCACACCGGGAGCGATGAGAAACGGAACCCGCGATAACTGGAAGGCAATCTACACCAAACCGATTTCGATGGGTACCCGATGCCACCAGGCTGCCTGCTACATCGTACAGGACAGTCCGTTTACGATGCTCGCCGACACTCCTACCAACTATGAGGCGGATGAGCCATACACCCGATATATCGCTTCGCTGCCAGTAGTCTTCGACAAGACCATCGTGCCACAGGGCGAAATCGGAAAGTATATCGTTACCGCCCGAAAGAAGGGCAACGACTGGTATGTAGGCGGTCAGAGCAACTGGGATGAGCGCACACTCACCCTGAAGTTCGATTTCCTCGCAGATGGCGATTACGAGGCAATCGTACTGAAAGACGGCATCAATGCCAACCACGATGCCGAGGATTACAAGATAGAGAAATCCGTCATCAATCAGAAATCGGAAATGAAGATTCATCTTGCTTCTGGCGGTGGATTCGTCATCAAGGTTATCAAGAAATAAAAAAGCATTTAGAAAAAAAGAAGTTCATATGGTTAGTAAAAATATAATTGTAACACTATTCGTAACAGCAGCTGCGGCAGCGCCTGAGACAGGTGCTGCCCAGAAAGCTGCTTACAACACTCCGGGAGCCGGCAACCCTATCCTGCCTGGCTATTTTGCCGACCCAACCATCAAGAAGTTTGGTGACACCTATTATATATATGCTACTACCGATGGTAGCGGAGCCGGTTTCGGACCGGCACAGCTCTGGTGCAGCAAGGATTTCAAGAACTGGACCCTGATGCCGATGAACTGGCCAGACAGCCACTGGATCTGGGCACCGGATGTGATGAAGAACGAAGCCGACGGCAAGTATTACTACCTCTACTGCCAGCCTTGCAAGCTCCATCTGGGTGTGGGCGATACACCTCGCGGTCCTTGGAAGAATGTGCTGGGCGAAAGCGAAGCCGTACTGGTGGAAGATAGATTCGTAAAGAATGCCATCACCCTCGATGGTCAGACCTTCCGAGATGATGATGGTTCGGTCTATATGTATTGGGGCACCTGGGGCATCTACAAAGGCTTCGGTTGCGGAGCAGGTAAGCTGAATCCTGATATGAAGTCATTCAGTGAAACCAAGCTCATCCCTAACACCGAGGTTACTCACTTCTTCGAGGCTCCTTTCGTCTTCAAGCGCAACGGCATCTACTACTTCCTCTACTCCTGCGAACATTGCGAAGATGCCAGTTACCGTGTGGATTACGCCACAGCCAAGAGTCCGCTCGGTCCTTATACCTACCACGGCACTATCCTCAAGACCAATGCCGATGGAACCGTTCATGGTCCGGGACACAACAGCGTGCTGCAGGAAGGCGACAACTACTACATCGTATATCATCGCCACGACAATCCGCATTCCAACCGTGGATTCCATCGTCAGGTGGCTATCGATAAACTCGAATTCAATGCAGACGGTACCATCAAGGAGGTCATTCCAACCCACGAAGGTCTCGATCTGAAACCGGAGATGAAGGTAGCAAAGAACCTCGCCTTCGGAGCCAAGGTTACCGCCTCTTCCTACTACGACAACGATTTCCGTCCGGAATATGCAGTAGATGACAACAACGGAACACTCTGGCGCCCTCGCACCACCGGTCCGGCTTGGATCCAGATTGACCTGGGCAAGAAGCAGAGCATCAAGAGCATCTGGACTCAGTTTGAATACGGAACCCAGTTCTATCAGTATCTCATTGAGACATCGAATGACGGTAAGCACTGGCAGACCTTCTCCGACAAGCGACAGAACCGTCTGGCTGGTTCGCCGATGGTAGATTTCGGAAATGCCAAGGCACAGTACATCCGCCTCACCTATACTGGCGGACAGAAGAATGGTTTCGGTGGCGCCATCTGGAACATCAAGGTTTACGGTTCCGTAGAAGATTCTGCCCCACAGCAGTGGCTCGGTCTGACAGCAGCCGATTTCGACGGCACAACCTGGCATAACAACGAGGGAATGCTCGCCGGCAAGTTCTCACTCCTTCAGGGTACAGCACTCAGAGAGCGCATGGCTGCCAAAGATGCCATCACCCTGCAACCGGGTGCCCAGCTCGTGATGACTCATCCGCAGCTCGGCAAGGCACGCAAGCACACCCTCACCGCCCAGGCTTTCGACAACGGAAGCTGGCATCAGATAGATGAAAACGATCCACGTCTGAATCTTTCTGAAGGAAAACTGGAAATCCGTGCAGGCGAAAAGCAATTTACCCTCACCAATCTCCGTTATTATAACTGGGAACAGGAGGCTGCAGAAAAGGCTTTCGATGCCCAGAGCAACATCGTGCGTGAGGCAATAGCCGATAAGAACAGTCAGGGACTGGTGGTAGATATCAGCGCTGATTACTACAACGAGGGCGATACCGTGCCTTACATCAAGAACGGCAGTCCGCTGGCTGTTCACCTCAAGGGTGAGTTCGAGACACAGCACGATACAGCAGCCATCATCAAGACCATAGAGGGCAAGAAGGCATTCACCTTTACCGGCAAGGAGAGTTACAGAAGCAACTTCATGCTCCCAGCCACCATCCGCGACAACGCTCCATACACCATCGAGGCATGGATTCTGAATCCGGAGATTGCCGAGAATGAATGCGTAGCCGATTTCACTTCTTCGCACGATGAACTGGAGAAGCTGATGCTGGTAAACGGCACCGAACCACGCTGCGGTGTGATGAACCACTACGGATGGTACGAGGATGCCGGCTACAAGGAGATGAAGACCCTGGAAGGCAAGTGGCAGCACGTATATGTATGCTTCGACGGCAGAACCGAGAGCATCTACATCAACGACAAGCTCGTCAGCCAGAAAGATATCCAGCTTCTCGTCAAGCCATCGCAGTTTATGCTTCTGGGCAAGAACGCCGAAAAGGCATGGCCTTTCTCAGGCTATCTGCACTCATTGAAACTCTGGGATGAATACATCCCGAAGAAGAATTAAGAATAAAAAAATAATAATCAAGAATACAGAATAGAGAACATTGAGCTTTACCAATCATAAAGTTCAATGTTCAAAATTCAAAGTTCAAAGTAAAAAACATGAAGAAGATTTTGATGACATCAGCCTTGGCAGCATTGGCATTGATGCCTGCTTCGGCACAGAAAGTGAGCAAGAGCTCGGGTGGTTATCCTATCACTCCGGTGCCTTTCACATCAGTAAAGGTTTGGAACAATACGTTCTGGGGAC
>CAKPYB010000055.1 GCA_934202525.1 uncultured Prevotella sp.
TCCTTCAACGAGGATGAATCTCTATACCAGATATGGGAAAAGATGTTGGAAAAACGAGAACACATCTCTATCATCGTAGATGAATACGGATGTCTGAGAGGAGTTGTTTCCATGGAAGACGTAATCGAAACGATGACTGGCGTAGAAATCGTAGATGAAGACGATGTGGCTGTAGACATGCAAGCCTTGGCTAAGGAAAAATCGCGCATGATGCACCAAGGTGTTGCTTCTGCCATTCCTGGCAGTAAAGCTTAATATTTACAGAACATTGCATTTTAACAAGAGAGGGTGGGTCATGGAGTTATGCCCCACCCTCTTCTTGTTGTTGGAAGAGATAGGATATGTTGTTGGAAAAGATAGGATATGTTGTTGAGACAGTTAGTATCTCCGGTCGCACAACAGCTGTTGTGCGCTTGCATCACAGCTGATATGCACATGCACAACACCTGTTGTGCATGCGGTGGTCAACTGTTATGCGCCAACAATACAGAGTCTTTCTCACCTTTTGACCTGTAAACTATTAAAAAGTCGGTCTTTTTTTACAAGTAAGACCATTTTTTGTGATTTTTCAGCAAACAAAACCATAAAATATACTCTGATGTTCAAATAGTTAGCCAAAAATTTGGAGAATAGAATATTTTTTCTTACCTTTGCAAATGAAAGATTTGAATTCAATTTTTTACAAAATATAGCATGTATCAAGATTTAGATTTTACTGATAACAATCACTATCAGGAAGATTATATAGATTCGCCGGTTGATGATTTCGACTGGATGCCTAATTTATTTGCCAAGCTCGCAAATCACCTGCGAACTTCAACTTCTGCTGATGTTATCAGACTGGGAACCATCGGCTGCATCAGAAACCATGAGCCGGGAGATGATTCACTTCTCCAATGGGAAGAAGTAGAAACAATGCGTCGCTATATAGATAGCGTTAACAGAGGCTTGGGTGCACCGGAAGATCCCACACTCCAGCAGTTGCTCCATTCTACAGAATGGACTAACTATGGTATTTTTACCATGAACTTTATCTCGGATAAGAACCTCGACTATAAAGGAATCTGTGAGGTTGAAAATACAAATCTCTCATACGCCAGCATGGCTTTTTTAATTGCTCTGGTAAAAGGGATGAGTATGATTAATCTCAAACATCCTTCAGCAAAGGGAGAAAACAATCATATTTTCACATACGTAATTCCAAGTCAATTCTCCACCTTCTCCTTTGCTTCATTCCTCAATGTGGCCAATGCACGTCTCGCTAACAAAGAAGATATTTCTGAACAGGAGATTGAAGAGTTGACCCAACTTGCTTTCAAGAGTCGCTACTGGAAACAAGAGACCTCACTCAAGAGTAAAGACAGCGAGTTGTTCATCTATGTCCTCAAGAACATCATTTCGGAAATTCTGGGACTGAAGCTTGACATCAATGCGGAATCCTTTGCCAAACAGGCAAAGAAGGAAGAAAAAAAGACTGTCACTCAAACTGTAGATAACTATAAGAAGAAGGAGAAGAAGGAAAAGAAAAAAGAAAAGACTATCCTGAAAGATAATTCCAAACCTTCTTTGGCATCTACGATGGTAAAAGTCTTAACAGAGGAGTCCCTCCCGCAAACCAAAGAGAGTCTCATTGATAAGACTATGCAACTCTATCCTACTCTCAAGATAAACTGTTTCAACACCACCCTATCAAGACTCCATAAAAATGAAGTACTGAATTATTATAATGGTGGACTGATTGGAATAAAAGGCAAAAGATACGGAAGAGGCTACAAGATAGTTAGCCGTTTACATAAACATAAGGAAACAGATTAAGGCTAAATTTTGTGCCAAGAAAATCCAAAGGCTAAAAGACCATTGGGTTTTCTTGGCACTATTTTTTCTAGAAAGTTTGCAAGAATTTTCCATCAGGCGCAAACAGTTCATTCCTGACCTCAAAAGTTGATGGCTCTGGTTTCACGTTGGACCATGACTGGTATAACCATCATAGAACTTGTGAATGCGGTGAGAACTTACTTGAAAGCAGTTCAATGACAAAATAATAACCTAAAAGAGAAACTTACTTGTAGTTTTTCCGTCAATTAGTCAATTCTACAATTAGACAATTAAGAATTTGATTCTCTATAAGGAGAAAACCACAAAACTGTTTACCTAAAACCAAAAAACTACGCATAAACCACAAAGTTGTTTACCAAAAATCACTGCATTTTGTAGCACAAACCACATTTTTGTTTACCTAAACCACTATTCTATTTACCTAAACCACATAACTGTTTACCTGAAACCACTATTTTGTTTACCAGAAACCACAAAACTGTTTACCTATCCTAGTAAAAAGCAGTTGCTCCTCTTTAGGTAAATAGAAATGTGGTTTTTACCTAGTAAAATTCATGAGAAAAACAGGTAAACAGAAATGTGGTTTATGAGAAAAATCGATGAACGTTCTGCCAGGTAAACAGTTTTGTGGTTTTTAAATTCTTATTCAATTGCTACTAAAGAAAGAATCAAAATGTCTAGACAACTCCTTTAGGCGTTTCACATAACATACTAATATACTGATAGTTATACACATACTCAAATTGTATTCAGGTGCCGGATTTCAAATAGAATAAGATAAAAAATAGTATCTTATCAAGATAAAAACCACAAAACTGTTTACCAGAAACCACTATTTTGTTTACCTGAAACCACTATTCTGTTTACCAAAAACCACAAAACTGTTTACCTAAGAATAAAAGACTGATATAAAAATGATATAACTTGTTACATATCAAATTATAACACGGATTTGGTAAATAATTAATATAACCTCAAAATGGAATGAATTATATACATGACATTTCAGGTAAACAGTTTTGTGGTTTTGATGATAAGCCATTCTTAAAAGTAGGTAAACAGAAATGTGGTTTTACATACTAAAAAGAGGAAGTACGGTACTCCCCTACTTCCTCTTCTGCTTTCTTGTTCTACTTAGCCTCTATAGAATACAGGCATGAATGAACCGACACAGTCAAAAAATTCTTGTGCCAGCCTTTCAAGACCCGATGTTTTCAATGCAGCAAAATCATCATCACTAGCAGCAATACAGAATCTGTCATTCTTGATTCCTATGAATTTGCATCTGCCCAACAGGGCTTGCTGACTGGTATCCTGTACCATCGAAATAAACTGATTCCATTGCTCAAAACCTTGAGTCGTGTCTACTTCTATCTTCTTGTCAGGATTCTGATATACATGCGCAAAAAGATCTCCCTGCTGCGTGGCATCATCAGATGTTTTCTTTCCCCTATTACGGTTTATTTTTTCATTCAGACGACGAGCAATATCTGCATCTTTATCTCCGATATGATTGATACCTACATCCGTCCGCTTGATATGGAAGATAACATATTCAGGATCTCCCTTATGCTTTCCGTTCCGATAAATAAAGTCTTCTTCAGAAAATTCATCAAATACGATATCTGTCTCACTGCGACTAGCCATTCTGTTGAGATCTTCCCTTACCACATCGAGTACCTGTTTTCTGAATTGCGAGAATTTAGGATATTTATTCATCACAGGCTCCCCCTTGTCGTCAAGCAGAATATTGCCATGTTCATCAAGTTCTACCAGACCCAAATACTGTTTCATCGGCAAAAACTCAACCTTAACATCCAAGCTCTTGTCTAGTCCCATCTGACGAAGCAGATATATATAGAGTCGAGGTGTATTCACCTTCTTGGAATATTTAGCAATCATGGAGATATGGTGAATATATCCCTGACGCATGTCAAAAAGGCTCATGGTGAGTTTTGGATCTATCTCAAGTATTACTTCACCCTTGATGCGTTCTACTTTCTCACCGTCGCTCTTTGTATAGCCTTTCTGCGTTGTCGGAATCTCGATGTTTGAAAATACGTGCTGTATCTTCTCTGTCTTGCTATCCGTCTTTACACGCACCGACAGGTTGAGGATATCGTTCTTCAGCGTATCACGCAGATTCTTATAATTATGAAACTCCGTTGATACCTGAAAATCCTTGATGTCTATTTTGATGGGCGGAATCTCCATAACAGCATGCTCTATTCCTTTCTCGAAAAGATAGTCGGAGCGTGCATCTCCAAGCACTCTCTTCTCGGTAAAATACTCTTCAACATACTTCTGCAGATGGGTACTTGCAACCATCAATATGTTTTGTTGCAATAATGTATATTGCTTATCCAATTTTGTCAGCGAAAAAGGTGTGTTAATCCACACCAGATTCTTGTTTCCTTTTGGTTCACTCATATAAAAACCACATTTCTGTTTACCATAAACCACAAAGTTGTTTACCTAAAACCACTTTTTTATTTACTTAAAACCACATAAATATTTACCCGAAACCACCAAGCTATTTACCATAAACCATATTCCTATTTACCTAAAACCACTTTTCTATTTACCATTTCAAATATAACTCATTATTAATCAAGCTATTATGCTTTCTGTAATAAATAAGAGATATATAATTTATTATAAAGAATAATCTATAATTATCATTCTTTTGGTAAACAAAAATGTGGTTTTTGTAGGAACTTATACCTTATTTTTAAGCTTAACGCTTTTTTAGGTAAACAGTTTTGTGGTTTTCACCCTTTTAATAACTACTTTTTGTTTGCTTACTTTTTCAAGTAATCCATCAGGATATTGTAGAGCAGGTTTTCCTGTGGGATATCATCTGAGAGGCATTTCATCTTCAGGAGAAGGAGTTCTTCCTTGTTAAGATATGTAGCCACACTCGTTCTAGTGCGTCTTTCCTCTGCAGTCCAGTAACTTTTTCTCTTGCGACCACCTTTAGATATATTTTTATCCTCTTCGCTTTTTGCCATTTCTGTGTTTAATAAACTTGGTCGGTCGTTCATACCCATATTTTCAAGAGACTCACCAATTTCTTCTAAATTTCTTTTTGCTACAGCCATAATTCTTATATTTTATAAGTTTATCTTCTTTTGTTTTATTATTACATGTTTCAACCTACCCTACCAAGATTAGATTTTGATGTTGAACATGCGCTTGATAGCAATTTCGTAATCGATACCTGTACTTGAGTAAGGTGCATATTCGAATATGCTTTGTCCGTGTGCCTGAGCTTCCAGGAACTTTACTGAGCGTCGGATACGGCAAGGCAGAATTAAGTCGCCATGTTTTTCGCCTAAAAGTTTGCTCAACTGCTTGGTAATCTTGGTTCTTTCATCTACCATAACTGGCAGGAGTCCAAGTAATTCCAAATTATCGTTCATGTGGAACTCTTTCACTTCATCCATTACGCTGAGTACTTCACTTACTCCTTTGACAGATAATGCTTCCATCTGTACTGGAATCAAAATCTTGCTCGCAGCAACCAAAGCATTATAAGTGTTCTTGGAAAGTGCTGGAGGACAGTCGATGAAAATGTAGTCGAAATCATCAAATACGTTTTTCAGTCCTTCTCCTGTCATGTCATGGCAATCGTTGTCTTGCAAGCATCCCAGTAATACCGTGTAGCTCTTCATCTGTTCTCTCAGTGAAGGGCCTCCAGGAAGGTGTTGTTCTATATTTTCCATCTGAGCAGATCCTGGAACTGCATATACCCCATTTTTACATTTGTAGACTGGCACACCACTCTGTTTGCACATGGCGTTGTATATGTTATCATATTCGTTATCTCTCACTCCGAAAAGCGAAGAGAGGTTGCATTGTGGGTCTAAGTCAATTACCAGAACCCTGAGATTGTGATTCAACCGGACTATGCCAGAAGCCAGAGACTGCACAGTAGCCGTCTTGCCTACTCCACCCTTGTTGTTCACTACTGCAACAATTTCCTGTAGTTCATGTTTCATATTTCTTTTTTCCTTATTTCACGTTATTGTTTAATATAATTTACATATATTAGAATTGCTGGCAATTAGAATAAACGGATTGATTTATATTCTTTCGTTCGGAAAGACTAAAAGTCTTATTTCTGGATTATCTAATGTTCTTTTGTTCTAATATTGGTTGCAAAAATAGCCAAAATAGTTGATATAAAAGAATTTATCTTCTTATTTCTTTGTAAATATCCTTTTTTTTATACTTTTCTAACAATCTTCATGAAGAATAAGCATCACTTCGAATGTATTACTAAACGAAAATATGGATATCCTAATTGACGGACAAACTGATTAAACTTATATATAAATATTCTATTAAACATATATATGTATAGACTATTATACTAATAAACTATTATACTGGGATATGAATAAACTTATTTACGTATAGCTATATAAACAAAAGAACCAATAAACTAATATACGTAAAGCTGTATGTTATGATAAACGAAAATACAAAACTACGTTTAAACTAAAATACTAACTGCCAGCAATTATAATAATCTAATGAATGGCGAGAGAAACATGTATATTACAAGCCTAACATGTTAACGCTTTATAATTCAGCATTTTGATTATTCTTTTTGTAGAATATCTATCATGTGTAAAGTTAGGATGTTAGTTTAGTCTAATTGCCTAATAAACTAAAATGCGTATATTCAACAGAAATAGTTTATATAAGATATGTTAATTTTTCCTCTAAGTGCATACAACCTATTGAAATTTTCAGTATCTTTACAGAGTTAAACTGATGTCGAACCTTTAAAACTATAACATCATGAAAATTGGTATTCCAAAAGAGATTAAGAATAATGAGAACCGTGTTGGAATGACACCAGCAGGAGTAGCTGAATTCATTCGACATGGTCACGAAGTGATGGTTCAGCATACGGCTGGAGAGAACAGCGGATTTGCTGATGAAGCGTATGAAAAGGTAGGAGCTATAATCTTACCCGACATTCAGAGTGTATATCGTGAGGCGGAAATGATAGTAAAGGTGAAAGAGCCTATCGCTGAGGAATATCCACTTATCCATCAAGACCAGCTTGTATTCACTTATTTCCATTTTGCCTGTGACAAGGAACTTACCGATGCCATGCTCAAGAGTGGTGCTGTCTGTCTGGCTTATGAGACTGTGGAGACAGATAACCACCATTTGCCTTTACTCATTCCGATGAGTGAAGTAGCTGGAAGAATGGCCATTATTAATGGTGCTTTTTATCTGCAAAAGACAAAGGGAGGTAAAGGGAAACTGATGAGTGGTGTACCTGGTGTGAACCGCGTCAAGGTTTTGGTATTGGGCGGCGGAACCGTAGGAGAAGCTGCAGCAAGAATGGCTGCAGGAATGGGAGCTGATGTATGGATTACAGATATCAGTTTGCCTCGTCTTCGTCAGTTAGAGATGGAGCTGCCTATCAATGTACACACGCTCTATTCCAACGAGCATAATATTCGTAGAGAATTGACAGATGTGGATATCGTTGTGGGTAGTGTGCTCGTACCAGGCGATAAGGCGCCGCATCTTATCACGAAAGATATGTTGAAATTGATGGAGCCAGGAACTGTACTTGTTGATGTAGCAATCGATCAGGGTGGCTGTTTTGAGACATCGCATCCAACCACACATTCTGATCCGACATATATGGTCGATGGAATCGTTCATTATGCAGTAGCCAATATTCCTGGTGCAGTGCCAAATACCTCTACTACAGCCTTGACCAATGCTACGCTGAAATATGCATTGGCGCTTGCTGACAAGGGTTGGCGAAAGGCATGTAAGGAGGATAAAGCCCTGTATAGGGGTTTGAATATCGTAAATGGAAAGGTGGTATACAAGGCCGTAGCGGATGTCTTCGGACTGGAATATGAAGAAATGATACTCTAAGTAGAGTAGGGGAGGGTTCCATAACACAAAAGCTATGGGATCCTCTTTAAATAATGTATTACGGAGAACAGAATACACTTTGTTTGATTTGAACGCTTACTGATAGCATTTTTTTGAGAAAAAAGACTTGAAAACCGGAGAAATGTAAGGAAAATAGGAGAAAGTACAGGAATATGTGTGAAAAATAAGTTAATTGTTTAACAATGTGCTACAGTTTTAGATATTTTTTATACTTTTGTGCCATGAACATGAAGTTTAACTAACATTCAGTTATTATGAAGAAGAAAAAAAGCTTGTTGCTTTTCTTGGCAGCAACTTCAGCCAGCTTTGTGCAGGCAGCCCTTCCAGTTCATACCAGTTTTGCGGCTGGTATTGAAAATGTGCAAGAAAAAGGTCATACCTTTGTAAAAGGAAGAGTGATTGATTCTGAGGGAAATCCTCTGGTAGGTGTCACGGTGCAGATTGAAGGCACAAGCTATGGTGTTATCACTGATGCTGATGGTAACTACATACTGGAATTTCCATCTATGGCGCATCCTAAAATTGTATTTTCCAGCATCGGTTACAAATCGAAGAGTATTGAATTTCGTGGTGTAAAAGAGCAGAACATGATGCTGGAGCTGGATCATGTTGCGCTGGATGATCTCGTTGTCATCGGATACGGCAGTAAGAGTCGTAGAAATGTAACTACCGCCATCTCTACCGTGAGTCAGGAACAGATAAGCAAGTTGGCTGCTACCACACCAACCCTCGATGGTCTTCTTCAGGGTACTGTAAAGGGCGTATTGGCTACTACCGCAAATGGTGAGCCTGGTTCATCTCTCAAGTTAAACATCCGCGGTATTACATCTCCTTATCCTAAATCGGGTAAAGGTAACAACAACCAGCCTCTTTATGTCATTGATGGCGTTCCTACCTTTATGGAGGATACCGGCATCAACCCGCTCATCAATATCTCACCAAACGATATTGAGAGTATCGATGTGCTGAAAGATGCCGCAGCTACAGCGATCTATGGATCACGTGGAGCCAATGGTGTCGTTATTGTCAAGACCAAGAACGGAAAGCGTAATGAGAAGACCAAGGTAGATTTCGGCTACACATTCTCGTTCAGTAATCCTATCAAGAACTATAAGCCATTGAACATTTCTGAATACAAGAATGTGCAGGACGAGATACTGCGCAATACTGTAGACGGCATGAATGACGGCAGTTCGATAGTAGGTATGTATGGTTTTGATTATATTCTTAACCAGTATGGAAATGTTTCGCTCAATGAAGAAACGGGGTTTTATACCTATAATGGTCTTAATGAGAATCTTTATGGCAAGGATAATGTCAACTGGGCAGATGAGGTTATCAATAAGAATGCGCCTACCCACCAGTATAATGTGGCTGTAAGAGGTGGAAGCAACAAGACCAACTATTCTTTCTCTTTCAACGGAATGAACCAGGAAGGTCTGTTACTCAACGACCGTATGGAGCGTTATGGTGCAAGACTCTCTATAGATTCTGAAATCAACAAGTACATCACCGTGGGAGGTGTGCTCGACTATACCTATTCTTCACGTAAGAGTGGAAGCAACGATCCTGCCTTGGGATATGATAATGACGGATGGATGACCCGTCCGGACTTGGCTGTACGTGATGCGGATGGCAATTTCCAGCGTGTAGATAAGTTAGGTCTTTATACCGATACCTATAATGATGCCAATGCGGTAGCTAAACTCCAGCGCAAGACGAAGTATGAAAATGATCAGTTCTCTGGCAATGCTTATATTGATATTAAGCCTGTCAAGGGATTGACTCTTCATGCTGATGCCAATATATCCAGATTCATCTTCAGCAACAGTTATTTCTCGCCAAAGATTACGCTCCCGGAACAGTTGGGTTTGGAGCCAACATCAACCTTGGCTGAGAGTAACTATCGCAACACCAATACTTCTATCAATTTCCGTGCCGACTACAAGTTCACGCTTACCGAAGCTCATCGTTTTGACGTGATGGCTGGTTATAGTGCTGACAGGTATTGGAGCAAGGAACACGACCAGGCTTATAGTGGTTTCCCTAACGATGATGTATTGAACAATGCCAGTTCTGCAACCACCGTCAATAAACCAACCGAGACTTATTCCAAGAGTGGACTCAATTCTATCTATGGTCGTTTGAGCTATGATTTCCTCTCACGTTATCTGCTTGATTTCAGTCTCCGTTCCGATGAGTCATCAAAATTTGGACCGGGTAACAAGCGCGGTACTTTCCCTGCTGTTTCTCTGGCCTGGCGCATCAATCAAGAGCCTTTCCTGGAATCTGTAAGAGATATTGATGATCTGAAGTTACGTTTGAGTTGGGGTAAGACAGGTTCTACCAACGTGTCAGACTTCTCTTACATCCAGTATTTCAATGGTAATCAGTATGGCGGACAGAGCGGACTCACCCTGGCTTCTACTTATCCAAACAAGAACATCAAGTGGGAGATGACCACCGAGTATAATGCAGGCGTCGACTTTACTTTATTCAATGGTCGTCTGAACGGTAGCTTTGATATCTATCACCGTAAGACCGATGGTGCTCTTGCTCCGGCTCCAATCGCTCTGGAGTTTGGTATCGGTACCTATTACAGCAATATTCTCGACCTGACCAACAATGGTTTTGAATTCTCTATCGGTGGTGATGTAGTTCGTACCAAGGATTTCACCTATAACACTATGCTCAGTATCTCATCCAACAGAAATAAGATAACCAAGCTCAATGGTTCTACACTCGACATGATGCATCAGGATCTCTATATGGAAGGTCATGCCATGGGAACCGTGAAGGGATATAAAGTGGCAGGCATTTATCAGAGTCAGAATCAGATTAGTAAGTTGAATGAACAGGCTATGGCCAAGGGATATGATTTCTATCAGGATGGAGCTGCTGTAGGTGACTACATGTATGTAGATACCAATGGTGATGGCTATATTTCAGAGGCCGATCGTACGGCGATTGCCAACCCGGAACCAAAGGTATTCGGCGGATGGTCAAACACCCTGTCATATAAGAACTTCACGCTCTCAATGCTCTTCCAGTATCAGTTAGGTGGTGATGCCTACTACAACACGATGCAGGAATCAGCCAGTGGAGCCATCGGTATGAGTATCTTGCGCGAGATGTATGGCAACACCTGGACACTGGATCGTACCGATGCCAAGTATGCCAAGTTGATGTGGTTGCCTAGTGCCTATACCAACACTCAGGCCAACGATCGTTATGTATATTCCAACTCATACTTCCGTTTGCGCAACATCACGCTCTCTTATACCTTTGAGCCTGCATGGTTAGAGCGCTTGCATGTGAGTGGTGCTTCGGTGTTCTTCACCGCAACCAACCTCTTTACCATTACCGATTGGCCAGGTTTGGATCCAGATATGGCAGCCACAAATGCCTTTACCAAGACAACCGAGACCAAGGATGTATATCCAATGAGCCGTTCGTTCTCATTCGGTCTTAAATTGCAATTCTAACTCATTCAAAGAAACGAAGATTATGAAACATATAAGATATCAATTTCTGGCGTTACTGTCAGTATCAGCGCTCACATTCACATCGTGCGACTTGATAGGCAGCATCGATGATATGGAACCAGACCATGTGGTAACCGATTTGAATTATATTACCGATGCCGCATCTGCTCAGACTGCTCTCAATGGTGTTTACGCTTCCTGGCGCAGTACAGGTGTATCTTACTTGAGATATGGTATCGCCTCTATGGCGCATACCCAGGCACAGGCGATGGTAATGGGGGCAGATGAGTTTGCGGCAGAAAACATCCAGACCAATAACAGTAATGTGGAGACTGCCTATACAGCTTACTACAATGTCATCAATACCGCCAACACCTTCTTGGTTCATATCAATAAGCAGATACCGGGTATGACAGAGGAAAAACGTACCGAGATGATAGCAGAGGCACGTTGTCAGCGTGCATTGGCTTATCTTACTCTCTTGAAATGTTTTGGAGAGTATTGGAAACAGGATTCCCAATACGGAGTCTGCCTCTTCAAGGATGAGTTGGTAAGAGATAACCAGGTTCGTCAGCGTTCTTCTGTAGCTGAAACTTACAAGCTGATTTCTGAAGATCTCGATTATGCCATCGCCCATTGCGAACAGCATCCGGCAGACCATTATCACATGAGCAGCCTTTTTGCCAAGGCTTTGAAGGCAAAGATGTATTTTGCTCAGGATAACTATCCGGAGGCAGCAAGATTATCTGAAGAAGTGATTAACGAGGCAGAAACTGCTGGCTATGAACTGGAGAGCGACTATGCTAATATCTTTACTGAACAATTCAATTCTAAGGAGATGCTTTTTGCCCCTTATACTGCTAATCCTAATGAACTGATGGATGCTTCTTGGTTTGCCTTTTCTCCAGGTTCACTCCTCAAGAAGGTGGCTGATGATTTAGTTCCAGATGATGAAACAGGTGGAGATATCGTTGTTCCAGACCCGGGAGAGGGTGGAGACGTAGTAGTTCCTGATCCGGGTGAAGGCGGTGATGTCGTGATTCCTGGCGGTGATGGCAGCGAAGGTGGTGATGTCGTATTGCCTGGTGATGGAGATGATGGTGGTATCGTTATCCCTGGTGGTGACGGTGGTGATTTTCCATTCTTCCCAGGTGAAGATGATGCAGCTTCCTACGATCCTCTTTATACTTTGGCATACAAGGGTGAAGGCATGACTGGAATTGCCAAGTACAGCAAGTTGACTCCTGAGTTTATGTTCGAAGATTCCTATTACTTCATGCGCCTTGCCGAAGTCTATTATATCGCTGCCGAAGCAGAGGCTCGTCAGGGTCAGTATGCTAAGGCTCGTACGCTCTTGACTACAGTCATCGAACGTGCTGGATATACTGAGGACGATGTGAACGCTATTGCCGACAGTGATCTTCTGGGTGAAATACTCAAGCATAAGTTGTGTGATATGAGTAACGAAAATCTGGAAGAATGGTTCGATCTTTGCCGTTATAACCGTCAGGGTGGTTTCGAGAGTTGGACAGAAGATGAGAAAGCAGAACTTCCTAGCTTCCGCCGACATCTTCTTCCTATACCAAAGGCATCTATGGGAGCCAATAATCTTCTGGTTCAGAATCCGGAATATGTGAATCAATAAACATTATATAATAAATAAAATCGAGAAAAAATGAATAAGATGAAAATGAAAACTTGCATGATGACATTTGCCGGTCTTGTACTTGCAATGGCTGCCAGCGCGCAGAATTTTGAGATGAAAGGCAAGGTTAAAGGTAACGTGGACGGCTGTTCTGTCATGTTGCAGAAGTATGGATTGGAAGGTGTTACCAATCTGGATAGTGTTACCATCAAAAATGGTGAGTTCACGCTCAAGGGAGTAGTTAACCAGCCTGAGCAGTATCAGATGGTCATTGATATGAACCAGCCTGGTACAGCCGAACCTGACTATCAGAAAATCTTCTCTACAAGGGTCTATGTAGAGAATAAGCCGATGACCTACGATGTAGACCTTACCGGTTTTCCTGCAGAGCGTGATATGAGTATGATAGAGCCTGTAGTAAAGGGTTCTACCACCCAGGATATATATCAGGCTTATCTTGAACTGATGTCACCTATTCAGGACAAGATGCACAAGATGGATGATAGTATCAACCAGACTACCGATTTGGCACAGCGTGTAGCACTTGCCAAGGAAGCCATCAAGTTGCAGGAGGAAATGCGCCATCAGACCAGTCTGTTTATCCAGCAACATACCACTTCTCTGGTAGCCTTCGACTTGCTTCTCGAGAGTTTCTCTTCTTTACCAACCCCATACACCTCTCAGCAGATTGACGAGATGATGGGCTGGTTGAAGAACGACTGGAGTTCTTCTGCCCAATATCCGATGCTGCAGATGCAGGCAGAGATGGCAAAGCATACAGCTATCGGCAACCATTACATCGATGGTACCGTTGTCACTCCGGAAGGCAAGCAGGTGAAGCTTTCTTCACTTATCAAGAAGGGTGAATATACCATGTTGGAGTTCTGGGCTTCCTGGTGTCGTCCATGCCGTCAGGAGATTCCACATCTCAAGAAGGTACACGAGAAATACAAGGATTTCAACATCATCAGTATTTCCGTAGATGAGAGAGATGCCGACTGGAAAAAGGCAATGGCCAAGGAAGGAATGACCTGGACACAGGTTCGCAACCCTGAAGGTTTTGGCGGTATGGTAATGGGTGAGTATGGAATCAATGGTATTCCTGCCTGTCTCATCCTTGATAAGGATGGCAATTTCTATAAGACTAACATGCGTGGTGCTTATCTTGATGCTTTCCTGTACGATTATTATAAGAAGTAAAACTGTTTAGTACATAAAAATATTCCCCGATATGAATCCTCAGTATTCCTGCAGGATTCGTATCGGGGAATTTTGTTTATTACTTGTATGAAGGATAAATTTTCGTGTAATGAAGAGTTCTCTTTGTATTTACCATGCCTCTAGTTTATCAGCAATCTCTGGCATCTTATCCTTGGTGAATACAGGATTCTTGCCTTCCTTCTTCTGTTGGCGATAGTCTTTCAACAGGAAGACGGCCTGGCGGGAAAGCAGGACGATGGCTGCAAGATTGCAGAGGGTGAGAAGAGCCATCGTGATATCTGCAAAACTCCATGCAAAATCCAGAGATACTACTGCTCCGACCATCACCATTGCTGCTACAGCAAGACGATAGACAAATACACCCAGCTTGGAGTCCCTGATATATCTCACGTTGGTTTCTCCATAATAATAATTGCCGATGATGCTGCTAAAGGCAAACAGCCATATCATCACCGCAACAAACGGATTGCCGATGTTTCCGATTTCGTGGGTCAGGGCATCCTGGGTGAGTTGAATTCCATTTGAAGCCGTAAGATCCACACCGCTCACCAAGATGATGAAAGCTGTGCAGGAACATACTACCAGCGTATCTGTAAAAACGCCCAAAGCCTGTATCAATCCCTGTTTTACAGGATGACTGACTGTAGCTACTGCAGCTGCATTCGGTGCACTACCTTCACCTGCTTCATTACTGAATAGACCTCGCTTGATACCCTGTATCACCGTAACGCCAAGAACTCCGCCTGCTGCCTGATTGAATCCGAAAGCATTCTCCACAATGGTAAGCAGAACCTTTGGCAGACTAGTGATATTCCAAACAACAACACCTACAGCTATCAGAAGATAAACGACAGCCATCACAGGAACCACGGTAGAAGAGAACTTAGCCACTCTATGGATGCCACCGAAGATGATGAGCAGGGTGAGCACAGTGAGGGCAATTCCCATTGTGGCAGGTTCGATACCAAAAGCCTTCTGCCATGCCAGACAGATAGTATTGCTCTGCACTGAATTATAGGCAAAGCCGAAGGTAATGATCATCAGCACGGCAAAAAGGATACCCATCCAACCCTTTCCTAAACCATACTTCATATAATAGGCTGGTCCGCCATAGAAAGATGTTTTGCCTTTCCGCTTGTAAAGTTGGGCGAGAGTTGATTCTATGAAAGCTGATGCAGATCCCAGTAAAGCCAGCATCCACATCCAGAATACGGCTCCCGGTCCACCGATGCTGATAGCAGTAGCCACACCTGCAAGATTACCGGTGCCAATACGGCTAGCTAATGCTACCACAAAAGCCTGGAAGGAAGAGATGTGTTTCATTTCGCCATCCACTTTCACCTCCATCGACAGTTCATCGTGTCCTATCTCTTCCGGCTGGATCTTGTCGGGATGAATCAGCAGCCTGATCATCTCTCTGATTAGGCGGAACTGTACGAAACGGGTACGCCAAGTGAAAAACAGGGCACAGCATATCAAGACGGTGATGATGATGTATGACCAAAGAAAATCGCTAACCTGAACTAAAATGTTTTGTATTGAATCTATCATTTATCTATTTAAACCTTATTATTTCTTTACTTTTTTATAACCTTCAGAACCTGTTCAGCAATACTTTTCATTCCCTTGATAGTAGGGTGACCGTTTTTCTTGTCAATATCATGAAGAGCAATGACAGGAACTTGATATTTGTTGCAGATCTTTTTTACCGACTCATTGATTACATCCTTGAGTTCAGAGTTTAAGATGAAATATACCTCTACATTAGGATAATGCTGGCGGATATCGGAAAGCAACTTGGCCATGGCAGGGCGGAAACAATATAAATCAGCGCGCTTCCAGCCGCTATACTGATAGTTGCCGAGCGGAGCATCAGCCCAGTTGTCATTCGTAGCACCGCAAATCAGGATGATATCCGGATTGCCAAGAAGAGAACTCCGGGTGATGAAAGAGCGGTCTGTATAGTCAGCGTCATTATATCCTGTGTTGCAGATAGTAGCACCTGAATAGGAATTGATATTTCCCATCTTATAATCTCCTTCCTTGATAACTTGCCACCACCAGGTTTGCTCAACCTTGTTTACATCTGTAGTTTCTGGTGGAGTAGTAGGTGAGTACCAGGTGGCATAACCCTTAGGAATGAACCCCTCGAAAGTGGAATACGAGTCACCGAGAACGGCAACGGTCTGCTTCACCTGTGCCATGAGCGGCATGAAGGTAAGCATAATGAAGGAAATGATAATCGTAAATCTTTTCATGATTCTTATTTTTGTTTTAATGATTCTAATATGATTCTGCTGCAAAAGTAATACAAATATGTGAATAGACAAAAAATATCGAAGGAAAATTCATCTTTCTGTTTCAGTTTTTTGTCTATAACTAAGCATGATTTGAGTTATACCATGATTATATCATGTGCGCGCCCAAGCGCATATGTACGCACGCGTATACATGCATATATATAATAATGTATACACAGAAAAACATCATCCTGAAATCTTTATAAGTGTTAAAAGCGCACTTAAATCTCAACTTTTTTGCGAAAAGATTTGGTGGAATGGAAAATAGTTAGTACTTTTGCACTCGCTTTTGAGAAATCAAGCATTACTCAAAGCAATAAAGAAAGAGTTCTTTGAAAGATTTTACATAAACAGACAAGTAGTACAAGAAGCGGTTAACTTCTTAGAAATAAGAAAGTTGACTGGGTAAAAGAAACGAACCGTCAAGTAATTGACAAGTCAGGTTTACTAAGCTTCAATAAACGAAAAGGATATTCGTCCTAAGTACAGACAACAAACACCGATT
>CAKPYB010000056.1 GCA_934202525.1 uncultured Prevotella sp.
CCCTGGGTATAATGGCAATCAGCAAGGCGCCCTGTAAGGGCAAAAGCTTTGTATATTGCCAGGTATTTGAAAGCTTTTGCCCTTACAGGGCGACAGGTTTGCGCCCATAAACACCCAGGGCGATGCCCTGGGCTAGGAGCTTCTGCCCTTTCAGGGCGTGTGGGGCTTACTTGCGAAACTTCAGTGAAGAATTCAAGTGTAAAGTGTATAGCAAGAAAACGCCAACGAGATGAAGACAGAACTCATTTTGGTCGGAAAGACCGTAAACAAGCATTTCATTGCGGGCATCAAGGATTATGCCGAGCGCATCACCCATTATATGCCTTTCAACATAACAACCATTCCTGAGCTCAAGAACACCAAGAGTCTCAGCGAACAGCAGCAGAAGGACCGGGAAGGAGAACTGATTCTGAAACTCCTCCAGCCTTCGGATACGGTGGTGCTGATGGATGAACATGGACAGGAATTCCGAAGCATCGAGTTTGCCAAATGGATAGAGCGCAAGCAGGCTACTGCCCGCAGGCTCGTCTTTATCATCGGCGGTCCCTACGGTTTCTCGCAGCCTGTCTACGACCGCGCCAACGAGAAGATCTCCCTCTCCAAGATGACCTTCTCGCATCAGATGGTGCGCCTTATCTTCACCGAGGCGCTCTATCGCGCATGTACTATTATAAAAGGTGAACCTTACCACCACGAATAAGGGTAAAAGGGTAAAAAAGTAAAAAGGTAAAAAAATGGGGAAAGAAAAATATATAGAAATAAAAGGAGCAAGAGCCAACAACCTCAAGAATATCGATGTGAAGATACCTCAGGGCAAGTTTGTTGCCATTACGGGTGTCTCCGGATCGGGAAAATCATCGTTGGCTTTTGATACCTTATATGCTGAGGGCCAACGCCGCTATGTGGAGTCGCTCTCTTCATACGCACGCCAGTTTCTGGGACGTATGAGCAAACCGGAATGTGATTTCATCAAGGGATTGCCACCTGCCATCGCCATCGAACAGAAAGTGATTTCGCGCAACCCACGCTCTACCGTGGGCACCAACACCGAAATCTACGAATACCTGCGACTGCTCTACGCACGCATCGGTAAAACCTATTCGCCTATCAGCGGACAGGAGGTGAAACGCCATACTACCGAAGATGTACTCGCCTGTACCCGACAGTATTCCCAGGGTACCAGGTTTGTCATCCTCGCCCCTATCCACGTCATCGAAGGGCGCAGTCTCGGCAAACAGCTGGAGATGTACAACCAGGAAGGTTACGCACGTATATATATAAAAGGTGAATTCGTACGCATAGAAGACTTCATGGAGCAGGCAGATAAGGAACTGCTGGAAGTAAGCGGCGACAAACTGAGAAAGAGAATGCAGCAGAAGGATGAAGAAATCTTCCTGGTCATCGACCGTGCTTCGGTAAGCGATGAGAAGGATGATATCAGCCGACTGATGGATTCTGCCGAAACTGCCTTCTATGAGGGCGATGGTGCCTGCCGTCTCGTCTTCCTGCCAAGCAATATCTGCTACGACTTCTCTACCCGGTTCGAAGCTGACGGCATGCAGTTTGAAGAGCCTACCGACAACATGTTTGCCTTCAACTCCCCTCTCGGAGCCTGCCCTACCTGCGAAGGTTTCGGCAGCGTAATTGGCATCGATGAGAAACTCGTCATCCCGAACACTTCGATGAGCGTTTATGACGGATGTGTGGTTTGCTGGCGAGGCGAAAAGATGGGTATGTGGCTCAAGGAATTCATCCGCAGAGCTGCCGAATACGACTTTCCTATCTTCAAGCCATATTTCGAACTGACTCAGCAGCAGAAGGACTGGCTGTGGCATGGTCTGCCTGGCGAGAAGAAACGTAAACAGCAGGAAAGGGTGAGCATCGACGAGTTCTTCAGAATGGTGAAGGAAAACCAGTATAAGATACAATACCGCGTGATGCTGAGCCGATTCCGTGGAAAGACGATTTGTCCCGACTGCCACGGTACCCGACTCAGGAAGGAAGCCAACTATGTGAAGATTGGCGGAAAGAGCATCACCGAACTGGTAGAGATGTCGATTGTGAACCTGAGCGAATGGTTTAAGAAACTGGAACTCTCCGAACACGAAAAGGAAATCAGCAAGCGTCTGCTCACAGAAATCACCCATCGTCTGCAGTTCCTCCTGGATGTGGGTCTGGGTTATCTTACGCTCAACCGACTCTCCAACACCCTCTCCGGAGGTGAGAGTCAGCGCATCAACCTGACCACCAACCTGGGTTCATCGCTCGTGGGTAGCGTATATATCCTCGACGAACCGAGTATCGGACTCCATAGCCGCGATACTGCCCGACTGATTAAGGTGCTGAAAGAACTGCAGCAACTGGGCAATACGGTGGTTGTGGTAGAACACGACGAAGAGATTATGCGGGCTGCCGACTATCTCATCGATATCGGTCCCGATGCCGGCAGACTGGGCGGAAGAGTGGTCTATGCCGGTCCGTCATCAGAATATTCTAGCACCGATAAGGCTGAACAGGAAAAGCTGCTGGCTGAATATCCGGAGAGTTATACCATCAAGTACCTGACCCACAACGAGGAGATAAAGGTGCCAACGAGCCACCGTGCCTGGAACCAGTATATCGAAATCAAGGGAGCCCGGATGAACAATCTGCGCGGCATCGACGTGAAGATACCGCTGAATATATTCACCTGCGTAACCGGTGTATCAGGCTCGGGCAAGAGTTCGCTCATCAAGGGAATCCTCTACCCTGCCATGCGTCGCCGTCTGGACCTCGTAGCAGATGCCCCAGGCGAATATGCATCGATGGAAGGCGACTGGAAGAGCATCCGTCATGTAGAGTTTGTTGACCAGAACCCTATCGGAAAGAGTACCCGCAGCAACCCTGCCACTTATCTGAAGGCATACGACGCGATACGTGCCCTCTTTGCCAACCAGCCATTGGCTAAGCAGATGGGATTCACCCCGCAATACTTCTCTTTCAATACCGAAGGTGGAAGATGTGAGGAATGTAAGGGTGCGGGATATGTTACCATCGAGATGCAGTTTATGGCAGACCTCACGCTGACCTGCGAGGCTTGTAAGGGCAAGCGTTTCAAGCACGATATCCTGGAGGTACGCTATGGCGGAAAAGACGTCAATGATGTGCTGAACATGACGGTAAACGAGGCCATCGAGTTCTTCAGCGATGAAAAACTGCAGCGCAACGAGGGCGACTTCGACAACTGCCGCATCATCGTAAACCGGCTGAAACCGCTTCAGGATGTAGGTCTGGGTTATATCAAGCTCGGTCAGAATTCAAGTTCGCTTTCGGGTGGTGAGAATCAGCGTGTAAAGCTCGCCTTCTTCATAGGTAAGGAAGAACAGGAGCCTACGCTCTTCATCTTCGATGAGCCTACCACGGGTCTTCACTTCCACGACATCAAGCGCCTGCTCCATGCCTTCAATGCCCTGATAGAAAGGGGCCATTCGCTGGTAGTGATTGAGCATAATCTGGATGTCATCAAGTGTGCCGACTATATCATCGACTTAGGTTCGGAAGGCGGCGATAAGGGCGGTAATCTTGTTGTTGCCGGAACCCCGGAAGAAGTAGCTGCCTGCAAGACAAGCCTCACCGGAAAGTTCTTGCGATAATTGAAGTTTCGCAAGAGGTTTAAGATCCGTGAAAAGATATCAGTGGAGGTGTCATTATATAAGGTCACGCAGATTTCGCAGATGACGCAGATTTTTCATCGGATAACTCTGCGAAATCCAATGAAAAATGATCTGCATTATCTTATAGACCGCATAGGTCAAAAATCTGCGTCATCTGCGAAATCTGCGTGACAAAAATTCCAAGCCCGAATAGGGCAAAAAATCTGCGTGAATCCGTGAAAAGATATCAGTGGAATCCGGCGACCGCCGGATTCCACTTTTTAATTTAAAAATCCAATTCAAAAGTATTATTTATTAAAAAAGTAACTATCATCGAAGGCTGCTTCGATAAGTCGTTGCTTCACCCGGGCGTATTCTGCCGAATCTTCGATAAAGTACCGAAGAGCAGAAACAATCCTCACATAAACACTGAGCCGATAATCGCCCTTACCCTTTTAGATTGCAAAAATGTTTTCCTTATGCATCCCAGCATAATACATCAGATCAGAACCAGATACATGATGGTTCTTCATCACTTCACTCAGAACAACACCGAAACGGCTGTTGTCTGCATTAAATTTTTCAATTTTCATCTTAAAAAAAATTAAAATTTTGAATATATTTATTTACAAGTTCCCACTACGGGAACTCTCTTTTATTTTCTTTTTAGTATCTTTGCATCGTGTATAACAGATTCAACAATCTGCTTACCTAAAGAAAACGTATAACCGATACATATATTGTATAAACAATATAAAATTTTTAGGAGATTATGAACATAAGTACATTCATTAATATGGCCAGCAAGATTCCTTCATCTGGTCAGTTGGAAGGCCTGGTAACCTTCATGAAGGAAGATGAGAAACTCAGGTTTTTCACCGAGTCTTACCGGAAAACGGGGGATAAGTCGTACAAACACGATGCACCCCTCTTCGCCGTAGCCTGCATCTTCGAAGGCGGAAAAGGCAAGGACAACATCCGGAGTCTCACACATCTGTCGCTGGTCGACTTCGACCACATCACAGAGAAACCGGATGACGGCACTCTGCGCTCGCTCAAAGAGAGAATCTGCCACGATGCCCACACCCTGCTCTGCTACGTTACCATGAGCGGCAACGGACTGCGCGTCATCTACCGCTACGAAGGCGAGGATTATCCCGCCGCCTTCGCCATGGGAAACGACTACTACGCGCATCTCATCGGCAAGGAAAGCGATCCGCTCTGCAAGAACATCACAAGGCTCAGCGGACTCGCCTACGACCCCGAAGTCTATTTCAATCCTGAAGCTAAAGCCTTCAGCGCCGAGGAAATAAGCCATTTCCATTCAGCTACGCTCAAGACCACTCAGAAGAAAAAGAAACAGGAACGCATCGCCGACTACTACGAGAACATCATCAAACCCAAACTGGAAAGCGAACAGGTAAAGTACGAACCCGGCAACCACAACCAGTATGTGATGCGGGTGGGCTACATGATGGCTAAGAAACGGTACGACAGGAAGGAAGCCACCCAGTGGGCTATCAGGCAGTTTCCCGAATACGACGACGTAGAACAGGTGTTCAAATCGTGCTACGACAACACCACTCACCCCCAGAAGGCGAAGGCAGAAAACGGAAAGATTCCCTATGCCACCGTAGATGAAATCAAAGACTTCCTCGACGGGCATATCAAACTCCGCTTCAACCTCATCACCCTGCGCTACGAGTATCTGAAGGGGAAATGGCGAATCCTCCAGGACCGCGATCTGAATACGCAATGGAGCAACATGTCGCTAACCGCAAGGGTGAGCAAGAGCGACATGATCAATGTCATCGAGAGCGACTATACACCGCCCTACAATCCCTTCACCGATTATCTGGAGAATCTCCCACCCTGGCAGAAAGGTGACAAGGATTATATTGCCGAACTCGCTGCCACGGTAAAGCTGAAGGGCACCCCGGTGATGCCCTTCTGCGAAGCCCTAAGGAAATGGCTTGTGGCGATGATAGCAGGATGGATAGACGAAGGTGCCGTCAACAATGTCATCCTGGTGTTCATCGGCAGACAGGGCGCCTACAAGACCACCTGGTTCAACTATCTCCTGCCGCCGGAACTGAAGCAATACTTCTATACGAAGGCGAATGCCAGACGCATGACGAAGGATGATATCATCGCCCTTTCGCAGTATGCACTCATCTGTTATGAAGAGCTCGACACGATGAGTCCGTCGGAACTGAACCAGCTGAAGGCTGTGGTAACGATGCAGTATACCAACGAAAGGGCGGCATACGGCCATTATGCCGAGCAGCGCAAGCATATCAACACCTTCTGCGGCACGGGCAACAATCCCGAGTTTTTGAGCGACCCTACCGGTAACCGTCGCTGGCTGCCCTACGAGATAGAGAGCATCCTCTCGCCCCGTGAGCATCCGTTCAATTACGAAGGCATCTACGCCCAGGCTTACGCCCTCTACAAGAGTGATTTCCGCTATTGGTTCACCGATGAGGAGATAGAAAAGCAGAACCGGCACAACCGCGCTTTTGAGGCGCCTAGACTAGAACAGGAACTTGTGGATCTCTACTTCCGAAAGCCAACGGAGGCGGAGACAGGGGAGTTCGTGTCCATAGCCAGAGCGATGCAGATTATCAGTTGCAACATCTCCCAGAAGCTGAGCAGCACCAAGCTGGGCAGAGCTTTCAATGATCTCGGATTCGAAAAGATGCGCACCACCTACAACCGTGGGTACAGGGCGATTATCCGTACTGCCGAGGAAATCAAGGCATACCAGGTATCCCTCTGCATCAACTCGCAGCATTCCGATGATGATGCCCCGTTCTAGCCGTTCCCAAGCCATCGGTTCCAACTGGTCAGATTATGACACTATGACACTTATGACACTAGTTTTTCAACTTTTCGCCTCGCACGCGGGCAGGCAGGAACTTTCGGCCTGATTTTTCCTGCCTGCCCGCGCGAGAGCAAATCTTCAGAATTCACTGTCATAAGTGTCATGTGTCATAGCAAAGCCAGTTACTTCCGAATCGGAAACCAAAGGTTTACGGTGCAAAAGTCAGAGACTTACGATGTAAAAGCCAGTAGCTTATGATGCAAAAGTCAGGGACTGAACTTTCGCATATCAGGAAGTTAAAGGAGTTAAGGAAGTTAAGGAGTTAAGACGTATGTCTTGCAGCTTAAAAACTACGCCAAAAAGACTATTGTCTTAACTCCTCAGCGACCGTAGGGAGCGATAACTCCTTTAACTTCTTTAACTCCTGAACTTGCGAAACTTGAATCAATCATAAACCCCTTTAAAAATCAAACAAAACTATGGATTTAAGAAGTTATACCAAGCAAGAGCTAGCTCTTCTATATTTTCCCGATGCTACTCCAGCAGTAGCCAGTGCTCACCTGATGCGATGGATCCAGCGCATCCCCGACCTTCTCCAGAAGCTCGCCGCCACCGGTTACGGCAAGAACTGCAAGGAGTTCACCCCGATGCAAGTCTCCGACATCCTCTACTTCCTCGGTGAGCCCTAACCCTGTTCCACCTCATCTGAAAATGAGCCAACAAAAGATACTTCTACCTGAAGACATCATGCAATAGGAAAAAGGGCCTATACACCCTTTTGTCGAGGTGTATAGACCCTTGAAACAACCGCGAAATATGGGTTGATAAATATTGCCAAATTCTTTATTCTCCCATTTGGCTTAGGAGCTATTTTATTCAGTAATCAGTTTTACTTGATTCTTCAATCCATTATCATTTATAGCTTTTTTTAGCAAATCAATAGTTCAACTTTCGCAAGTTTTGTCCCATACGCCCTGAAAGGGCAGAAGCTCCTAGCCCGTACTTGAGTCAGTTCCATAAAATCACATTGCTCTAACATTTTAAATGTACAGTTTTGAACGTTTTAATATAGCACGTGCCTTGGCTACTTGCTTGGAGAAGTCAATGGAGCCACGCTTTTCCAATGCCTCATCAGCTGCTTCAACGAAACGAGCTGCTGCCTCACCATGAAGGACAGGTATTGTTTTAATTTCTATTGCCATAATCTTCTTGTTTTTAATGTTATGTACTTATTTAATTTGCAAAATTATGCTTTTATTTTCACTTTACCAAACTTTTTGTTAACTTTCTGTTGAATTTCTACGAAAAAATTCCAAATACCAACTTCATGCCATTTTAACGTCTCATTCTTTCCAATTCATCATCCTTTCGCATTTTGTCGTTCAACTTCTCCTGCATTCTGTCTAGGAAGTAAGTACGGCTATGGTTTTTGCGTTTTCTGATGTCGGTATAGAAACGATAGCAGTCCTTGGCTTTGATGCCATGAAGCTCCTGTACCTCCTGGATGACAGGTACCAGAAAGGAATGGAAGAAGGTATGGAAAAAAGCAGAGCTGAAGGCATGGAAGAAGGCATGTCCCAGCGAAGCCTTGAAATTGCCAGGAAGATGTGCTGGCAAAGGGTATGGCAAGAACTGCAAGGAGTTCACCCCGATGCAAGTCTCCTACATCATCTACTTCCTCGGTGAGCCATAACCCAGTTCCGCCTAATCTGAAAATGAGGCAACAAAAGGAGAACAAGGATATTAACAGCATTCTTGCAAAGACTTCAAAAAAAACATTTTCGTGAAAAAAAACGGTTATTCTTGTAGGTTTCACAAAATAATCGTATATTTGCAGAAAAATAAATGAATGGCGTATGAGACAGATAGAAGAAAGCATTTTTTATTTGTATCTAAAGCTATTGTAAAGGAACAAAAATATGAACAAACCGATAAACATTTTAGATAAAGATTACTTGCAATGGGTCAAGGAACTCTGTAAGCGTTATCGCCAGAGCCAGATAAAGGCTGCGGTAAAGGTGAACCATGTTGTTCTTCAATTCTATTGGGACCTAGGTAAAGACATTTGCAATAAAGAAGCAGAAAACAAGTATGGCAGCAAGTTTTATGCAACGTTGAGTCGAGATTTACGAAACGAAATACCAGATGCAGAAGGACTATCAGAAAGAAATTTGCGTTATACAAAAAAGTTCTATCAGCTTTATAATCAAAAGATTAAAATTTTGCAGCAAATTGCAGCAAATTCTGAAAGTGAAATTTTGCAGCAACCTGCTGCAAAATCTAATACAGAATTGGCAAGCCAAGAATTAGCAGCTCATATTATGCAAGATTTGTTCTCAGTGCCATGGGGACATCAGATGTTGCTTATTGATAAATGTTCTGACGATGTAATAAAAGCTCTATTCTATGTACAACAAGTTGTTGAGAACGGCTGGAGCAGGAATATCCTTCACAATTACATAGACTCGTCTCTGTATGAGCGACAAGGGAAAGCTTTGAGCAATTTTACCCGCACATTACCTGAGGTCGGCAGCGATTTGGCACAAGAAATCACAAGAGACCCATACAACTTTGCTTTCACTGGAATCACCAAACCATATAATGAGCGCATTCTTAAAGATGCTTTGCTCAACAATATCACCAAATTTCTAACAGAACTTGGTACAGGTTTTGCCTACGTAGGCAAGGAATATCGCTTGCAGATTGGAGAGAAAGAGAACTTTATCGACTTGCTCTTTTATAATTTGAACTTGTCATGCTACATAGTTCTGGAAGTCAAGATAGGTTCATTCACCTTTGCTGATGTCGGGCAACTTGGTGGTTATGTAGTAGCTTGTAACCACCTACTTCGCAAAGAGGGGCGTGACAATCCTACAATAGGTTTACTTATTTGCAAGGAGAAAGACCGTATCCAGGCACAGTATGCCCTGGAATCAAGCAGCCAACCCATAGCTATTTCTGAGTACGATCTAGAAAAATTCTATCCTGAAAAATTGGAAGGAACTATGCCGACGATAGAGGAATGGGAAGCTAAGTTGGGGGGTAGCATTGAACACGAATAATATAGAATTATTCAAGTTTTGCCCCTTCAGGGCGTGTGGGGCTAAACTTGCGAAACTTCAGAACAACCATTTTATCCACCCAACAGTGTATATTGCAAAAAAGGGTCTATACACCCTTTTGTCGAGGTGTATAGACCCTTGAAACAACCGCAAAGTATGGGTTGTTTTTTTCCAGATAATTGGTTTTCCTGTCAACTTAGGACTTTACCACATATCTTCATTTCCATCCTCGGGACTTTTTCCTCCATTGAAACCAGGAGTTTCTGACCCTGCCAGCAACTGTTGGGCTTTTATCTCATGCACCTGCATTTCTGGTTTTATATATTCTTTCTTCATATTGTGCTATTTTTATTTGATTACTACTTTCTTGTTGTTCTTTATGTATATGCCCTTTGTCGGATTGACTATCTTTCTACCTTGGAGGTCGAAGATTCCTTCAATAGTGCCATGACGCTGCACGTCAGTACCCATAATGGTGATTCCCTCTATGCCTGTTGTCTCGTTGCCGCCACCGAATACAAAGCTGCGAGCGAGTGCTGCCGATGATGGGTCTTTTGCTTCATTTTCAGATACTTTCAGATAAGCCTTTCCTGGAGTCGCCTTGAGACTTTTTCCGTCGTCCACACCGAGGTAGAAGCCGAGACCTTCTTTTTTTTCTGCTTTATTATATGTGAGACGATAGAGTTTACAACCGGCATCTGCTGTTACAGTCTTAGCTACAGCTGGTGTAGCCACAAGGTGGTTTTCATCAGAGGAAGCTGTTGTCAACTCATTTGTCTTGTTTGCATTGACATACTCTCCGTCTGTCTTCAGTAGCACACCCTCTTCCTTTGCCACTTGTTTGTCGCGTTGTGTCAATGTCAGCTTGCCACCGCTTACCGTTGCGTTGTAGACATTAAGCGATCTGTCTGAAGGAACAGAAAGGGTTACATCGTTTGTCAGATTGCTGAATGTTGCCCAATATGTATAGTTGCCATTTGCATCCTTGTCGCCCTGTGCAGCCTTGATTACTTTATTGTCAGAGCCGGGAACGGGATATTGGTCCTTGCCTAACTGCTGTCCCCATGCCTGCTCAACTAAGGCTTTGCCTTCGGCAAGCAAATAAGCCACCTCACCGCTCTTCAGCTGCTCTGCGGTGAATGCCTTGATCACGTCAGCTTCATTCACGCCTTCAGGATAGGTCAATGAGCCTTCTCCGATAGCCTTGACAGCTTCACCTGTCTGCTCAGCTCCATTGATGGTCAGCTTAGCACTGCTGTTGTATGCCAAGATACCAGAAGCGGCGCTGGAGGATTTGCTTATGCGCCCAACAAGGAGACCGGCACGCTCTGTATCAGAAGTAGCAGTAACATTACCAGTGCCAAGCACATTGTTCAGATTGCATATAACACCTTCTCCTATCAGGTTTCCGACATTATCTCTTCCAGTTATATCGCCATAGTTGGCACTGTTCTGGATGGTTCCTGAGTCAAAATATCCAACCATGCCGCCAACTTGTCTGTACGTGCCTGTTACAGCACCATAATTGGCGCATGAAGTGATGGAATTGTCGGAACCGTAATACATACCTAAAATACCTCCGAGAGATCCCGTTCCCTTCACTTCTGCATGGTTTTCGCAGTTGCTGATGTTGCCCACAGCTATTCCTGCTATTCCGCCAGTTATATCTTTTCCTTCTACCGAACAGTTTCCTAAGGTCTTGATGTTTTCAAAAATACAAGAACCTGCGTATCCTGCCAAAATTCCAGTATAATAATTACCAGTATTCACCTTCGCATTGTCGAAAGTGATATTTTTGATGTTGCCACCAGCAAGATGACCGAAGAAACCGGCAAAAGCAGAGGTGGCATTGATGTAGAGATTACTGATGGTCTTCCCGTTGCCATCGAATGTACCTTGATACTTATTATCAAAGTTACCAATAGGAGTCCAGCTGAGCTCTGCTATCTGCTTTTCGGTATCAGCCTTATGGCATACTGTGCTCATATCAATTTCTTTCACCTCATCGGCAATCTTTGCGCAGACTAATGTGTTACATTCATTCACGCAGTCACGGAACCACGCCAGATGATCTGCCGTCTTCAGCACAAATGGTTCCGCCTCTGTTCCTTTACCAGTCATACCTGCTGGCAATTCACGATCAAGACCATTCATTTTTACATTGAGCTTGACTTCGCCTTCGATGGCTTTGCCAAAAAATTCTCTTGCGCCGATATAATAAGTGGTGCCTTTCGTTACAGTATAGATGATTTTGAAGTCAGGCCAATTGCCAGAATCATCGTAAATCAAGCGAGATGCAGCCGTAGGGCTCTCCCACAGGGTGCCACAGGTATTATTGTCGTTGCTGTTTGCCGTCACCTCCAATGTACCATCTTCTGGAGCTGTATATTTATAAAGGTTGTAACCGCTGATTTTTTCCCGCTCGCCCTGCACCTTTCCGATTGTTATGGAATTGTTGCCCAATTTCAAGAAAGGAATTTCCTGTTGACACTTCGTACACTTGTCGTTCTCATCATATTCATGTCCGGTAGCTGATACTACTACAAGACTGCTCACCATTTGTGTCATTTGCTCGTTCGAGAAAGACTTATGACAAAGATTACATTCCCAATATTCGATGTTGCCATCTGTGGTGCAGGTAGCAGCCACGAATTTGTGATGTTTGGGACTATCGCCATGCTTAAACGTAAATGTGCCCTCTTGTGCAGGCTTGGTATTGGTAAATATACCTGTACCTTCCAGCTCGCCTAAACAATTCATTGTCAGATTACCATCCAAGTAAACCTCATCAGCAGAGCCAAGTAAAGGATAATCGTTTGTGTTCAGTTTTTGTCCCCATCTTGCACTTCCTGATACGTTTTTCTGAAGCTGATTGGCAACCAATCCGCTCTTCAACTGTTCTTCAGTAAATGCCATTATCTTTTCAGCTGATGTCAATGAGCCTCCTCCGATAGCCTTGACGGCATCGCCTGTCTGCTCAGTTCCATTGATGGTAAGCTTCGCGCTGCTGTTGTATGCCAAGATGCCAGAAGCGGTGCTGGAGGATTTTCTTATGTTTCCAACAAGGAGACCGGCAAGCTTTGCAGAAGTAGCAGTAACATTACCAGTGCCAAGCACATTGTTCAGGTTGCATTCTTCAGCAAGTCCTATCAAATTTCCGACATTATCAGTTCCCGTTACATCGCCATAGTTGGCACTGTTCTGAATGGTTCCTGAGTTAAAATATCCAGCAATGCCACCAACGCTCTCTCCCGAGCCTGTTACGACACCATAATTGGCGCATGAAGTGATGGAATTACCGGAATAGGCAGCTACAACTCCTCCGAGATATCTTATACCCTTCACTGTTGCACGGTTTTCGCAGTTGCTGATGTTGCCGTTAGCAACTCCTGCTATTCCGCCAACGTAGTTTTCTCCTTCTACCGAACAGTTTGCCAAGGTCTTGATATTTTCAATAATACAAGAACCTGCGTTTCCTACCAAAATTCCAAAATTATAACCACCAGTATTCTTCACCCTCGCATTGTCGAAAGTGATATTCTTGATACTGCCAACATAAGCATAGCCGAAGAAACCGGTATAATTAGAGGTGGCATTGATGTAGAGATTGCTGATAGTCTTCCCGTTGCCATCAAATGTACCTTGAAACCAAGTGATAGGAGTCCAGCTGAGCTCATCTGTATACGTGGTGCCATCAGCCGCATGGCAGAACTCTGCCAAGTCAATATCTTCAGTCAGCGTGGCTGAAACACGATTATTACCACTATTCACCTGGTCGCGGAACCACGCCAGTTCGGCTGCTGTGGATATCTTATAAGGTTTGTCTGCTGAGCCATCACCTTTGGAAGGCGGCGTTTGTGCCCATGCCCCCCCATAAGGCATGAGGATAGCCATCACGAGCAGCAGCATCGTGAATAGCCTGTTTCTTTGTTTTTTGTTATTCATATCTGTAAATTATTATTATTCTACTTTCTTACATATTTTCTCTCATTGCCATCAGATATACTGTAAATCCCAGGATGATGACGAAAGTCTGTCCGAGAAACAGATAGATATAATATCTTCCTCTCTTGATGAAATCACAGAAGCTGTAGCGAGCCTTGTAGTTTTCATCAAGATATATCCTGTAGTCTTGAACCATGGCATAGCCCATGACTATAGCGAACAACAGAAGACACAATGCCACTATAAGAATAGCCTGTTCCTCTTTCATGAAAGTTTCTATTATATTTTCCATGGTGCAAAGATAGTGTTTTTCTTCGGAAAAAGGTGTCTACTTGCCCCACTTAGGTGTCTACTTCCTACAAAATAGGTGTCTACTTGGTGGGGGAAGTAGACACCTAAGGCGTGATTTTATTGTATTTTTGCTCTCCAGACAGTTGGTGAGCAACCTTCTTTCTCTTTGAATATGCGATAGAGATAGGAGCGTGAAGAGAAGCCACATTCGGCAGAAATGATGTCGTTGTTGTAGTCGGGATAGTCGAGCATCATCTTCTTTGCTGCCTCGAAACGTACCTCGGCAAGCCAGATGCGGAAGGTGGAGTTAAGGCACGCAGTGAAGTAGCGTGACAGCTCGTTCTTGGAAATGTTCAGCGAGCGTGACAGGGTGAACATGTTTACAGAAGTGTCTTTATAGCCCAAATCGGCGCACCACTTGTCAAGCATCTCCTTGATAAATGCCTGACGCTCCTGAGAAATTGACTGTAAATTTTCTTTATCGTCTATAGGTTCTGCATACTGCCCATTGGAGCTTTCCAAAGATGCTCCCCCATTTTCAGTTTCTTCATCTGCTATGGCTGCGCTTTCTTCTTCCTCCTTATCCAAGAGTTCCTCGGTAGGAACGTAATTGTAGCCCAATGCCACGAAACTCAGGTTGAAGAAAAGAATTGAGAGCAAAGCCAATGGTCCTATTATATATAATAAGGTGGTAGAGAGGATGACGAAAGGCATGGTAAGGGTAGAGAAGAACAGGGCGAAGACACTGGCTCGGGCATATCGCACGTAGGGCAGCATGTCGCCACCTGTCATCAGCTCTAACATTTTCTTGCGTTTCCGCATCTCAATCATAATCATATAGATGCAATACGCTACGTTTGTGCCGAACAATACGAGCATCGCATAGAGCCAGTTGCCAATGTTAAGACTTCCGCTATTGCTGTAGCCTATGCAGAAAACTGCTATGATGGCGGCATAAATGCAAGCGCAGACGATGTTCATCTTTCGGCGGTTGGCATGGGTCGCCTCAATGTTGTATATGCCCATGGCGATAGTGGTGATGCATGGGGTATAGACAAGAATGTTGAAAATAGCTCCCAAGTCATCGCTTTTCGCACGAAAGCCCAAGCGCATCTGCAAGAGATATTGTATGGCAAGTCCCATCATGCCTGCAAGTATCATCCAGCGTGACCACTCATAGCGTCGGTTGGTCCACTTCATGTGCAGGTGGGTGATGCCGAGGATAAGGGCATTGATGAGCATGAAGATGAAACATGCGAACTGAAGGAAATATAATGAGTCCATATTGTTTGTTTCCCTAATTGTTTCTCTTCTCCTCACTAAATGCCTTTATCTCATCAGCAAGGACTTTCTGTAATTTCTCTTTCGGTACTATCAACTGATAATCCGCCACTCCAATAGGTTTTCCCATATCTTCAAGTGCGAGTTCCACCTCTACACGGTCTTTCTCCGCACAAAGTATGATTCCTATAGAACGGTTCTCGTCAGCACCACGTTCAAGACGGTCAAGCAGAGACAGATAATAGTTCATCTTACCTGCATACTCTGGTTTGAAAGGACCTATCTTTAGGTCAACAGCAACAAGGCAGCGCAGTCCACGATGGAAAAACAACATATCTACCTTACTTTCTTTACCATTGTATTCCAATACATGCTGGTTGCCAATGAAAGTGAAGCCATTACCAAGTTCCATAAGGAAACGAGTGATAGCTTTTACTAGGCGGTCTTCAAGTTCAAGCTCCAGAATGGGACTTGTTACTCCCAAGAAACCAAGATTGTAGCTACTGTTAAACACCTCGTTGGCATACTGCGCCTGTTCGGCAGGAAGAGTGCGGTCGAAATTGTTATCTACTCGTGCCAATGCCTGTGTCTCATACATATTGAGTTTGATGGCATTGAGCAACAAGTCACGATTCCAACCTTTGGTTATAGTTTCCTGAGCATAATATAGCGTGGTTGCATCATTAAATCCCTTGCTCAGCAGTAGCAGATTGTGCGACCACGGCAAAAGTGCTACGGAGCGTAGCACTTTTTCATCATGTCCCGCGTAACGTTCATAAAATTTCTTCATGTTCCAAAGTTGACGTGGTGAAACACCCATCTTCGGGTATCGTTCTTTCAGGTCTGCTGACAATCTTCTTACAACGCTGTCACCATACCCACTTTCAATCTTGCGCTCATGAAGCATTTGACCAATCTCCCAATAGGCGGTAGATACGTAGCCATTGACATGTCGGGCTATTTCTGTCCGTGCATGCTCAATTACTGCGACAGCGTGTCGCAGTATCTCAGCATAATCGCTACTTCCTATTGAGAGTTTGTTGTCTTTATTGTCTGTTGTCATTTTATCAGTCTATTATTTGCCATATGCAGATGCATATTTAATTACAAAGGTAATTATAATACATCACTATTCCGCATAAACACAGTGATTTTTAAGTTTATTTAGCAGCTTGATAAAAAACTGTTATTATATTGCACATCACCCCTTAAAAGTGCGGTAAGGAGACCGCCATCCATAGCGTTTGCCGACTTGCTTGTTTTTGTAAGATTCAAGCAAATGATGAATCATTATAATGGGCTTAAAAACACCAGAATAAAAAGAATCTATGAAAAAGTATGATAAAACATGAGCAAGTATGAGCAACTGTGAGTTGACACCTCACCGATTTCGTATCTTTGCATTGTGGTTCAGAGATAACATCTCATACCACCAAGAGGCAATGCGCAGCGCCCCCTAGTACACAAACACAATTTATTAACCTTAAAAATGAAGACACTATGATTCTGTACACATTGAAGAAGTATGTCAACGAGAAGTTGAGCGCCGCTTACGGCAAGTTTTTCGCCTACCCTGTAATCACCCAGACCTATGGTCTTGATGAACTCGCAGAGCACATGGAAAGTCACAACACCCCGTTCTCAAAGGGAGCCATCAAGGGTATGCTCACCGA
>CAKPYB010000057.1 GCA_934202525.1 uncultured Prevotella sp.
TTAAGCGTAGATCAATTAGAAGACAAGTTGATAGACTTGGCATTTGCTGAGGATATCGGTGATGGCGACCACACAACTTTGTGTTGTATCCCAAAAGACGCCATGGGTAAGAGCCACTTGCTTATCAAGGAAGATGGCGTGTTGGCAGGTGTTGAAATGGCAAAGAAGGTATTTGCCCGTTTTGATCCTACCATGAAGGTAGAAGTGTTGCTTCAGGATGGAACCCATGTTAAGAAGGGTGACATTGCAATGATTGTAGAGGGTAAGACCCGTTCTTTGCTCCAGACAGAGCGTTTGATGCTCAATATCATGCAGCGTATGAGTGGCATTGCTACCATGACTGCTAAGTATGTAAAGCGTCTTGAGGGTACAAAGACTCATATCCTTGATACCCGTAAGACAACTCCAGGTCTTCGCATGTTGGAGAAGCAGGCTGTGAAGATTGGTGGTGGTATGAACCATCGCATTGGTCTTTTTGATATGATTCTCTTGAAAGATAACCATATCGATTTTGCCGGTGGCATCGACAATGCAATCGACCGCTGTCATGCTTATCTCAAGGAGAAGGGTCTCGATTTGAAGATTGAAATCGAGGTTCGCAGTTTCGATGAACTTGACCAGGTATTGAAGCATGGTGGTGTAAATCGTATCATGCTCGATAACTTCTCTGTGCCTGATACTAAGAAGGCAGTAGACATCATCGCAGGTAAGTATGAGACTGAGTCTTCTGGCGGTATCACTTACGATACCATCCGCGATTATGCAGAGCAGGGAGTTGATTTCATCTCAGTTGGTGCCTTGACACATAGTGTGAAGGGCTTGGATATGAGTTTCAAGGCTTGCGAATAAGTGAAGAATGAAGAGGGAAGAGTGGTGAATTAAGAATTCTAGCTCTTCTCTTTGTTTATATAAATAAATATATATTTTATGAAAAAGATTTTTGCTTCAGCCATAATGGCTGTGGCTATGTTGGGCAGTGTCTCTGAGGCTGAGGCATGTACCAACTTTATAGTAGGAAAAAAAGCATCGGTTGATGGATCTGTGATGTGTTCATATAGTGCCGATGACTATGGTATGTTCCAAAATCTCTGTCATTTTCCTGCTGGTAAGCATGCTAAGGGCGAGATGCGTAAGATTTACGATTGGGATACCAATAAATATCATGGTGAGATTCCAGAGGCTGCCGAGACTTATAATGTGATTGGCAATATCAATGAATGGCAGGTCACCATCGGTGAAACTACTTATGGTGGACGTGAGGAAATGGCTGATTCTACAGGTATCATGGACTATGGTTCACTCATCTATGTTGCCCTGCAGCGTAGTAAGACTGCCCGTGAGGCTATCAAGGTGATGACCACCCTCGCCAATACCTATGGTTATAATTCAGAAGGCGAGACCTTTACCATCTGTGATCCGAACGAAGCTTGGATTATGGAGATGATGGGCAAGGGACCAGGCTCTAAGGGCGTGGTTTGGGTAGCTCTCCGTATTCCAGATAATGCAGTTTGTGCACATGCTAACCAGAGTCGCATCGGCAAGTTCAATATGAAGGACAAGAAAAACGTGATGTATGCCAAGGATGTCGTTTCTTTTGCTCGCAGTAAGGGATGGTATCAGGGCAAGGATGCTGATTTCTCATGGAAAATGGCATATGCTAAGCCTGATTTCTCAGGACGTCGTTTCTGCGATGCACGTGCTTGGGCTCTCTTGAATCATTTCTATGATATGAGTCCTTATCTTGATTGGGCTTTGGGTAAGGATCCTAATGCGAAGGATATGCCTCTCTGGGTGGTTCCAAACAAGAAGGTGAGTGTTGCTGATGTTGAGGCTTGCATGCGTGACCATTATGAGGGTACACCTCTTTCTGTTGCTGATGGCACTGATATCGGAGGTGGTATCTGGCAGATGCCTTACAGGCCAACTCCATTGATGTTTAAGGTGGATGGAAAGCAGTGCTTCAACGAACGTCCGGTCAGCACCCAGCAGACTGGTTTTGTTTTTGTTAGCCAGATGCGTTCATGGATGCCTAGAGAGATTGGCGGTGTTCTTTGGTTTGGTAATGATGATGCCAATATGGTAGCGTTCACACCAATCTACTGTTCTTCTACAGTTCGTCCTGAGTGTTATAACACACCGGGAGCAGATGCTGTAAACTTCAGTTTCAAGAATGCTTACTGGGTGTGCAATATGACCAGCAATATGGTTTATCCTCGTTACAGCCAGATGTTCCCAACTTTGAAGGAGGTTCGTGACAGTCTGGATAACAGCTATTTTGCTGCACAGCCAGGTGTTGAGGCTAAGGCTCAGGAACTGTATGCACAGAATCCACAGGCTGCAGTCAAGTATCTCAATGATTATGGTATTGAGAAGGCACAGCAGATGTTGGCGCGTTGGCAACAGCTCTTCCAGTTTATGGTAGTGAAGTATAATGACATGATTATCAAGCCAACCAAAAAAGATGGCAGTTTCGAGAAGACTCCTTATGGATTAGGTGCAACTCCTGTTCGTCCTGGATATCCTGAGAAATATGCCAAGGAACTTATGAAGCAAACAGGAGACAAGTTCCTGGTTCCTGAAACAAAGTAACAATATTTATCATCACATAAAGAAAGCCGATTCAAGTATATCGCTATACGAGAATCGGCTTTTCTGTTTTCTTGACTTACAATACTAAATAACCGTATTATAATTTTTAAAGTTATGTCTTTTAAAATCTATTACTTGAAGTATCTCTTGTAGAGACCTGCAAAACCTGCACAGTGGCGGGCTTCATCCTTAGCCATCTCATGAACGGTATCGTGGATAGCATCTGAACCCTGCTCCTTAGCAAGCTTGGCAATGCGGAACTTATCCTCACAAGCACCCTTTTCTGCAGCAATACGAGCCTCGAGATTGCTCTTGGTATCACCCAAAACCTCACCGAGAAGTTCTGCAAAACGAGAAGCGTGATCAGCCTCCTCATAGGCATAACGTTTGTAAGCCTCTGCAATTTCAGGATAGCCTTCACGATCTGCCTGGCGTGCCATAGCAAGATACATACCTACCTCGCCACACTCACCATTGAAATGGTCCTTCAAACCCTTGATAACGTCTTCATTAACGCCATCCTTATATGCCTGACCGAGAACGTGAACGGTAGCAAATGTCATATCGTCATCTACTGCATCTTCCATCTCTTTGAACTTGCTGGCTGGAGCCTTGCAGATAGGGCACATCTCTGGTGCTTCTGTGCCTTCGTAAATGTAACCGCAAACGGTGCAAATAAACTTTTTCTTCATAATGTTTTTGTTTTAAATGTTGTTGTATAATTATTGTTTTTTGAATTAGTGAACAGTCTCTGTGAGAGGTGACTTTACGCCTTTTTTAGCGCATTCTGCACAGATTCCTCTGTAGTAGAGCTGTTCTTCCAATACGATGTTTCCTTCAATTTCCTTTCCTGGTTCCACTTTTGGAGCAGGTTCGCCGAAAAAGTCAATTACCTTGCCACAATTTCTGCAATAGAAATGAACGTGGCTTTTAATATTTCCATCATAACATACGCGATGTTCATCGATTGTGATCATCTGAGCCGCATTGTGTTCACTCAACATTCTGAGTGTGTTGTAAACGGTTGTCTTGCTCAATGTTGGGATACTCTCGGCTAATCCTTTGTACACATCCTCGATAGTTGGATGAGTGGGATGCTTGATGAGCCAATCCATAATGGCAATACGCTGGAGTGATGGTCGGATACCTTTCTCCACGAGTCTTTGATAGGCTTCTGTCTGTTTCATAATTACTTGTTTTTATAATTTGTTGATGCAAAGATAAGCAATTCTTTTGTATCTGCCAAATATTTTTGCAAATATTCCAAAGTATTTTTGAATATTTTACAATTGCATAGTTGTTTTAAGATTTGTTGTGCAAAAAGGGAGAGTCTATGATTCGCTTTGGCAATTATTGATACTAAAACCCTTTTGGAAAAAGTAATTCCCCGTCACGCTACCTGAGTGTTGTGGCGGGGAATCTTATTTGAAAATAAACTTTATACGATATTTCAGGCGATTATCTCAGGTCGATGACTTCAGCTCCAGGACATTCCTTGCTGTTGAAATTGAATGTGCTGTTAGAAACGCTCTTGGCTCTGAAGTTACTTACCGTGATGGTACTCCAGGTATTGCCCTGTCGCATCTTGACAACTGATGGAATATGTGTCTTTTTGTTGATGGTGATATACATTTCGGCTACCGAACGTTTCTGGTTATTGGCAACGAGATGTACTACATAGTTACTGCCTGCTGTCTTGAGCGTTGACTTATAACCAGTCTTATATATATTAATAAAGGTATAAGGGTTCATGGACATCTGCTGAGCCTGTGTAGGGTTGCTGACATTCACCTCGTTGGTTTTCTTTAGATAAGTCCACTGGGTCTTGCCGTTGAACCAGACGATGGCTTGCGGGGTACGGGCGTTAAACTTGTTGCCTTTGATGGCAATACTGCCGCTTGCTGATCCATACTTAGAACTGCTCATCTTGAAGTTGGCGCTAGCTCCACCTTTGTTGCCAATAACGGCAGCGGTCTTATCAAGTACCTGTTGAGCTGTCTGCGCCATGGCTCCGATGCTCATCATTGCAACGAAAGCCAATGCTAAAATCTTTTTCATTTTTATCTTTTCCTTTCTTTTAAAATTCTATGTTATATTATATCTTCTAAAATTTCATACTCTATCATAAAGCCGTAAAAACGTCTTTTCTCTCTTAGACGTTTTCACGGCTTCAGGGTTTAATAATTTAACCTTTTCCAATATTATCTTCTTTCATACCCTTAGTTCTTTACTAAAATTAAGAGTTTCGAAGTGCCATTAACAGATTATTAAGCTGGTTTTCATCCTGTATCAGTACCTCACGAGGCTTGCTGCCCTGTGCTGCACCTACGATGCCTGCAGCTTCCATCTGGTCCATCAGTCGTCCTGCACGGTTATAGCCGATACTGAACCGGCGCTGGATCATGCTGGTAGAACCCTGCTGCGAAAGAACAATCGCATGGGCTGCCTCTTCGAAGAACGGATCCAGTTCGCGGGCACTGATGCTGCCGCTTCCACCTGCGCTTCCTTCATCATTAGCTGGTTCTGGCAACTCCATAGGTTCGATAGGACCAGGCTGTTCGCAGATATACTCGTTGATGCGCTCGATTTCAGGTGTATCAACAAAGGCACACTGTACACGTACAGGTTCGTTGCCGCAGAGATAGAGCATATCACCACGACCAATCAGCTGGTTGGCTCCTGTACGGTCAAGAATGGTCTTTGAGTCGATGGCAGATGTAACCTTAAAGGCGATACGGCCAGGGAAGTTAGCCTTGATATTACCCGTGATGATGCTGGTTGTAGGACGCTGGGTGGCAATAATCATGTGGATACCCACGGCACGTGCCAGCTGGGCGATACGGGCAATAGGAAGTTCTACTTCCTTGCCGGCTGTCATGATCAGATCACCGAACTCATCTATAATCACCACGATGTATGGCATATACTCATGTCCATCAGTCAACTTCAACTTGTGGTTGATATACTTCTGGTTGTATTCTTTGATGTTACGGGCTCCTGCCTTTTTGAGCAAGTCGTAACGGCTATCCATCAGTACACACAGACTGTTCAGGGTTCTAACCACCTTGGTTACATCGGTTATGATAGGTTCTTCCTCATCAGGAACCGCAGCCATAAACTTATTGGCAATACGGGAGTATACGCTAAACTCCACCTTCTTAGGGTCGATGAGAACCAGTTTGAGTTCGTTTGGATGTTTCTTGTATAATAAAGAGGTGATGATGGCATTCAAACCTACAGATTTACCCTGTCCGGTAGCACCCGCAACAAGCAGGTGAGGAATCTTTGCCAAATCAACCATAAACACTTCGTTGGTAATGGTCTTACCCAAAGCGATAGGTAACTCCATCTTGGTTTCTTGGAATTTCTTTGAGTTTAAAGTACTTTCCATACTAACGATGTTCGCCTTTGCGTTAGGTACCTCAATACCGATGGTTCCCTTACCTGGGATAGGAGCGATGATACGGATGCCGAGAGCTGCCAGACTCAAGGCGATGTCATCTTCCAGATTCTTGATCTTAGAGATACGTACGCCTTCTGCAGGCTGGATTTCGTAGAGTGTGATGGTAGGACCAACCGTAGCACGGATGGTTTTGATCTGTACGCCAAAGTTGCCCAGCACCTCGATGATGCGGTTTTTGTTGGCGCGCTGCTCTTCCTCATCGATGGATACGCCGTCATCCTCATACTTCTTCAGAAGGTTGAGTACCGGATATTTATATCTGGTGAACGGCTCCTTCGGATTGATCGGAGTATTCAGTACTTCTGCATTGCTCAAGGTGTTGCCTGTAGCCTTCTCGTCGGCTGTGGCTACAGAGATGTCCATACCTATATGCTCAGAAGCTGCAGCAGCCTCGGCAGCTTGCTTTTCCAATGCTTCCTTTTCAGCCCGTTTTGTACGGAGTTCGCGCTGACGTGCAATGAGTGACATATTCTCGTTCTGCGTGCCGTTGGCTATAGCGATGGTTTCATCTTTTTCTGTATCACCTTCTGTTCCTGTAGCTTCCTGTCCGTCTGCCTCTGGCTCAACAGACGTAGAAGGTATGTCCGGGTTTGCGAAAATCTGGTCCGGATCCAGATTCAGGTCGATGACTTTGGCAGGTTCTTCTTCCTTATATTCTTCTTTCTCATCCTCTGTGCCAGGACCATATGCTGCGCTGGCGTATACCTCGTCGATAGCTTCCGTATCTTTCCTGTTCTTTCCATGGTTAGTAATCTCAAATTTCACCTTATTTGATATATAACCGATAGGGTTGAGTGCTTTTCTGATTACCGTAATGGTTTCAGTGGTGAGATAGGTGAGGAATGCTACCGCCACGAAGAAAAGAATGGCAGTAAGTCCTGGAGGACCCATGATGTTCTCCAGATTCTGCACGACAAAGAGTCCGTGCTTTCCGCCCGGATTGAATGTGAGGCTTGGCATGATAGGTGCGATGAACTTGGCGAAGGTTACCGACATCCATAGCATGACCACAATCATGCAGAAGAACCATTTCCACAGGTTCAGCTTGTAGGCATGCATCATCTGCAATCCCACCATAATGACAAAGAATGGGAGCATGAAGGCTGGAAATCCGAAATTGATGGCAATGAGCCAATAGGATACAATGGCTCCCCAGGATCCGCAGTAGTTCTGAAACTGTTTTTCCGTGTTGGTCCATTCGCCCGGCTTCAGATTTTCGAGCAAACTCTGGTCATTGGCTCCTGTGTTGAGAAAGGAGATCATAGCGATGATGATAACCACAGCAATGACTACCAAGGCTAATCCTATGAAAAAGTCGGTGATAGTATTGTTGAAAATATACTGTAAACCAATAGCTTCGCTAAAGGTTTTGGTCTTTTTTTCAGTTCTTTTTTTAGCCATTTTATATATTTTTGAATAATTTATCTGCAAAATTAGCGAAAATAATTGAGAAAACAATTCTTTTTCTCATCTTTTTTTTCTAATTTTGCAACTTGTAAAGAATAAAAAGCATAATGAAGATTATTTTCACTAGTTTCGACAAGGCGGCAATCACGAATTTGCCAAGAGCTTTGTTTCCTGGCAAAATCGTAGTCGTTGACAAGCCTGAAGATACAGAAGCGGCTGTTAATGACCTACTTAGCCATTATATACTGGGTGTGGATACAGAAACGCGCCCATCATTCAAGCGTGGTCAGGCTTACCATGTTTCGTTGTTGCAGGTGAGTACACATGATACTTGTTATCTTTTCCGCCTGCATCATACGGGCATGACTCCTGCCATCATTCGCTTGCTCGAAGATACCACCGTGCCAAAAGTAGGACTTTCCTGGCACGATGACTTGCTGCAGCTCCATAAGCGAGCTGCTTTTAAGGCTGGCTACTTTATCGAGTTGCAGGATGTTGCTAAGAACTTTGGTATCGCAGACATGAGTCTGCAGAAACTGTATGCTAACCTGTTTCACCAGAAAATCAGCAAGGCGCAACGGTTGAGCAATTGGGAGGCTAGCGATTTGAAGGAATCGCAGGCTCTCTATGCAGCTACAGATGCCTGGTGCTGCATTAATCTGTATGAGGAATTCAAGCGTTTGTCTGCTACAGGCGATTACGAGCTCGATGAACTCAGAGTATGATATAAGGTGGTAAGGAATAGAAATTGATAATCGTAAGAAACTTCATATATAAATATGTATAAAAGCGTATATTTAAAGAAAGGTAAGGAAGAATCGCTCAAGCGTTTTCATCCATGGATCTTCTCGGGTGCTATCCAGGCAATGGATGAGGGCATAGAGGAGGGCGACATTGTGAGAGTGTTTACCCGTAGTGGTGAATTCATTGCTATAGGTCATTATCAGATCGGTTCTATCGCTGTACGTGTTCTTTCTTTTAGAGATATTGAGATTGATGAGGAGTACTGGTGTGCCAGATTGGATTCGGCATATAAGATGAGACTCGCTTTGGGTATTGCCGGTAATTCATCCAATACTACTTATCGCTTGGTTCATGGTGAGGGTGATAACTTGCCGGGACTTGTTATCGACTGCTATGGTCCTACTGCTGTCATGCAGGCTCACAGTGTGGGTATGCATGTTTGCCGCATGGAGATAGCCAAAGCCTTGAAGAAGGTGATGGGCGAAGCTCTGGAGAATATCTACTATAAGAGTGAGACAACCTTACCGTATAAGGCTGACCTCAGACAGGAAAATGGCTTTATACTGGGAGGTGATGCTGACGATGTTGCTGTAGAGAATGGACTGAAATTCCATATCGACTGGTTGCGTGGTCAGAAAACGGGTTTCTTCGTAGATCAGCGTGAGAACCGTTCGCTGCTCGAGCATTATGCCAAGGGTAAGAGCGTGCTCAACATGTTCTGCTATACCGGCGGTTTTTCTGTTTATGCGATGAGAGGCGAGGCTAAGGCTGTTCACTCCGTAGACAGCAGTGCCAAGGCGATAGAATTGACCAATGAGAATATTGCGCTCAATTTCCCTGGAGATGCACGCCATGAGGCTATCTGCGAAGATGCCTTCAAGTATCTTGATGAACATGACCAGCAGTATGATCTGATTGTTCTTGATCCTCCTGCTTTTGCCAAGCACCGTGCGGCTTTGCGCAATGCGCTGAAGGGCTATACCCGCCTGAACGTAAAGGGCTTGCAGCGTATTAAGAAGGGCGGCATCCTTTTTACCTTCAGTTGCTCTCAGGTGGTTACGAAGGATCAGTTCCGCAATGCTGTGTTTACTGCTGCAGCGCAGGCTGGAAGAAAGGTTCGCATCTTGCACCAGTTGCACCAGCCTGCCGACCATCCTATCAATATTTATCATCCGGAAGGTGAATATTTGAAGGGATTGGTTCTCTATGTAGAATAACAAATGATTAAAGGATAGATAATGAATAAGTTCAAAACGTTTGCAGCCTTGATGCTCTTGCTGGCTATAGGATTTGCAGGATGTGGCAAGTCGGAAGCAGAACGTCATCGCTTGAGCAAGAAGGAAAAGGCTAGATTGGATAGCCTAGACCGTGCTGCGCTGAAGATAGCGGTGATGCCAACAATGGACTGCCTGCCAATCTTTCTGGCATGTGATGACAGTATCTTCCAGCAGCAAGGTGTAGACGTACATTTGCGTAGATATACTGCACAAATGGATTGTGATACTGCTATCGAGCGCAAGCGCGTAGAGGGAGCCGTGACCGATCTGATTCGTGCACATCATATAGAGAAACGGGGTACTGCTTTGACGTACCCTATTTCTACCAATCTTTATTGGCAGTTTATTACCAATAAGCGTTCGCGTATATCCGAACTGAAACAACTGTCAGATAAGATGGTGGCAATGACCCGCTACTCTGCAACTGATTATCTGGCTACTTTAGCAATCGATAGCGGTAAGCCTAAATATGATGCTTATAAGGTTCAAATCAACGATTTGAACATCCGTCTGCGTATGTTGCTTAACAACGAGATGGATGCCATGTTGCTGCCAGAACCTCAAGCTACCAAAGCCCGACTTGAACAGCATGTAAAACTCTTTGACAGCAGAGATAAGAACTTGCAGTTAGGTGTTGTTGCTTTCCGCAAAAAAATACTTTCAGAGCCGCGCCGTAAAGACCAAGTTGCCAAGTTTATCAAGGCGTATAATATTGCTGTTGATAGCATAAACAGTCGTGGGGTACAGCATTATGCAAGAATCATCACAAAATATACGGGTGCCGATGCTAAAACCATCAGTAATCTTCCAAAACTAAAATATGAACACGCTATGGAACCAAGACGTCGTGACCTGGCTGTAGCACAAAAATAAACGGCTTATGAAAAGAGAAGATTTTTGCTGGACAAAGTTTGCGCATGAAAATGTCACTACTATATCCAGAATTGAGGCAATTCGCAAGATTATTGACCAGGAAGTGGGGTTGGAACCGTGTCAGTCTGGAATTGCGGAAATAGAAAAAAGATATGACAATTTGTATCATGCCTATATAGACGGCAAGCTTAAACATCGGGAACTTTATGATCTTTCTGTAGATTTGGAAATGGATATAGATAAGTTCTATAATAAAATGCGTCGCGAATGGATTTTGGCTAATGAATCTACTTTTGTTGCACTTCGCAAAAGAGCTCAGAATCTGACAAGTTTTGATGAGGTACAGGAAACCTTTGAAAAATTTGCTACAGATGAAGCTATGCTAAATTTGAAGGTAGGCTTGTCTGAAGAACAGATAGACGAGGAAAGGCAAAAGATACAAGAGCAGCTGAATGCCTATCGCAATATGGTGTTTTCTTATATTATGGTAACTGATGACTGGAATGAAGAATTTGCCAAAAAGATTCTTGATATCTTCGCTTCCGATTTAATAGATCCATACACCATCAATATGCTCGTTTCGGCTGTTTCATTGTCATGCTCTGTATTCATGGATGCCCCTAGACTTGCAGTCTTGATGCGCTTAATCAAGTCTGACGACAGTACTTGCAGTGTTCGCCAGCGAGCTTTGGTGGGTTTCGTCTTCTCTGTAATAACCAATCCTAGTGACAGACAGAAATATTGGGATTCTGCTGCTGGCTTGATCATGGATGATGAATTTTTGGCAGTCTGTGTTGATCTCCAACGCCAGATGCGTCTATGTCTTACAAGTAAAAAGGATAGCAAGGAGATGATGCATTCCGTGGTGAAGACCATGTTCACTTCTTTTACTCAGGATTTGGCCGAAAAGATAGACCAAACGGGTGAATTGGGACTTAATTGCTTCTCAGCAGATGGGGAGAATCCTGATGATGCCCTTAAGGGAGCCTTTGACTATATGTTGAATTCAGAAGATATAGGAGTTGATGTCTATTATCATCAGTTTGCCAACCAGAAGAGCTTCGGTCATTTCCATTCACTCTATAATTGGTTTGTTCCTTTCTATGTCCGTAATTCTACGCTCAAGAATGTTCGGGCTACGATGAAACAGCATCGCAATTTCATCAACAATCTCTTGAGAGGCGCCTCTATGTGTGATACCGATCTGTATAGCATCATTCTTTCATTGAATAATACATCTAAGGAATTTATTGAATCATTGGATGTTACCCCGGAAAATATGGTGTCTGGTCCTGTTTTTTATGACGAAGAAGATGAGGTGGAAAAAGAGCAGAATACCGAAGAGCCAGTAGAGGATGAGACTGATTCTATAGAAGCAAATGATTCTGAAAATGTCACACTGCTTGATTCGGTAATGGAACATGAAGAGAATCTCTCTGAAGAGGAAAAGAAGAAACGTGCAATCAGGGTTCGTCATCGCTATGTGCAGGACCTCTACCGATTCTATACTCTCTCTCCAATGAGGAAGGCATTTGATAATCCTTTCGAAGTGCAGAAGGAAATTCCTTTCTTTACTACGGGACTGTTTGCTAAACCGGAATATGACAAGTATCGCCTGTCGCTGGCCCGTTTCTCTGCTAAAAGAGGTGACTATGCCTTTGTTAGCAAGATTTTGCGTAATCTGGAAAAATATACCGACGAAGAGCATATGATGCTTGCATTGGCATACAAATCGGAGGAAAAATATGATGAAGCGCTTGAACATCTCTATGTGATTAAGAATACAAGCCCAACTTATAAGGCTGCCACGGAGTTGAAATTAGAAATAGAAGAAGAGATAAAAGACCCGGCGGCTTTAATAACATTGAATTGCTTGATTAAAGAAGAATCAGATGAGAGTAAGCAGTTTAAGCTCAAGCTGAAAAAGACCGATCTCTTATTGAAACTCCATCATTATAAAGAGGCTTTGGAATGGGCTTTCCAGATGGATGAACAGTATCCTAAGGAAGAACAGGTTGAATGCAGACTGGCTTTCTCTTTGCTCTTTTCAGAATCGGAAGGCGATAAAAACATTGACCATGCAATGGCTTTAATAGAACCTTATCTGCAAAATAGTGATGATAATGAGATCAGGGAAATATTGAATTCTGACATGACAGATATGGATAAGGATGATAAGCAACGCATGTTCATGAAAATGTTATCTGCGATGGTGAACAAAGTTTCCAAGCCACAAGACCACAGATGGGAGTCTATGAAATTTTTCTATTATGGACTCTGCGTTCTCGTGAAAAAGGGAGGAACTGCAGCTATCAGATTTTTGGATGAAGCATCTGGTCATGCAGCTTTTTCCCCTGAGGAAGATATAGATGCATTCGGTCTGCTCGAGATGGGAGATTGGCTCGATAATCGTGGTATTGCGCCTATAGAATTGGAATTTATAACAAAAAAAGTTTTCGAGGAAAGGAAAAAACAATAAAGATGGCGGAGAATAATAAAAATAAGAATAAGGTACAGATAGATCCAACCTACGCCCATTTGCAGCCGCAGGCTGTGAATGTGGAGCAGGCGGTACTGGGTGCCTTGATGATAGATTCTGATGCCTTTTCGGTGGTGTCGGAGTTGCTCAAGCCGGATACTTTTTATGACCCGCGTCATAAGAGAATATATCAGGCTATCCAGGTGATGAACATGGAGGAACGGCCTGTGGATATCATGACTCTTGCCGATCAGTTGGCCAAGACTGGCGAACTGGATAAGGTGGGAGGAGCACAATATCTCATGGATATTTCTGCAGGCATGGCTTCGGCTGCCCATGTAGAGTCGCATGCCCGTATCCTGGCGCAGAAATATATGCAGCGCCAGCTGATTCATTATGCCGGCGACATCGAGACGATGGCGTATGAAGAAGGTGTGGATGTGGATGAACTGATGCAGAAAGCTGAAGGTGAACTCTTCCAGCTTTCGCAGAACAATATGAAGCAGGATTATACACAGATTGATCCGGTTGTAAAGGAGGCCGTTGCCATCTTGCAGCGCGCTGCTCAGAACTCGGGTGGTCTTACCGGTATTCCTACGGGTTATCGTGGGTTGGATGATATGACATCAGGTTGGCAACCGTCCGACCTTGTGATTATCGCCGGTCGTCCTGCCATGGGTAAGACTTCCTTTGCATTGAGTATTGCCAAGAATGTGGCGGTAGATTATGATGTGCCTATCGGATTCTTCTCTCTGGAAATGAATAACGTTCAGTTGGTGAACCGACTCATCTCGAATGTTTGCGAGATTTCGGGTAAAAAAATACTGAACGGACAATTGGAACAGCCAGAATGGGAACGGTTGGATAAAAAACTGAGAAAACTCACGGGTGCACCTATTTATATAGATGATACGCCTGGTCTTTCTGTTTTCGAACTCCGTACCAAGGCGCGCCGACTGGTAAGGGAAAAGGGTGTTAAACTGTTGATGATCGACTATCTCCAGCTGATGAATGCCAATGGTATGAAGTTTGGTAGTCGTCAGGAGGAGGTATCTACCATCTCCCGTTCGCTCAAAGGTATTGCCAAAGAACTGAATATTCCTGTGCTTGCTCTCTCGCAGCTCTCCCGTAACGTAGAGAACCGTGAAGGTTTGGAAGGAAAGCGACCTCAGTTGAGTGACCTCCGTGAATCCGGAGCCATCGAGCAGGATGCCGATATGGTACTCTTCGTGCACCGCCCGGAATATTATCACATCTATCAGGATGAAAAGGGTAATGACCTTCATGGTATGGCGCAGATTATCATCGCCAAGCACCGTAAGGGTTCTGTAGGAGATGTTCTCCTGAACTTCCGTGGTGAATATACCCGATTCCAGGATCCGCAGGATGCTGCAGCGGCACCTGTCGAAGAAGGTGGTGAGATTGTAGGCTCTAGGATGAATGGCGGAGGGCAGGATGGCAATCCTTTACCGCCACCACCTGCAGAGAATCTGCCTTTCTAAGGTTAGCGTTTGTCAGTTTTTCGCTCAGAAACCGGCATTTTTGCCAAATTCTTGCACAGAATTAACGTTTTTGGGTGAAAAATCCATAAGATTATAGGAATTTGTTATCATTTCTATTAAAAAAGTTATAAATTGTTTGCTTGTATCAAATAAAAGTGTTACCTTTGCATGCGAATTTAAGAATATAACATAATAAGATAGATATGAGAACAACATTGTTGAACATTACAAGCATTATTATTCGACTTCGACTGCAGTTTGTGGGCGGAAGTGATAAGGTGTGCGTATAGTTCATCGCATAAGATATTAAAAGCCTTTCTACACTTCCGTCTATGGAGTGGGGGAAGGCTTTTTACTTTATCTGATGCTTCAGTACGGATTACGATATAAACGTAGTGCATTCTGAATGTGTAGCTCTTATATATAATAAGGTGTAAATTTAAAATTTTAAAGATATGAGTGACAGATTATACATTTTCGATACGACCCTCCGCGATGGCGAACAGGTTCCGGGATGTCAGTTGAACACAGTTGAGAAGATTCAGGTGGCAAAACAACTGGAGCAGTTGGGCGTAGATGTAATTGAGGCTGGATTTCCTATATCAAGTCCGGGCGACTTCAATTCAGTGGTAGAAATCTCTAAGGCTGTAACATGGCCTACTATTTGTGCACTTACCCGTGCCGTAGAAAAGGATATTGATTGTGCTGCTGAGGCTTTGCAGTATGCCAAGCATAAGAGAATCCATACCGGTATCGGTACCAGCGACAGTCATATCAAGTATAAGTTCAATTCTACCCGCGAGGAAATCATCGAACGTGCTGTAGCTGCTGTCAAGTATGCTAAAAAGTATGTTGAGGACGTTGAGTTCTATGCTGAGGATGCAGGCCGTACCGATAATGAGTATCTGGCTCGTGTCGTAGAGGCTGTTGTCAAGGCGGGTGCTACTGTAGTGAACATTCCTGATACTACAGGTTATTGTCTGCCTGATGAATATGGTGACAAAATCAAGTATCTCATGGAGCATGTTGATGGCATTGACAAGGCACGCCTTTCTACCCACTGTCATAACGACCTCGGTATGGCTACTGCCAATACCCTGCAGGGTGTTTTGAATGGTGCACGCCAGGTTGAGGTTACCATCAATGGTATCGGTGAGCGTGCAGGTAATACTTCGCTCGAAGAGATTGCCATGATTCTGAAGTGTCACAAGCATATCGATATTGATACCAACATCAATACCACCAAGATTATCCCTACCTCACGCATGGTGAGCAGCCTGATGAATATGCCTGTTCAGCCAAACAAGGCTATCGTGGGTCGCAATGCATTTGCTCATTCTTCCGGTATCCATCAGGATGGTGTCTTGAAGAATGTTCAGACTTACGAAATCATTGATCCTAAGGATGTGGGATTGGATGACAATGCTATCGTATTGACAGCCCGTTCTGGTCGTGCAGCATTGAAGTACCGTCTCCATGTCAATGGTGTAGAGATTAATGATGAGGAGAAACTCGACAAGATTTACAAGAAGTTCCTCCAACTGGCTGATAAGAAGAAGGAAGTTACTGATGAGGATGTTTTGATGCTTGCCGGTGCTGATTCAGCTGATAAGCATGGTGTTCAGCTCGACTGGTTGCAGGTTACTACAGGTAAGGGCGTGAAGAGCGTGGCAAGTATCGGTCTTGATATTGCAGGTCAGAAGTTTGAGGCTGCATCATCTGGTAACGGTCCGGTAGATGCTGCTATCAATGCTCTCAAGAAGGTCATCACCAAGGAGATGAACCTCAAGGAATTCACCATCCAGGCTATCGATAAGGGCTCTGATGATGTGGGCAAGGTTCACATGCAGGTAGAATACGATGGTCATGTATATTATGGCTTCGGTGCAGATACCGACATCGTTACGGCTTCTGTTGAGGCTTACATTGATTGTATTAACAAGTTTAAGATTAGATAAACATATATATAACAAGAGATATTATGAATACATTATTCGACAAGATTTGGGACAAGCACGTTGTCCAGATTGTTCCGGACGGTCCTACACAGCTTTACATCGACCGTCTCTACTGTCACGAAGTTACATCACCTCAGGCTTTCGCTGGTATGCGAGCACGCGGACTCAAAATGTTCCGTCCAGACCAGATTTTCTGTATGCCTGACCACAATACTCCAACCCA
>CAKPYB010000058.1 GCA_934202525.1 uncultured Prevotella sp.
AAGGCTGAGGATCTTGAGCAGGAGAGCGACTGCCTCGACACCTGGTTCTCTTCATGGTTGTGGCCTATCTCTCTGTTTGATGGCATCGAGCATCCAGACAACGAGGAGATTAACTACTACTACCCTACTTCCGACCTCGTAACTGGTCCGGATATCATCTTCTTCTGGGTAGCACGTATGATCATGGCTGGCTACGAGTATCGTGGCAAGATGCCATTCAAGCACGTATATTTCACAGGTATCGTTCGCGATAAGCTCGGCCGCAAGATGAGCAAGAGTCTCGGTAACTCACCAGACCCATTGGATTTGATTGACAAGTTTGGTGCCGACGGCGTTCGTATGGGTATGATGCTCAGCGCTCCAGCGGGCAACGACATCCTCTTCGACGAGAGTCTTTGCGAGCAGGGACGTAACTTCAACAATAAGATCTGGAATGCCTTCCGCCTCGTGAAGGGTTGGGAGACTGCAGATATCGAGCAGCCTAAGAGTGCTGAAATCGCCGTAAAGTGGTTTGATGCCAAGCTCAAGGAGGTGAACGAGGAGATGCAGAAGCAGTTTAAGGACTACCGTATCTCTGAGGCATTGATGACTGTATATAAGCTGTTCTGGGATGAGTTCTCATCTTGGTACCTGGAGATGGTGAAGCCAGCTTACGGTCAGCCTATCGACCAGAAGAGCTACGACGCTACCCTCCGTTTCTTCGATGCCCTCCTGAAGATGTTGCATCCATTCATGCCATTCATCACCGAGGAGTTGTGGCAGCACATCTACGACCGCAAGGATGGCGAGAGCATCATGCGCGAGAAGCTGGAGATTCCTGCACCTACAGCCGAGGAGCAGAAGTTGGCAGCAGATATCGAGGCTGTGAAGCAGATTATCGCCGGCGTTCGTACCGTTCGCAACCAGAAGAACATTGCCCAGAAGGAGCAGTTGTCTCTGCAGGTAGTAGGCAAGAACGATTTCGAGGCTTACAACGACGTAACTCTGAAGATGGCGAACCTCGACAAGATTGAGGTCATCGCCGAGAAGAGTGCTGATGCATCCAGCTTCATGGTAGGTACCGACGAGTTTGCCGTACCATTGGGCGACCTCATCGACGTAGCTGCCGAGATTGAGAAGGCAGAGGCTCAGCTCAAGCACCTGGAGGGCTTCCTGATGGGTGTACGCAAGAAGCTCAGCAATGAGAACTTCGTGGCTCACGCTCCAGAGAAGGTTGTTGCCCTCGAGCGCAAGAAGGAAAGCGACTCTGTAGAGAAGATTGCTGCCCTCAAGGCAACCATCGAGGAACTCAAGAAGAAATAATAGTTTAATATTTATCATGTTAAGTGCGGAATGTTAAGTGTAAGAACTTAGCATTTCACACTTAACATTTCATATTTTCAAGAGAAACATGATCAAGAAGCTTTTCACCTTATTTATATGTACGCTATCTCTTGCTACAACTTTCACCAGTTGTGGCGATGAAGCTATTGATGTAGAGAGCGTCAATAAGCAGACTATCTTCGTCTTCTATCCTTGGACGGGTGGAACCAACACTTCCGGTCTCACAAGTTTTTTGAAAAACAACGTTGACAGTATCTGCGAAGGTATTGTTGCCAAGAAGGGTTTGAACAATTCGCGTGTAATGGTTTTCATGAGCCAGAATTACAAGAAGAGCTATCTCATTGATCTTCAGTATGACGGCAATAAGAAAGCCGTCATCCGCGACACGTTGAAGACATACGATGAAGCAACATATACTACAGCTGAAGGATTTGCAGAAATTCTGAATGAGGTGAAACGCCGTGCTGAAGCCCTGAACTATTCGCTCATCATTGGAGCTCATGGCTGCGGATGGACCTATAGCAGCGACTGGGTTAAGTATCCTTATATGGCAAGACCGAATGCCGGTTTTACCCAGAAAGGAAGCACCAGCTACCCTACCGCTACCGGCAATTTCAGCGGAATACAGTTTGGTGCCGATCCCAACAAACCTATCACCCGTTTCTTCGGAAGTGTAAGTTTAGAAGAAAACGCTCTCGACATTCCTACCCTTGCCGAAGGAATCAAACTCAGCGGTACCAAGATGCAATACATTCTCTTCGATGCATGCTATATGGGCAATGTAGAGACTGCATACGAACTGAAAGACGTTACTAATTTCATGATCAGTTCAAGTAGCGAAGTAATGGGAGCCGGCGTTCCTTACAAAACCGTATGGAGCTATCTTAACAATTCAGCACCCAACTATTCAGGATTCGTAAACGGAGTAGTCAATTTCTACAAGAATAGCAGCGATCCATATTGCAACATGGCAGCCATCGACTGCAGACAGATGGAAAAGCTAGCCAGTGTGATGAAAGAAATCAACAGCAAATATACGCTTTCAGAAAGTATAGATCCGGAAACCATACAGTGCTTAGATGCATTTTCTCCGAATTTATTCTATGATATGGAGGCATACGTTGATAGTCTTTATCCTAGCGGTTATCTGCTTGACCAGTTTAAGAATCAGCTAAAGCTCACTGTAAAAGCAGCCGGGCACACAGACTATGCCTATTCTGCTTTATATAATAAAAAAACATATATAGAAGTAAAGAACTATTGCGGTCTTTCTATCTCCGACCCTAGCCAGCACAGCGTAGCTATCAAGGGCAGAGAGAAAACCGGTTGGTGGAAGGCTACACACTAATAAGCAATGAAGAGTGAAAGAAACTCCTTATTGGCTTTTAAGAAAAAGATTATATAAAAGAATAACATGATGGAATATTTTATCATTGAGAATAACGGACAGCAAGCGGGGCCATTCAGCCAGGAGCAACTCGTCCAGAAGGCTATCACACCCGAAACCCTTGTTTGGGCACAAGGCATGAAAGACTGGACTCCTGCTTGGAAAATAGCAGAACTGAAAACAGTTCTAGAAACTGTAGAAGCAATCAAGGCTAATGCTGCCAACAAAGAAGATGCAGAAGAAACATCAGCAGATGCAGCCGGTAACAACGGACCAGAAGCAGCAAACTTCCAGGCTGCAAACCAGCAGAATTTCCAGCAGGCACAGCAGGAAGCTTACCAGCAAGGCTTTCAGCATGGCGCTGCCATGAACCAGGGCTACAGACAGGAACCGGAAAAGAAAAAATCGAGCAAGACTCTTTGGAAAATCATCTTAGGTCTTATCGTACTTCTCTTCCTGGTTTTCACCATAACCAATCCAGGACCTGATGCCCATAAAGAAAAGGTAAAGACCGAGGCAGCCAAGGCTATCGACAAGGCTACAGAAACCAGCGACAACAATTTCTTCACCCAAAGCATCCGTTCCATCGCCAAAATGATGGCAGGAAGCGCTATCGATGAAGTGATGAACCAGCTCTTCGAATACCACAACTATATCGTATGTTCTAAGGGAACCGTGGAGTTTAATGGCAAACAGCACACCGTAAGTTTCGGTATTCTTGGCAGCGTTTACACGATGAATGCAGACGACATGGTGAAGGCACTGGAAGGTGCCGACAATCTGCAGATAGAAGAAACCACCAGTTCATCAACCGATGAGACTCCTTCTGTAAGCGATAACAACGATGGTTCTGAAGAAGACGGACTGGGCGCTTCTGTTCAGAAGAAACTGGAAGACAAGGCAAACCAGGCCATGGATAAGGCTGCCGACAAGGTGAGCAAGAAACTGGAAGAGAAAATCAACCAGAAGCTCGATGAAGCAACCGATTCTTCAACCGTAGAAAAGATTCTCGACAAGATTCTGGAACTGATCTAGCATCAGAAATCCGAAGAAACATAAGAAATATGACACATTTCTCAATATGACAGCATGGCGGCTTGACGTATATCAAGCCGCCATTGCTGTTTAGTTGACGTGTATCAAAAAAAGCCATTTTTTCATCATTTTGTCATGTCTTTGTGACAGATATTCAAGAAAAAGGCATTACCTTTGCACCAGAAAACAGTGAGATTGTAATAAGGATAATGTAAAACAGGAGACCTCACATGGAGGCTCCACAAAGAAAGAAAGGAAACAAATTATGATGATGACAGTAATGATTCTAGCAGTTGTGGCAGCAATGATTGCCAAGGCTGTAAATGTAAACAACAACATGGAGATGGGCAAGTAAAATTGACCATTATTCATGAACAAAGGAAAAAAGGAAATGGCAGAAATGCCGAGTATTAATTTTAAAAAAAGGATAACGATTATGAAAACAATTTATGCAAACATCAAGAAGGCCTTGAAGGCTATTCTTGCAGATTACATGACCGCAATGGAAATGTATGGTGAGGCTTTGAACAGAAGCCGTGGTTGTGCTTGCGCATAAGGGTTCCAATCCCTTCATGCTGCGGCATAAACTAGATTGAAAGCAAAAAGTAATTACGTTTAAATAAAGAAAAAGCGTGTAAGTTACCATACTTACACGCTTTTTTTGTATCTTTGCAACCGGTTAGTACAAATAAAAAAAAAGAAGAAACGATGAACTCACAAGATATTATCAGCAGGCTGGAATCGAAAGGTATCCGACCAACCGCCAACCGCATACTCGTAATGAAAACCCTGATGGGCGAACAGAACCCGCAGAGTCTGAGTAATCTGGAACGAAAGATGGTTTCGATGGATAAGTCGAGCATCTTCCGTACCCTTACCCTCTTCCTGGAACATGATGTGGTGCATGCTTTCGAAGATGGGCGAGGCGTACTCTGCTACGAACTCTGCGAAGAAAAAGGGGCCTGCGATCATCACGACGGGCACATCCATTTCTACTGCGAATCTTGCCAGCGTTCCTTCTGTATGGAGGATATCCATATTCCAAGTTTCGAGCTGCCCGAAGGCTTTTACCCCCACTCTATTTCCTTTGTCATCAAAGGCGAATGCCCGGAATGCAGAAAGAAACACCAGTAAAGCTACAGATGCTTCAGCGTTAATATAGCATAAATATTTTTGAATTTCTATTGTTTTTCCGATATTATCATTACTTTTGCAAGCGATTATCACGGGGTGCTGAAAGATTCGGCTGAGATGATACCCATTGAACCTGATGCAGGTAATGCTGTCGCAGGGATATTTGATAGCGCTTTATTCTTTCTCTTAAGGCTTTCATCTGGAAGTTCACCGTGTTGGTTACATATTATTATATCATCGCTCTAGGGCGATAGAAACAGCGTAAACAAACGGATTATTCATCATATAAAACGAACAGAATATGAAAGTAACTATCAACAACAAAGAAACCGAGACACAGGCAAAGACCGTAAAGGAACTTGCCCAGGAGCTCGACCTTCCTGCTGCAGGTTGCGCAGTAGCTATCAGTAACGAAATGGTGCCTCGTGATGAATGGGAAAACACAATCATCGCCGAAGGAGCAGACATCGTTATCGTAAAAGCGTTCTGCGGAGGATAACGGTCCCAGAATACTGCGGAAAAGAATCATCCAAAAGTACTTTTCCTACAGAAATGAAAACAAAAATAACAACTCTATAATAAAACAATGGAAAAATTAGTAATCGCAGACAGAGAGTTTAACTCCCGCCTCTTCTTGGGTACAGGAAAGTTTAACAACAATGCCCTCATGGCTGAAGCCATCAAAGCATCAGAAACAGAAATGGTTACTGTTGCTATGAAACGTATCGAACTCGAAGACAAGCAGGACGATCTGCTCTCTCATATTGTGCAGAACCCAAATATCCAGCTCCTTCCTAACACCAGTGGAGTGCGCAACGCCGAGGAGGCTGTCTTCGCAGCACAGATGGCTCGCGAGGCTTTCGGAACCAACTGGCTCAAGCTAGAAATCCACCCAGACCCTCGCTATCTTCTTCCAGACTCTATCGAGACCCTGAAGGCTACAGAGAAACTGGTAAAGCTCGGTTTCGTGGTATTGCCATATTGCCAGGCAGACCCTACCCTCTGCAAGCACCTCGAAGAGGCTGGTGCTGCTACCGTGATGCCACTCGCTGCACCTATCGGTACCAACAAGGGATTGAGAATGAAGGACTTCCTGCAGATCATCATCGAGCAGGCTACTGTTCCAGTTGTAGTAGATGCAGGTATCGGTGCACCTAGCCACGCTGCCGAGGCTATGGAGATGGGTGCCAGCGCTTGCTTGGTTAACACCGCTATCGCCGTTGCCGGTGACCCTGTAGAAATGGCTAAGGCATTCAAGGAGGCAGTAGTATGCGGTCGCCGTGCCTACGAGGCAGGTCTTGGAGCCATCAGCGATTGTGCCGAGGCAAGTTCTCCACTCACCGCATTCCTCAACGACTAATATAAAATAAATAATAATAAAAGGCATCAAGGATGAAGGCAAAGAAGCAAGAACGCTCTTTTTACCCTTTTACCTTTTTACCTTTTTACCTTTAAAAATTATGCCAAACGATAAGAAAGCTTACGCCCAGAGAGAAAAGGCGTATATGCAGGGAAAACTTTTCCCACAGATCAAGGTTGGAATGACCAAGGTAAACCTCACTCCTACTGTTGTGAAGGATGAGCGCGGCATTCCTCATACAGAGCCAAACGCTCCGGTTTACATCTACGATACCAGCGGTCCTTACAGCGACCCTAACTATCAGGTAGATTTGAAGAAGGGCTTGCCAAGAATGCGCGAGCAGTGGATTCTCGACCGCAACGATACCGAGCAGCTCAAGGAGGTTACCAGCGAGTATGGCAAGCAGCGCCTTGCTGACCATAGCCTCGACCACCTCCGCTTCGAGCACATCCAGTTGCCTCGCCGTGCACAGGCTGGCAAGCACATCACCCAGATGGCTTACGCCAAGGCGGGCATCATCACTCCAGAGATGGAGTATGTGGCTATCCGTGAGAACATGAACTGCCAGGAGTTGGGCATCGATACCCATATCACTCCTGAGTATGTGCGTGATGAGATTGCACGCGGACGTGCCGTTCTTCCTGCCAACATCAACCACCCGGAGAGCGAACCGATGATCATCGGCCGCAACTTCCTCGTGAAGATCAATACCAACATCGGTAACTCTGCCACTACTTCCAGCATCGAGGAAGAGGTGGATAAGGCTGTATGGTCTTGCAAGTGGGGAGGCGATACCTTGATGGACCTCTCTACCGGCGACAACATCCACGAAACCCGTGAATGGATTGTGCGCAACTGTCCTGTACCAGTAGGAACCGTGCCTATCTACCAGGCTTTGGAGAAGGTAAACGGCAAGGTAGAGGATTTGAACTGGGAGGTATTCCGTGATACCCTCATCGAGCAGTGCGAGCAGGGTGTTGACTACTTCACCATCCATGCCGGCATCCGTCGCCACAACGTGCATCTCGCCGATAGCCGTCTCTGCGGTATCGTGAGCCGTGGCGGTAGTATCATGAGCAAGTGGTGTCTCTACCACGACCAGGAGAGCTTCCTCTATGAGCACTTCGACGACATCTGCGACATCGTGGCACAGTATGACGTAGCCCTCTCTTTGGGCGATGGTTTGCGCCCTGGCTGTATTGCCGATGCCAACGATGCAGCCCAGTTTGCCGAGTTGGATACCATGGGCGAGCTTGTTACCCGTGCCTGGGACAAGAACGTACAGGCATTCATCGAGGGTCCTGGCCACGTGCCATTGCAGAAGATCAAGGAGAATATGGAGCGCCAGCTCGACCACTGTCACGAGGCACCATTCTACACCCTCGGCCCATTGGTTACCGATATCGCTCCAGGTTACGACCACATCACTTCAGCCATCGGTGGCGCCCAGATAGCATGGCTCGGCACCGCAATGCTCTGCTATGTAACACCAAAGGAGCACCTCGCCTTGCCTAACAAGGAAGATGTGCGCACAGGTGTGGTAACCTATAAGATTGCCGCTCATGCAGCCGATTTGGCTAAGGGTCATCCAGGTGCAACCATCCGCGACAACGCCCTCTCCAAGGCACGTTTCGAGTTCCGCTGGAGAGACCAGTTCCACCTCTCACTCGACCCAGAGCTCGCCTTGAAGTATTTCGAGGAGGCAGGTCATACAGACGGTGAGTACTGCACCATGTGTGGTCCAAACTTCTGTGCAGCCAAGTTGACACACGATTTGAGAAAGTTTAAAAAGTAAGAAAATGTTTTCAGACGAATTAAAGAATATCAGTTGGGAGGAGACCACGGAGCGCATTGCTCGAATGACCGATAACGATGTGCGTCGTGCCCTTGCCAAGGACCATTGCGATGTGAACGACTTCATGGCGCTGATTTCACCGGCAGCCGAGCCATACCTGGAGGTAATGGCGCGTCTTTCCCGCAAATATACCGAGGAGCGCTTCGGCAAGACCATGTCGATGTTCATTCCTCTCTACATCACCAATTCATGCTCTAACTCCTGCGTGTATTGTGGTTTCCATCGTGAGAATCCGATGGCCCGCACCATCCTCACCCCAGAGCAGATTGAGAACGAGTATAAAGCCATCAAGCAGTTGGCTCCATTCGAGAACATCCTTCTCGTTACGGGCGAGAACCCAGCCAAGGCTGGTACCCCTTATCTTGCCAAGGCAATCGACATCGCCAAGAAGTATTTCTCTAACGTGAAGATTGAGGTGATGCCGCTCTCTACAGAGGATTACAAGACCCTCGCCGACCATGGTATGAACGGCGTCATCTGTTTCCAGGAGACCTACAACCACGAGCACTACAAGCTCTACCACCCACGTGGCATGAAGAGCAAGTTTGAGTGGCGCTGCGATGGTTTCGACCGCATGGGTATGGCAGGTGTCCATTCCATCGGTATGGGTGTGCTCATCGGCTTGGAGAAGGAGTGGCGCACGGATGTTGTGATGATGGCTCATCACCTGCGCTATCTGCAGAAGCATTACTGGAAGACCAAGTACAGCGTGAACTTCCCTCGTATGCGCCCTGCACAGAACGAAGGTTTCCAGCCAAACTGCTTCATGACCGATAAGCAGTTGGCACAGGCAACTTTCGCCATGCGAATCTTCGACCACGATGTAGATATCTCCTACTCTACCCGTGAGCCAGCCTACATCCGTGACAACATGGCAACACTGGGTGTCACCACCATGTCGGCAGAATCAAAGGTAAATCCTGGCGGTTACCATACTTATCCTCAGGCATTGGAGCAGTTCACCGTGAGCGATGAGCGTACCGCCAAGGTAATCAATGCGAGATTGAAGGAATTGGGCAGAGAGCCAGTCTGGAAGGATTGGGATGCCTCATTCGATTTCTTCGGAAATATCGCAAACGGATAAAGAAGATGTAATTAAACAGAATAAAAAAAAGAGTGTATCATAAATTCATGACACACTCTTTTTTGTTAATATTCTCAGACTTTCAGATGGATGGTCTGTGTTTTCCCCGTGATATCAGTTACCACGGCGATCCCTCCATCACGAATCTCGACCTTCTCATATTTGGCATCAACTATCACCTTGCCTTTTAAGGTCATAATACCCCAATATCTTGGAATCTCTTCAAAGGCACAATAGGCACCAACAGGTTGCGCTATGCTGCGATAAAGGGGTGGCACGACAACTCTGCCATCCACTTTTATGCCCCATTTCTTTCCAGCCTGATATAATTCCACATGTCCTGCTACAGACTTTTCATGCAAAAGAATCATCTCGCTTGCTTCCTTTTTCTTCTCCTGTAACATCATCTCATCATAGTATTTCTTGCCAAGGCGAGGCATTACAATATGAAGATCTTCATTTTCATTCTTTGGGTTATTGCATCCAATATAGGTCTTCTTCAAATATGAATCCACCAGGTAGTAGTCCTGCTTGCTGTCCATAACCACGATACAACCACAACGAAGAGTGGCACACTTCCAATACACATGTTCATAATCACCACGCAAGAAACATACTCGATTACTATCTATAGTAGCCTTCATCATCAAGCCATTGCCTCCTTCATAATAGTACCATTCCTGGCAACCACTATCTACTAAATAATTATAACGATATATCAGGTAATCCCCAAAATTGAACAGGTCATATTTGGAAGGGCAATATGGCCAAGAGAAATGTTCGTAGGTGCGAGACATATAAACATCTCCATATTTGATGAACTCCCAACCTTCTAGCGTAACCACCTTTGGAACATCGTAAACATTGGGACCATCGTCAATAATAGCTCCAGACAACAGGTCATAATAGCAGACCTCCTTTCTGCGATGTCGGTAGAACAGGATGTTGCCATCCAACAGCTTCATGTCACGGTAATCGCCTGGCTCCAAGACTTGTTCTCCCTGCCGGTTCACTACCGTCATCTTCCCATCAGGAAGCTTGATGATGGCAAACTCCCCTCTACTGTCCACAAACTCTCGATAATGCAGCGTCTGGAGCAACTCCTCATGGCTCACCACCATCTCCATTTCCGAATCAGAATCATCCTGATGCCCCTCTTGCTCCTCACTTCCCAGGAAAAACGCTCTTTCCTTGGCAGTCTCCTTCTTCTTGCCAACTTTCAGTTTTCCTTCAAACATCGCATTCCAGTTCCATACCTGTGATGGCAATCCGAACACCCGGTATAATCCCACGTTATCTATCATCACGCAGCTCTTCTTTCCCCTGGCTACTCGCAATCCTCTTCCTACCATCTGCAGATACTTGGCAAGCGACAAGGTAGGACGAGCCAACTGCACAAACTCAATATCCGGACAGTCAAAACCCTCCGAGAAGATATCCACATTCACCAATACTTGTATAGGAGCAGCCCCATCAGCAGCCCGCAAGCAAGTAGCACCAAGCCCATCAGCAGCCCCATCAACAGGTCCATCAGCAACTCCATCAGCAGCCCGCGAACAAGTAGCAGCAAGTCTATCGCCAACCTCATCAGCAGGTCGCAAGCAAGTAGCACCCAGGCGGTCCCATCCCGCACAATCTGGCGAGACCTTTGATGGTCCGCCAACCTTAGAGCGTAGCGGTTCCGAGCGACGAGGAGGAGCGGTTTCCTCCCTCGCTCCTGAGGAGAGAGGGTCGGGGTGAGAGGTGGAGCCCTCTTTAATGGTAAAGAGGGACGGGGTGATTTTAGAAAAATATTGAGAAGTATTAGAAGAAGCTTTAAATCTTTCAATAAGTTCTTTTCGTAAAGAACTTGGCGTTTTACTATCAATGGCAACAGCCGCTATGCCGTGTTCTCTGTAGAACTCGGCAATAGCATTAGCATGAGAAATATTGATGGCATACACGATGCCCTTCCTGTCTTTGCCATACTTCTCAAAACTTTTATAAAGCCTTTCAATGCTCGGTTTCTTGTTCAAAACCCGATCCATCTCCTTGTTCTGATAATCACCATCTGCTCCTCGCTTCTGCAAGGAATCAATGAGCCCTTGCGTCACACCATCCGATTTGATGCTCACAAAATCGTATGTTGCCAATCTTCCCTTGCTGATAAATTCAGGAACACTCCAGGACTGTACCAATACGTCAAACAGATCGGTAAAACCCTTACCATTCAATCGGCAAGGAGTAGCCGTCAGTCCCAGGAACTTAGCTTTCGGGAATCTCTCCCACATTCCCTTGTAAGTCTTGGCAAGCGCATGGTGTGCCTCGTCAATCACTATCATCCCCGGTTCTTCCTCTATCTCGTCATAGTGCTTCGACAACCATTGTATCGACACAGCCTTTATCGGCATCATGTCAGAATTAGGATTAACAGAAGAGGCAGAAGTGGCACCAAGCCCATCACCACCCCTCTCAGCAAGGCGGTCCCATCCCGCACAATCTGGCGAGACCTTTGATGGTCCGCCAACCTTAGAGCGAAGCGGTTCCGAGCACCGAGTAGGGCGGTTTCCTCCCGCTCCCCTGAGGGTGAGAGGGTCGGAGTGAGAGGTGGAGCCCTCTTTAAGGGTAAAGAGGGACGGGGTGATTTTCGAAGAATTGACAGGGTGGTTCGAAAAATCCTCTTTTATGGTAAGGGAGGACGGGTGGGTTTTCGAAAAAACTCTTTCAATAGTTTCTCGAATCTGAGAAACCAGCTCCCTTCTATGGGCAACAATCCAAACATGACAATTAGAATGTTCCCTCAAAAACGATTCTACGACCGAAGCGAGTAGAACCGTTTTTCCCGTACCCGTTGGCATTTGTGCCATCACGGACCGATGAAGGCGCAACGCCTTCTCAATCCGTTCCTTCATATCCTCTTGGTAATCAAAAAGCTTAATATTCTTCATATAAAAGCATATAATGAATATAGTGTCCCTGCTATATTCCAAGCAGTGACACCTATCAGTATGTTAAAAAGTAAGATGGTATCTTTTTTTAAATTCAAAAAAAAGAAAAGTCAAAAAGACGGGCAGAACTTCATCAAAAGCCCTGCCAATCTTAAAGTATATAATTAAAAATCTAGATTCTTATCCTTTTGTGTTTTCCAGATATTAGGCAATTGAAGTCAATTTCTTCAAATCATAGTACATCAAACGAGTGTGCAAAGTCTTTGCTACGTCGAATGACATCCACTCGAATACTATCATTTGATAGTGTAAACATACAAACGATTGTCTTAGGATCCTCATCCAAAATAAAACAATAAGTCTTTCCTAACAACTCTTTCTTGTAACGCATAGCGTCATTCTGAAAGAAGTCATCAAGGTCAGCATCTCCACAGGTAAAAGGGTGACAAGATGACAATATCTTATCATCCAATTTCACAAGTTTGCATTTTTCCAACAAAAACCCCATAATCAAAAACCCGCTTTTTTCAGAATGGCACGAGCTTCGGCTACTTTTGCAGAGAAGTCCACACGATTATTATTATTCATAACTTCTTCTGCTCTCTTCACAAAGCGAGCTGCTTCTTCACCTCGTAGAGTCGGTATCACTTTAATATCTATTGCCATAATCTTCTCCTTTTAAACATTTAATTCTGCCGCCAAAGTTACGCTTTTTTCTCGAAACCACCAAGAAAATCAAAAGAAATCTGCAACTTATCATCAAATTGCTACAAAATCAACTATAAACAATAAACTATTAACTGTAAACAACAAACAGCTGTTCCCTACCTCAGCAAGCTATAGTAAGGCGGTCCCATCCCGCATAACATGGCGAAGACCGCTTTGGTCCGCCAACCTTAGAGCGAAGCGGTTCCGAGCACCGGAGGGCGGTTACATCCCTAATCCCTATGGTAGGGATTTAGGGCTTGGGTATAGGGTAAGGACCCTCCCGCTGGGGTTTCTGTCCCCTACAAGGGGAACCGAAGGGGGTGTAAAGACCATTGAAGAAGACCGAGATGAGAGGTGGAGCCTTCTTTAATGGGAAAAAGCGATGCCAATGAGTGCAATGAAAGCTCGCTTTCAAATTGCCGAGTGCAGCTCGCTTTATCAAAAAAAAGAAGGACGGGATGATTTTAGAAAAACTCAAACGTACCTTCAGACGTAAAATCCAAAGGTACACTAGTTGTGAACACTGGTAAAATTACTGGTGCTTCTCTCATTGTTTCTGTACAGATTGTAGTAATCGCATATTACCGAGACACCGCTATCACCAGCTACTAGCTTTTACTTACTTGATAAGTATCAAATCAAAGTACATTAGACGAGTCTTTAATGGCTTATCAGAAACAATACCTCTATAAGATTTTTCCTGCTCTTCAGTGCTGAACATAAAATCAAAACCATTCTTCTTATAAAAAGCCACAGGCACATCTTCATTATAGGCATCAACTACCAAATAACGACAGCCCGTTTTATTATATGGTTCAACAAACCAGGACTTAATAAAGTCCATTACTTCTGTTCCTATATGAAGATGTTGAAATTTTGTCGAAATTCCTAACCTTCCTATAAGTACAGCAGGATATATCAAATCCTGTTTTATATGAGGAACATGCTTTCCAACTTTTTTCTTTCTTGCATTAGGCAAGTATTTCGTGAAAATACTGGCATTTGAGACCGTAAAGGCACATACGATATCAGCCTTAGATTCCTCAAGATAATAGCAGTAAGATTTACCAAACAAGTTATCGGCATAAGCCACAGCATCATTATGGAAGAATCCATCCAAGTCTTCATTGCCACATGAAAATGAAATAGATTCTTCCAATATTTCTTTTGTCAATGGTGAAAACACCGTTTTGTCTGCTAAAAATCCCATAATACTAACTTTAAAATTTTGCTTTTGCCAAAATAGCCTTCATCTCAGCACGTTGCTTTGAGAAATCTATGCTACCACGCTTCTTCAAGGTTTCTTCAGCTCTTTCTCTGAAAGCTAAAGCCTCATCACCAGTCAGCATTGGGATACCACTAATTGCTAATGCCATAATATTATCTCCTATTATTTAGTTTATATAACTTGCCGCCAAAGTTACGCTTTTTCTTCGAAACCACCAAGAAAATCACAAGAAATCTGCAACTTATCATCAAATTCCCTGGATATAAGCTGTAAACTATTAACTATAAACTATTAACACCCTTCAATCCCCTGGCGGTCCCATCCCGCATAACATGGCGAAGACCTTTGATGGTCCGCCAACCTTAGAGCGAAGCGGTTCCGAGCACCGGAGGGCGGTTACATCCTTCCTTCTGAGGAGGAAGGCTTGGTTAGAGGTGGAGCTCTCCTTGCAGGAGAGACGGAGAGGTAGAAAAGTCAGCACTGTAGGGCGGTTACATCCTTCCTTCTGAGGTTTCTGTCCCCTGCGAGGGGAATCGAAGGGGTCTTAAAGACCATTGATGAGAGGCTTGGTGAGAAAGGTAAAACTCTCCTTGCAGGAGAGACAGAGAGGTAGAAAAACCTTTGAAAAAGGTCATTGGGATTCCCGAATCTACTTCATGAACTTCGCTTGAATGAATTGCAGCACTTTCCATGCCATTTTCATTAGTTTTTAGAAAACATCACTATGAGAACCTGTATTAGTCATCACTAAAACCAGCTCATCATTATATTGTTTCCATATCAACAGCCAATCTGGCATAATATGACATTCCCAACTTCCCGCATATTGCCCAGATAGTTTATGCGGCTTATATTCAGGAGGTAATTTTCCAGTCTCTTCAAGTAATCGAATTACTTTCTTTAGCTTTTCCATTGGAAGATTACGTTTTTTACAACGCTTTACATCCTTTTCAAAGCGACTGGTAGCTATGATTCTGTATTTCATATTCCCAACTTTTCAAACATATCATCAGCACTTTCATACTCCGTCACTCTACCATGACGAATATCATTCATTGCTTCTTCTATCCCAGACATGCTTTTCTGATGATTAGGAACAATCACAACGCCTTTCATTGCCTCAAGAACTTTCTTGAGTCCAGCCATAACACTATTATCTTCCACTTGTATAGTTAATGTTGCCATAACCTATAATTTTAAACGTTAAACTTTTCCGCAAAATTACGCTTTTTCTTCGAAACCACCAAGAAAAAAGCAATAATTCTGCAACTCATCAGCCAATTTCCCCCGAATAAACAGTAAACTACAAACAGCAAACTATAAATTGTAAATTATTAATTGTAAACAGCTATCCCCTGGCGGTCCCATCCCGCATAACATGGCGAAGACCTTTGATGGTCCGCCAACCTTAGAGCGAAGCGGTTCCGAGCACCGGAGGGCGGTTACATCCCTAATCCCTATGGTAGGGATTTAGGGCTTGGGTATAGGGTAAGGACCCTCCCGCAGGGGTTTCTGTCCCCTACAAGGGGAACCGAAGGGGTCGTAAAGACCATTGAAGACAGGTGGGGCAAATATAGCACTGTAGGGCGGTTTCCCTCTTCTTCCCTGAGGTTTCTGTCCCCCGCTAACGGGGGAACCGAAGGGGGTGTAAAGACCATTGAAGAGGGTCGGGGTGAGAGGTGGAGCCTTCCTTAAGGGTAAGGAAAGACGGGTAGGTTTTCGAAAAAATCCTCCTTTTATCTAAAGAGGAACGTGGCGTTTCGATAACGCATACGTTCCAATCACCCCATAACAAACTAGCGGTATGAGAAACGCAATCGCCATGCTCCCCGTAGTATCCGCAATATATCCCATGATTACCGGAGCAACCGCTCCACCCACTATCGTCATGATAAGCAAGGAAGAAGCAAGCTTGGTCTTTGTCCCCGCATCCCTCAATGCCAATGAGAAGATAGTCGGAAACATGATGCTCTCTCCCAGATACAAAGCGAAGAAGGCAATGAGAGATAAGGTTCCACTACATACCACCACAATCAGTGTGGCAACAAAGGTGAGGATGGCGCAGGCCAGCAGCACCAGCCTTGGCTGGATATAATTCATGATGACACCACCAGCCAGTCGGCCGATAAAGAACAGCCCCATTCCGCCAAAGGCGAGATACAGACTGGCAGTCTGCTTCTCTATATGAATACTCTCCTCAGCATAGTTGATGAA
>CAKPYB010000059.1 GCA_934202525.1 uncultured Prevotella sp.
GCAGAATTCACCATCCCGCTCCTGGCGATGATGGCGCTGAAGAAGATTGTGGATGAGCCGGAGATTCTGACAGAGAAGATAAAATATGTATATGCCAGCTTCGGTCTGACAGCAGGTTTCTGTCTGCTCTTCGCCATCATGCCGGGCGTATTCTTCCCTGATTTCATATCGGTACAGGAAACACAGGCGCTGCAGCAGTTGCCTCAGGAGTATATCTCTCCAATCATGAGCAATCTGACGGATATCCGCAAGGGCATCTTTACATCCGACTGCTGGCGTTCGTTCTGGATTATCCTCATCGGTTCGGCACTGCTGATGCTCTTCAAGATGAAGAAGCTGGGCAAGGAATATATGATTGCCGGTATCGCCGTGCTCTGTCTGGTGGATATGTGGATGGTGAACAAGCGCTATCTCTACGATGATATGTTCGTGGATAAGGCGCAGCGCGATACACCGCAGCAGATGACCGAGACAGACAAGATTATCTGCCGTGACAAGGCACTCGACTACCGTGTGCTGAATCTGGCATCGAATACATTCAATGAGAACGAGACCTCTTATTACCACAAGAGCATCGGCGGTTATCATCCAGCCAAGCTTCGTCGCTACCAGGAGATGATTGATGCTCACATCGCTCCTGAGATGCAGAGGACGATGCAGGCGGTAGCTGCTGCGGGCGGCGATATGACCAAGGTGAACGGCGACAGTATCTATCCGGTATTGAACATGCTGAATACCAAATACTTCATCATGCCGCTGCAGGGCGGACAGACCGTTCCGGTTCAGAATCCGTATGCCTACGGCAATGCATGGTTCGTAGACGAGGTGAAGTATGTGAACAATGCCAACGAGGAAATCGATGGCGTGGGCAAGGTGAACCTCCGGCATGTGGCTGTGGCTGATGCCAAGTTTAAGGAACAGCTGGCGCAGAGCGTGAAGCAGGATGATACATCGGTAGTGAAGATGACACAGTATAAGCCGAATAACCTGACTTACGAGGTGAAGTCGAACAAGGGCGGTGTCATCGTATTCTCCGAGATTTACTATCCGGGCTGGACGGCTACGGTTGACGGTCAGCCGGCTGAATTGGGCAGGGTAAACTATATCCTGCGTGCGCTGAACGTGAAGGCAGGCAGCCATAAGGTAGTGCTCGATTTCCATCCTCAGTCGCTCAAGAATACCGAGACCGTGGCTTACATCGGCTATGGCGTTCTGGCTCTCCTTATTATAATAGGTGTAGTGGTTGAGGTAAGAAAACGCAAGAAGGAATAGTGGGGATTGCAAATCCCCTTAGACAGATTGCAAATTCTAATGATGCGATTTAGAACAGAAATAGATATTCCGAAGGCCGACTTCGAGATAGGGGCGGCAGAGCGGATGCTCTTTGTGGGCAGTTGCTTTGCCGACAATCTGGGACGCCGGTTTGTGGAGAACCGCTTCCGGGCTACGGTGAATCCCTTCGGGGTGATGTATAATCCGGCAAGCATTCTCCATACGGTAGAGAAAAGTCGGGAGGTTCATCCACGGGTGGCTGTCTTTACGCTCGGTACCAACCATGTGTATATCCTGAAGGAGACGGGCGAGATAGTGGACAACTGCCAGAAGCGCCCGCAGTGCCTCTTCGAAGAGCGGGAACTGAGCGTGGACGAATGTTCCGGCTATCTGCAGAAGGCTATCAATCTGCTGAAATCGCAGTTGGAAGCATCTGAAGGAAGTGACGGCGGACTGAAGGTAATCATCACGGTAAGTCCTATCCGCTATGCGAAATACGGCTATCACGGGAGTCAGCTTTCGAAGGCTACGCTCCTGCTGGCAGCCGATAAGCTGGTGAAGGAGAATCCCGGAGTGGTGAGCTATTTCCCGGCTTACGAGATCATGAACGATGAACTTCGTGACTACCGCTTCTACAAGGAAGACATGCTGCATCCGAGCGAACAGGCTGTGGAATATATCTGGGAGCGGTTCCGGGCAACTTACTTCGGCAAGGCAGCAGAGCTGTTTCTGGAAGACTGGCGGCCTATCCGCGAAGCACTCGGCCACAAGCCCTTCCATCCCGAGAGCGAGGAACACCAGAAGTTCATCGCCAGGACGGAAGAGAAGAAAAGACAATTTGAGGAGAAATATCATCTCTTATAAAATGGAGAAATATCATCTCTTATAAAATAAAGAATATTTAAATAACAAGACAATGACATATACTATTGAAAAGGTAACCACACTGATAGGTGCGCGTCGCTATGGAGACAATGATACCAACATCGGTTTTATCCTGACCGATAGTCGTTCACTTTGTTTCCCAGAGGAAACTCTGTTCTTTGCGCTCAAGTCGGAGCGTAATGATGGTCATAACTACATCCCTGAGTTGTATCGCAGAGGTGTAAAAAACTTTGTTGTAACGAATGTGCCTAAGGGCTATGCTTCTGATTATCCGGGAGCCAACTTCCTGAAGGTAGTAAACACGCTCGAGGCTCTCCAGCGTCTGGCTGAGCGCCACCGTGACGAGTTTAATATCCCTATCGTAGGCATCACGGGTTCAAACGGCAAGACCATGGTCAAGGAGTGGCTCTACCAGCTGCTCTCGCCAAGCATGTTTGTTACCCGCAGTCCGCGCAGTTACAACTCTCAGATAGGTGTGCCATTGTCGGTATGGCTGATGAACGAGCAGACCCAGGTGGGCGTTTTCGAGGCAGGTATCAGTATGCCTGGCGAAATGCTTGCCCTGCGTGACATCATCCAGCCAACCATCGCCGTACTGACCAATCTGGGTGCTGCCCATCAGGAGAACTTCTCTTCCCTGGAGGAGAAATGCCGGGAGAAACTCATCCTCTTCCATGATGCAGAAACCGTAATCTATGATGGCGATGACGAGGTTATCAACAAGGTGATAGCCGAATATCCCGACTATAAAGGCGAGAAACTCTTCTGGTCGCTCAAGAATGCGGAGGCTCCTTTCTATGTGAAGAACATCGAGAAGCAGCAGAGCGTGAGCGTGATTACCTATATATATAAAGGTGAAGAAGACAGTTTCTCTATCCCGTTCATCGATGATGCATCTGTACAGAATGCCATCATCTCTGCTGTCGTGGCATCGAAACTCGGTCTTTCGGCTGAAGATATCGACAAGCGTATGGCACAGCTCGAACCTGTGGCAATGAGACTGGAGGTGAAGGTAGGACAGCACGGATGTACGCTGATCAACGACAGCTACAATAGTGATATCAACTCGCTCGATATCGCTCTCGACTTCATGAACCGCCGTCCAGACCATCGCGGCCGTCGCCATACGCTGATATTGAGCGACATCTACCAGAGCGGTCAGGAACCGGAGGCTTTATATAAAGAGGTGAGCGATTTAGCCCGCAAACGTGGCGTGGTGAAGTTTATCGGTATCGGTCCTGAACTCTGCAAGCAGCACGACGTGATTCAGATATCGGAGAAGTTCTTCTTCCAGGATGTAGAGGAATTCATCGCCAGCGAGGTGTTTGCTTCTCTGCGCGATGAGGTGATTCTGCTGAAGGGCGCCCGCCAGTTTGGCTTCGACCAGCTCACCGAACTGCTGGTACAGAAGGTACACGAAACTACGTTGGAGGTGAATCTGAACGCCGTGGTAGCCAATCTGAACTACTACCGTGCGTTTATGAAGCCGGAAACCAAGCTGGTATGCATGATCAAGGCAGACGGCTACGGTGCAGGTGCCGTGGAGATAGCCAAGACCCTGCAGGACCATCGTGTAGACTATCTGGCTGTGGCTGTAGCCGATGAGGGCGTTACGCTGCGCAAGAACGGTATCACCAGCAACATCATGATCATGAATCCGGAGATGACCGCCTTCAAGACCATGTTCGATTACGACCTGGAGCCGGAAGTTTACTCTTTCCGTCTGCTCGATGCGCTCATCAAGGCTGCCGAGAAAGAGGGAGTAACTGGTTTCCCTGTCCATATCAAGCTGGATACCGGCATGCACCGCATGGGCTTCGACCCGGAGAACGATATGGAGGAACTCATCGGCAAGCTGAAGCACCAGAATGCCATCATCCCACGTTCTGTGTTCTCTCACTTCGTGGGCAGTGATGACGACAGCTTCGATGATTTCTCAGCTCATCAGTTTGAACTCTTCGACAAGGGCAGCAAGCAGTTGCAGGCAGCCTTCGACCATAAGATATTGCGCCATATCTGCAATTCGGCAGGTATCGAGCACTTCCCGGAACGTCAGTTGGATATGTGCCGCCTGGGACTCGGACTCTACGGCATCAATTCGCGCAACAACAAGACCATCAACTGCGTGAGCACCCTGAAGACCACCATTCTGCAGATGCACAACGTGAAGGCAGGCGACAGTGTGGGCTACAGCCGCAAGACCATCCTCGACAGAGACAGCGTCATCGCAGCCATCCCTATCGGCTATGCTGACGGACTGAACCGCCGTCTGGGTAACCGCCATGCCTACTGTCTGGTGAACGGTCAGGAGGCAGATTATGTGGGCAACATCTGTATGGATGTGGCTATGATAGACGTGACCGACATCCCTTGCAAGGAAGGAGATTCGGTAGAAATCTTCGGCGAGCATCTGCCAGTCCAGACACTGAGCGATATCCTCGAAACCATCCCTTACGAGGTGCTGACCACCATCAGCAACCGTGTGAAGAGAGTTTACTTCCAGGACTAGGAAGTGAAGAGGGAAGAACGAAGACCGATTCGGTAAAAAATCATTTAAAAAACGTATAAAAATAGAGAAATCCTATCAGAAAAGTTCTGATAGGATTTTTTTTTGCGTAAATTTTTCCTTTAAAACGTATTGTAATTGAAGAAAAAAGTGTATCTTTGCACACAACAAATCATCTAAAGACAAAAGAGGGTGCTCCTTGTCGAGTATTTTCTAACAATTAAACAATTCAAAAATTTAAAATGGAACAAGTATTTAGCTATATTATCAGTCTCGGTGCGAGCGTGATGATGCCTATCATCTTCACGGTCATCGGTCTGTGTATTGGCATGAAATTCGGAAAGGCTCTGAAGTCGGGACTCTTCGTAGGCGTGGGTTTCGTAGGTTTGGGCGTGGTAACAGCATTGCTGACTACCAACTTCAACGACCCATTGAAGGCTATTTCAGACATCTACCACCTACAGTTAAACGTTTTTGACATGGGATGGCCTGCAGCTGCAGCTGTAGCTTACAATACAGCAGTGGGCGCATTGATTATCCCAATCTGTCTGGGTGTCAACTTCCTGATGTTGATTACTAAGACAACACGTACAGTGAATATCGACCTCTGGAACTACTGGCACTTCGCCTTTATCGGTGCGGTGGCTTACTTCGTGATGGGCCAGAGTTTGCTTTGGGGCTATTTCGCAGCTATCGTCTGCTACATCAACACGCTGGTTTGTGCAGACCTGACAGCCGACAGATTCCAGAAATATTACGATTTGGATGGTATCTCAATTCCGCAGCCATTCTGCCAGAGTTTCATGCCATTCGCAATCGTTTTCAATAAACTCTTCGATATGATTCCGGGCTTCTCTAAGCTCGATATCGATGCAGAGGGACTGAAGAAGAAGTTCGGTGTGCTCGGCGAGCCACTGGTACTCGGCGTTATCGTAGGTGCCCTGATTGGTTGGGCAGCCCAGCTCGATATCAAGAAGATTCTCTTCCTGGGTGTAACGATGGGTGCCGTGATGGAGCTGATTCCTCGTATTACAGCCCTGTTTATCGACGGTTTGAAGCCTATCTCAGAGAAGACACAGGAGCTGGTGAAGACCAAGTTTAACGGCAAGAAGGTTCATATCGGTATGAGTCCTGCGCTGGTTATCGGCCATCCAACTACCCTGGTAGCATCTGTGATTCTGATTCCGGTTATTCTGGCTATCGCAGTCTTCCTGCCAGGCAACCAGTTCTTGCCTTTGGCTTCGTTGGCAGGTATGTTCTACCTCTTCCCAATGATTCTGCCGTTTACAAGAGGTAATGTGGTGAAGACGCTTATCATCGGTCTGGTAACCCTCGTCATCGGTCTCTACTTCGTTACCGATATGGCACCAGACTTTACGCTGGCAGCCAATCAGGTTTATGCAGCAACAGGCGATAATGCCGCTCATATCCCTGACGGATTCTCAGGCGGTGCACTCGATTTCGCATCCTCTCTCTTCGGATGGGTTATCTATCGCGGTGTGAAGCTTTCATACATCGGTATGGGTGTTCTCGCAGTCATCACATTAGCCATGATGGTTATCAACCGTCAGCGCATCGTGAAGGAAGAGAGAAAGGTAAAAGGGTAAAAAGGTAAAAAAGTAAAAACAAGATAATTATGAAGAAATTAACATTAATATTAGCAGCAATGGTATTAACAGCAAGTCAGGCTTTTGGCCAGTGTGGAAAATGTGGTTATGAAGTGAAGGCAGAAAATGCCTACACTAACTACAACGTTCGTTATGCAAGCAATCCGATGGATGCAAAGCACTATACAACAGACCGCCTTCGCGGTGAATTTGCTATCGAGAAGGTGTTCGCTCCAGGCGAGGTAAACTGGACATACACCATGTTCGACCGCTTCCTCATCGGTGGTGCTGAGCCAACAACCGCTCCTCTGAAGCTGACTTCTATCGCTCCTCTCTATACAGACAAGCCAAACGATCAGAAGAATCTGCTCGACAACCGCGAGTTGGGTATCATCAACATCGGTGGCGAGGGTACTGTAACCGTAGACGGCAAGAAGTATACACTCGGTTTCCAGGAGGCTCTCTACGTAGGTCGTGGTGCCAAGAACATCGAGGTAAGCAGCAAGGATGCAGCTAAGCCAGCTAAGTTCTATATGAACAGCGCTTGCGCTCATCAGGCATATCCTACCAAGAAGGTTACCCTGAAAGATGCCAACAATATCAAGGCAGGTAGCCTGAAGGAGAGCAACGACCGCGTAATCCACCAGTTGATTATCGACGGTGTAGCCGGTGTTCGTACCTGCCAGTTGCAGATGGGTGTTACTGAGTTGAAGGAGGGTTCTGTATGGAACACCATGCCAGCTCATACTCACCTCCGCCGTATGGAGACTTACCTCTATTATAATGTGCCAGAGGGTCAGAAGATTCTCCACGTAATGGGTGAGCCACAGGAGACACGTCCTATCTGGTTGAACAACGAGCAGGCTGTGATTGCTCCAGAGTGGTCTATCCACTGTGCAGCAGGTACCAGCAACTATACCTTTATCTGGGGTATGGCAGGCGAGAATCTGATCTATAACGATATGCAGGTAGTGAAGATTCCTACATTGGAATAAAGAAGTACAGTAAATGGCAACCTGGTTTATGATTAATATGAGCCAGGCTTTGCCGTCTAAATAGTAATCTAAAATAAAAATAAGTATAACGCTTAAAAGCTTTTTGCAAAATGAGTCCTATTACAACAAGTAAAATGTCCAACTTCCGTTGGGTAATCTGTGCACTGCTCTTCATCGCAACCACAGTCAATTACATGGACCGTCAGGTTCTGTCATTAACATGGAAAGACTTCATTGCTCCAGAATTCCACTGGACAGATGATCACTATGGTACCATTACCGGTCTTTTCTCAATCTTCTATGCCATCGCCAACCTCTTCGCAGGTAAGTTCGTTGACTGGATGGGCACCAAGAAAGGTTATCTCATCGCCATCTTCGTATGGTCAACAGGTGCTGTGATGCACGCCGGTTGCGGTTGGGTAGCTATGCAGATGGAAGGTTATGATTCTATCGAGGCGCTCCGCATGGTACAGGCAGGTAGTGATGCAGCCGTAGCGATAGCTACAATCAGCGTATGGTTGTTCCTCTCTTGCCGTTTGATTCTTGCTGTGGGTGAGGCTGGTAACTTCCCAGCAGCCATCAAGGTAACAGCCGAGTATTTCCCAAAGAAAGACCGTGCTTTCTCTACCGCTATCTTCAACAGTGGTGCTTCTGTTGGTGCTTTGGCAGCTCCAGCTACCATTCCATTGTTGGCTCGCAGCATGGGCTGGGAGTGGGCTTTCATCATCATCGGTGTGCTCGGTTATATCTGGATGGGTCTCTGGATGTGGCTCTATGAAAAGCCATCTAAGAGCAAGCATGTGAACAAGGCTGAGCTTACTTATATTGAGCAGGATGAGGACCTCGAAAAGGTTGAGGCTGAGAAAGAGACAGAGACTGCTGCCGCTGAGGAGAAAACTATCGGCTTCCTGAAGTGCTTCAGCTACCGTCAGACCTGGTCATTCATCGTAGGTAAGTTGATGACTGATGGTGTTTGGTGGTTCTTCCTCTTCTGGGCACCAGCTTATTTCTCTGACCAGTATGGTTATTCTTCAGATTCAGGTATGGGTATCGCCCTCATCTTCACACTCTATGCTATTGTAACCGTATTGAGTATTGGTGGTGGTTACTTGCCAACCTACTTTGTTGATAAGAAGGGTATGAATCCATATATCGGTAGAATGCGTGCGATGTTGATTTTCGCCTGCTTCCCATTGCTCGGTTTGATTGCCCAGCCTATGGGTGAATACAGTGCATGGTGGCCAGCTATCATCATCGGTTTGCTCGGTGCAGGTCATCAGGCTTGGTCAGCTAACCTCTATTCAACCATCGGTGATATGTTCCCTAAGTCAACTGTAGCTACCATCACCGGTATTGGTGCGATGGCAGGTGGTATCGGTTCCTTCCTGATCAACAAGGGTTCCGGTATGCTCTTCACCTACGCAGAGGGTCAGGGTTCCGCCTTCTGCTTCATGGGCTTCGATGGCAAGCCAGGTGCTTATATGATTGTATTCTGCATCTGTAGTGTAGCTTACCTCGTAGGCTGGTGCATCATGAAGGCATTGGTTCCTAAGTACAAGCCAATCGTGGTTGAATAAAGGTAAAAAGGTAAAAAGGTAAAAAGGTAAAAAGAGCACCTCGCTGGTTAACATTCCGCTAGGCTTTTTTTACCTTTTTACCTTTTTACTTTTTTACCTTTAAAAAAAGCCTTGCTGCTTGAGGGCTTCGAGGAAACCTTGGCTCATCGCCTCGCAATCTTTCTTGGTATAGCGAATGTCGGTGAAAACCTGGGCTAGGGTCTCTACGTTGTTGATGCGAACGAACTCCTTGTTCTCTTCAAGAGCTTCCTTCTCTGCATAGAAGTCATCTATCTTTTCTGGGGTATAATCTTCGAAATGCTCGTGGTGGATGATGCTTCGCAATGGCAGACGGTCGCTCTTGGCTGGATGCTCTGCCGGCCATCCGATGGTCAATGTGGCTACTGGCATTACGAGCTTAGGGAGCTTCAGGGTGTCGATGATCATCTTTGGCATATAAACCGTGGTTCCGAGGAAGCAAGTACCCAATCCAGCCTCTTCTGCTAGATTGGTGAAGGTCTGGGTGAAGAGAAGGGCATCGGTAGCTGCATTCATAAAAGAGAGAATGTTGTCATAGCCTGGGGTACCCTTGCGGTTCTCTGCCCAGAGGGTTGTGCGGCGATAATCAGCACAGATGGTGAGGACAACAGGGGCTCCTGTTACCATTGGCTGGTTGAAGTGGGCTGGCGCCAACGCCTTCTTTCCTTCTTCACTTCTTGTTACCACAACGCTGTAAAGCTGCAGGTTTCCCATTGTCGGGGTGCGCTCTGCCTCTTCCAAAAGGCGGTTCAGAAGTTCTTCGGATACTTCCTTCTCTGCATATTTTCTGATGCTTGTTCTGTTCTTAATCGATTCCATATCTTTTTTATTTTATCATTATACCTTATTATATATATAGGAGTTCTGTTCCATTTCAGAACCCTATTTTGCTGCAAAGTTAGTGAAAGTTTCCCAAAAAGTTGTCTTTCTTTCGCTTTTTTAGTGAAATATATGCCAAAACGTTTCAGATTTTAGAAATAAAAGTTTAATTTTGCACCTAAATATGAAACGTTTGATATGAAATATACTGAAAATATGACTTTTGAAGAGGCTTCCAAGGCTCTTATAGATGAATTGAATGCTAATCTGGCAACACTTCATCAGAATTATCATGTAGAACAGTCTGATTGGAATAAACTCTATGATCAGATAGCCAATGTTGTTTCTGAGGAAACTCATCTCCCTGTTTTCTCTCCTGAAGTGATGGAGGTGAGACCTAGAGAACTGGAATGCGATGTGGTCAGATTCCAGAATAATAAGGAGAAATGGGTGGCTCTGGTAGGACTGCTCGATGGTCATCCATACGAAATCTTCACGGGCTTGCAGGATGAGGACGAGGGTATCATGCTGCCTAAATCTGTAAGCAAAGGCAAGATTGTGAAGACTATTCTTGACGGAGGCTTGAAGCGATACGACTTCCAGTTTGTGAACAAGCGAGGCTATAAGATTACGGTTGAGGGATTGAGCGAGAAGTTTAATCCTGAATACTGGAACTATGCCAAGCTGATTTCCGGCGTGCTGCGCTACCGTATGCCTATCGAACATGTCATCAAACTCGTTTATCAGCTCCAGCTTACTTCAGATAATATCAATACCTGGAAGAAAGGTGTTGTAACAGCCCTGAAGAGATATCTGAAGGACGGCAGCCTGATGAAACTTTACGATGATAGCGATTCCGAATCCTAATCCCCAAGATAGAAACTGATATAAACTATGCTTTTCCGTAGTAAGATATACTTAAAGAACGTCCGTTTCCATGCTTATCACGGTGTTTTGCCACAGGAAACCCAGGTGGGCAACGATTATGTGGTGAATCTGGATGTGAGCTATGATTTCTCCAGAGCCATGGAAACCGATGAACTGGCTGGAACCATCAACTATGCAGAACTCTATGAACTCGTGAAAGAGGAGATGGAGATACCCAGTAAACTGCTGGAACATGTAGCCGGAAGGATAGGAAAGCGACTCTTTGCAGAATATCCGACTATTCAGGAAATACAACTCGCCATTACCAAAGTTAATCCTCCTTTTGGAGCAGACTGTGACGGCGCAGGGGTAGAAGTTGTATTAACAAATGATAAAACTTTATAGTAGATTTAGGTTTTCTGATACAAAAGTAGTAATTTTGCAAAATCATCAGAAAGATATGTTGAAGAAAATAACACTCATATTGACCCTATTGTGTATGTTGGTGCTCACAGCGACGGGCGCCAACCGCCGCTTCACACTCGTTATCGACCCAGGTCATGGCGGTCATGATGCGGGTGCACTTGGTGCTATTTCCAAAGAAAAGAATATCAATCTCTCTGTGGCATTGCAGTTTGGCAAATATGTTGAGCGCAATATGCCGGATGTGAGAGTCATCTATACCCGCAAGACGGATGTCTTCATTCCTCTGAAGGAACGTGCCAACATTGCTAACCGCGCCAATGCCGACCTGTTTATCTCGGTTCATACCAATGCGTTGCCTGCCGGTAAGATAGCCCGCGGTTTTGAAACCTATACGCTCGGTATGCACCGTGCCAAGGATAATCTCGATGTGGCTATGCGAGAGAACTCCGTTATCTCGATGGAGAAGGGCTATCAGCAGACCTATCAGGGTTTCAACCCGCGATCTTCTGAGAGTTACATCATCTTCGAGTTTATACAGGGTAAGAATATGGAGAGAAGCGTAGAACTGGCGCGCAATATCCAGCGAAAGGTATGCAACGGTGCCAACCGTCCGGATAAGGGCGTGCATCAGGCAGGATTCCTGGTTCTCAGAGAAACCTCGATGCCTAGCTGTCTGATAGAGCTCGGTTTCATCACTACTGCCGATGAAGAAAGACTGCTCAACGATGCCAGCAGGGTGGATGATATCGCCCGGGGCATCTACGAAGGTTTTGCGCAATATCGCAATAAATACGATAAATCCATCTCGGTTCCTTATCGAGCTGCGGATACAGAATCGGTGCCGGTTGCCAAGATTGTTTCTGATACGAAGCAGGAGAAGGACGAGCGCCGTGCTGAGGAGGCGGATACTGCGCCGAGAAGAACGGTGAAGCAGGTGGAAAACAGAGCAACAAAGGCTAAAACGGTTCAGCAGAACAGAAGACAGAACCAGCAGGATAAGCCTGCCCAGCAGAGCAGACAGACGCAGCAGAACAGACAGAACCAGCAGAACAGAACTGTAGCTCAGAACAAGCCGGCACAGCATAAAGCCAATGTAGCCGATGCGCCTGTCTTCAAGCTTCAGATATTTGTCAGCAACCGCACGCTCCGCAAGGGCGATGCCCATTTCAAGGGCGAAACCGATTATGACAGTTATCAGGAAGGAAACATGGTAAAATATACGATGGGAGCCTCTACCAACTATAATGAGATTTTCCGCTTGCGCAAGACACTTGCCGAGAAGTTCCCGGAAGCTTTCATCGTAGCTTTCAAGAATGGAAAGAAATATGATGTGAATCAGGCTATACGTGAGTTCAAACAGAACAGAAACCGCTGATTGACCTGAGTAAGGATAAGATATAAGCACGAATATATAAAGAGATAAATATGAAGCTAACAAAAGAAATCAAGATAGCTCTTGTAGCTATTGTCGGTATTTTGGTTATGTATTTCGGAATCAATTTTCTGAAAGGCATGAATCTGTTCTCTACCAACAACGCCTACTATATGACGTTTGATGACATCCAGGGACTGGGTGCCTCTACGCCTATTTATGCGGATGGTTATAAGGTAGGTACCGTGGATGGTTTGGAATATGATTACAAGGAGAATGGTCCTATCAAAGTAAAGGTGGATATTAACAAGGATTTGAGAATCCCGCAGGGCAGTAAAGCCGAGATAGTAAAAGACCTGATGGGTAACCTGCAGGTGAATCTGCTTCTGGCAAACAATCCGCGCGAAAGAGTAGAACCGGGTGGTATCATTCCGGGTGCTGTAAACGGAGGCATGATGGATAAGGCTGCCAACCTCATTCCGGTAGTGGAAAAGATGTTGCCTAAGTTGGATTCTATCCTTACCAGCGTGAATGCACTTCTGGCTGATCCGGCTCTGGCGGCTTCGCTGCATAATGTGGAAACCATCACAAGCAACCTCACCGTTTCTACCCGTGAACTGAATACCCTGATGGCGGGTCTCAATAAGCAGGTTCCGGGGATGATAGGTAAGGCAAACGGCGTGCTGGATAATACCAACCGACTGACTGCTAATCTGGCTAGCCTCGATGTACAGGGCACTTTGAACAAGGTGAACCAGACTTTGGAGAGTGCTCATCAGTTTACTGAGAAGCTGAACAGCAACCAGGGTAGCCTCGGATTGCTGATGAACGATACCAAGCTGTACGACAATCTGACGTCAACCATGAGTCATGCCGACTCTCTGGTTATCGACTTGAAGGCACATCCGAAGCGCTATGTCCATTTCTCTGTTTTCGGTAGAAAAGACAAGTAAAAAGAGTCTAAGCTAAATAAAAATAGTCTAAATAAGATTTAGTATGTTTCACGCCCCGAAATGACTCGCAAACTGTTTGTTTGTTAGCCGTTTCGGGGACGTTACATTATTGTTTCACTGAATTTCTGTCTGCTATATTAGTGATTTTGTTAAGCGGTTGGTATTCAGTAATTTAAAGGCTATCTATTAAAATGTTTTAAATAAGGGGATTTGCATTTCTCCTATTTTTTTTGTAACTTTGCACGTGGTTTCGCATCTTTTGGTGCGTCCCGTCATTTGTGAATTAAAGTATTAATAATATAAGTAATCAATGTTAGCAAGTCCAAAAGCCCTCTGGGACAACAGTCTTTTGCTCATAAAGGACAGTGTAACAGAGCAGCAATATAATACATGGTTCAAGCCAATCGTCTTTGAATCGTACAAGCCGTCGACAAAGACTTTGTTGGTGCAGGTTCCGAGTCCGTTCGTATACGAGTACTTGGAACAGAACTTCGTTGACTTGTTAAGTAAGGTGCTGCATCGTAATTTTGGTGAAGGAATCCGTCTCACTTATCGTGTTGTAACCGATAAGGAGCATAAGCTTTCTCAAGATATAGAGGCAGATCCTGACGATGCTGATATGGCAAAGCAAACTCGTGAGCGTGCCCAGCAGACGGCTGCCCAGCCTGCCGCTCCCCAGCAGCAGGAAGACATTGATACACAGTTAGACCCGAAGCTTACTTTCAACAATTATATGGAGGGTGACAGCAATAAGCTGCCTCGTTCCGTAGGATTGTCTATTGCCGAGCATCCTAATACCACCCAGTTTAACCCAATGTTCATTTACGGACCTTCGGGAAGCGGTAAGACGCATCTGGTGAATGCCATCGGTCTGAAAGCGAAGCAGATGTATCCTCAGAAGCGTGTGCTCTATGTGAGTGCCCGTCTTTTCCAGACCCAGTATACCGATGCCGTGCTCCATAATGCGAGCAATGATTTCATCAACTTCTATCAGTCTATCGATATGCTGATTGTGGATGATATTCAGGAGTGGGCTGGTAAGGCGAAGACGCTGAACACCTTCTTCCATATCTTCAACCACCTTTTCCGCAACGGAAAGCGTATCATCCTGGCGAGCGACCGCCCTCCGGTAGAGTTGAAGGATATGCCAGACCGTCTGCTCACCCGTTTCTCTTGCGGACTGGTCTGCGAGTTGGAGAAGCCGAATATCCAGTTGTGTGTGGATATCCTGAGCAATAAGATTCGTCGTGACGGTTTGAAGATTCCGGTAGATGTCATCTCTTTCATCGCCCAGACCTGTAACGGAAGTGTGCGCGATTTGCAGGGAGCCATCAATGGTCTTCTGGCTTACAGCATCGTTTATAACAGCAGCATTGATATCCGTCTGGCGGAGCGCGTCATCAAGCGTGCGGTGAAGGTGGATGATAAGCCGCTCACCATCGATGACATCGTTGAAACGGTTTGCCATCATTATAATGTAACGGTTACTGCCGTGAACAGCAAGAGCCGTAAGCGTGATTATGTCGTGGCAAGACAGGTAACGATGTATCTGGCACAGAAATATACCAAAATGCCTGCTTCGAGAATCGGCAAACTCGTTGGTAATCGCGATCATAGCACAGTTATCCACAGTTGTTCAAAAGTGGAAGAAAGACTGAAGATTGATGCTGGATTCAGCGATGAACTGGTTAGTATCGAAAACGGATTAAAGGTGAAAAGGGCATAAAGAATGTGCTTTTCGCTGATAGGATAAGTTTAAGCGCAGAACCTTGGTATAGTGGTTCTTGTTTATATAAATGAAATAAAAGGAAGCCTGGCAAGTTTGTTTTTGCCTTGGCTTCCTTTTTTACTTTGAGCTTTGAACTTTATGATTAGTTTTCTTTTTGCTCTGCTTCCTTTTTCCGTCTATAAACTACTGAACTTTGCAAGTTTTGCGCCACACGCCCTGAAAGGGCAGAAGCTCCTAGCCCAGGGCAACGCCCTGGGTATAATGTCAGTTAGCAAGACGCCCTGTAAGGGCAAAAGCTTTATAAATTACCTGATATTTTAAAGCTTTTGCCCTTACAGGGCGACAGGTTTGCGTCCGTAATTACCCAGGGCGATGCCCTGGGCTAGGAGCTTCTGCCCTTTCAGGGCGTGTGGCGCTTACATGCGAAACTTGAGTTAACTATCAACTATTAACTATCAACTATAAACTCTTAACTATTAACTCTTTTTCATCATCTTCTTCCATTTAAAGTATCCGGCTACGGCGATGATGACGTAGAGACCGTAAAGTCCTGCCTTGAATGGGATGCCTTTGACGATATAGAGATAGAAGCAAACGGCATCTACTATAATCCAGAAGAACCACTGCTCGATATATTTGCGTGCCAGCGCCCAGAGACCCACAAAGCTCAGGGCATTGGTGAA
>CAKPYB010000060.1 GCA_934202525.1 uncultured Prevotella sp.
ACGATGATAGAGATGTGTTCTCGTTTTTCCAACATCTTTTCCCATATCTGGTATAGAGATTCATCCTCGTTGAAGGAAAGAATAGGACGCATCAGCTCGGATAATCTGGTTTGGAACTCATCGTCTGAAACCAATTTGAGAACCATATCTTTCAATACGTATCCCACAATGATATCCTTGTTGTTGTCATAAACGGGAATGCGTGAGAAATTCCATTCTTTCTGTTCGTAAAACTCCTTGGTAGTCAGATTCATGTTGGCTGATTCTACTACGATGGATGGAGTCATCACCTCCTTGGCCTTTACTCCTGCCAGGCGAATGCAGCTTTTGATGATCTTGCTTTCCGATTCGCGGAAGATGCCTTCTGTAGTACCTACGTCTACCATGGCCGATACCTCTTCGCGACTCACGGAAGCCTGGTGGTTCTTCGGAGTAAATACCTTAGTGATAAGTTCCGAAAGCAGTACCAAAGGATAGGTGATAAAGATGAGCACACGAATGATCTTGGTAGATGTCATGGCAAGAGAGCGCCAATATGAAGCTCCGATGGTTTTCGGGATGATTTCTGAAAGTACCAGAATCAACAGAGTGAGAATGGCGGAAATGATGCCGAAGTATTCTTCGCCAAAGAGTTTCATAGACTCGGCTCCTACACCGGCAGAACCGATGGTGTGGGCGATGGTGTTGAGTGAAAGAATGGCACCCACCGGACGGTCTACATTATTCTTATACTGTTTCATCAGTGAGGCAGTCTTGCTGCCTTGATTCTCCTTCATCGAGATAAACGACATCGGAGTAGAAAGTAATACCGCCTCCAGGACGGAGCATAAAAAGGATAGTGACAGAGCACCTAAAAAATATAAAATGATTAAACCCATGTAATTTTAAATTCGTTAATAATATGTTATCTCAAGCAAGATAGATATTATTTCCGAAGACTACAGTTGAGGATGTAATGGGGAACATTACATCTATGTTTATCCAATATAAGTGCATTTTTAAATACCATTACTATATGTTTCAATTTTCTGCAAAGATATAGATAAAAATACGAATTTACTATGTTTTTGTTGAAAATTAAATTGTTTTAATATGATTTTGGTAAATTTGTGTAGAAGTATTTCTCTGAGTTGGAGGATGCAGAGATTAACAACGAGGCAAATGAAGAATTGCTAAGGATGATTCTGGAGGAGAACCATCCTTAGCCTTCTTAGGCGTAAGCTTGAAGTATACGGTCTAGCTCGTCGAGTTCTTCCTCCTTTGTTGCCCAGCTTGTCACGAATCGGCAGATGATTTCATGTTCGCTATTTCTTTCCCATATCTCGAATGCTACTTTTTGGGAAAGGGCTTCGTAGAGGGTAGGTGAGAGGACTACAAATTGCTGATTGGTTGGAGAATCGTAGGCAATGGCGATACCATGCTTTTCGAAGATGCTGCGGATGCGGGTAGCCATAGCGATGGCATGGCGCGATATCTTGAAATAGAGCTCATCCGTAAATAGCGTGTCAAACTGGATGCCGAGCATTCTGCCCTTGGCAAGCAAGGCTCCATGACGCTTCACGTTGGTGAAGAAGTATTTCGGTGCCTTCATGCCCGAGAATACCACAGCTTCTCCCATCATGGCACCCACCTTGGTTCCGCCGATATAGAATACATCACAATGTTTTGCAAGGAATGGCAAGTCATAGTCGCATGCCGCTGAAACCAGACCGTATCCCAGTCTTGCACCATCGATGAAGAGACGGAGGTCATATTTCTGGCAGGTTGCATACAGCGCAGCCAGTTCTTCTCTGGTGTAGACCATTCCGAACTCAGTCGGCATCGAGATATAAACCATGCCTGGCTGTACCATGTGAGGATGCGATTCGTCGGCTAGGAAGGAATCCATATAGGCTGACAGGGTGCCGGTTGTCAGCTTGCTGTTTTTTCCTGGCAGGGTAATGACCTTATGCCCGAAAGCTTCTACTGCTCCTGATTCATGTACCTCGATATGACCGGTTTCCACACAGATTACTCCTTCGCATCCCATGAGCACGGAATCAATGACCGTGGTGTTGGTCTGCGTACCGCCTGTCAGGAAGAACACTTCAGCATTCTCATTGTCCACAGCCTTGCGGATTTTCTCTTTTGCAGATTCTGAGTATGGATCAAAACCATAACCAGATGTTTTATCACCGTTTGTCTTGCCAAGAGCTTCTAGAATCTCTGGCAGCATACCATTGTTGTAATCACTTTCAAATGAAATCATATTCTTAATATTACGTGTTTTAATTTAAACTAATTGCAAAGGTAATGATATTTGCTAAAATGTGAGTAAAATAACTATTAATTAATCAAAAATAGCCCTATTTCAGGTATAAGTGGTCATTATACAGATGTCATGTTCCGTCAGTTGACCAGGTTTATTTTTTTTACAAAATCATGATTTAAATCCTCTGAAAATCACGAATTTCCGCTCGGAAAATATTTCTTGAAGAATATTGGAAATATGGCGAAATTCATAATTATCAGATAATCAGCGTGTTACAAATCTTGCTGATTTCTTCGGAAATCCAGAATTCTGTAGTCGTACAACTATAACCCCTATAGTTGTACGACTATAACTCCAGAGTTGTACAACTATAGCCTATATAGTCGTACAACTGTAGCCTTACGGTCGTACGACTATAGGTGATTCGTCTTGCAGAGAGCAAGTAATACGCTATCAAACCAAAAGATTTTTATCATCATGACCTTCTAGATTGAAAATACGGAAATTGCGATAATTAAGAAACAATATTTGACACCCGCATATTTCCGAAGTCCAAATTCCAAACTGATATATACGTACCGCCTATTTATCATAATCACCCTTAGAAAAAATCAGTACTTTAATTTTTGCTATTATCTTGTTTCTAAATTAATACCTGCCACTCTCCGTGTTTTCTTCCGCCAACACGTTTCAGCAAGCCTTTCTTCTGCAATTTTGCTATAATGAATTTTACTCCACCAAATGATATTCCATCTATGGAATCTGCAATTTCCTCTCTGGTTGCTTGCGGATGAGCCATTATGTATTTTAGAACTTCTGCCTGTATAGGCTCTAATGCCTTTAGGATAGTATTACTATCCTTTAAACTATCCTTTTGGGTGGTAACATCTGTCTTTAGGATAGTATTACTATCCTTTAAACTGTCCTTTTGGGTAGTATTTCTATCCTTTAAACTGCCATTTGGGATAGTTCTCGGTATCGTTACCTTAAACTCTTTTCCGTTTACGTCGTTTTCCAACCGAATATCAGGATATTCTGCAAGAATGCGCACGATGCCCGAACCTATACCTTTATAATATAAGGCATTGGTGGCAAAGGTGGCCAGATACGGATTACGCTGGTAGGTCTTACCATTGCGTATATCCTCTTCTGTTAGTCCGCCAGCCAAAGCTCCAGGACTGATAACCTCCACTCTGTTGTCAAAGACGAAAAGACGGATAGGAGCAGGACGAAGCAAATCTTGATGCACAAGTGCATTTTGAACAACTTCTTCCAGAACCTCTTCTGCTATCTCCAACTTGCCTAATGTATTGAACGATGCACCTTCTTCCTGCACATTGTGCAGATTGGCTTTGAGAAAAGCCATGCTTTTATCGTAGAGTTGTGGCATATTGCCCAATATTTCTTTGGAGTCACGATATTGTGTACCTGCAAGATCATTTCCGAAGAATGATATGGCTTTTACCATGCAAGTTGGACAATTGTACTCTGGGTGTTTGCCAAAGAACAGGTATCCGGCAAGTTATGTGCCTATACGTTTATCTCTGCCAGTACATATCTTTCTAATGGATGCAAAGATACAAAAAATATTTAATGTATCATTCGTTTTTTATGAAAAAAGTGGTTTTCAACGAACGAAATGAGGAAAAGCTACTTCTCCTAATTCTGGTGCATATTCAAAACCTTCGTAACTGAAGGCTGCCAATTCTTCAGGAGTAGCAACTTGGTTGTTCATGATGAATCTCACCATGGCTCCACGGCACGACTTTGCCCAGACAGCCTGCATCTTCAATCTGCCGTCTTTCTGACGGACATAAAAGAGGGGCTGAATGACCTTTAGTTCCTTACATACTCTCTTCCAGTCAAACAGATGTTCATATTCCTCTGTAGAGAGATGGATGAGTATGCCATCGTCTGCTTTCACACTATCGATGAGAACATCGGTCAGTTTGTCTTTCCAGAACTGATTGACTGGCTTATCGTTTGTGGCTTCAAGCGATACGCAATGCTCCATGCGATAAGGTACGATGCCATCCATCGGTCGAAGTAAGCCATAGAGGAAACAGGTAATCCAGAGATGTTTCTGGGCATACTCTAACGACTCCTCGCCCAAAGAGCTGGCACGCAGATGCTTGTATGCCTGACCATTGTAAGCCAGGATAGCAGGCATCTTCTCTGCAGCCATAAAATTATGATATCGCTTCCAGTTTTCAGTTGCAATCTTGCTACTGCAATCCAGCTGACTAGCCAATTCATCTACATCCATCCTTGCCATTTCTTCGGCCAAGATATTGGCAACTGATTGGAAGAGTGGTACGGAGATAGGCTTTCTGTCTGCCTTATCAAACATGATTTTGGCATTTGCCAATAATATCTGCATAATAATCAATCCTTTAGTTTTTGAACTTCAATATTGTGAATGCAAAGTTAAGAAAAAAAATGGTTAGCAATGGCAAATAACCAAGAAAAATTCCATGAAATAATAATTTTTTATAAAAAGAACATTATGTTATACCTTTTCTTGCGTAATCTAGAAATTCTTGTTACCTTTGCACGAAAAGTACAATATAATACACTACTTGGCATGAAAATTCAAGAAGTAATGAAATGATTTGTGTTCTTCAGCGACCCAGATGGTTTGCCGATAGAACTGTATGAAAAAGAATAATTTAAATTAATACAATGAACATCAAGTCAATAGGTAGTAAAATCAAGGGAAATCCTACGATGGTAGAGGGTACGGTATATTCCATGCTCATCATCTGTAGCATTTCCCATTTCTTGAATGATATGATTCAGTCGATTATCCCTTCCATCTATCCGATTGTGAAGGATAAGTTCGACTTCTCGTTTGCACAGATAGGTATCATCACGCTGGTCTTCCAGATGACGTCTTCTATCCTGCAACCTTTCACAGGACTTTATGCCGACAAGCATCCCCGTCCCTATGCTCTTTCCCTCGGCATGTGCTTCACCTTGGTGGGCTTGCTCCTGCTGGCTTTTGCCGAGAATTATTTTCTGATTCTCCTGGCTGTGAGCGTCGTCGGTCTGGGCTCATCCGTGTTTCATCCCACAGCTTCAAGAGTGGCACAGATGGCATCGGGAGGCAAGAAGAGTCTGGCACAATCTATCTTTCAGGTGGGCGGCAATGGCGGATCGGCAGTAGGTCCGCTGCTGGCTGCCATCATCATCCTGCCTTTCGGACAGCATGCCATCTCCTGGTTTGCCCTTGCAGCCCTCCTCGCTGCCATCATCATGGTAAGATTGGGAGTCTGGTACAAGGCACGACTGGCTTACGTGGTGAACCATCCGCAGAAACAACCGCTTCTCAACACCCATATTTCCAAAAGGGTGAAGTATTGGGCACTGTTTATCCTCATCATGCTCGTGTTCTCCAAGTATTTCTATACGGCGTGCATCACGAGCTACTTCACCTTCTTCCTGATGGATAAGTTCGGTGTCTCGGTACAGACTTCACAGCTGTGTCTCTTCGTGTTCCTTGCTGCCTTTGCCATAGGAACTGTGGCAGGAGGAATGCTGGGTGACAAGTTCGGCAGAAAGTATGTCATCTGGTTCTCCATCCTCGGAGCGGCACCTTTCGCCATCGCCATGCCTTTCGTCAACTTCACGTGGACCATCATCTTTACCTTCCTGTCAGGATTGATCATTGCCTCGGCTTTCTCTTCCATCGTGGTATATGCCACCGACCTGATGCCAGATAAAGTAGGACTGATAGCCGGCATTTTCTTCGGACTGATGTTTGGTTTGGGAGGTTTGGGCTCTGCTTTCTTCGGCTGGTTAGCAGACAAGACGAGCATCGAGTTTATCTTCCAGGTGAGTGCCTTCCTGCCATTGCTCGGCATCATAGCAGGATTCTTGCCGAATACACAGAAGAAAAGCGGTGAAGTAACTGGTGAAAACATGAAATAGAAATGAAAAAAGAATCAAAAGTAAACCAAGCAAAATATGTAGAACTCAATTTGTTTCCTGAGGAGATAGAGGAACATCAGAAAGACTCTATCTCCACAGATGACATGGAAAGCGATACATCTCCAGACAAAGAGTATGACTTGACTGATTTGTTTGAAAGACTTTCCAAATCAGCTTTCCGCAGCCGTTTCCATCTCTCGAAGAAGGACAAGGAATATATTGCAGAAAAGGGGTTGGCTACCATCCGTAAGCATGCGGAAGACTTCGTTGCCAAACGACTTGCTCCTGCCGTGATACCCAATGATGGTAAGCAGACGCCGATGAGAGGTCATCCTGTATTCATTGCCCAGCATGCCACAGGCTGCTGCTGCCGTGGCTGCTTCTTTAAATGGCATCATATACCTGCCGGAAGACAGTTGACAGGAGAAGAACAGCAATATGCAGTAGCGGTGCTGATGGCTTGGATTGAAAAACAGGTTTAAAGATTATGTAAATTTTACGCTGGAATGAATGATGATGTTTTTTCTTTAACAAAGAAGCCTGCTGACAAGCATTGGCAGCAAACTGTAATTCTTTAGAAACAGGAAAGTAAATGAATTGTATAACCGCTGTATCCGAGACGTAATCTTTCTGTTCTACCTTTGCACCCGAAATTAGTAATTATAAATACTATATAATAATAAGGTAGAAAATGAGAAAGCAACGTATGAAGAAATGCTTCTTTGCGATGACATTATGTTGTGTGGCTGGAAGCATGTTTGCCCAGTCTGCACAGGATGGTAGCAAGACTGTTGAAAAGAAAAGTTCTGTAAAAGGGAAAAAGATACAGAAGTCGAAGTTTAATGACGATCCGATAGAACTGAACAACGTAGTTGTTACAGCCTTGGGTATCAAGAGAGAGGAAAAGAGTCTCGGATATGCTACGCAAACCGTATCTGGTTCTGATATTACTGCAACCATGCCAACCAACTGGTCACAGGCTTTGCAGGGTCAGGTAGCCGGATTGAATGTCATTTCAGCAGGTGGTCCCCTTTCATCAACCCAGATTAATCTCCGTGGTAACGTATCTATGAATATGGATGGAAACGGAGCCCTTATCGTAGTTGATGGTGTGCCACTTTCCAGTCCTATGAACAATCCCGGTGGTTCTTATGGTGCTGGAGGCAACTCTGAAGGTTCTATTGACTTCGGTAATGGTTTTTCTGATTTAAATCCGGATGACATTGAGAGTATTCAGGTTTTGAAAGGTGCATCCGCTTCTGCCCTTTATGGTTCCAGAGCTGCCAATGGTGTAATCATGGTTACTACCAAGTCAGGAAAAAAAGCCAAGAAGGGATTAGGTATCAGCTATAACTTTAATAATTCCTGGGAGCAGGCAGCCCACTTTCCTGATTACCAGTTTGAATTCGGACAGGGTGTAGCCAAGAACATCGGTTCTAAAGGTACTCAGTGGGAAGGTCAGCCTTATTATTCCTATGGCGCCAGTGATGATGGTTTGGCTGGCACCAGTGGCACCAGTTCGGCTTTCGGCGCAAAGTTCGACGGACAGATGTTCTATCAGTATGATCCTGAAAAAGAAGGCCGTGCTGATGTGGCTACTCCTTGGAGAGCCTACAAAGACAACCACTCAGGATTGTTCCAGACAGGTCATACCATGACAAACTCTCTGGCTCTTACGGGTAACAGCAGTACAGGAAACATGCGTATCTCTCTTACTCACAGCAAGAGTGAGTGGATATTGCCAAATTCGGGATACCAGCGTCTCACTGCAGCTTTCGCCGGTTCACAGCAGATTTCCAAGCGTGTGAAGATCAATGCCCGCATGAGTTATACTTACAGAGATGTGGAGAATACTCCTCAGCTTACTTACAATTCCAACTCTTTGAGCTATTTCCTGATATTCATGAATCCTAACTTCAACCTCGACTGGTTTAAGCCAATGTGGTATAAGGGTAAGGAGAATATCAAGCAGATACGTCCATTCTCAAGTTATCTGCCAAATCCATACGTTTTGCTTTACGAGGCAACCAACCCTGCAAAGAAACACAGTTTCAATGGTAACATCTCAGCTAATTTTACCATCAACCGTTTCCTGGATTTGCAGTTACGCTCCGGTCTTCAGGCTACAGCCCAGCAGCAGGAACAGCACAGACCTTGGGATGACAAGGCTTTCCCTACAGGTTTCTTCAAGAAGCAGAACATCTTTGACTACGAGGTAAACTCTGATATGTTGCTGTCTTATCACAACAGTTTTGAGAATGGTCTCAATGTCAATGCTTCTGTCGGTGGAAACATGATGCAGTCATATTATGATTTGCTGTCGGCTTCCGTTACGGGCTTGAATACGCCTGGTGTGTATAGTCTGGCTAATGGAGTATCAAATCCATTGGTAACAACTACCATTCGCAAGAAGCGTGTCAACTCACTTTATTTCATGGCCAACCTTGCTTATCAGGAGATGTTGTTCCTTGATATAACAGGACGCAACGACTGGTCATCCACCTTGCCTCGCAAGAACCGTTCTTTCTTCTATCCTTCTGTGGGTTTGAGTGCTGTACTGAACAGCATGATGAAGATGCCGAAGTGGATGAATCTCTTGAAAGTACGTGCTTCCTGGGCACAGGTTGGTAATGATACACAGCCTTACAAGACTTCACCTTATTATACAACAAGTGATTTCTCGGGTTCTCTGGTTAAGCCAGGCACGCTTTATAATGCAGATTTCAAGCCGGAGATGTCAACCAACTGGGAAGGTGGATTGGATTTCAAGGCATTTGGCAGCCGTTTGGGATTAGACGTTACCTATTATTATAACCGCACCAAGAATCAGATTCTCAATGCTCCTTTTGATCCTACTACGGGTTATACCAAGGGTACCATCAACTCGGGATGTGTGAGCAACAGAGGTGTGGAGATTGTACTCCGTGGTACTCCTGTCAAGACGAAAGACTGGCAGTGGGATATGACCGCTACCTGGTCAACCAATAAGAACAAGATAGAATCGCTTTCCGAATTTGCCGATGAGCGTCAGATTCTCGGTTCTTATGTCAGTGGCAATGTAAGCATTATCGGTACCAAAGGTGGAACTACTGGCGATATCTGGGGGTATAAACTCAAGCGTAATGCTCAGGGCGAGGTGATTATTACCGCTGCCGGTTTGCCTGCCCGTCCTTCTGAGATTGAATATGTGGCATGTGCTTTACCCGACTGGGAGGGAGCTTTCAATACTTCTCTGCGATTCAAGAACTTGTCCTTCTCCATGCAATGGGATGGTAAGGTTGGCGGCAAGACCTATTCGCAGTCTCATCACAAGATGTGCGAACAGGGACACCTATCAGAAACCCTGAATGGTAGGAAGCCTGGAACCAGTCTCTATCTGGATATTACTGATCCTGATGTACTGAAACTCTTTGAACAGCAGAAGATAACTCCTGTGGCAGGAGTATACTGTATAGCACCGGGTGTGGTTGATAACGGGGATGGAACTTATAGTCCGAACCAAAAACTCGTCACTCTGGAGTCATATTATAAGGAGTATTACCGAATTGGTAATGTGGAAACCAATACTTTCAGCACTACTTATCTCAAGCTCCGTGAGGTCCGTCTCGACTATCAGTTGCCTAAAAAATGGCTGAAGAATACTTTCATCTCCAATGCTTCGGTGGGTGTGTATGGCCGCAATCTGCTTTGCATCACCAGTTATCCGATGTTTGACCCAGAGACAACATCTCTTGATGGTAATACATTTGTGCCTGGTGTTGAGGTCGGTACGCTTCCTACAAGCCGTTCTTGGGGTGTAAATCTCAAGGTAGATTTCTAATAGTGAATAAGATGTAATAAATAAAAGAAAGAATCGATGAAAAAGATTTTCAGAAATATAATGATGCTGATGGTCGTGCCTGCTATGCTGATGACTACGGCATGTGAATCAATGGACGATACCAATGTGGATCCTACCCGCATGAACTCTGCCAATGCCGGTAGTTTTATGGATCCTCTCATTTATGGCATGGGTACCTATACCTGGTCCCGGTATAACAGCTGGACTTTCCAGCTGATGCAGTGTCTGGTTACCACTAACTCTACCAGCGGTGTGGGTTGGTTCAATATCAGTGATACCGCCGGTGATGGCGTCTGGACCAATTATTACAAGTGGAATACCAATGCCAAGGCCATCTATGACGAAGCCGTAAAGGTGGGTGATCCGAACTATCAGGCGATAGCGTTGACACTCAGATGCTGGATATTCGAGAATACGACTGATGCTTTCGGCGATGTACCCGTACAGGAGTCTTGCCGTGGTGAGGAACAACTCTATTATCCTAAGTTTGAGTCTCAGGCAGATGTCTACAGGTTTATCATCGATAGCCTGGATGTGGCAAACAGCAGGTATAATCTCAAGAAGGGATTGCAGTTCAACACCAATGGTGACAAGATGTATTGCACCAGCGGTTCTGATTTGGAGGGCATCCTGAAGTGGAAGAAGTTTACCAACTCTTTGCGTTTGCGTGCCTTGCTGCGTGTCATCGACTCTGAGGAATTGGGTAATCTGGCAAAGACTGAGTTGAAGAAGATGATGGCAGATCCTGCTACTTATCCGGTTTTTGAATCGAATGAAGACAATGCCAAGGTACATATCTCCGGTATTGCTCCTGATGAAGCACCAATGACCCGTCCTTCTGATCTGTCATCCTATAAATCTCTTTCCGAGTTCTTCATCAATCGCCTTTTGGCATGGAAGGATCCTCGTCTGGCTGTCTTTGCAAAACAGGCAACCAACAAGAATCCTGAAACCGGCAAAAACGAGAAATCCTATATAGGCTTGCCTAGTGGTTATGATGTGGAGCCTACATTCACCGCCTCTTCTCCTAATGCGGCTAATCTTGCCACAGCACCACAGGATATCCAGTGTCTCACCTATGCAGAGGTGCTCTTTATCAAGGCAGAGCTGGCACAGCGTGGTCTTATCTCCGATGATGCCAAGCAGCTCTATGAGAAGGCTGTTACTGCTGCGATTACGCAATGGGGTGTTGAGGTTCCTGAGGGATATTTTGAGAATGAGAAGGCAGCGTATGACGGAACTTTACGCCGTATCATGGAACAGAAGTTTTATGCGCTCTTCTTCATTGATTTCCAGCAATGGTTCGAGTATAACCGTACGGGTTATCCTGATGTACCGAAGGGTCCGGGTGTAGATGCATCATTGCACATGCCTTACCGCTTCAAGTATCCTGCCATCCTGCAGCGTATGAACCGTGAACACTATCTCGAGGCTGTCCAGTCTATGGGAGGTGATGATTTCGATACGAAACTGATCTGGCAGAAGAGGCCGGAATTATAATATGTTGAATTTAAGGTAATGAAAGGATTAAAAAAGATGAAAGTAAGATTGTTTTTGATGGCAGCACTGCTGATGGCTGTTGCTGCTCAGATGGATGCACAGGAAAAGAAAGAGTTTACGCTCGAAGTATATGGTGGAGAGATTCCTGATGTCAAGCCTGCTTTTGAAGAAGAGCATTTCCTGGGGGGCGAGATTACCAGAAAATGGAATACATTCCTCTGTAACTATACCCATACCTATGATGTGGAAGTGGGATTGAGTGCTTCGGGCACTGAGTTTAGAAAACCTGCCGTATTCAAGGCGGTTGAGCGTGTGAACAGATATGTGAAGAAGAACTTTAAGTCGCATCACATGACACGAGAGGAGGCAACCCGTATCATGACTCATGTGCTGGATTGTGCCAACATTATCTGTCTGGAGAATGATACGGCTGCATTGGAACAGGCAGCCGGTGATACCAGGACTGCTGAAGAGGCTTTGGCTTTCTTTGACCAGATTAGATTGATAAATGTTTAGTTTGAGTATGATGAATAAAATACTGAATAAAATTATATTGTTAGCGTTTGTTGGGGCAATGCCATTGGGCATTGCTGCCCAACAGACTTCTTCTTTTGTTTTCTCCGGCAAGGTAAAAGACAGTAAGGGTAAGGGTATAGCCGGTGTTGTAGTAAATAACGGCAGGAGTTTTGTACAGACCAATTCTCAGGGAGAATGGTCCTTGCCAACTGATACCAATGTCTGCAAGTTCGTCAGCATTTCTACTCCTGCGGCTTATGTCCTTCCTTGCCGGAAGAGTCTTGCAAAGGACTTTTATGTTCGTGTTGACCAGCTTGTAAAGGATGACAGCCGGCATGATTTCGTTTTGGAAAAAAGGAAAAAGCCATCTGATAAGTTCTATTATATTGCCATCTCCGACCCTCAGGTCAAGAATGAGCATGATATGAACCGCTGGAAGCAGGAATCTATCCGCGATTTGAAGGCTTATGTGGATACTTTGAGCCGTCAGCGTGAGGTGGTGGCAAATACCTTGGGCGACCTGGTCTTCGACAGCATGAACCTTTATGGTGAATATGCCGCTTCGTTTGATGGCATCAGGATGACAACTTTCCAGTGTATCGGCAATCATGATTTCGACAAGCGTTATCAGGATTTGCATAACATGGCTCTCGGCACTCCTGTATATGGTGAGCAATATTACCACCGTTTCTTCGGACCAACCAATTATTCTTATAACATCGGCAAGGTTCACGTTGTTACTTTGAAGAACATCAATTACGTGGGCCACAAGAAGTATATCGAGGCTATCACAGATGCTGATCTGGAGTGGTTGAAGCGTGATCTGAGTTTTATTCCTAAGGGCTCCCTGGTTTTCCTCAATATGCATGCTGCCGTATGGAACAGCATAGAGAACGAGGGAAATGTACGCAATGCAGGTGAGCTGGCTGATGTCTTGAAGGACTATCAGGTGCATGTATTGACTGGTCATACTCACTATTTCCAGAACAATGCTGTGGATGCCCAGCTGATGGAACACAATATTGGTGCTGCCTGTGGTGCCTGGTGGAAGAGTCAGGTTAACCGTTGTGGTGCGCCTAATGGTTATTTGGTGATGGATGTAGACGGCACCCAGCTGAAATGGCACTACAAGTCTACTGGTCATGGCATCGCTTATCAGATGCGTGTTTATGGTAAAGGGGATATGTTGAGCCAGCCGCAATATGTAGTGGCTAATGTCTGGGACTGGGATCCTGCCTGCAAGGTGGAATGGCTGCAGGATGGCAAACCTATGGGCATGATGGAGAAGTTTACTGATGTTGATGAAGTTTATGCCGTGAGCAAAAAGCACCAACCGGGTCTTACTGTTACCGGCCATCTGTTCAGAGCCTTGCCTTCTTCTGGTGCCAAGAGCATTACAGTTGTATTCACCAACCGTTTTGGTGAGAAATATGAGCAGACAGTCATGATTGCGAATCCGAAAGTACAGACCCGTATTGTGGCTCATCGCGGATATTGGGATACAGAGGGTTCTGCCCAAAACTCAATTGCGTCTTTGCGCAAGGCAGCAGATGCCAAGGTGTATGGTTCCGAATGTGATGTACATATCACGGCAGACAGTATCATCATCGTGAATCATGACCCGAAAATCAACAATCTGGTCATTGCCGATTCTAAGTATGCTGACCTGAAGACCCAACTTCTTAAAAATGGTGAAGAGGTATCTACTCTTGAGCAGTATCTGAACGAACTGAAGAAGCATCCGGCTATACAGCTGATTCTTGAAATCAAAAGACAGCCTTTGCAGCAGGATGAAGACAGGCTCACCCGCAAAACGGTTGAGATGGTTAACCGTATGGGGTTGGCAAAGCAGGTAGAATATATCTCTTTCAGTTCAGCAGCCTGTGCATTGGTACGTCAGTTGGATGCCAACGCTATAGTCTATTATGTGAACGGCAATTTTACACCGGCTGAGGTGAAGAAGCTTGGCTATCAGGGTATTGACTACAACTATAAGATACTTTTCAAGCATCCTGAATGGATCAGAGAGGCTCACGAACTGGGTTTGAAGGTGAATGGATGGACCCCTGATGATGATGATGTTACCAGAAAACTCATTGAAATGAATGTCGATTTCATTACAACAAACAAGCCGGTAGAAACACAGAAATTGGCAAAGTCATTATAATATTCAGGCTCACAAGTCCGCCGGAACGCTAACGGACTTGCGAGCCTCTTTAACCTTACTCAGCTATATCTTTAGCCTTACTCAGCTATATCTTTAGCCTTATTCAGCCACTTCATTTCGCTAACTCAAGTACTTCATTTCACTAACTGAAGTTTCGCAAGTTTTGCCCCACACACCCTACCCTGCAGGGTAGGCTGTTCAAAATCCGAATCAAAATCTGGTATAAAAAATGGTGTTATATAGGTGTATTTAAGTTACTGATATT
>CAKPYB010000061.1 GCA_934202525.1 uncultured Prevotella sp.
CCTTGCGAACTTTTTGTGCCCGTATATTTGCCATAGGTCACATCGTTGTTGGCTAAGAGTGAGTTGACGATATGCAGGTTTCCATTCTTTGATTCCGTGAGATAGAGATAGATGGCTCCACCCTTACCTGGTTCGGTAACTTCATCCAGACTAGCCTTTTCTGATACGTTACTGTTGCCGCTGATTGTACTGCCGATGATGTCCAGACTCGCATTGTTGACATAGACAGCTCCGCCATGCAGACCGGAATTCTTGATCAGTCGGCAACGGTTCAATGTATAGTTCACTCGGTTGGTGTAGATACCGCCTCCACGACCAATCTCGGCAACTTCGTTAGTTCCTTCTTCTTCTGTCTTCAGTTTTGTCGTGGTCTCACCATTCATGATGGTAATACCGTCTAATACCACTTCGTTGTTCAATGTTGCCGAAGCACCTGTGGTGCCCGCATTGCTGTAGACCACATGGTATACATTACGCTCCTTTTCCGATGCCTTGATGTCACCGGAAAGAATCGTAGGATTTGAAAACTCCCATGGCTCTATCAGACCGTTCTTGTTGTTGTCGGTCATGTCGTTGGCGTTGCGCTTTGTCAGAATATCTTTGATTTTTCCATCAGGAACCAAAGTCTTGTCTCCAAAGCTGGTAAACTCATCTCCAGTTATTTTATTTCCTGTAGTAGGATTAACAGGAGTTGAAGAATACAGGTCATTTTCTGAGAAACTGCCGAAGATGTCTACGTTCACAGGGATGGTGAAGCTCTGCAAGCGACGGTCTATCGTGTTCTGCTCTGGCGAAAGATCTTGGTTCTGTCGCATCTTGCTCGGCTTGTAGGTTCCGCCTGTCATCAGAATTTCGAAGTGGGTAGCCTCGGTAGCAACTCCCTCTGTTCTTGCCTCATTGATATAGTCGAGGGCTGCTTCGAGACTGTTGAAAGGAGTAAGGAAGGAGCGGCCATAATACTTTGCCTTCTCTTCTTCTGTTACAATCTCACCACCTGTCTGAGAAACAAACAGGCGCTTCAGAAGTTTTTCCTTGTTAAACGCCGGCAAATCAGATGCGTATGCACCTGCTGTCTGTTGTTTGGTCATGGTTCTTTCCTTGCCGGTAATATCATAGTTGCTGATACCATACTTCTTCCATGCATTTACGTATGCTTTCTCAACTCCGTTGCCAATCAATGGAGAATAGGCACGAGGTTTGAAGATTTTGTTGTCGTTGAAGTAACTGTCCAGGTCGCTGGTCATCTCCGTGTTCATTCTGTTGGCTGGCAATGCCATCTTCTCTACGAAACAATAGTTGTATGGGTAGAATTCTTCCGTATATGCCCCCTGACCCTGTGCTTGCAGATAGTCGAATGCCTTATAGTTCACATCACCACTGATGTTGTTGTCAGTCTGTGCCGTATTTCCCCATATCACGGAGTTACCGCCAATCAGGGAGTTCTCCTCCTGGTAGATTCCGCCACCGATGGTTGCCTCGTTTTTGGCGATGGTGCATGAGATGACGTAGGCATGGTATTTCTTGGTGTCTTCGTTCTGGTCGTTGGAACGGAGTGCATAGATGGCACCACCTTTCTGTGCCTTGTTTCTTACGATGACACTACCGCTTACGATGCTACCCTTCAGCAGCATGAGAGCACCGCCCTGGGTTGCCTGACAGTCGGAAATTTCACAGTTGCGGACATGTGCCATTCTTGGTACAATGGCTGCACCACCCATACTCTTGAAGCCCGACTTGTCGCTAGCATTACCGTCAATCAGACGACAGCCATCTATGATGGTATTGTCTGTCAAAGCAGAGGTATTGTAGTCGTCATAGTCGCCTGTAGGCCATTTCCCGAAGCACACGGTGTGGTAGCCGTTCACCTCCTGGTTAACGGCAGAACCTTCTTTTACTTCGGTCTTCGCACTTAATACCGTCTGGTAAGTGCTGATACAGTCGCGCTTGTCATTATCCCAATTGGCTGTTCCGTCTTTCAGCTTTCCTCCTTCCTGGTCACCCTCATAGTAGCCACCCATCAGGCATACTCCGTTAGGAATCAGGAAGGTGTAGCTCTGTGGATCGCTAGGGTCTGCCAGCGTGTTGGCATGATAAACAAATCGATTTCCTGTTTCATCACCCTGATAGCCTGCTACTTTAACATACACCTGATGCTTTTGGTTATTAACTGTGATGCCCTGGTTTGCAGTTTCAAATTTCCTGCCGGCAGCAGTCAGTACGTCCTGCAGCTTGTCAGCACAGGCAGCATTTTCCGGACTGTCTCCGCTTCGGTTTCCCCATCCGTTCTGGGTTACATAATAAATGTAATCCACAATATTTGCGCTGTTTGTCTTTTCCTGTGGTGCAATGTTGGCAGTATTGTCTGCCTCATAGGCACCGATATCAATGGCGCAGTCCTTGATTCGGTTGGTATAGTCCATGTCGGTTTCCGGAAGGATGATTCCATTTCCTACATTTGTGGTTCCACCATTCAGACACTTGTTGCCCGTCAAACCACCCGCCTCGTACAGACGGAAGTTGTTCTTCAGGCGGGCATTGCGGAAGCGGAAATTGTTTCCACTTTCGTAGGACTGGTCCTCAAATGGGAAAGCCTGAGCCTTATCTCCTGTGAAGTTACCATCGCTTTCCTGGAATTTGCTGCTCAGGTCATTACTGTTCATGTAGCAGTTGTGGGATGGATTCATCTTGCCCGATGCAGCAGAGTTTACCTGATCTGTGATGCTTTTGCCGTTGTTGTAATTATCATAGATGATACAGTTGTAGAGTGAGAGCTGTGAGTTAACTCCAGTATTGCTGTCCTGCCAGTGATAGATGCCGGTTCCGTTTGTCGCCATATTGTAGGCGATGGTATTGTTGTAGAACTTGGCACTCTCCAGGAAGATACCTCCGCCACGACAGCTTCCGTTATAACAGCGGTTGTTTGCCACCACAAGGTTGTAGCCGGTGCCTTGAATCATATAGGCTCCGCCTCCATAACTTTCACTGCTATTGGCATAACTCAGGTTTCTCAGCAGATAACTGTTCGAAATCTTACTGTTCTCTCCGTCCATATACAAACCGCCACCACGTACGCGACCGCCATGGTTGAAGTTGTTGACGATGATGAGGTTTTCCAGTTCTACTCCTCGGAATACGCGCACACCGGCTCCTCCGTCACGGTTGGCACCAGGATAGTTGATGATGTAACCGTGACGTACAGAGAAGCCATCCCATTTGGCATACTCGTAATCCTTGTAGTTGATGTTGTCTATCAAGTTTCCTTTATAGCGTACGGCATTACCATCTGTACGTGAGGAGTTTCCATCACCCGATGGTGACCAGGTAGGAAGACAGACGTCTGGCTGATACAGTACATAGTGGCGTTCTGTATTTCCACTGTTCATCAACGTTTTTGTAAAGTCATATTTAGAGCCATCTCCAGAATTGTTCTCCTGATACCACATTTCCTTATCTCCGTTTTTGAAGTATACAGGCGATTCCTTTCTAATCTGGAGAATGGTTTCATACTTAGTCTTGTCCAAAGTCTCGTATTCCTTACGTGCCGGTACGTATTGTGACAGCAGCGGATGGCGGTCGTCTTCTCCAGGATAGCCTTCGTATGGAAAACCGCCTATTACCTCCACCTTGTCTCTGACAACAAAGCCTTTGTAGTCTGTATAGATGCCTGCACCTACCCAAACTACTACCCGGTCTTTCTTGTCTGTGATATCCTTATTCAACTCTGCCGCTCTTTCCACAGCATATTGCAGACCGCTGATGTAACGCTCCTCTCTGTTGTTGGCAATCTTGTTATAGGTGCCCCAGCCAGAGAGTAACTGCTTGTTCTGGTTACCTGAGTTTGTCCAGAAATCGCCGTAAGAATCTGTTTCAGAACGATACTTGCCTTTAGCTTGACTATAATCTGTATTGTCAATAGTGGTGCTAAGCAGCGTTTTGTCACTCTGCTTTACATAGAAATTATTGCCCGTTCTATCCTGTGTATTATCACACATAGCGTTACCGATGATAGCCTTGTCCCAGCTGCTTCCGTCATATTCGGTATTTGATTCATTCAGAAGATTGAAGTCCGGGTTACCGTCCTTGTCGTCATCATTGGCATCGCTGATGCTATCATAATTCTTGTTGTATGAACGCACGTAGATAATCTTTCCTGCTTTTGGCAGGAGAGCTTCGTATGCACCCAGGTCAGGAGCACCACCAAGGTTGCGGTCTTCGCCGGTGATGTCCTTGGCTGTTGTGGTTGCATTGCTTTCTTGGACACTGTTGATGATGGCACCAGCCTCTGCAGAACTGGTCAGCGGGCGGAAGGATGAATAGCCTCCGTAATAAACGTTGCCGCTCATCTTGGCACCCACTTCATTGGTTGGGTTGCTGAAGTTCATGGCTCCGTTTTTTCCCAGAGTGTTGATATCCATGCTGTTCTTGCATTCCGAACCATCCCATGTGCCGTTGATGTTCAGTTTGTTTCCTACAGCATACGAGGTTCTCTTCACAAGGTCGTAATCTGGTGCTACTCCCTCATTGTTGATGATGCTTACATGGTTGAGTGTGAGAGAGTTGTTGCTGCCTTGGTTTTTGTTCAGATAGATGATGGAAGGCAGCCCCGAAGAACTTGGATTAAGCGGATCCTTGCTCGTATTGTTGTTGATGACGCAGTTTTCCAGCTCCAATTTCACTTTCACGGCATCCGGCATGGTTGCGATGGCGGCGCCATCTGCCGCTGTGTTGTTCTCAAAGATGCAATTCTTCAGCTTCACGGTGGTTGGTTCACTGCTCTGGTCCATGCTACCTATCAGTACGCCGCCACCATAAGGCATGTAGGCAGTACCGGCAGCGTATGCATGGGTAAAGGCATAGCCGTCGATGGTGATGTTGGCACCTGCTTCGATGCGGACCAGATGGTAGAGACCCTCGTTGAGTTCTGAACCGTTCAGGTTTCCGTTCAGCTCGGTGCGGTATTTGATAGGGTCGCGGTCTTCATCTTTCGGATTCGGGTTCTCTGAATACTCCGGATAACCGCCATATACGGTTACAGGAAGTACGCAAGGTTGAATGTTAAAGGTGCATGACCTGGCGTCTGTTTCCTCGAACGTGTAGGCAATCTTCGGTTCGAAGATACCTTCACGACCGCAGATTTCAAACTCCCATCCGCTGTTCTTCTTAATAGTGAAATCCTCTGGTGTAGTATTGCCCTTGGTAACTACCTTGATATTGTCCTTATCCTTGATGTCGGCAAGATAACCGAGAATTTCATCTACAGATGATGAGGTATAGCTCTTTTCCCACGATTCTCCTGTGCCGTCCACCAGTTCCCGTGAACGGTCAAAGTAGATGCGCAGACGTTTTTGGGTATCATTCTTTTCGAACACAAGGTCTTGGTTGTCAGTCATATAGGCTCCTGCTGACGGAACCGAACTGATAGCCTTTCCGCTCAGGTCTATTTTTGGCTGATACAAGTAGGAAGATGGCAGGAGGGCATAGCTGATGCCCACGTTGCGCAGTCGGGTTCCTTTCACTGTTTCCCAGTAATAGTTCACCGTCTTCATGTCTGTAAGCACGCCACGTTTCTCGTTGAAGGCTTCCACCGTGTTGTAAGGTGCTTCTGTACCCATCTTGAAACCCTTGCCTGAGTAATACGTGTTGATGGAGATGGTTCCGCTCTGATAGGTGTTGGTCCATTTGGCTGCATTTACATCTGAGATGGCGTTGTTGTAGAACTGTACGGTCTTTTCTGATGGCTTGGCTGCATAAATCTGCGCCATGGATGCAGAGTTGCTGGCGCCTGACTTGTGCCGGAGCAGCGAGTTGTTCCAGATGACATTGTTGGCAAGCAGACCCTTTTCCTTGATATACACACCACCCGTATAGGATGACATCTCGTCAGCAGCATCAGGTGTGTTGTTGGTATAGTTGTTGGCGATGGTGTTGTTGATTACCAGTCCATGACCATCCAAATACACAGCACCATTTCGGGTACTGGTATTGTTACTGATTACAGAGGTGGCAAGAATCTGATAATAGGCTTTCTCTGTGTTATCAGCGTCACCTTTCAGATATACGCCCGCTCCCTGATAGGCAGAACAGTTGGTTACCATGCTTCGGGTGATGAAGCCGGCTTCGTCTATATAGATACCTCCGCCTTGGTAAGCCGAACAGTCGTATACCAGGTTACCTTCCGTCTGTCCGTTCTGGCAGTAGATGCCGCCGCCACGAGGCTTGATGCTTCCGCTTTCTTTCATGCCCGGATTGCAGAATCTCACGGTGCAGTAACGCATTCGGGCTGATGGGTCGTTGATATAAACGCCTGCACCACAGTCTGGGGCGTATTCGGCTTTGTTCGTATCGTGAAATTTACCTCCCTCAATGGTGAAGCCTTCAAGATATACTTCGTCGGTAAAGGCATTTCCTCCAGGCAAGGGAGCAAACCATACCACATGGTAGGAACCGCTGTTCTGTATGTTCCAGGCTTCGTCATTATTACTCCAGTTGGCATCGTCGCTTCCCTTGAATTCCGCACCCCTGATGATAGATTCCTGATTCCAGCCCCATGGCTTTAAATCCTTGGATTCCTCGATGCGCTCGGAACGTCTTTTTTCGGTTCCCTTAAATGCACCATAAACGCTGATGCCATTCTTCATCAGCAGGGATACCGGGGATGATGTATCATCGGTAATGCGGTCTTTTACTACATAGGTTCCGGCTGCTACCCAGACTTCGCCTTTCTCGCCTGGTGCATTTTCTGCCAAATCGTTGATGGCCCACTGGATATCGTTCGTGGCATTTTCCCATGATGAGCCGTCGCCTGTTCCTACTTTCTTGGGCTTCACGTATCTGATGCGTCCTGCCTTCATTCGGGCATATTCGTAGGCACCAATGTCGATGGTGTTGGTCTGGTAGCGTGTTCTACCCATGATGTCGGTAGAGGTAGTTTCCAGGTTTTCTGCAAAGTTTTTGTAGTATTCCAGTTTACCCTTGTTCAGAAGGGCAGAGGTCTCCTCAAAAGTGAAGGCGGTGCTGTATAATTGCTTCAGGTTACTGCTGAACGAGAAGTCGTAACCCTGGGTTACGGCACTCTGCTTGAACCAAGGGGCTGGCTCTGTGCCGTGGTTCTCGTTGCTGATCCATACGTTTCCTTTATCGTCGGTATTGGTATCGGAATTGGTTACCTTTACTTCCGGAAAAGCACAGGAATAGAAGGCTGGACGGGTGTCTTGCTTGCTGAGTGCTGTGGAATGCCAGAGCACGGTGTTGTAAACCGCTCCACCGCCATTGCTTCCTGAAGCTCCGGCTGTGGTCAGGTCTACTGCCGATACGGTGTTGGCTATTACCGAGCAGTTGACGATTTTCGATGTGCCCGAAAGTCGGATGCCGCCGTTTGTATTGTTGTTGATGTTGCAGTTGTATACGGTGGCTGTTCCGTCTATCCACATGCCGCCACCTTCGTTCTCGCTGGTGCCTCGTTTGCCTGCTACATTATTAAAAATACTGCAATAGCTGATGGCAGACTGCGGGTTGGTGCAGGATTTATCCACATAGATGGCACCGCCGCGCATGCCGTAGTTGTTCGCAAAGTTACATTGCGAAATACGGAAGTAGCGGCTGCCGGCATTGTTGTCGTTGCTGTTGTTCATCACGTAGATACCACCGCCTCTGCCGTCTGAAGTAGAGTTGTCGCCCTTGGCATTACCTGCTGCGATGAGGAAACCGGAAACGATGGTTGGCTTGCTGCCGTCGTTGGTGTTGTTCGGTGTTACGCCCATCTGGAGGGTCAGCACATGCGTGGCATTGTCGGTGCGGGTGTCGTTCTCTGGGTAGATAATCAGCTGCTGGCTCGCCTTGTCGTTGGTGCCGATATCGCCCACCAGAGCCGTCTGATACTTCATCTGATATTTGTGTCTGCCCGTAGGGAGAACGTTCTTGATGGTTTCATCTCCCTTGAAACCTCCATACATGGCAACGCCCGAAGGGAGAACGAAGCCTCCCTTCGGTGCCTTGTAGATGTGACCGGTAATGTCCTCATAGCCTTTCACCCAGATTTCATCGCCAGCCTTGGCTTGGCGCAGCGCATTTTCCAGGGTGATAGCTTGAGCCCATGATGAGCCGTCACCACCGTCAGTTGCCTCAGCTGTTACATGATAGGTCTTGCTGCCCTGTGCGAACAGGGAGCTGACACAGCTCAGGAGGATGAGGACTGCTATGATTTTCCTGTATGTCGTATGTTGTATTCTCATGCTGAAAAGAGTTTTATATGTCGAATTTGCTGATTGTGATATTTGGCTCCTCACCGAGTTTGCTGCCCGATATTCTTGCATTGATCTTGTACCAGCGGGCTGGGATAAAGCCATCTTTCAATTTGCTCATGTCAAATGTCACGTTGTATATCTTGTTCTCTGTAGTTCCTTCTTTCTCTGTGTCAAGCTTGAAGGTGATGCGAGGAGGATTGGTTCCGTCTGGGAAGGTATAATGATATACCCGTCCGTTGCGCTTGCTGATTTCCGAGGTGTTCAAGAAGGAGGTCTGGCCACTTACCGAAACCATAGGAGATACAATTTTATGGTAAAGGGTAGGGAAGAGTCTGCCATATCCTGCACCGGAAACGGTTGTTTCTTGACCTGCCGGTTCTCCGTGATAAGTAAAACCTTGTACTTTCACATTTGTGAATTTTTGCTTACCATCTTCGCCTTTCTCATAGGCTCCCTTGGCATCCCATTGAATGTCAATCTTGGCAGCCAATCTGCCCAGTACCATGCGCCAGTATTGTTTGGTGTTGATATTGGCATTGATGTTCTGTTCTACTTTTATTTCGCGCTCATCGGTAAGAATTTGCGTCTCTGAGTCCAGCTTGAGTGCATATCCTGTGGCTACGCTGATAAACTTGGCTATGTCTATGGCTCCGTTTTTATGAGCATATTCGTTGCTAATCTGTAATTTATAAATATCCTCGTTGCGGTTTGTGCCGTCTTCTGTTATCTTGTTCAGTTCCCCCTCCAGATCCAGCCCTTCTCCGTTACTGTAGGTAACCCCATAAACGCAACAGGTGCCTAGCGGCAGATACATCGTATAGGTGCGAAAGCCGTTGGCATCAGGTCCTGATAGGGTTGAGGTGGAATGGGTGACGAGTTTTCCCCGGTCGAATTCTTCCTTGGTATAGGTATCGTAATATACCATTTTCTGGGGTGCAGCATCGTGTATTTCGTCGCCTTGGGTCTTTTCCTTATAGGCAACGATGATGGTGAGCCGGTCCCAGTCCACCTTGTCGTTGGTGTCTGCTCCAGGATCTCCAACGCGTGTGTTTGTCTTATCATCTGGCACAGAGAGGGTGAGCGAGATAGGTGCCAACGTGTCCATCGGTCTTACCTCGTTCTTTTCGCTTTCGCTGCATCCTGCCAGCATGATAAGCGATAGTATCGCAAATATGTATTTCGTAATATGATTCATGTATCAATTCTTTTTTACTTAAATATCCACATCGTGGCTTCCGCCTGGTTTCCAGTCGAGTTTCACGCTTACTCCTACGGATGCATTGGTAACAACCAGCGAACCGTCGGCTTTGAGTTTTGCCTTAATCAGCTTCAGTCTTCCGGCTTTCAGCGGCTCGTTCAGCGTGAGAATGGTTTCTGTATATTTGCCGTTTACCTTGGCTATGATGTGGTAGCGCCATTCTGCTTTGCCGGATGGGAAACTTATGGTATAGAGCGCATCGTGAGTCTGGGCTGAGGCTGTTGAGGCTTCGTTGATTCGCTTGGCTCTCACGATGGTGTTTCGGGATGTTGAGTAAATACTGTCGTTTACGAGAAAGTGGGTTGCCATTCCTTCTACGAATCCCCAGAGCTCGGCAGGTTTCACTTCTTGCTGGTTGATGACTACCGCTGCGGCACAGTTCGCCATATAGAGGGTGGTCTGCAAATCGTGGTCGAAATCCGTCTCGTTAATGGTGAGGCGGGAAGTGAACAGACCTATGTTGTGACTGTCGATGGTATCCTTCTGCTCCTGTTCCAGGGCGAGAGCCTTGCAGTCATTTGCTCCTGTAATCTTCACGTTTCTGGCGTTTCCGGTATTGGCGAGCGACAGGTTCTGGTAGTTGTTGCGAGGCAGATAGATGGTGTAGGATACCGAGTTGGCATTCATGATGTTAGCTTCGTGTCGGTAGAGGTCCTTTCCGATAAAGAAAGACAAATCATTGTCAAGGGCATGGTCGGTGAAGACTGTGCCGAGTTCCTGTTTCAGTCTGTTGGCGATGTATTGCTCCTCGGAGGTATTGAGGTCAATGTCTATGAGGGTATGAATCTGTGTATGGAGTACCAGATTATACTTGATCTTATAGTCTTTGCCACACTTGCTCATGTCTTCATCGATGCATGAAGACAAACCGAAAGCGATGCTCAAAGTCATCAGAGCTATCAGAAATATTCTATATGATTCTTTCTTTCTCATTTCCCGTCCTTTATTAGGATTATAAACAGCGAAATCTACCCTACTGAACTTTCGTAACTAGCGAAAGCTCAGTAAGGTAGAATGATTAAATATCTACATCAAATGTAATGCCAGACTTCCAGTCAAGATCTACTGCGAGACCTACGTTGATCTTAGAGCTACGCATATCAGGGATATGGTTGTAAGCCTTCTTCAAGTTTTTGATGGTGAAGTTGGCGATGGTTGTATGATCTTTTACGAAAACATGGTCTAAAGGCTCACCGGTAGGCTGAGTGATACCGCTGGCATAAGGATCCAATTCTCCTACCATATAGAACTTGCTGCCCTTTGGTATCAAACCATCAGCACCAAAGAAATCACTTGCGTTATTTTCTAACTCTATTGTGATATATACCTTGTTTTGTGATGTAGCAGAATTATCCTTATTGTCCAGAACCAAAGTATAGTTTGGTTCTGCAGTTCCTGTTACAGTTGCTGTCAAATTTGCGCCCTTATTCATATCCCAATCATAAATTGTGTATTTGAATTCATTTGTTGTAACTGTATTTGCTGCTTCAAAATTCCAGGCAACCTGCTTTGGCTGACCACCAATTAAAATACCTGTAATAGGGAAACTTGTATTATTTACGGCAATGCTGTTGTCTGATTCATATTGTCCTTTGTCTTTTGCATTGTCTGTCAATGTATTACTTGCGCATTTTACAGTAGATTTGAGACAAGCAACTCCATATAGAACAGGTTTCTGTAAAGCAACAAAACGGGTACTGCTTTCTACTGCATCTCCATAACCAGTCCAATCAGCAGTGTTACCAATCCACTTGTCGTAATCTGGTAAGTCATTGACGGCTGTGATTTCATTATTCGATACCTTAACAGGAGAACTTACATAATATGCCAATTCTGAAGGATACGTAATGGTGGTATAATTAATGAGATTACCTGTACTTACTGTGCTGTTAACACTGAGATATTCGAATTTTTTGCTGGTGTCATTCCATTTAACCTTCGCTACACCATCTGGTAAGTTTAAGTTTCTTGGAAAATCATTAGCAGGAGAGCTGGCCAAGTCAGAAAGTGCTTGTGTACAATTAGCGACAATTTCATTAGCCATTAACTTTTCTGTTTCAAGAGTGCTACTACCATTAATTACCTTCTTTAAGTTTTCTATAAGGAGTTTGACTGAATTTGCCGAACCTGAAGTCAATGCAATAAACTTTTTGTATCTTTCCTTCAGAGCTTCGCGCTCGTTGGCAGTTCCTAAATTAGAATTATCTATTTCAGACCAATATACAGTAGTTGTAGTCCCCGGTTTAGTCACACTTGTATTTGCAACAAGGTTCAAAGCTTTCAGAATATCAGCTCCTTCTGTGCTGAAATCCTTATCTTTATTTACCTCGGTTAATGCAAAGTTGAGATCTGATAATTCTGTAGCATCTACAGATGTTGTACTTTCATATGGATTGCTTAAATAACCAGCCTGAAAGTTGTTTTTTGACTTCTTGTCAGCTCTTGCATACAATAGCAAATTCTTTGTACCTACAGGAATAGCAATGTCGCGGTACACGTTTCTCCATTCATCTTTGCTAGCTGCTTCTGCTGCATTACCTATAGTAATAGCCTTCACTGAAGTTGTATTGCCGGTAGAACTTGGCTCACCTTTAAATGCATACATCTGCGTATTTACCATACCTAAAAAGTTTGCGCTGTTATCACCTGTGTTTTGGGTGTTAACATCAGTCATACGTGTGGAAATGCTTCCATTATTGCCCTTGTAAGGGATATTAATGTAGAACTGGGTCTTTACAACCTGTCCTGTCGCACCGGAACCACCTGTTGGCTCAATTGAATCTGAAGAGCAGGAAACCATTCCTGCTGCACTTGCAAGAAGCATCGCACTTGCAAAGCTAAAAAATCTGAACTTCTTCATAGTCAAGTTATATTTTATTTGTTTTTATTTGTTTTCTCTGTCTGCCCGATGTTGTAAACCAGCGATACTGCCACCTTGGTTGGCATAACGAAGGTTTTCGTCTTCTTCTCAATGGCGGTGGCGCATCTGCCATAACAGTTGTATTTGGTATAGCGTGTGATTCCCAATCCCAAACCTACAGCCGCCTCCAGATTCCAACGGTTTTCCTTGTCGAGTGCCCAGTCGTAACCATATACTACGCCTAGGGCTCCCAAGTCGCCTTGGAACCTATGCTTTTTGAGATCTGGAAAAAGACCCAGTGGGAGGTGTACACCACCCGCATTGTAATGTGAGTAGAGTAAATTGGCTCCAAAGAAGTGCCCCCGGAACGGGCTGTCGAGCCAATATCGCATCTCTGTTTGTACGGCAATGTGCTTCAGTTTCTTGTTCTTGCGAAAAGTAAATGGGTTCCAACCTGTGGATAAGTCCAGCGACCAGTGGTCTGATAACCTCTTTTCCACTCCGATGTTCGGTGTCGTGGTTGCCCAATATGCTAAGTTCGTTTTCAAGCGCCAGTCTTGTGCTGATGCTGGTGTAATGAATAGTGCTGAAACAAGAAGGAGCAACATGCGCTGTCCTTTGTCTGTCTTCATTCGCTTCTGTATTATTTGTTTATAGAAAAAGTGTTTATTATACTGTTTCCTATTTTCTGTTTTTGATATTAATCTAATTATACGTCATTATGCTTTATGCCACAAATATAGCAAAAAAGGCGCAGAAAGACTTTCAAAAAAAGAAAAAATAGCTTTGATTTAAACTCCTTTAACTATAAATTTATAAATCCATCAATTTTTACCCCCCCATTTCACCAATTTTTACATTTATCATTCGCTTTATTTTGAATGCAAAGATACGTCTTTTCCGTTTTCTACCTATGCGATTTGTGCGATTTGCATGGATTCGGGAAATAAAGTGCGAAAAATATCATGGAAACATTCAGAAGAATATCTCCGAAGGATAAAAAAATATCTCCGAAAGATAGCGGAATATCTCCGAAGGATAAGAAAATATCTCCGAAAGATAGCGGAATATCTTCGAAGGATAAACCCAGAAAACAAATGTAGGGAATCCGATGACGAAGATATGGAAACAGGGGTGTGGTGGCGAGGTGAAGGGTGAAGGGTATATTTTAAATCTTATATTATATTCTTTTTTTAGGGTTTTTCCGATTTTTGACCCTAGGGTACTTTTTTGATTTTACCCTTTTTTCCTTTACCCACGCGTACATATATAAAATAGAGTTTTCAAACCTTCACCCTTCACCTTTTTATTTAACGTTTTATGTGTCAAATAGTTACGGGTGAAGGGTGGTGAAGGGTGTTTTTTGCTTTTTATAAACATATTTTAAGAATCCAACCTGTTTTTACATATTTTAAGCGTTTGTTTTGGGTTCCGAAAGAGGTATCTTTTTTTAGAGAGTCCTCTTTTTTTTTATGATTTCTTTCTGCAGAAACTCCTAGAATCCCATTCTAATCGGTATCCCTGATGTATAAGCCGTTAAAATATTATCAGCGAAATAAAGTTAATGGCTATGGATAAGCGTAAATTTCTAAATACAAATTAATGTGAAATTATTAGCAATTTTCTTCAAGTTTCGTCCCACACGCCCTTTCAAAGTGTGTGGTGCAAACTTACGAAAGCTCAGTTATTAACAATCATTAGCAATTTTCTTCAAGTTTTACCCCACACGCCCTGTTTTGTCCCACACGCCCTGTTTTGCCCCACACGCCCTGAAAGGGCAGAAGCTCCTAGCCCAGGGCATCGCCCTGGGTATAATAGCAATCAGCAAGGCGCCCTG
>CAKPYB010000062.1 GCA_934202525.1 uncultured Prevotella sp.
CACCCTTAGCTCAGTTGGTAGAGCAACTGACTCTTAATCAGTGGGTCTAGGGTTCGAATCCCTAAGGGTGTACAAAAAGAGCATTTCTTAACAGAAATGCTCTTTTTTGTTTTATATTTCTCCCTACCATTTAATATCACCTTTAAATATTACTTTATATCTCTTTAAATATCACAATAAAAAAGTTGCAGCCATCCAAAGTTTACACCCAGACAACCGCAACCAATTTACCAATCAAAAATATCTAAAATCTTAATCCGCCATCATTACACAACTCTACTATCAACAGAAGAGCCAGTAAAGAACTGCCAGCACGGCTATCATAACAACAGCTACCATTGCTTTAATCATGCAGGTAGCCACCTTCTTTAAGACAAACAGTCCTACAACAAGGACTACCAATGCCAGCGCATAATATCCAAAATCATTCATATCACATTATTATATAGTAAAAACTACCAATCAGTATTCATCACCCTATTAACGATCATTCTTTAATGCCCTGCGGAATTCAGCCGGTATCGGAGTTTCAAATTCCATAGGCTGATGCGTTACGGGATGATAGAAACACAGCACATAGGCATGCAGGCACAAGCGCTGGCATGGATCATCACCATTACCATACTTGATGTCACCACACACCGGATGCCCCATATCGGCCGTATGAACACGAATCTGATTTTTACGCCCCGTTTCGAGTTTGAACTCCACCAGAGAATGAGCCGTTGTACGCTCTAATGTATGGAAATGGGTAACAGCATACTTGCCGCCATTATCCGTATCACTACTGTAAGTAATATAAGCCTTGTTATCTTTCAGCCAGTTGGCAACGGTACCTTCATCTTCTTCCATCTCTCCGGAAACCAGAGCCACATATCTGCGGTCGTACACATTATGATGCCAATCATCCTCCAAAGCCAGTTCCGTCTGCTTATCCTTGGCATAAATCATCAAGCCCGAAGTATCACGGTCAAGTCGGTGCACTACATGCGCCTGGCAGTTCTGGCGAGTCTTATGAAAATAATCATCAAGTACCGTTTTCACATTCAGAGTAGAATGACCAGCTGCCATACTCAAGATACCAATGTTTTTCTCGACAACAATCAGATATCTGTCTTCATAAACAATCTTAAGGTATCTGCTTTTAAATACCTCCTGATTCTTCTTTGTCTTGCTCACACTCACCTTCATACCCGGCTTCAGGGCATAATCAAACTGGGTAATGGTTTTGCCATTTACCTTGATTCCCCTACCCTGCAGAGTCTGCTTCACCTTAGTCTTGCTAGGTCCCTTCACATTCTCCATTAGCCATTCCAGCAACGGAGCAGGTTTTTCTACCTTGTAATGCTCATATTCATTTGGGGTTCCGTAGCCATAAGCATTATTGGTATGCTTATTAAAATTTCCTTTTCTATTTTGTTGTCTCATATTGTTACCGATATCATTTTCTTAACATAAAAAACACAGAATCAATGCTGCATTTTCTCCGTTTCAGCCTACAAAAGTAAGACTTTTCTGCAAAATAACAAAAAGCCACCATGTTTTTAACTAAAAATTAGTAACTTTTGCCAATAAATCATTGTGTTTCAAATATTTTTTTGTAATTTTGCAGCTGAATAACAGAAATTGCAATGACGCAAAGAGAAGATAAAGAAAGAAACAAAACTGCCCGAGAATGTCTCGGAAAGTTTTTCTACGACCTTGCCAAGACATGTTTCTTGGTCATGGTTGCAGGTAATGCCGTCACGATATATTCTGATGGCGAATTAAAAATCTTCAATATTACCAGTATAATTATTGGTTTATTCCTTACTTGGCTTTTTGCATATATTGCTAATAAGGTATTAATAAAAAAATAAAATTATGGGAGAAGGTTTAACAATTATATTTTCCATTATATTGGTACCTGCACTGGGGTTTGCCATTTGGCTTCGTACTCCGCAGGGTGAGCGTTTCTTGAAAAGTCTAGACTAACAACTCGATTCTTTCAAGGCATTAATAGTAGTAAAAAAAAACAAAAATAAAAGTACAGAATAATAAAAAGGAATGATTACAGTACAAAATCTTGCGATCCAATTCGGAAAGAGAGTGCTTTACAAGGATGTAAACCTCAAGTTCACTCATGGTAATATTTATGGTATCATCGGTGCTAACGGTGCCGGAAAATCTACTTTCCTCCGCGCTATCAGCGGCGACCTTGAACCAAACAAGGGTACAGTAGAAATGGGACCAGGCGAGCGACTTTCTGTCTTGGAACAGGACCACTTCAAATATGACGATTTCCGCGTGATGGATACCGTTCTGATGGGTCATCAGCCATTATGGGAAAACATGAAGGAGCGCGAGCGCCTCTATGCGAAACCAGAGATGACAGAAGAAGATGGTAACCTCGCTGCTGAGCTGGAGCTCAAGTTTGCAGAAATGAATGGTTGGGAGGCTGAAAGTAATGCCGCACAACTTCTGCAGAACCTCGGTGTAAAGGAAGATCGCCACGACAAACTCGTTGGAGAACTTTCAAATACAGAGAAGGTGCGCGTCATGTTGGCTAAGGCACTCTTCGGCAACCCAGACAACCTCCTTCTCGATGAGCCTACCAACGACCTCGACCTGGACACAGTTGAGTGGTTGGAAGACTATCTCAGCAACATTGAACAGACCGTACTCGTAGTATCTCACGACCGTCACTTCCTCGATGCAGTAAGTACCCAGACCGTAGATATCGACTTCGGTAAGATTACGATGTTTGCAGGTAACTACTCTTTCTGGTACGAGAGTTCTCAGTTGGCTCTCCGCCAGGCTCAGAACCAGAAGATGAAGGCTGAAGAGAAGAAGAAGCAGTTGGAAGAATTCATCCGCCGATTCTCAGCTAACGTTGCCAAGAGTAAGCAGACTACATCCCGCAAGAAGATGCTGGAGAAGCTGAACGTTGAAGAAATCCGTCCATCAAGCCGTAAATACCCAGGCATCATCTTCCAGATGGACCGTGAGCCAGGTAACCAGATTCTGGAGGTAGAGGGACTGAAAGCATGCGACGAAGACGGAACAGTGCTCTTCGACAATGTAAACTTCAACATAGAAAAGGGCGAGAAGGTAGTATTCCTTTCTCATAATCCTAAGGCGATGACCGCACTCTTCGAAATCATCAACGGCAACCGAAAGGCTGACGCAGGTGACTACAAGTGGGGTGTTACTATCACAACAGCTTATCTCCCACTCGATAATACAGAATTCTTCCAGAGCGACAAGAACCTGGTAGACTGGTTGAGCCAGTATGGTCCAGGTAACGAAGTTGCCATGAAGGGCTACCTCGGAAGAATGCTCTTCAGCGGCGAAGAAGTACTGAAGAAGGTAAATGTCCTCTCCGGAGGTGAGAAGATGAGATGTATGATTGCACGCATGCAGTTGCAGAACGCCAACTGCCTGATTCTTGATACACCAACCAACCACTTGGACCTGGAGAGTATTCAGGCATTCAACAACAACCTGGTAGGTTTCAAGGGCAATATCCTCTTCTCTAGCCACGACCACGAATTCATCAACACCGTGGCAAACCGTATCATCGAGCTCACTCCATCAGGCACCATCGACAAGCTCATGTCTTATGATGAGTATATCTACGATGAAGCTATCAAGGAGCAGAAGGCTAAGATGTACGGATTCTAAACAGAAAGTTATTCTGCTGTTTTAAACAGCAACCACAAATTATCTTATAATTTAATTGTGCCAATTCGATGAGAATCGGGTTGGCACACTTTTTGTCAAACAACCAATAACAAGAATTATCATGTTTAAAAAATTTAAGACTATGTCAAAAGAAAAAGAAATCAATATAGAGGACGGAAACGTTCAGGAGACTGTTCAGAATGAAAATAATGAGCAGACAACTCAAAATGAAAATACTGAGGAAAATCAGAATACTGACAACAAGGCAGAAGAAGGTGACAACAATACAGACGCTGCTGACAAGAAGGCAGAAGAGATTGATCCTTTAACAAAAGCACAGCAAGAGGTAGAGGAACTCAAGAAACAGTTGCTCTATAAGACTGCTGAGTTTGAGAATTACCGCAAGCGTACCCTCAAAGAGAAAGCAGAACTGATTTTGAATGGCGGCGAGAAGACTGTAGCTGCTATTCTGCCTATTCTCGACGACTTTGAGCGTGCCATCGCTGACAAGAGCGAAGACCCTAAGGCTATCAAGGAAGGTGTCCAGATGATTTTCAACAAGTTCGTAAAGACACTCGAAGGTCTTGGCGTAAAGAAGATTGAAACCAACGACAAGGATTTCGATGTAGATTTCCACGAGGCTATTGCTATGGTTCCGGGAATGGGCGATGACAAGAAGGGAAAGATTATTGACTGCGTCCAGACAGGTTATACGATGAACGACAAGGTGATTCGCCATGCCAAGGTAGCTGTAGGTCAGTAAGAAAGAAATATCAAGAATTATTTTTCAAAATCCAGAACATTCTATTAGAATTCTGTAAGAAAATTCAATATTTGAAATAAGCAAATGGCTAAGAGAGACTATTATGAGGTGCTGGGCGTAGACAAGTCGGCATCAGAAGACGAAATAAAGAAGGCGTATCGAAAGATTGCCATCAAGTATCATCCAGACCGCAACCCTGGCAACAAAGAGGCGGAAGAGAAATTCAAGGAAGCTGCCGAAGCTTACGAAGTTCTCCACGATGCCCAGAAGCGCCAGCAGTATGACCAGTTTGGTTTCGACGGCCCACAAGGTGGATTCGGCGGATTTGGCGGTGGTGCCAGCATGGACATGAACGACATCTTCTCTATGTTTGGAGATATCTTTGGCGGACACGGCGGTTTCAGCGGCTTTGGTGGCGGCGGTTTCGGTGGCGGCTCACAGAAGCGGGTTTACCAGGGTGGTGACCTTCGCGTAAGAGTAAAGCTTACTCTTCAGGAAGCAGCAACAGGTGTTACCAAGCGCTTCAAGATTCGCAAGGATGTAACTTGCTCTGCATGTCACGGAACAGGTTGCGAAGGTGGTGTCGAGCCAGAAACATGTCCGGAATGTCATGGAAGCGGCTATGTATTAAAGACCGTACGCAGCATGTTCGGCATGATGCAAACTCAGGCTGCCTGTACAAAATGTGGCGGTGAGGGAACTATCATCAAGAACAAATGTAAAGAATGCGGTGGCGACGGAATCGTGAAGGGCGAGGAACTCGTTGAAATCAACATTCCTGCAGGTGTTGACAACGATATGGTTGTTACCGTTGAAGGAAAGGGTAACCAAGGCAAGCACAATGGTCTCTACGGAAACCTACAGGTAATGGTAAGCGTAGAAAAGAACGATGATTTCGAGCGTGTTGGTCAGGACTTATACCATAATCTTGTTCTTGACTTTGCAACTGCCACTTTGGGTGGCGAGGTAGAAGTCCCTACCTTGGATGGTAAGACGAAGATCAAAATAGAACCTGGCACACAACCTGGCAAACAGATTCGTTTGCGTGGCAAAGGTATGCCGGCTATTAAGGGATATGGTTATGGCCGTGGTGATATTATCGTCAATATTACCGTTTTCGTACCTACCTCTCTGACCAAGGAAGAAAAGGATCTTGTTGTGAAATTCAAGGAATGCGATAATTTCAAAGCAGATAATGCAGAGAAGAAATCTCTCTTTGAAAGTTTCAAGAATCTCTTTAAAAAATAAACAGTAAAGAGCAATCCCCGAAGAGGGCGAACTATCTTCGAAAGAACGGTTCGCTCTTTTCGGGGATTATCTGTATATATAATAAGGTATAACATATAACATGAATTATCAAGAAACTGTTGAATATCTTTTCACCAGCACGCCGGTTTTTGAAAAGATTGGAGCCAAGGCATACAAACCTGGGCTTGATACGATGTATAAAATGGATGAACACTTCGGACATCCTCATAACCAATATAAATGTATCCACATTGCAGGAACCAACGGAAAAGGTTCATCATCCCATACCCTTGCTGCAATCCTGCAGAGCCAGGGCTATAAGGTCGGCCTGTTCACATCTCCACATCTTGTAGATTTCAGAGAACGCATTCGCGTAAATGGTGAGATGGTAAGCGAAGAGTATGTAATCGACTTTGTAGAAAACAACCGGAAATTCTTCGAACCGCTACATCCTTCGTTCTTTGAACTGACCACCATGATGGCATTTCAGTATTTTGCAGAACAAAAGGTAGACTTTGCCGTCATCGAAGTTGGATTGGGAGGAAGACTGGATAGTACCAACATTATCACTCCTATTCTATCCGTTATCACGAACATCAGTTTTGACCACACCCAATTCCTCGGGAATACACTCGGCGAGATTGCAGGCGAAAAGGCGGGTATCATCAAGCCACAGATTCCTGTCGTTATTGGCGAATGGAACGAAGAGACCCAACCTGTATTCATCAAGAAAGCCCATGAGCAGAATTCTCCTATCCATTTTGCACATGCAACTGACGCAGACATGAACTTCGAACTGAAAGGCAACTATCAGAAAAAGAACTTCAGCACCATATCCACAGCCGTAGAATGCCTGAAAGAAGAAGGAATAAAAATAAAAGATGAAAGCATCAAGAACGGCTTCGAACATGTATGCGAGCTGACAGGCTTACGTGGCAGATGGGAAAAGCTCAACGAGCACCCTCTCACCATCTGTGATACAGGACATAATCTTGCCGGATGGGAGTATCTGGAACCTCAGATTGCATCCATCAAAGCCGATACGAAACATATTGTCTTCGGAATGGTTGATGACAAAGATGTAGAGCATGTAATGGGACTATTAGAAAAGTTGCCAAAAGAAAGCACGATTTTCTATTGGACACAGCCATCAACAAAAAGAGCGATACCGGTAGACAAATTATACGGATACGCACAAAAGCACGGCTTGAACGGAACATGCTATCAAACTATCTCACAAGCATTTAACGCAGCTGAATCAAACGCAAAAAAAGATGATTTTATCTTTATTGGCGGATCAAGTTACGTCGTTGCCGATTTGCTATCAGAATCATTTTAGGATTTTTTAAATCAAAAAGTTCATAAAATATTTGTAATACTCATTTTTTTTTAGTTACTTTGCAGTACATTACTTAAACCAAAGTAAGGTAACTAAAAAAAGTGAGATATTATGAATACAGAACCAGCAAATAAGTGTGGTTTGAAAAGAGAAGATTTTCAGACCACAGTGAATGGCAAGAAGACTGATCTCTTCGTGTTAAGAAACAAGCAAGGCAACGAAGTTGCAGTGACTAACTATGGTGGAGCAGTCGTAGCCATCATGATGCCTGACAAGGATGGCAACTATGCCAACCTCATCCAGGGTCATGACAACATACAGGACGTCATCAACTCACCAGAGCCATTCTTGAGTGTGCTCATCGGTCGTTATGGCAACCGTATTAAAGAAGGCAAGTTCATACTTCACGGCAAGGAGTATCACTTGGCATGCAACGATGGTCCCAACCACCTGCATGGTGGACCTACAGGTTTCCACACCAAGGTTTGGGATGCAACCCGCATGAGTGATAGCGCTGTCGTGTTGAAATACACGAGCCCTTATGGTGAAGAAGGATTCACAGGTGAGTTGACCGTTTGGGTAGCTTACACCTTGACTGACGACAATGAGTTCGTTATCAAGTATCAGGCTACAACCAACAAGACAACCATCTGCAACCTGACACATCACGCTTTCTTCTCAATCCAGGGTATTGCTAATCCTACCCCAACAGTTGACAATATCATCTGTGAGGTAAACGCAAACTACTATCTCCCTATTGATAAGTATTCTATCCCTACAGGTGAGATTTTGAAGGTTGAGGGCACACCATTTGATTTCCGTACACCAAAGCCAATTGGTCAGGACATCAATGCAGACAACGAGCAGATCAAGAATGGTCAGGGCTATGACCACAACTATGTATTGAACAAGACAGAAGAAGGTGAGTTGAGTTTCGCTGCCCGTATAAAAGACCCTGTAAGCTGCCGTACCATGGAGGTTTATACCACAGAACCAGGTTTGCAGATGTACACAGGTAATTTCCTTGCAGGTATCTCAGGACAGTTTGGTGCAACATTCCCACGTCGCAGTGCAGTCTGCTTCGAGGCACAGAAGTTCCCAGACACTCCAAATCACACCTATTTCCCAAGTTGCAGATTAAATCCGGGTGAAACATACACCCAGAAGACAATCTATAAGTTTGGAATTGACAAATAAATCAGAATAAATCATGGAGCAAGTACTCTAAACAGCACTTGCTCCATTTTCGCGCTTGAATGACAAAACTCATCCAGCGCGACAACAATCTTAAAGAGAAGTCTTAACGTCTTTAAAGAAGAAACAACCTCTTAGAAGAAAAGAGTAGCAACCTCTTTACCATAAAAGAGAATTAATAACCTCTTCAAAAAGAGTATAAACAAGCTTTTCGCAAATAATAATAACAAATAACAATATCAACTATCAAAAAAAATGGAAAACCAAAGTAAAAATGGCAATATCATCGCCATTATCACGATGATGTTCCTCTACGCCATGATTTCGTTCGTAACGAATTTGGCTGCTCCTATCGGAGTTATTTGGAAAAATGTATTCGCTGACAGCGGAAGTGCTAACATGATCGGTATGTTGGGTAACGCCATGAACTTCTTGGCTTACCTCTTCATGGGTATCCCTGCAGGTAAGTTGCTCACCAAGATCGGTTACAAGAAGACAGCCCTCACCGGTATCGCTACCGGATTCGTAGGCGTGCTCATCCAGTTCCTTTCCGGTAAGTTCGGTGCCGACATCTCAGGCTTCGCCGTTTACCTCTTCGGTGCGTTCATCTCAGGTTTCGCAGTTTGTATTTTGAATACTGTTGTAAACCCAATGTTGAACCTCATCGGTGGTGGTGGTAACCGCGGTAACCAGTTGAACCTCATCGGTGGTACATTGAACAGTTTATCCGGAACTTTAACCCCAATGCTCGTAGGTGCCCTTATCGGTACTGTTACTGCTAATACCAAAATGGTAGATGTGAACCTCGTACTTTACATTGCCCTTGCCGTATTCGCAGCAGCATTCGTTATCTTGAACTTCATCCCTATCCAGGATCCAGAGATGGGTAAGACTACAGACAAGACTGTATTCGAGCATTCACCATGGGCTTTCCGCCACTTCAACCTCGGCGTTATCGCAATCTTCGTTTATGTAGGTGTTGAGGTAGGCATTCCTGGAACATTGAACTTCTACATTTCTGATACAACAGCAAATGGTGGTGGTTTCATCAATGGTACAGCCTTGGCAAATGCAGCAGCTATCGGTGGTTTCGTTGCAGGTACATACTGGCTTCTGATGCTGGTTGGTCGTCTTTGCTCCAGTTTTATTGCTGACAAGGTATCTAGCCGCATGATGATGATGATTGCCAATGGTGCAGGTATGATCTTTATCGTCCTCGCCGTACTTCTCGGCAAGTCAACAACAGTAGAAATGCCTGTATTTACAGGTACATCATTCCAGATGGTAACAGTGCCTATCGCTGCCATGTTCCTGGTACTCTGCGGTCTCTGCACTTCTATCATGTGGTCTTCTATCTTCAACCTTGCTACCGAGGGTCTTGGCAAGTATACAGCCCAGGCTTCAGGTATCTTCATGATGATGGTAGTAGGTGGCGGATTGATGCCATTGGTACAGAACTTCATCGCAGACAACGCTGGCTATATGGCTAGTTACATTGTGCCTCTCATCTGTATGGCATACATGTTCTTCTATGCTGTAGCTGGTTGCAAGAACATCAACAAGGATATTCCTGTTGATTAATAACACGAAATAAATTAGCCCTAAGGCATATATAGTCTTAGGGCTAAATCATATAATCAAATCTTTAGTAACAACACAACAAAAACTTAACTAATTATGGATATTGAAAAAGTAAGAAGCCGATTCATCAAGCATTTCGATGGTAAAACAGGTAACATCTACATGTCACCAGGTCGTATTAACTTGATTGGCGAGCATACCGATTATAATGGTGGATTCGTTTTCCCTGGTGCAGTAGATAAGGGTATTATGGCAGAAATCCGTCCTAACGGAACAGATACCGTCATGCTCTACTCTATCGACTTGAAGGACCGTGTAGAATTCAAGGTTAATGATCCTGAAGGTCCACGCGCTTCATGGGCGCGTTACATCTATGGTGTTTGCCAGGAGATGAAGGCATTGGGCGTTGACGTAAAGGGTTTCAATGCAGCATTCTATGGTGATGTGCCTCTCGGTGCAGGTATGTCTTCTTCTGCTGCTCTTGAAAGCTGTTTTGCTTTTGCTTTGAACGACCTCTTTGGTGACAACAAGGTTTCTAAATGGGATCTCGTTCTCGCTGGCCAGGCCACTGAGCACAAGTATGTAGGTGTTAACTGCGGTATCATGGACCAGTTTGCTTCTGTTTTCGGTAAGGAAGGTAAGTTGATGCGCCTCGATTGCAACAGCCGCGAATTTGAATACTTCCCATTCGAGCCTAAGGGCTATAAACTCTGCCTGGTAAACTCTAAGGTAAAGCACGAGTTGGCAGGTTCTCCATACAACGACCGCCGCAACTCTTGCGAAAATGTTGTTAAGCACATTGCAGCAAAGCACCCAGAAGCTAAGTTCGAAACTCTCCGTGATTGCACATGGGAGCAGTTGGAAGAGGTTCGCGCTGAGGTAGGCGAAGAGGATTACAGCCGCGCTCACTTCGTATTGGGCGAGAAGGACCGCGTTTTGGCTGTCTGCGATGCTCTTGAGAAGGGCGACTACGAGACAGTAGGTCAGAAGATGTACGAGACTCACCACGGCTTGAGCAAGGAATACGAGGTAAGCTGCGAGGAACTCGACTTCTTAAACGATGTTGCTAAGGAGAATGGTGTTACTGGTAGCCGTATCATGGGCGGTGGCTTCGGTGGCTGCACCATCAACCTGGTAAAGGACGATATCTACGACAAGTTCGTTGAGGACGTGACAGCTAAGTTCACAGCCAAATATGGTCACGCTCCAGAGATTTACCCTGTAATCATCTCTGAGGGTTCTCACAAGGTTTGCTAATATATACATTATATATAATATAAGGAACTGCAGTTAGTATTTGCTAACTGCAGTTTTTTTTGTCCCAAATAAGACAAAAACAGGCGTTTTCATACAAATAGTGTTAAAAAGACACTTTAGAAGAAAAAAAGTTAGGGAAAACGCTTGCAGATTCGAAATAAAATTGTAATTTTACACCCAAAATGAATAGACAATAAAAAACAGCCTAAAAATGAGTACATTTAAGACCCTATTTATGGGAGTTGGTTTTGCGGCTATCGCTACCCTCTCAGCTTGTTCATCAAGCAGCAATGCAAGTCTCACACAATCTGGTTTGAATCCAGCAGATTTCGATTCAACAGTATTGGGCAAGAAGACTGAGTTAGTAACTCTCAAGAATGCAAACGGCATGGAAGTTTGCCTCACCAATTATGGTGGACGTGTCGTTTCCATTTCCGTTCCAGACAAGAACGGAAAGCCAACAGATGTGGTTCTTGGTTACGATAATATCCATCAGTATGCTGACACCCTTAACTCTCCTTCAGATTATGGTTCTTCTGTAGGACGTTATGCCAACCGTATCAAGGATGCTAAACTTTCACTTGCTGGTTCAACATACCAGTTGAAGGCAAATGATAATGGCAACTGCCTGCATGGTGGTGGTGCTACAGGATGGTTGAACCAGGTTTACGACATTACAGAGAAGAACGACTCATCTGTTACCTTCACCATCAATGCGAAGGATGGTGAGAATGGTTTCCCTGGCAACGTAACAGCAACAGCTAAATATACAGTCAAGAGTGACAACACACTCGACATCGAGTTTGGCGCTACAACAGACAAAGAGACCGTTGTCAATATGACCAACCACAGTTACTTCAACTTGAACGGCGATCCATCTAAGGAAGGTTTCGATCAGGTAATGTACATCAATGCAGATAAGTTTACTCCTGCAGATTCACTTTACATCCCTACTGGTGAAATCAAGGACGTAGAAGGAACCCCTATGGATTTCCGTAAACCTGCAGAAATCGGCAAGAAGGTTGATTATAACTTTGATCAGATTAAGAATGCCACAGGTTACGACCACAACTGGTGTTTGAACACATATAAGAATGGTAAGGGCGATGACAAAACAGTTTGCGCAAGCCTCTACTCACCAAAGAGCGGTATCCTTCTTGAAGTATTTACCAACGAGCCAGGCATTCAGGTTTACACCGGTAACTTCCAAGGCACAGGTATTGCCTGCAAGCATGGCATCAAGTATCCTAAGCACGTAAGCGTTTGCTTCGAAAGCCAGAAGTATCCTGATTCTCCAACCAAGATTGCTCAGGGTGTAAAGGATTGGACTGACGCTACATTGAAGCCAGGAGAGAAATACTATTCTCACCTCGCTTACAAATTCAGCGTTAAAAAGTAAGCTTAAGTTAGTTTAAAAGTTAGCGAACCGGCGGATAAAGTCCGCCGGAACAGCTAACATCCAACAAGAAGTTTTTGCAATGACAAAAAACGAAATGTGCTGGATAAGAAACTAACATAATAAGCATCCAATAAAAGAAAAGAATAAACAAATAATAATAAACAAACAATCTTATAGTAATTATGAATTGGAATTCAACAGAATTCGTATGGCTTGATTGGGCTATACTCGCCATTGGTGTTATCGGCGTAATTTGGGCTGTCTGGCACGCAATCGTGAAAGACAGAAAGGCTCAGAAAGGTGAAGACTCTTCTGCTTATCTCTTCGGTAAGGGTGAGCCATGGTATGTAATCGGTATGGCTATCTTTGCTGCCAACATTGGTTCTGAGCACCTCGTTGGTTTGGCTGGTACAGGTGCCAAGAGTGGTGTCGGTATGGCACACTGGGAGATGCAGGGTTGGATGATCCTCATCTTGGGTTGGCTGTTCGTACCTTTCTACCAGTTGCTCATCAACAAGATGGGTAAGATCATCACCATGCCAGACTTCCTGAAGTTCCGCTATACCCAGCGCACAGGTTCATGGCTCTCTATCATCACACTCGTAGCTTACATCCTTACTAAGGTGAGCGTTACAGCCCTTACAGGTGGTATCTTCTTCGAATATCTTTGGGGCTTGAACTTTTGGGCAGGTGCTATCGGTTTGATCATCCTCACCACCATCTTCACCGTATTCGGTGGTATGAAGGGTGTGATGACATTGTCAACCATCCAGACTCCTATCCTCGTCATCGGTTCTTTCCTCGTACTCTTCCTCGGTCTCTCTACCCTCGGCGGTGGCAGCATCTCTGCCGGTTGGGCCGACATGATGGATTACTGCGGCAAGCTGAACAACGGTTATGGTACAACTCACATGTTCCACTGGGAGGCAGGTGACTCTATGTATCAGGAGTATCCTGGTTTCGTAGTATTCATCGGTGCAACCATCATCGGTTTCTGGTACTGGTGTACAGACCAGCACATCGTTCAGCGTGTATTGGGTCAGGTTCCTGGCGAGAGCAACGTAGAGGTTATGAAGCGTGCCCGCCGCGGTACTATCGCAGCCGGTTTCTTCAAGGTACTCCCTTGCTTCATGTTCCTCATCCCAGGTATGATTGCAGCAGCCTTGGCTCAGAAGGGTGCCATCCAGATGAACGAGACTGATGCAGCCTTCGCCATCATGGTAAAGACCGTTCTTCCTGCAGGTATCAAGGGTATCGTAACCATCGGTTTCATCTGCGCACTCGTTGCTTCATTGGCAGCATTCTTCAATAGTTGTGCTACCCTCTTCACCGAGGACTTCTACAAGCCATTGAAGAAGGGTATGTCTGAGGCTCACTACGTACTCGTTGGCCGTATCGCTACCGTAGTAGTTGTAGTTCTTGGTTTCGCATGGTTGCCAATCATGATGAAGATGGATACATTGTACAACTATCTCCAGGGCATCCAGTCACTCCTGGCTCCAGCCATGGTAGCCGTATTTGCAATGGGTATCTTCTTCAAGAAGATTACTCCAAAGGCAGGTGAATACACCATGATTACAGGTTTCCTCATCGGTATGCTCCGCCTCGTTACCAACGTCATCACAGATACTGGTAAGGCAACAATGGATGGTGCATT
>CAKPYB010000063.1 GCA_934202525.1 uncultured Prevotella sp.
AACCGCACGTACGGTGGTGTGAGAGGTCGGAAAATGAAAGTAGGAGAAAAACTACTTCGTTTTCCTCCTACTCGATTCTGATAGTTTGTTTACCATTTAAAGAGGTGAGGAACAAATTCCTTGAAGCAGCGGCGCCAGGTGAGCCACTCATGATGAGTGCCTGGTGATACATAAACATCGAGCTTGATGCCCAGTTCCTTCAACTGCTGTGCCATCTTCTCGGTACCGAAGTTCTCTTCCGAACCGCAACCCATAAACATATAGTGAATGTCCTTGTTGTATTTCTCTGCATCGGCAAATACTCCATTGAAACAGGTCTTTACATCCACGCCAAAGAGTGCACCGCTGAAGGTTCCAAGGGCAGAGAACTTATCCATGTGAGGCAATACCGTGTTGAATGTCTGGCAACCGCCCCATGACAATCCAGCCATCGCACGATGCTCACGGTCGGTATAAGTGCGGAATGTCTTGTCAACCATCGGAATCAGATCCTTGATAATCACATCATAGAAAGAAGCTCCATAGTGGCTGCGCTCTTCATCTACATTCTTGCCTGGACGGGCAACGAAAGGCTTCTTTACATCGCCACTCTCCATGACAACAATCATAGGCTCAGCCTTGCCTTCTGCTATCAGGTTGTCCATGATGTGCTGCATCATTCCCTGCTTGCTCCAGCCTGTTTCGTCTTCGCCCATGCCATGCTGCAGATAGAGCACAGGATAGCGCTTGGTGGTGTTGGTTTCATATTCGGCAGGGGTGTAAACCATGGCGCGGCGGAACTGCTTCTGAGAGGCTGCATAGTAAGATACTGAGCGAACCTGACCGTGGGCTACGCCCTGCTGAGGACGATAATAGTTGCCTTCTGCTCCCTCTGGTACTTCCAGACCGCCTGCTTCACGGCAGCAGCCAAAGTAGGTTTCGCTGGCAGGGTCAACAACCTGCACGCCGTCTACATTCAGAAAATAGTAGTGGAATCCTACCACCAGCGGATCGCTCACGCCGTACCAGTCGCCATCCAAATCCTTTTTCATCTCATATTTCTTGCCGCAGATGTCGAAGATTACTTTCTTTGCCTCAGGCGCATGGAGCTTTACATAAGCTCTGCGGTCCTTGTCCACTCTCGGATAGTTGCTGTCCGGAATGATTCCCTGCAGGGCGAGCATCATGTTTGCATAGCGCTTGCCCATGGTGCGGTAGCTTTCTGCGATGAAGTGGAGACCGTCGCCACGTTGCGGACAACCCTTTGATGAAATGACATGAGCTGTCGGGATGGTCTTGGCGATATCATCAACGATGGCGATATGTGCCCAGCATTTTCCGCCCATATCCTTCTGTACGGTTTCGCCTACGAGCAGAGGAACGTCTTCTGCCTTCAGATTCAGATCCTTCAAGATGTCGTTATAAACAGTCTTTACACGGTTAGGCCAGTTGGCATCGCCGTTGTTGGTTTCGCCCTGATGCAGGAGGATGCCCTTGATAACACCCTGTTTCTTGGCTATTTTAGCCAGTTCTATCAGTCGGGCGTATGGATTTCCGTTATACTGGGATGCAAAGTTCTTCATCCAGTCGGGTTGTTTCTTGAGATAAGCCTTATAGGTACGCTTATCGAAGAGGTCGATACTGGCTCCGCCCACGGCCACGGTGATGGTTCCCACCTTGATGCTGTCTGGCAGGTTATCCACCATCTTTCTTCCGAAATAGTCAACAGGAGTCAGTCCTGTAGAGGGTCTTGCCTGTGGTGGCACAGCGGTGTGCCATTGTCCCTTCTTCCATCCCGCCTTTTCATCATCCACGGCATACATAGCCTGGAATCTCGGATTCACGCCCGTTCGGTCGATGTCTTCGATAGCCGCATTTCCTTCCATGTTCGACTGTCCGAAGCAGAGATAAATCTGAAAATTAGGATCAGGCTTTTCCTGAACCTTACTGCCCGTTTTCTGTGCCATCATCGGCAGGCACGCCATCGCGAGCATCGATGCTAAGATTGATAATCTCTTCATAGTTTATATTTAATTAAATTATTAGATTGATTTTCATCTTCTGTTCTGTTTGCAAAGTTATGAAAAGATTTCCATAGGTGCTTTGTCTCATATATCAATAACTTTTCTCCATCTCTCATTCTTATATATAATAAAAGGTGTTTCTGTCTTTTCTCGGGCTTTGTTACATAATAAAATGTATTTGATACATGTAATAAAGTAGAATACTGCTTTTTTGCTTACCTTTGCATCGATAAATAACAATCCGATTACTAATAGCTTAAAAGTAAAATAATGAATAAGAATATTATATATGCAGCTTTGCTGTTTATTTCCCTCATGTTTGCTGGTAATGTTTTGGCTCAGCAGTTGCCTTATCAGAATCCAGCTCTCTCGGCTCATGAGCGAGCTGTAGATTTATGTGGACGACTCACTCTGGAAGAGAAAGCTTCTCTGATGCTGGATGATTCGCCGGCTATCCCACGATTGGGAATCAAGAGATTCCAATGGTGGAGCGAGGCACTGCATGGTGTGGCGAACATGGGAGATGTAACCGTCTTTCCGGAACCTATCGGAATGGCTGCATCGTTTAACGACGGAATGGTGTATCGCGTCTTTGATGCAACATCTGATGAGATGCGTGCCAAATGGAATGAACTGCAGCAGAAGGGGGGAGATGTAACCCGTTTCCATGCTTTATCTGTCTGGACTCCAAACGTGAATATCTTCCGTGATCCTCGCTGGGGACGTGGACAGGAAACCTATGGTGAGGATCCTTATCTTACCAGTAGGATGGGATGCGCCGTGGTGCGCGGCTTGCAGGGACCTGAGGATACGAAATACCGCAAACTCTGGGCTTGTGCCAAACACTATGCGGTTCATAGCGGACCAGAATGGGCTCGCCATACTGACAATATTACCGATGTTACACCGCGCGACCTTTGGGAAACTTATATGCCTGCCTTCAAATCGTTGGTGCAGGATGCCAAGGTGCGCGAGGTGATGTGTGCCTATCAGCGCTGGGATGATGAACCATGCTGCGGCAATACCCGATTGCTGCAGCAGATTCTCAGGGATGAGTGGGGATTCAAATACCTGGTGGTTTCTGACTGCGGAGCTGTCACCGATTTCTGGTCCAGTCATAAGGTGTCTAGCAATGCTAGAAATGCGGCAGTTAAGGGTGTATTGGCTGGTACGGATGTGGAGTGTGGATATAATTATGTATATAAGTCGGTGCCTGAGGCAGTGAAGTATGGTGCCCTGACTGAAGAAGAAGTTGATAAACATGTGATTCGTCTGCTCGAAGGTCGTTTCGACTTGGGTGAGATGGATGACAACAAGATAGTATCATGGTCGAAGATTCCTGTATCGGTGCTTTGCAGCAAGGCGCATCGCCAGCTCTCGCTCGATATGGCTCTGCAGACCATGACGCTGCTCCAAAACAAGAATGGGGTATTACCTCTCGATAAAAAGGTAAAGAAGATTGCTTTCATCGGACCAAATGTGGATAACGAACCGATGATGTGGGGAAACTATAATGGTACCCCACGACAGACAATTACCATCCTGGATGGTATCAAGAGTCGTTTGAAGAAAAACCAGGTCGTCACCTTTAAAGGGTGCGACCTGGTGAACGACCAAATTTTGGATTCTTACTTCGACCAGTGTAGCATGGATGGCAAGCTGGGCTTTAAGGGTACTTTCTGGAACAATCGTGAAATGGAAGGCAAGCCTGTTTCCATCACCCAGGAGAAGAATCCTGTGCAGGTAACAACCTATGGTCAGCACTCTTTCGCTCCTAATGTGAAGCTGGTGGGCTTCTCTGCAAAATATGAAACCGTGTTCCGTCCTAAGCAGACTGATAAGGTGTTGCTCGATGTGGCAGGTTGCGGTCACTACGAGGTTTACCTGAATGGGGAGAAGAAGGCAGAGCATTCCATCTGGCGCACTACCGAGAGTCGTATCGAGTTCCAAGCCGAGAAGGGCAAGGAGTATAAGATAGAGATTCGCTATCATGAGATGCCTAACTATAATGCGGACATGAAGTTCAATATCGGACACGAGAATCCTATCGACTATCAGGCTTCGCTCAAGCAGTTGAAGGATTGCGAGACTGTAGTCTTTGTAGGTGGTATCTCTCCACAGTTGGAAGGTGAGGAAATGCCTATCGAGATTTCCGGCTTCAAGGGCGGCGACCGTACCAACATCGAATTGCCAAAGGTTCAGCGCAATTTCCTGAAGGCTTTGAAGGAGGCGGGCAAAAAGGTTGTCTTTGTCAACTGCTCGGGTTCGGCTATCGACTTGACTCCAGAGACAGAGAGCTGTGATGCCATTCTTCAGGCTTGGTATCCAGGTCAGGAAGGTGGTGAGGCAGTGGCTCGTGTACTCTTCGGAGAGTACAATCCTGCCGGCAAGTTGCCTGTTACGTTCTATAAGAATTCAGAGCAGTTGCCAGATTTCAAGGATTACAGCATGAAGGGCAGAACCTATCGCTATATGAACGATGCTCTCTTCCCATTCGGTTATGGCTTAAGCTACACATCTTTCCGTATAGGCGATGCTGCACTTTCCAACTCTATCTTGAAGAAGGGTGAGAAGATAACGCTGAAGATACCGGTAAGTAATGTTGGAAAGAAGGATGGAACCGAAGTGGTGCAGGTGTATGTAAAGGATCCTGCCGATACCGAAGGACCATTGAAGAGCTTGAAGGCTTTCGAGAGAGTAGAGGTGAAGGCAGAAAAGACTGCTGAGGCTGTCATTACGCTGGATAGCAGTAACTTCGAACTCTTCGATGCTGCAACCAATACCGTCCGTGCCAAGGCTGGAAAGTATGAAGTCTATTACGGCAGCAGTTCGGCTGATAAGGACTTGAAGAAACTGGATGTTTCTATTGAATATTAAGTAACTGTATCATAATTAATAGTATGAAGACATGGATGTGCGCCTTGATGCTGGCGTTATCGACAGGAGCTTCGGCTCAGAATCCGGTAATCAGCGGACAATATTCTGCTGATCCTACGGCTCGCGTGTTCAATGGGAAGATGTATCTTTATCCTTCTCATGACATTCCGAGTCCTATCGAGAAACTGAAGGAATGGTTCTGCATGGCAGATTATCACGTTTTCTCTTCTGCCAATCTTACAGAATGGCAGGATCATGGAGTCATCGTTTCGCAGGATAAAGTACCTTGGGTACAGGATGGCAGTTATACGATGTGGGCTCCAGACTGTGTGGAGAAAGATGGGAAGTATTACTTCTATTTCCCTGCCGCTCCGAAAGGGGAGGAGAAGGGATTCGGGATAGGTGTGGCGGTTGCCGACCAGCCGGAAGGACCGTTTATGCCGATGTGGAAACCTATAGAGGGTGTGCACGGCATAGACCCTTGTGTGTTGATTGATAAGGACGGACAGGCTTTTATCTACTGGGCTGGTGCAGGATTGCACATGGCTAAGCTGAAACCAAACATGATGGAACTTGCCTCGGAACCCAAACTGGTAGAGGGATTGCCTGAGGGATTCAAGGAAGGTCCGTTTGCCTTTGAGCGTAACGGTAAGTATTATTTCACCTTCCCTTGGGTGCGTGAAAAGAATGGAACCGAAACGCTGGCTTATGCCATGGCCGACCATCCGATGGGACCTTTCACATTCAAGGGTATCATCATGGATGAGTCGCCAACGAAGTGCTGGACCAATCATCACAGCATCGTGGAATATCAGGGACAGTGGTATCTCTTCTATCATCATAATGATTATTCGCCTAAGTTCGACAAGAACCGCTCGGTGCGAATCGACTCCCTGAACTTCAATCCTGACGGAACGATACAGAAGGTGATACCTACGCTAAGAGGTGTGGGATTGACGAAGGCACGTTCGCATATTCAGATAGACCGTTATTCTGCGCTGCAAGGCAAGGGTATTGGTATTGATTATCTGGATAAAAACAATTGTTTTGCCGGATGGAAGACTCTCTTCGGCAAACCGAATACTGCCATTATATATAATAAGGTGGATTTCGGTAATGAGAAGGTGGAAGTAATCACCGTTCGTGCCAAGTCACCAAAGGGCGGTGTGCTCGTGGTAAGAGCTGATGGCAAGAAGGGCAATATCATTGCTAAGGTGAAGATTCCGAAGTCAGCTGCCTGGAAGAATGTCCGTGCCCAGGTGCTCCATGCTCCTCTGGGTGTTCATGCTCTCCATGTATCCTTGCAGAGTGGAGCCGATGTTGAGGTTGACTGGCTGGGCTTTGATGCGTTGCCTTGGGAAAAGGGAGCTTTCGAAACTCACCGGTATCGTAATCTCTTTGCCGAGATGGGGTATAAGCAGATTGATATTGACAGGAAGGTGAACGAAGTGTTCAATGATGTATTCCATGGCAAGAACAAGGTTTATTTCGAAGTGGGCGATTCCATGGGATATGTCAGCGATGTGAAGAACAATGATGTGAGAACCGAAGGTATGTCGTATGGAATGATGGCTGCCGTGCAGTTTGGCAAGAAGGACATCTTCGACCGTCTCTGGCGATGGAGCAAAAGATATATGCAGCATCAGGAAGGACCTTATAAGGGTTATTTTGCCTGGAGTTGCAAGACTGATGGAACGAGAAATGCACAGGGAGCCGCATCGGATGGTGAACTCTATTTCGTAACTTCGCTCATCTTTGCATCCAACCGATGGGGCAATGATACGGGCATCAACTATCTGAAGGAAGCGCAGAATATTCTGGATTGCAGCATGCAGAAGGTGGGAATGGACCGCACGGCTCCGCTCATCAATCTGGAACACCAGCTCATCACCTTTACGCCCGATCATTGGGGCGGGAAGTTTACAGATCCTTCTTACCATCTCCCTGCCTTCTATGAGGTATGGGCAAAATGGGCTAACGACGGACGTTCTCAGTTCTGGAAGGAGTGTGCAGAGAAAAGCCGTGAGTTCCTGCATAAGTGCATCAATGAAAAGACGGGCTTGAATCCTGACTATTGCAACTATGATGGCAGTCTGATGAAGACCGGTCAGTTGCTGGGTGATGCATTTCGCTACGATTCCTGGCGTGTTCCGATGAACATAGCCCTCGATTATTCCTGGGCTTGCAAGGATAAGGAGTGGCAGCAGAAATATGCCAACACCCTGCAGAACTTCCTGTACAGTCAGGGCGTTGATTCTTTCCTGGATCAGTACAATGTAGATGGCACGATGGTAGAAGATATTCTGCCGGCAGGTACGGCTCCTAAGGCTCTCCGTCATTCTATCGGTTTTGTTGCCACTGCGGCTGCGGCTTCATTGGTCAGCAATCATGTGAAGGGCAGGGAATTCGTCAGTCATTTCTGGAATGCCAAACATGAGCCAGACAAGGAAGGTTTCTTCGATGGCTATTACGACGGACTGTTGCGCCTCTTCGCCTTCATGCATCTGAGTGGCCGTTATCAGATTATCGAACCTCAAAAATAAAATGAATAGTCTATGAACAACTTTTTCAATAAAATAGTTAGATTGTTTTGTTTATGTGTATTCCTTTTTGGGCATTCCTCTGCGGATGCCCAAAATAAGGAATTACCTGCAGACATCAATCCTTATTTCGGACCGTTAGGCAAGCAGCCTGTCATGCCCAATGCGGCTGGCTTTATTCAGAGATGGTTGCTCCTGGAGCCTATCTCCGTGCCTGTCAAGAGTAATGTCGTTTTTACTGATTCTTATCTGAAGGAGATATTCCATACGCAGTATTTCCCTAAACAGATGGAAATCGTACCTAAGGACGGAACCATCGTGAAGGTGGGCAAGGAAAAGCTGAAATGGCATGCGCTGGATAGCAAGCTCTATAACGTCAAGCTCTTCCGCTTTGCCACTTCGTTCGGAAAGCCCAAGTATGGCGTCTTGTTCTGGGCGGTTACTGTTATTGATTGCCCTGAGGAAATGAAAGACATCCGCCTGGCTGTCGGTTCGAATGGTGCCTCCATGTGGTGGCTCAATGGCGAGGAGGCGGTGATGCTCGAAGGTGACCGAAGAATGGTTCGCGATGATGTGGTTTCTAAGAAGCTTACCTTGAAGAAGGGTAGGAATATCCTTCGGGGTGCTGTCATCAATGGACCTGGCATGAGTGACTTCTGTATCCGGTTCATCGACGGACAAGGCAAGCCTGTCAGAAACCTGTCTATTCACGTGAAGTAGTGCAATCAATATAGAAAGTTATGAAACAGAACAATATATTTTTCAGATATTTTAGCCCGGTTGCTGCTCAGCAGAAACTTTATGTTGCTGTTTTGGTTGTCTTGTTGTCTTCTTCTGCTTACGAGGCAGAAGCCCAGGTGGGCGAACCTTTCATTCATGATCCTTCTACCATTGCCCAGTGTGATGGAAAGTATTATACCTTTGGAACGGGTGAAGGTGGACTCTGGTCGGAGGATGGCTGGACCTGGCAGGGTGGCGCTGTTCGTCCCGGCAGGGGAGCGGCTCCAGACGTATTGAAGATTGGCGACCGTTATCTCGTAGCCTACAGTGCAACGGGTGGTGGATTGGGCGGCAGTCATCGTGGTGATGTCCTGACGATGTGGAACAAAACGCTCGATCCGAAATCGCCTGATTTCAAATATACCGAACCGGTGGTAGTGGCTTCTTCCCTGGATGATGAAGACTGTGATGCGATTGATGCGGGCTTGTTGCTCGACCCTACTACCGGCAGACTTTGGCTCAGTTACGGAACCTATTTCGGATTTATCCGTCTGGTAGAACTTGATCCGAAGACTGGTAAGCGGATGGAAGGCAACGAACCCGTCAATATCGCCATCGACTGCGAAGCTACTGATTTGATTTATCGCAATGGCTGGTATTATCTCCTGGGTACTCATGGTACCTGCTGTGATGGTCCTAATTCTACCTATAATATCGTGGTGGGACGTTCGCGAAAGGTAACCGGTCCATACGTGGATAATGTGGGCAGAGAGATGTTGCAGGGCGGTGGAAAGATGGTGATTGCTGCCAACAATCTGAAGACGGGCCCTGGACACTTTGGACGCTATATCGAGGAAGAGGGTGTAGAAAAGATGTCGTTCCACTATGAGTCTGATTTCAGACAGGGAGGCCGAAGTGTCTTGGCTATCCGTCCTTTGCTGTGGAAGAACGATTGGCCTGTGGCTGGTGATGAATTTCATGCAGGAACCTACGAGATAGAATCGGAACGAAGAGGCTATGCTCTGGAGATTGCCGTAGATTTCGTGAGAATGCAACGTGATATCGAACCTTTCTGGATTAAGCCAACCAAGCCTCTGAAGAATATCGAGCCTCAGACCTTGAAGGAGGTAGAGGCAGAATGGCCTAAGGGAGAAGTAAAGGTAAGAATGAACGATTACATGTTCCGTCCTCATCAGAAGTGGAACATCACGCCTGCTGGAAAGGGTGGTTATCTGGGTGGTCCTTATTATAAAATCTGCATAGAAGGCACTACTCGCTATCTTACCGCAACCGCTCAGCATGATGTCATCGCCAAACCTGAGTTTACTGGTGAAGATGCCCAGCTTTGGCGCATCGAACAGCTTACCGATGGCACCTATCGCATCATGCCGAAGGCAGTGCCGGGCACTGAAGAGAAACTGGCATTGGTTTCACTCGGCGACTGTACCCCAGGCCTGGCTCCTTTCGATTTCAACAGCGATAATTCTAAATGGAATTTCAGGCAACAATAATTTGCAGCATCAATATTAATCCAATAAAATTATCGAATTATGAAAAGAATCCTTTGTGTACTTATCGCTGCCATCTGGCTCTGCACTTGCTGGGCAGGGAATGGCAAGAAACCCATTGTCTGGGAACAGCCGATAGCAGAATCGAATCAGATATTTAATGATCCTCGTCAGTCTCAGCTCAACATCTATCGTGTGGAATTCGCAGATGATGAAACACGAGTGTTCATGCACATCACTTTTCGCCCACACTATTGGGTAAAGTTTGTGAAGGAAACCTATCTCCTTGCTGATGGCAAGAAATATCTCGTCAAGAGCTGTGATGGACTGAAACTTGACGAGGAACACTATATGCCTGGCTCTGGCAGGGAGGATGTGGTCTTCCACTTCGCACCGCTCCCCAAGAAGACCCGAAAGTTTGACTTCCTGGAAGGTGACGGCAAACAGAACTTCAAGATACTTGGTATTGAGAGCATAGATACCCGCATCAAACGACTCTTCTCCTCGCTTTGGCGCAACGATGCGACCGGTGATTGGGAGATAGGATTCTATGAAGATTTCGCCATCTACGACTGCCGTTACTGGCAATACAAGCAGAAGAATCAGAAGGGCGACAAGTACTCTTTCATCCTTACCGATGGCAAGAGCGACCTGGCTGTCAACATCGACAAGTCTCAACATGGCAAGCGCACGATGAGCATCAACGGCAAGAAAGCAGAATATTCGCTCATTACCACTTCCATCCTTCCGGATTATCCGCAGAAAGATGAGACCACATGTCTGAAGGATACTCATAACAAGCCCGATACGGCTATTGTTGTGGGATGGCTCAGAAATATGCCTAAGGAACTTTGGGATAGAGGTCAGGAGTATAGTGTGGAGTATTATGATCTCTTTTCCAAATTCACAGGAGTTAGCAATTACAGCAAGCTCGATTCTCTTGGCAGATTTGAAATCAAAGTACCTCTCATCAACTCTACCGAGGTTTTCATGGACTGGAAACACACTTTTATCAACACGGTATTGGAGCCAGGAGAGACCTATTATCTGCTCTATGACTTCAAGGCTGGACATTCCATCTTCATGGGCAAAAAATGCCGCTTGCAAAACGAACTGCTAGCGCATCCTTTCCCGATGATTGACACAGAATATCCAGGTAAGTATGAAAATAAGGTTCCAGCCCAGGAGATGATGCAGATTCTTGAAACCAGATATAAGGAGGCTGAAGGGAACTTACGAAAACTGATAGGAGAATCGGCATCTATCTCCAAATGTTATCAGGACTATACTGCCCGATATCTTCTCTGTAATTATGCATCATCAATCTTACAAGGAGCATATCACGTAAAAGACCATATTTTCCCTCAGGAATATGTGAGCCAAGTGGAAAAAATATGGAAGGAGATTCCGCAGCCTTATACTCAGTTTCGTGACTATAATATGCTGACTAATGATCTCATCGGCCAGGAAAGAAGGTTAAAGTACAGTACCCCCATGGGAAGGACCTATGGATTCTTATCCACCAATTCTTATCCGGAACTGTTGAGAAAGCACAAGGCTCTGGGGGATATTGCGATAACCGATTCAGAAATTGCTACGGTGGAACAATGGGCTAAGAATCTGGATGCCATAACTATCAAGCAATATCAGACGACAGATGCCAAGGAGCAGGAGAAAATAGTAAAAGCTTTTTCCAACTCAGTCCTTGACAAGCGCGCTACGGCTATCATTGGTAGAGAAGATATTGCCAAGATGCTTAAGGATGAGACTCCTCTCCTCGAAGTATATTATGCCCAGCATATAGCTGATAGCATGGGATGCAGCCAGCAGCAGAAAGATGTCATCATCTCCAAATCCCTTCTTGAGATGTTGGAAAGACTAGCCATGCCACTCAATAGTTATGGACTTGACCTGACTGAACATGGCATCAGTTCTGAAGTTCTCAGGGAAAAAGTATTGGCAGAACACCGAAAGTACCTGTCTTTGCAGAACAGGGACATTACTGCCAGTATCAAGACAGCTCCGCAGGATATGAGCGATGGTGAGAAACTTCTTCGCCATATATTGGAGCCTTATAAGGGAAAGCTTGTATTGCTGGATGTCTGGGGAACCTGGTGTGCCCCTTGCAAGATGGCTCTTGCCCATTCGAAGGAAGAGTTCGAACGCCTTGCACCATACGATGTGGTATATCTTTACATGGCAAACAACAGTCCTGAAGAGTCATGGAAAAATATCATCAAACTGAATAATCTGGTTGGCGACAATATCGCCCACTATAACTTGCCAGCGGCTCAACAGAGTGCCATCGAGAACTATCTCAACATTCACTCCTTCCCATCCTATCGCCTCTTCGACAAGGAAGGAAATCTGGTAGATGTGAAAGTGGATGCCCGCCAGCTTGACAATCTGGAGAAAATTATCAAGGAGCTTAGTAAATAAAGAAAAGATGACCTCGCAAAATGCGGGGTCATCTTATCGAATGTTGCTTGTAATTGTTCCATATTATGGCTGTTATATTGCTCTTTATGGCTTCAAATATACAAATTAAAAACGAAAGTGCACTGAGTAGAGTGCAATTTACGTTAAAAATTGCACTCTACTCAGTGCACTTAATCCTCCTTTACACACACGTATAATTTTTTTTTCTAAAAAAGTCTCATAGTCTCATTTTTAGCCGCAAATATCACGTTATGTTATTGATGAAGAGATATTTATAATTAATGAGACTTCTCGTAAAAAGTAGAAAGAAGTATCATAGAAGTATCATTAAAAATCATAGAAGTATCATTAAAGATGATACAATGCATGCGAAAAGCCTGTTTAAACGTTAAGAAAAGCCTGTTTAAACATCAGAAAAAGTCATTTTAAACATCGCAAAAATGCATTTTAAACATTGCAAAGAATCAGAAGAATATTGCCCAAAAATAAGTCAGATATTTGGGCATTCGTTGCCCGCATTATGGGCAATGGTTGCCCAGTACAGGGGCTGTCGATGCCCGTGTAACGGGCACAAGCAGACCAACCGAAGGGCATAGAGGGACCATCTGATGAACTGACTTTTCCTGATTTCAGTAGACACTTTTTACTTTGTAAACTAGAAAGGTAGACACAATCAATTTTATAAAACTGAAATAGTAGACGCATTAGCTAAAAATGCAGCCAATGATACTTCCATGATACATTAATGAGACTTCTCGGCGCTAAAACAGAGAAGTCTCATTGATGTTAATTCGCTATATGTCAAATGTTTAAGCCGTATTTTTCGGGCAAAAATGAGACTATGAGACTTTTTTCGCTAAAAAACTTTTTTCACGTAAGCGATCGGTGCCTATAAAAGATGAAAAATTCCCTTCAAGGTATTGGGTACACGGTTGGATACATAATAAATCCCGAAATCGCTTGGCGGTTTCGGGATTTTTGCTTATCTTTGCCAACGTAAATAGTAAATAGTT
>CAKPYB010000064.1 GCA_934202525.1 uncultured Prevotella sp.
TGAAGGAGAGGGCAAGTTGCAAACTTAAAAATCAAGCAAATGATGAAGCAGGTAAAAATTAAATTGCCTCTCAGAGCGTTGACCCTAGCAAGCGGTCTGCTTCTGACGGTGAGTTCCTTTGCGCAGACAAATGCAGTTAAGGGACATGTGAAGGATGCTTCTGGTGAGCCTATCATGGGTGCTACCATTACAGTTAACGGTAAGGCAGTGGGCATTACCGACATGGATGGTAACTTCTCAGTTGATGCAGCGCCAGGTGCCAATCTTACTTTCACCTATCTGGGAATGACACCAAAAACAATCAAAGCAACATCTAACATGATGATTACCTTGGTTGACGACCAGAAGTCTTTGAACGAGGTCGTTGTCATTGGTTATGGTCGCGCTAAGAAGAACGACTTGACTGGTTCTGTTACAGCTATCAAGCCAGATGAGATGTCAAAAGGTATCACAAGCAGTGCCTCTGATATGTTGGTAGGTAAGATTGCCGGTGTAGATGTACAGACTGGCGGTGGTCAGCCAGGTTCTGGAGCACAGATCCGTATCCGTGGTGGTGCCTCTCTGAATGCTTCTAATGACCCTCTCTATGTAATCGATGGTTTGGCTATTGATAATAACAATCTGAAGGGTACAAGTAACGTCTTGGCGATGATTAACCCTAACGATATCGAAAGCTTCACTGTATTGAAGGACGCTTCTGCTACAGCTATTTACGGTTCCCGTGCTTCTAATGGTGTCATCATCATCACCACCAAGAAGGGACGTGCTGGTCAGAGACCTACCGTTACCTATAATGGTGATGTTACCTTGTCAACCATCCAGAAGAAATATGAGGTGATGAATGCTGGCGAATACAAGCAGGCTCTTACCTCTTTAGGCATTGATACAAGTGCTTTGGGTACAGCTGACACAGACTGGCAGGACGAGATTTTCCGCACAGCCATCTCTACCAACCACAACATCAGCATACAGGGTGGCTTGAAGAATATGCCTTACCGTGTTGGCTTAGGTTTCGAAGACAACAACGGTATCGTTAAGACCAGCTGGATGAAGCGTTTCAATACTTCTGTCAATTTGGCTCCTTCCTTCCTCGACAAGCACTTGAACATCAACTTCACAGCGAAGTATATGTTCGAAAAGGACCGCTATGCCAATTTTGGTGATGCCATCGGTGCAGCGTTGACCATGGATCCTACACAGCCTGTTCGTGTAAACGATGAGATGTACAATACTGTAGGTGGATATTTCCAGTATCTGGACAACAAAGGCGACAAGATTACAGACCCTAACTGGACAAAGATAGCCAAGAGTCAGGTTCCTCAGAACCCTGTAGCTCTCCTCAACAACCAAAAGATGATAGCCAATACTAATGACATATCTTCAAACTTAGAGGTAGATTATAAGATTCATGGCTTCGAAGACTTGCATTTGCACGCTGCCATCGGTGCACAGTACACTGATGCCAAGCAACATAATGATATTAACAAGTATTCATCATCCAACAACTATTTTGGTTGGTATGGTACTGACCATCAATACAAATACAGCATCGAAGGAAAAGCTTTTGCTGAATATGCCCACAAGTTTGGTGTGCACGACATCGACATCATGGCAGGTGCTGAGCAGAGCCACTATCACAGAACAACCTATAACTTCGGAAGCGGTATCGATGAGTATTTGAGAGATACCAATCCAGAGTTAAAAGATGGAGAATGGAACTACGTGAATAACCCACAATATAAGGCAAACACCATGTGGAAGAGTCACAACTCTTTGGTATCCTACTTCGGACGTTTCAACTATAACTTGCTGGATCGCTATTTGCTTACAGCAACCTTCCGTGCCGATGGTTCTTCTCGCTTCAGAGAGGGCAAGAAGTGGGGTTATTTCCCTGCAGCAGCCTTTGCCTGGAAGATCAACAACGAGTCTTTCCTGAAGGATGTAAAATGGATTGATGAGTTGAAGCTCCGCTTGGGCTGGGGTATGACAGGTCAGCAGAATGGTATTGACGACTTCTACTATACTCCTAAATATACCATCAGCGACACTTATGCCCAGTATCCATTTGGTGACACGTATTATCAGACCATGCGCCCAACAAGATACAACACTGAGTTGACATGGGAAAAGACCACAACCTATAATGGCGGTCTTGACTTCACCGCTCTCAATGGTCGCTTCGGCTTCAATATTGATGGTTACTATCGTAAGACTACCGACCTTTTGGCAACAGTTTCCATTGCCGGTGGTACCAACTTTGGTGACAATCTCTTGAAGAACATCGGTGCTGTAGAAAACTATGGTGTGGAATTGGCATTCAATGTGAAGCCTATCGTCACTAAGGACTTCGTGTGGGATGTAACCTACAACGTAGGATGGAACCACAATGAAATCACAGAGTTAGAGGCTGGTTTGCAAGACTGGGTTTGGACAGGTAGCAAGGTATCTCGTGGTAACAACACATTGGTACAGGTGAACAAAGTTGGCGAACCTCTCAATTCGTTCTATGTTTACCAGCAGGTTTACGACGAGAACGGCAAGCCTATTGAGGGACTGTATGTTGACCGTGATGGTAACGGCAAGATTGATAATGACGACCGTTATTGCTACAAGAGCCCAGCTCCTGATGTCATCATGGGTTTCACCACCAAGTTCATCTATAAGAACTGGGACTTCAGTGCTGCCTTCCATGCATCTATCGGCAACTATGTGTACTACGATTTCTTGAACTCAAAAGCTGAGTTGATGAAAATCAACGATACCAATCTCTTCAGAAACACAACTGCAGAGGCCGTCAATCTTGGCTTTAAGGGTACAACAGATCTCACCACCAATACCAGTGACTACTTTGTACGCAATGCTTCTTACCTGAAGTGCAGCAACATGACTTTGGGATATAGCTTCCCAGCATTGATCAAGGCTGGTGCAGAGAAGATTTGCAGCGGACGCATCTTCTTCACAGTACAGAACCCATTCATCATTACCAAGTACAAGGGTATCGACCCAGAGGTAAGCAGTGGTATCGACAGTAATCCTTACCCACGTCCAATAAGCTTCCAGCTTGGTTTGAATCTTAACTTCTAAAAATAAAAAAGGAGACAATTATGAAAAAAATATTTATAACGACTGCAATGGCGAGTGTTTTGTGCATGGGCTTTGTCTCTTGCGCAGACGAACTGAATATCAAGTCCATTGACCCACAGTCTACCCCAACATATACAGTAGAGGGTCTCTTGGCCAAGCAGTATGCTACTCTTGGTCTTACTGGACAGAAAGGTCCTGCTGGTTCAGCAGACTTGAGTTGCGATGAGGGTGAGAGCGGATTCATCCGTACCATTTTCAACCTGCAAGAGTTGATGACTGACGAGACAGCATGGGCATATCAGGCCGATAATGCCATCGCTCCTATTACCAATTTAAGTTGGAATAGCGGTAATGACCGTGTAAACTGGGCATACCAGCGTCTCATTTTCGACATTACCCTGTACAACCAGTTTATTTCCGAGCAGTCAGGTAGCCTGAGCGAAGACCAAATCGCAGAAGTTCGCTTCCTCCGTGCACTGAACTACTATTATTTCCTTGACCTGTATCGCAGGGCTCCATTCAAGCTCACTTTCGACGATAGTCTCCCTACCGAGAAAAAGGGAAAGGATCTCTACGACTGGTTGGATAATGAGTTGACCACCATTGAGCCTCTGATGGCTGAGGTGGGCGCTTATGATAACAGTGAGAAATTCGGACGTGCCGACCGTGGCGCAGCATACGCACTTCATGCCCGCTTGGCTCTTAACTCTGAAGTTTATACCGATGGTAAGGTGAAGGACTACCAGAAGGCTATCGATTATTGCGACAAGATTATCAACAGCGGTAAATACGATCTTTGTCGTACAGAAAAGAATGGCTATAGCGGTTATCAGCAGTTGTTTATGGGCGACAATGACTGCAACCCAGAGGCTATGAAGGAAATCATCTTCCCTATCCGTCAGGATGGTTTGAAGGCCCGTGCGTATGCAGGTACCACTTACCTCGTATCGGCATCCACTATCGCTGGTATGCCTTATGCAAGCACAGGTGACCCATGGAAATGTATGTTTGCCCGCGAAAACATGGTTGAGAAGTTCTTCCCTAACAAGAAGGACATCCCTATGGCTACAGTTGGTGATGTCTTGAAAAATCCTTCAAAAGAAGAGGTGATTGCAAAAGATAGCGAGAAGGGTTACGGCACTGCTGACGTGATCGCAAAGGCTGGAGACGATCGTGCCCTGTTATATATGGGTGTAGGTGGCTGCGAAGAAGGCAAAGTTCGTACAATCAATCCTGGTGAGGCTATCACAGGTCCTCTGAATGGTGCGTCTTTTGTAAAGTGGAGCAATCTCCACGCAGATGGTACCACACAGCACGACCAGAACTATTCTGATACCGACTTTCCTGTGTTCCGTTTGGCAGAAATCTATCTGACCCGTGCAGAGGCTAAGTATCGCCTTGGTCAGGATGGTTTGGATGACATCCTGAAGGTTCAGGACCGTGCCAACCGTGTCTCGAAAGCTACATCAGTAGATGAGCAGACTCTTATCGATGAATGGTGCCGTGAGTTCTATATGGAAGGTCGCCGTCGTTCAGACTTGGTTCGCTTTGGCTTGTTCACTGGTTCTAAGTATCTCTGGAGTTACAAGGGTGGTGCAGAAAATGGCGCAGGTATTCCTGCATACTATGACGTCTATCCTATTCCAGACAATGAGATCAAAAACAATCCTAACATGCATCAGAACCCAAAATATTAATTGTTTGGAAACAAGATTTAATTAAATGAAATCAATTATGAAAAAGATATTCAAATTCATGTTGCTGCCAGCATTGGTACTCCCTTTGCTCTTTACATCCTGTGATGAAGACAGAGACAGCAACCCTTCATTGGACCTGAGTCATCTTGCTGAGGGATTTGTATTGAACATTCCTGCTCTTGCAGAAAACAATACCTACGACCTCAACAGTGCAAAAAACTTGGTACTGACATGCTCTCAGCCAAATTATGGTGGAGTACCTTACCCTGTGAAGTATTATGCACAGGTTTCTATCGACCCTGCATTCGTCAGCGATCCTACAGTCACTCATAAAGAGTTGGCGACATACGCAGAGAATCCAAGCAGTTTGGATTTTAATGCATACGAAGCAAACAAAGCTGTTGTATCTCTCTTCCGGGCTGCCAATCCTGAAGCAAATATTCCAGAGAAGATGTCTGTTTATATCCGCCTTCGTGCAGTCATTGGCGGTACTTTGAATCAAACCTTGGGCGAGACCTATTCAAATGTCATCACCTTGCCTTCTGTGAAGGCTACTATTCCTGACGCTAAGTTCACAGAAAACCTCTTCTTGACTGGAAGTTCTATCCAGAAACCATGGGAGAGTTGGAAGTCTATTCCACAGGTAGAAGGCTTGGAGGGCAACTACTATGGTATCATCTACGTGCCAGCTGGTGGCGAATTCAATTGGGGTACCGAGATCAATGACAAACTCGGCATCAACCAAATCAAGGAAATCGTTGATGAAGCTGGTGCAGGTATCACTGCAGGTAACGACCAAAACCTCAAGGTTGCCAACGCAGGTTGGTACACTCTCCACTTCAAGGGTAAGATTTCCAAAGACAAGAAGAACATCAACTGGACACTGACTGTTTACAAGACTCAGGTTTGCCTGATTGGTGCTTGTATTGGTCAAACCGATTGGGGCTTTGCTGACGAAAATGCTCTGACACCTCCAGACGATCCAAGTGGTGATTGGGTTTCTCCTGCATTCGCAGCCGGCTGCGAACTTCGTGTTGCTGTCAAGGTCGGTGACATCAACTGGTATAGCACAGAGTTCACTATTCACAAGGGCGAAGTGTTCTGGCGTATGAAGAATATGCCAAACAACTGGGCTGAGACCATGGGGTCAGATTACTCTGTAACTACCACCCCTGGCAAGAAGTTGTATGTCAACTTTGATACAAATAAAGCTGAAGTTAAATAATTTAAGATCAAAGCAAAATGAAAAAGATATTTTTATATAGCTTAGCAGTCTTGGCAAGTATTATACTTGCCAGCTGCAACGGCAACTACGATGATTGGGCTCAACCACAGCACAATCCAGAGGAAGAAGCTATCACGATTCCTGGCTTTACTGCAACACCAGTAGTTCAGTCCATCGACTGTTCCAATGTGACAACAGATAGTGTCAGCATCTTCACATTGAGCGAAGCAGCTCTTCCTGAAGGTTTTACACTTGATAATGCTCGCTTAGAGATTATTCCTCAAGGAGAAGATAATGCAATCAAGAAAACCGTTAATGCAAGCATTGAGGGTAAGGCCGCTGTTGCAGATCTTTCAGAAGTAATAGTATCTTTTTATGGCAGGCGTCCTATAGCTCACTCTTTTGTTGCCCATGTTTATTTAAATGCGGTCAAAAATGGTGATGCTGTTCTTATTGATGCTGGTAAATTTAACCTTGAGATGACTCCAAAGTCTCCATTCATTGATTCTGGCTACTACCTCGTAGGCGATATGTTTAATGTCGAAGCCGTTGGTGATGCCGCAGCCGTTGACGGTTGGAATACTGTAAGTGCTAAACAGGCATTCATGCACAGCGACAAAGATGTATATGACGATCCTATTTTCACTATCACTTTCGAAACAAAAAAGGCTGACCAGTATTGGAAGATTATTCCTAAGAAGAACATTGATTCTGATAACTTCTGGGCTGATGGCGTAGTAGGACCTAAGCAAAACGGAAGCGACAGCATGGAAGGATCGTTGACAAACGTTGGTCCTGGTGCAGGTATGATTAAAGAGCCTGGCAAGTACAAGCTCACTCTCAACATGATGGACTATTCTTATACCATTGAGGCAGCCCCAGAGCTATACATGAAGGGCGATGCTAACGGCTGGGATGGATATGACTATCTCGCAGGTGATGGTGTACACTTCACAGGTTTCATGTACCTCAATCAGAACGGATTTAAGTTCACTACAGCGCCAGACTGGAGTGGTACTGGCTATGGCGCAAACTTCGATACAGCTCCAAATGCAGCCAACATCGTAATAACAGAACCTGCAGGTTACTACAAGGTAGATGTAGACTTGTCTGCTAAGACATATACATTGACTCCTATCACTTCTATCGGTATTATTGGTAGCGCAGCCCCTAATGGTTGGGATTCTGACGTGGACTTGACTTATGTTCCTTACAACAAAGAAACTAAGGAAGGTCGCTATTGGGAAGCGAAGAACATTAAGCTGAAAGCAGGTGAATGCAAGTTCCGTGCTAACGATGCTTGGGATATGCAGTGGGGATTTGATGGCGAGAAATTTGTATTCTCTAACAATGCGCCACAGAAACAGTTCGTACCAGAAGAAGGTACATACGACATCAAACTTTATGCATGGGCTAACGGCTATGCTAAGTGTGAGTTCAAAAAGAAGTAAGCATTTGCTTCATCAAATAAACTAAATATCAATAGGCGGCTCTCAATTCCGGGAGTCGCCTATTTTTTTCTTTCTCCTCATCCTTTTCAAGTATTTTTTCCCTAAAACCTTGGAAGTTACAAGGAAAAGTCGTATCTTTGCACCGAATAAGTACAACATTTATATTTTTGTGATTATGAGAACAGGCGACAAAGTATTAATATCTCCAGACTTGACACATGCCAAAGACTGGACACAGGGCGAAGTGATTGAAGTTGAGAACAATCCTTTCGTAGGAATTGTCATCTCCGCAAAAACCGCAGATGGGAACATCTTCTTTGGATACAAGGACTTATTTGAGCCAGCAAAGGAGGCAGTATGTACGCACTAGCATTTGATATGGTTATTTCTGATTTACAGAAATACTATGGCGAACCTTACAACAAAGCTTACTACGAAATAAAAGAGCTTCTAAAGAAGAATGGTTTCGAGTGGGTGCAAGGCAGTACATACATGACGATGAATGATGATTTGACTGCACTTGTAAAAACAGTTATGGAGCTTTCTAAAATAGAGTGGTTTAAGAAATCAGTCAGAGATCTAAGAGGATTCAAAGTTGAAAGTTGGTCGAACTTTACTGAATTGGTTAAAAACTCATAGAACAGGCGACTCTCCTCCAATCCGGGAGTCGCCTATTTTCTTTTTCTCCTCCCCCTTTTCAAGTATTTTTTCCCTAAAACCTTGGAAGTTACGAGGAAAAGTCGTATCTTTGCAGAAGAAAAGCTGCACTCGGCAAATTGAAAGCAAGCTTTCTTTGCGCTCGTTTGCATTTTCTTTGTCCCAAAATCCGTATGCCTTCTGTTAGAAGACCAAATTAAAACATTACTCTATGGATAGTTTGATACAATATAACAATGCTGTCAACGCTATAAAGACAGCCATACTTCAAGGACAATATGAAGCAGCCAAAGGTGTGAACCGCATACAACTTGCTTTATATTTTGCCATCGGAAAATATCTTTCACAACATACACGCAAAGGAGTATGGGGCGAGGGCGCATTAGCATCCATCAGCGAACAACTTCGCAAGGAACTACCAGGTCTTCGAGGATTCTCGGAAACTCAACTAAGAGACATGAGACGTTTTTATGAAGCATGGGATATGCTTGACAGTAATTCAACGGCAGCAACCGCTAAATTGTGCTTTGAGAATTCAGCGGTTGCAACCGCTGAATTACAAAATAGTGAAAATCAGATAGATATATTCCATACTTTATCTATTTCTAATATTCCAGATTTTCCTGTTGAGGACTTCTTTAAAGTACCATTCACACACCACTCTGCCATCATTAGTGGACCAAAAGAAACTTCGGCACGCTTTTATTATATTCACCGCACTGTAGAGGAACATCTTTCCGTAAAGAAGCTCCGCCAACTTATAAAGGAGGATGCTTACCATAGCCAAGGACGCATGCCTAACAATTTTACCAGGACCATCAACAATCCTAGGGAAGCTCGACGTGCAGTAGAAATGTTCAAGGATGAATATCTACTTGACTTTATCAATGTAGAAGAGATTGGGGAACGCGAAAAAATAGATGTCGACGAACGAGTTGTAGAACAAAGCATCGTTCAGAACATCAAGAATTTCATCATGACCTTTGGCAGAGACTTTGCTTTCATCGGCAACCAATACCATTTGGAAATCTATGGTGTTGAACAATTCCCAGACCTGCTGTTTTTCAATCGAGAATTGAACGCCATGGTTTGCATAGAGCTAAAACTTGGCGAGTTTAAGACCTCTTATCTTGGGCAACTTTTTGGCTATCTCCAAATTCTCGACGACAAGGTGCGTAAGCCACACGAGAATCCGTCTATTGGAATCATTCTTTGCCAATCAGCAAACTACTCTTATGCAGAATATGCTGTTCGAGACTACAGCAAGCCGATGGGAGTTGCTACCTACAAGACGTTGGATGACATGCCTGAAAGGTTACGCAAGGCTTTGCCTGATATGAAGAAAATGATGGACTTGCTAAAAAACAAGAAAGAATAATATCCCCCTAAACATTTGGAGATTATTAGAAGATTAAAGAATAACATTCAATAGGCGGCTCTCAATTCCGGGAGCCGCCTATTTTCTTTTTCTCCTCCCCCTTTTCAAGTATTTTTTCCCTAAAACCTTGGAAGTTACGAGGAAAAGTCGTATCTTTGCAGAAGAAAAGCTGCACTCGGCAAATTGAAAGCAAGCTTTCTTTGCGCTCGTTTGCATTTTCTTTGTCCAACGAATAGCTTAAAAAAAGAAATTATGGGACATCAAGAAGATATTGTAAAAACAGAAAGTAAAATCATTGTCATCAGGGATACGCAAGTCATCCTTGACAGAGATGTTGCTGAATTGTATGGCGTAACAACCAAGGTGGTTAACCAAGCCATAAGAAACAATCCAGATAAGTTTCCTTCTGGATATGTTATCGAACTGACTAACAGCGAGAAAGAGCATGTGGTCAAAAATTTTGACCACCTCGAAACATTAAAGTTTTCTCATGCAACAGTAAAGGGATTTACAGAGCAAGGACTTTATATGCTTGCCACAATATTAAAATCACCAATGGCAACAGAAGGTAAGATACAAGCTGCTATGAACGAAGTCTTCGCAGATAAACTGCCATTAAAAATGCGCAAATTGACTTTTGGAGTTAATTTAGGGGTTCTGAAATTTTCTATAGAAACCACAAGAGAATCTAAAGAATAAAACAACATAAAAAGGAGGGAAGAATATGAAGACTATAATTGATTACTTGGGGGCACAACTAAAAGGAGAACTTGACAGACTTTGGGCAGACGGAACACTCAATGAGGAAAAAGTAGAAAGTTTCCGTACACTTCATGAAAGAACTCCTTATCATAAGAAAATGTTTACTAAACTCTTTGAGGAGGCGGAGATTGCGAAGTTCACCCCAACAGAATTGAAAGAATATGAGGATAGTTTGAAGGCGTATCGTGATGTCAAGAACTCCATAGATACGGCTTTGGAAAAGGGGCGTGAGGAAGGTATGGCGAAAGGTATGGAAATAGGTATAGAAAAAGGCATAGCGAAAGGAATGGAAAAAGAAAAGCTAGCCACAGCTCGCCGCCTCCTGTCAATGGGCCTTTCTGATGAGCAAGTATCAACTGTCACCGAACTTCCACTGGAGGAAATCCAGAAATTGAAGGAACAAGCCTGAACTGGACTTTACTTTTAGAAACTCAAATAAAGGATGAACTGGTGGAAATTTTCCACCGGTTCAATAAACTCAAACATTCAGTAATTGCGCAACCGCTGGTTGCGCAATTACATCAGTAAACTTATTATCTCCTCCCCCTTTCCAAGTATTTTTTCCCTAAAATCTTGGAAGTTACGAGGAAAAGTCGTATCTTTGCAGCATCATTTAAAATAACATTAAAAGTAAAGCAATATGGATGTAGCTATAAATAGTATAAAAACAACGATAACTGTTCCGCAAGTTGACTTCAAGTTATTAAAGGAACTGGCAAAGAAGTTTGGCTGGGTTATTCAAACCGAAAAGAAAAGTGGTATTGAAGAAGCCCTAGAAGATGTTAAAGCAGGCAGAGTATATCATGCAAAAGATGCTCACGACTTAATCAAACAGTGCTTAGAATGAAATACTCTATTGACTTTACAAACAGATTTAAAAAGTCTTTGCGAAAAGGAGTGAAACGTGGGCTAGACCCTACTCTCATAGAAAAAGCTGTAGAGAAATTAGCTAATGAGGGTAAACTACCGCCATCATATAAATCGCATAAACTTCATGGAAACCTAGAAGGTATATGGGAATGTCACATAACCCCTGATTGGTTGATGCTGTGGGAACAAAACGATGAAAAATTAACTTTGCTGTTTCTCAACAATGGAACCCATAGCGATTTGTTTTGACTATAATGTAAATTCATATACAAACATTGTATTATAATTAATCTAACAGCCATTGTTCGACAAGCGCACGGAGGCAGAGTGTATGGATATATTTGATTGTTGGATTTATATAGTGAAGAATATGAACATGTTTGAACAGATGCCATTCAGCGAGAAGTATCCAGTCTTCCGCAAGTTGGCTGAAATAGGCGACCTCCGCAAGCTCTCCCGAGAGGAACTAGAGCTGTATGACGAGGACATCAAGAATATGCGTGATATATATGCCACCAGAAAATTCGATGAAAAGAAAGGAATAGAAATAGGTATGGCGAAAGGTATGGAAAAAGAAAAGCTAGCAACAGCTCACCGCCTTTTGTCAATGGGTCTTTCTGATAAGCAGGTATCAACAGCCACCGAACTTCCATTGGAGGAAATCCAAAAATTGAAGGAACAAGCCTGAACTGGCTGAACTTTCAGAAACTCAAATACAGGATATGAGACGTTTCTTTGGGTTCAAGGAGACGTCTCTTTTAGTTTAAAGAGATAGTTTCTTAGGTTGAAGGAGACTGCTTCTCGAGTTAAAGGAGACTGCTTCTCGAAGGTTGCCACTAGGCTCAGCAGGTCTGCCGAGCCTAGTGACAACACCTTTTAATCGTACAACTACAACCCTTATAGTCGTACAACCATACACCCTATAGTCGTACAACCATACACCCTATAGTCGTACAACCATACACCCTATAGTCGTACAACCATACACCCTATAGTCGTACAACCATACACTGTCTTGTCCTGGAAAAAGTTGACAGGGTATAAATCAACTTAAAGATAAGAAAAATGGACAAAGACAAATTGGAGCT
>CAKPYB010000065.1 GCA_934202525.1 uncultured Prevotella sp.
TCCTCGCGGGTAGGGCGCTTCTTCTTAGGACGGAAGTCGGCGTTGAATCCGCATTCGCAATAAACGCAGTCGAATGAGCAGACCTTGCCATCAGATGGCATAAGGTTGATGCCCAGTGAAACTCCCAGACGGCGGGAGTTTACCGGACCGAATATCGGTGATGGATAAATAATCGTTGCCATAATCTTATTCTCCTTTATCTAATCTATTCTTTATTTTATCTTGGTAATACCTATTTTTATACCAATCTTATTTACTTGTTTGTAATTTGGTGGGCAAAAGTACTAAAAAATGTTGGAATGAACAAATAAATCAACTGAAAATCGATTTATCCTTACCATTTGTCTTCTATCTCCGATAGATTGTGTACTTTTGCATTCCAATCCGGGGAGATTCTTGGTGATTTCGATTCGGATTTAAAGGAAAAAACAAAAAAGTTGATGTTTTGCTTAGTTTTTCGCTTGGCTCAACTGTATAGATAGTATATGAACAGAAAAAAGGACATAGAACAGTTATTCCGTCAGCATTACGCGAAGATGTACAATCTGGCCAGATGCATTCTTTCGGATGATGACGAGAGCAAGGATGTGGTGAGCGAAGTATTCGCCCAGATTCTTGCCGATGATGTGGTTCTGGTGCCTGGGAGTGAGGAAGGTTACTTGATGCGGAGCGTACGCAACCGCTGTCTCAACCTGATAGCTCATAAGAGCGTGAAGGAAAGGGTGGCGAAGCTGCTGCTGGATGATGCCGACGTGATTCTCTCGGAAGATACCGACGAGCGACTCGACCGGCTGATGCTTCTCATCGAAGACCTGGAACCGCCTATCCGGCAACTCATTTTCCGTCTGCGCTATCTTCAGGAGAAATCTTATCAGGAGGTGGCTGATGAAGTGGGAGTGAGCAAGGTGACGGTGTTCAACCATCTCTCGAAGGCGATGGACTGGATTAAGAAACAATTTAAATGAGCAAGACAATGACAAACATGAGTAAAGAAGAAAAGCGGATGATGCTCTTTGACATGCAGGAGCATCCCGAGAAATATACTGACGAGCAGGTGGAGCGCCTGCTTGCCGATGAGGAAGTGAAGGGGTTCTTCCATGAACTGGCGATGGCGAGAATGGCTGGTAAGAAAGCCAATCCGAAGGAGGTGGATGTGGATGAGGCTTGGAAGGAGTTTGTTCAGGCACATCACGAGGATAAGATGGAGATAGATGCCGGCAAATCCAAGGGCGCTTATCGTAACCGGGTGAAGATTGCCGCATCCATCGTCGGCATCATCTTTCTTTCGGGGGTAGCCTTGGCTGCGATTCACAATGGCTGGTTGGGGTTCTCGGCTTCTGATCAGACTGCGGATAACAAGGCTGCGACAGAACAGTTGGCAACAACCCAGGCGCTGACGAATGACAGTCTTCGTGCTGCAACAGCAGAGAAGAAGGATTCGCTTGATATGAAGCCGGTGGTGTTTGATGATGCTGAATTGGGAACCATCCTGGCTCAGCTATCCGGTTTCTATCATGTCAAGGTGGAGTATGTGGATGCCGGTGCCCAGCACATCCGTCTCTTCTTCAACTGGAACAAGACGAAGACTTTGGAGCAGAACCTGGAGATTTTGAATGCTTTCGACCGCATACAGATAGAGTATATTGACGGTACATTGATGGTGAAATAAGATAGGAGGATATATTTATGAGAGATTTTTGGAAACCAATGCCCGTTAGCGGCAAGCTAATCAGAGAGCTTCTTCTTCTCTTCCTGCTGTTTTGGGTTCAGCAGTCTTATGCCCAGCGCATCACCCGACAATATAATAATGTGTCGTTCTCTGCGGCGTTGAAGGATTTGAATGCCCGCCAGCATAAGTACACCATCAACTTCGTGTATGATGAACTGGAGGATTTCAGGGTAACCAAGAGCATCCGAAACCAGAGCGTTCCTGATGCCATCATGCAGCTGATAGGATTCTATCCCATCAGGATGACACAGGTGGAGGATAATATTATGGTGGAGTGTACGCAGAAGACTCCCACCAAGATGATAGGCCGCATCATAGACAATAAGAATCGCCCTATAGATTTCGCCAATGTAGCCCTGCTGAATGTTAGGGACTCTTCATTGATAAATGGCGGCGTGACGAATGAGAACGGCCAGTTCGTGATTCCCTGCGAAGCCACAAAGGCGATAGTAAGAGTAAGTTGCGTGGGCTATATTACGACAAGCAATACATATAATATAGGTAAGATAGGGACAATAACTCTGAAGGAGGCAACAATGAACCTGCAGAAGGTGGTTGTGAAAGGACATCGTAAAACCTTTGAGATGACGAATGAAGGACTTGTTACTCAGGTGAAAGGAACACCTTTGAGCGAAGCTGGTACTGCCAACGATGTTATGGCGCAAGTGCCGAGTGTTTATGGCAGTGATGGAAAATATCGTGTTTATGGCAAGGGTGAAGCATTGGTATATGTGAATGGAAGGAAGTTGACGGATGAGGGGGAACTGGATAGAATAAGTTCCAAAGACATCGCCTCCGTAACTCTCAACAACAATCCTGGAGCAAAATATGATGCTACGGTAAAGGCTGTCATTGTGATTAGAACGAATAAGAAACAAGGTGATGGACTGAGCGGTGGGTTTACTTCTATGGCTCGGCAGGGACATTTTACATCTTTGTCTGAGGGCGGTAATTTAAACTGGCGTAGAGGAGGACTGGATATATTTGGAAGTCTTTATTATGATTTGACGCAAAGGTATCAGCATCAGATAGATAAAAAGACTGTCATTAAAGATGGAGAAATGTGGCAAATGCATAGCGACATCGGGATATTCCCCAAAAGCAAAGCCCAAATTGCCACAAAGATAGGTTTCAATTATGTCTTCAATGAGAAACATTCCATAGGTGCTACTTATAATGTAAACTTTTTACCAAATAGTACTGCTTCATGGCCTACATATCAACGTGTAATGAAGAATGGGACAGAGTTGGAATCCATATCTTATGATATGAAATGGAATCGCAAGACGCCTCCTGCTCATTATGTGAATGCTTATTATCGGGGAGAATTCGGAAAATGGAATGTCGTTTTTGATAATGACTTGGTTGTTAGCCAGAACAAGGCTGTGCAGAATATTAAGGAGCAGAGTAGTGCTTCTGGTGAAAGTAATGTTAACAGCACAAACAAGGCGGACAATGTAATGGCTGCTTCTAAATTGGCGCTGTCTTATCCTGTTGGGAAAGGAAAGCTAGAAGGTGGTGGTGAGTTTATCTATACAGACCGCAAGGAAACTTACAACAATGTGGAACAGATAATAGCTTCTACAGATGACCATATCAGGGAAAATAAGTTGGCTGGATTCTTGACCTATTATCTTCCATTGGGAAAAATTGATTTAGAAGCAGGTCTGAGGTATGAACATACCGTTTCTGATTATTATGAGAAAGGAATTTGGATTGATGGACAAAGTCGTCGGTATGATAAATTGTTTCCGAATGCAAGTTTATCATTTCCGATAGGCAAAGCCAATTTCTCGTTGGATTATACGATGAAGACTCGTCGTCCGTCTTATCAGGAATTGAGCAGCAATATGCAATATGATGACGTCTTCACTTATGAAAAGGGAAATCCTCTTCTGAAGCCTGAAATTATCCATGACATAACCTTTGCAGGATTATACAAATGGGTATATTTAAATTTCAGTTTTCAACATATCAATGACTTCATAGTGAATACGATAGATTTGCAGCCGGGTGAAGGTAAACCGCTCAATATTCTTACGAATGTCAATCGTTCCCACATGAATACATATACGGCAGTTCTATCATTGTCGCCAAGTCTAGGGATTTGGTCTCCTCGCTTGTCTTTGGTATTGATGGGACAGAATTTTGAAATGGTTCATTATGGGCAAACGCTCAAGTTGAACAATCCGTTGTTGATGACCAATTGGTTTAATTCTTTCTCTATTTCAAGAGGCTATATACTGACGGCTGATATGATAGGGCATACTTCTGGTGATAATACGATAGCAACCCTGAAGCCGAGTTTTCAGTTGAATTTGGGAATAACAAAGAAGTTTAAACAATGGACTTTTCAATTTCAGGCAACGGATGTCTTTCGTACAGCCCGTAACTCTATGTTTACCTATGGTACAAGTATGTTGCTCGATAAATGGAACTATAGCGATTCGCAAGCTGTTAAGCTAACTATAAGCTATCGTTTCAACTCGGTTAGCAGCAAGTACAAGGGTACGGGTGCTGGTAATGCAGAAAAGAGCCGCCTGTAGCTCTTGTTAGGAAGAAACTCTCTTAATACAACAATGAATATATGACAATCGGTCAAGCGGAGGCAAAACCATGTTTGTTTGTTTGCTCTTTGCTTGACCGATGTTTTTTATAATTCTTCTATCATCTTATTGATTGTTTCTAACATTCCAGGGAGCTTGTTTTTGACTACATCAAAGACAATAGTTTCATCTATGTCAAAATAGTGATGAGCAATAATATCACGGATTCCCATAGCTCCTTTCCAATCTACTTCTGGGTAGTTAGGAAGAAGTTGCTTCTGCGTCATTTTATCAATCCCCTTGATGCTTTCTCCTATTGCAAGGAGCAACATACAGGTACTTTCGAGGCGTTCCATGCCAGCAGGAGAAAGTACATAATATTGTGAATCATCAATCGCTTGAGAATTATTGATGATTCTTTCAATAGTCGAAGCTATTCGTTTGAGTGAATAGTATAAGAGTTCTTCGTCATGCATAGATTCCATCTCTTTTAATTTGCTTCAAAAGCATCGGATTCATGTTATTGCGAAGTCGGACAATATCTACAGGCTTACCAAAGAGCTCTTGCAGTTCTTCCTTGATGTGAACCATTGTAAATAAGTCTGGCTTTTTCATTTCCACACAAACATCAACATCGCTGTCTTCGGTCTGTTCGTTTCTAGCCACAGATCCAAAGATTCCAATCTTTGTAATACCATAAGCATCAGCTTTGGTGCTCAGGTATTTGCGAAGTATGGTAATATAATCGTTTGTCGTTTTCATTATCTTTCCATTTTTGCCACAAATATACGATTTTATTTTTTATGTTCCAAGTTTTTGCAGGGTTTTCTTGCAATAATAGTTCAAAATACTTGGTTTTATGGTGTTTTTTATTACCTTTGCATCGGTTTTTTGAAAAAAATAGAAGATTTCTTCATTTTAGGGGTAATTGATTTCAGGAAAGCTTGTATATAAGAGTAGAAACAAGAAGAAAATGACGTGATGACAGAAGAAAATGAACAGCGGATGGAACGGCTGTTCCACGACCATTACGAGCAGATGTATCGCTTCGCCTTTGCCTTGCTCCATGATAATGAGGAGGCGAGGGATGTGGTGAGCGACGTGTTCTCCAGATTGTGGGATAAACAGCTGGTTCCAGACCGGGCTTACCTGATGCGGAGCGTGAAGAATGCCTGCATCAATCTTATAGCCAGAAAGAAGAGAGATGAACGACTGAAACGGCTTCTCCCTCTCTCGGAAGAGAAATTGACGGAGGAAGAACCTTCTCGTCTGGAAGAGCGATGGCAGGCTGCCGTGGATTGCATCGACCATGACCTGACCGACCAGACTGCTTCCGTCATCCGATTGTGCTATCGGGAAGGAATGTCGTATAAGGATACGGCGGAGGAGCTGGGCATCAGCGTCTCGGCAGTGAACAAGCATATCGTAAAAGGTTTGCGAACGCTCAGAGAAAAATTGAAAGGAAAATAGCATAACCATGATTCTGTTGTCTGAAGACGTCCTTACAATGGAACCCTAAAATGAAGAAAGGAAAAGAAAATGAAACATGAATTATCTGACATAGATCCTCAGAAGATGGATTCTCAGAAATGGGATTTGCTCCTCGATCTCTTGGAGCATCCCGAAAAGTATTCCGAAACCCAGAAGGATGAACTCCTGGGCGACGAGGAAGTGAATGAACTCTATCAGCAGCTGGTAGAGACCCGGCAGTCTCTGGATTTTGGTAAATCGAAGGAAGAGATGAAGATGCCTTCGATTGATGCAGAATGGGAGAAGCTGAAAGACGAGATGAAGCTGAAAGATGAGATGAAGCAGAAAGAAGTAATGAAGCAGAATGCAGAAACCCAGCATACCGCCAAGCTGCTTCCTCTCTGGAGTCCGATGAGAAAGGTGGCTGCCGTTGCAGCCGTCCTTGTCGTCTCCGGCATCACCTTTGCAGCCATTCATCTGGTAACCCGTTCTCATCAGGCATCAGATTTCGACAATACCGAACTCGTGGCATCCCAAAAGGATTCTATCCAGCAGGTTTCTGCTCCTCAGAAATCCAACATAGAAGAAAAGACAGATTCTGCAAGTCTTGCCCAGCTCCCATTGGTTTACGAAAACGCTGAGCTTCAGAATATCCTGACTCCTATTGCCGGGCATTTCCATCTCCAGGTAACTTATCAGAACGAGTCGGCTCGCCACATCCGTCTCTTCCTGCAACTGGAGAAGAACATGAGTCTGGATGATATCATCGAACTGATGAATCATTTCGAGAAAGTGAATATTCGTCATGAAGGTCAAACTTTAATCGTGGAATAAGATGAAAAGATTAAGATATATCATGCTGCTGGCAGGTCTGATGAGCCTTTCTCTTCAGACCATCTATGCCCAACGCATCACCCGCAGCTTCCGCAACACTTCTATGTCAGAAGCACTCACCATCCTTGCCAAGAGCACCAAGGATTATCGTATCAACTTTATGTATGATGAACTGGAGGATTTCACGGTTACCACAAGTATCGTGAAGCGAACTGCTCCGGATGCCATCCGCCAGATCATGGGCTTCTATCCGATGAAGATGACGATAGATGGCGAAAACATCTTTGTGGAGTGTACGCAGAAGACTCCCACCAAGATGATAGGTCGCATTGTAGATGCGCATCATCGCCCTATAGATTTCGCCAATGTAGCCCTGCTGAATGTTCGTGACTCTTCATTGATTAATGGCGGCGTGACGAATGAGAACGGCCAGTTCGTGATTCCCTGCGGAGCCAGAAAGGCGATAGTAAGAGTAAGTTGCGTGGGCTATCATACCGCTGTTGATACTTATAATACAGGTAAGATTGGTTCAATTACCCTGAAGGAGGCTACGTTGAACCTGCAGAAGGTGATAGTAAAGGCGGTTCGCCCCAAGACAAAACTGACTCGCGAGGGATTCCAAACCCAGGTGCAGGGTACAATACTGAGTGATGCAGGTATGGTTGCCGACTTGTTGAAGCAGGTTCCAAGAGTGCGTGTAGATAAGGATGGAAACTGTTCGGTGTTTGGAAAAGGCACACCGGAGATTTATGTCAATGGCAGAAAGCTGACCGATAAAAATGAATTGCAAACCATATCTTCCAAGGATGTGAAGAACGTGACGGTTATCACGACTCCTGGTGCTCAGTATGATGCCCAGGTCAATTCGGTGATTCGTATAACTACGGTCAAGAAGCAAGGTTATGGATGGAGTGGTAATTTCCAGGCAAAATATGGTTTTGCCATGAAGAATGCCTGGCAAGAGCAGGCTAATCTCAATTACCGTGTGGGTGGACTGGATGTATTCGGTGGATTGATGTGGTCAGATTCGTATTTTTATGATAAGTTGGGATTGGATGAATATATCAATGGCAATCAGCATCAGATATATCAAAAATCTGCAGGGCGCATAGATGCTAGAAATTATGGACCTGATGCCAATCTGGGTTTCAATTATGAATTCAATGAAAATCATACCATCGGTCTGAAGTATAAGTTTGGTTCTGGCAAAACTAAGTATTTTACTGTTAGGCAGAACTATTCCATCTTTCAGGATGGAGTTCATCAGGGAGATGTAAATTATCTCAACGATGAGTCAGATTCCAAGCAGACTCCTTTTCATCAGGCTGACTTTTATTATGATGGTAAGATAGGCAAGTGGAGTATAGACCTGAATGCATCTGCTATGTGGCGGACGAAAGACCAGATACAGAAAGCCACCGAAACCAGTTCTGAGTTGGGCGACCAGATTGTATGTTCAGATAGCCATACCAAAGGAAAGTTGCTTGCCGGTAAAATGGTTGTTTCTTATCCTTTGACCGACCAGTTGAACATAGACTTTGGTTCGGAATACACAAATTCTGATAGTCATACCAACAACCAGAACGAGGGTGGTGTGGCTGCATCCAATGATTCCAGAATCAAGGAACAGAACATAGCCGCTTTTGCTGAGGCTGCATGGTCGTTGGGAGATTATTCTCTGAATGCCGGTGTGAGATATGAGCATGTAAAATCAGACTATTATGCCGAAGGAGTGCTCAATCCGGATATGAGCAGAAAGTATGATAATGTATTTCCTAATGTATCCTTGGGATATGACAAGGGCAAGTGGCATTCTTCGTTGAGTTTCACGGCGAAGACCTATCGACCAAGTTACTTCCGTCTTTCCGGTTATACCCGATATACGAGTCGTCATTCCTATGAAAGCGGTAATCCTAACTTGCGACCAACGGATGCCTATCATCTGGAATGGGATGCGCAATATTCCTGGCTGAGTTTCTCTGCTGAATATATCTACAACAAGAATGCCTCGGTATATATGATGAAGTCATTCCAGGGCAATAAGGATATAGCCCTGTCATATTACGAGAATGTAGATAAGATTCAGAACCTGAAGTTCTATCTTGAGGCTACTCCGGTGATAGGCTTATGGCATCTTGACTATACGGTAGGTCTGGTCAATCAGTTCTTTGATGCCAGCAAATACGTCAGCGACTATAATGCCAACCGTCCTTCTCTCTATCTGGATTTGGAGAATACCTGGGTATTGCCACATCATTGGAAGGCTCGATTGGAATACTCTTACCAGTCGCGTAATTATAGCGAATTGGGTGTCAACTATGCATGGAATTCCCTGGATGCGTCTATTTCCAAGTCGTTCCTGAACAACCGACTGGTTGTGAGACTGGAAGCAGAGGATTTGCTTCATGGTCAGAATCAGAGTTGGAAATATAATAATTCGTATGCGCACTTCACCAGAACCGGTATAGATAATACCCGCATGTTCTTGGTCAATGTAACTTATAACTTCAATGCCACCAAGAGCAAGTATAAGGGTACAGGTGCTGGTAATGCGGAAAAGAGCAGATTATAGCTAATTTTTAAAACACGGACAAATTGAATTTGTCCGGACAAATTGTCCGGTTGGTTCTAAGTAATTGATATTTAGAAAATTATAAACCGCCGGACAAAAGAGCCGGACAATTTCAATTTGTCCGTGTTGTTTTTTTCAGGGGCTTTGGAGTCAAAATCATGCTTTTTTCAGCTTTGCTCCCTATAGCTTTTCTCCTCGTAACTCTATGACTTTTGGATGTTAACTCTATGACTTTTGGATGCCAACTCTATGAGTTAGTTTTTTTAAGAGATGATGTATAATAAAAACGGGAATGCATTCAGGCTAGGAGGGATGATGAACTGGATGGAATTGGTAATTTGATGCAGTTATACAAATTTAACGGAAGAGATGTAATGGCTTTGGATAATAATGTGTACTTTTGTACTAGAAAATGATGAAATAAAAACTTATTGTAAGAATGAAGACGGTTTTTTGCTCTTTGGGACTGCTGATGGCTGCTGTACCTGTGTTCGCTCAGAACACAGGGAAGGACTCTGTTGTCTCTTCTAAAGTATTAGGCGATGTGGTGGTATCAGCCTCCAATATCAGTCGTGTGGGCGATCATCTCGTCATCTATCCCAACAGCCAGCAACGAAAACATGCGGTCAATGGATTCGGGGTGTTGGAAAACCTGAATATCCCAGGACTCATCATCGATGAAAAATCGAATCAGGTGGATGTGATGGGACTGCAAGCCACCTTGTATCTGAATGGGCAGGAATGCGACATCCGGGAAATACAGATGCTCCGTCCTCGTGACATCGAGAAGATAGAATATCATGATGCTCCATCGGGAAAATACGCCAAGGATAAGCTTGTCGTCAACTTCATCACCAAACAATACCGATATGGAGGATATGTGCAGGCTGACGGACTGCAGACAATAGGATATGACCATGGCGACTATAACGTTGCCACTAATTATGTAAAAGGTAACAATTCCTATACTGTATTTGCTGGTGCAAACTATAGTCATGTGGATGGTACAGAGACCTGGAACAATGAGAACTATCAGTTTCCACAATCCCTATTTGATAGGGAGAGCTATAGTAGGAATTCTTACCGGAATCATCAGGAATATATGCAGTTCCGCTATCAGAACCAGAAGGGAAAGAGATATTGGGTGGGCAAGTTTACGCTCGTCAATCTCTCTACTCCAAGAAATGCATCTTCAGGTTTTGCGAGGGAAAGTATAGAGACGGATGTATTCTCAAATATCCGGAAGAAGAGTCTGTCTCCTAAGATTGACCTGAACGCCAACTTACCATTAAGCAAGAATCAGACGCTTACTTTGGGAGTACATGGCAAGTATTCTGCCAACTCCTATCACCGCCTTTACCAGGAACAGCCTTTCGAGGCAATGACCGATGAAGACGAGAAAGTGCTGTCGTTCCAGCTGTCTGCCATCTATAATTATTTCTCACAAAAGCATTCCTTATCCGTGGAACTGTTTCATTACCACGATGTCTGGAATGCCGATTATTCCGGCAATTGCGAACTTTGGCAGCATCTGTGGAAAGGGGAGTCGTTGGCTTTCTTCTCCTATAATTTCCAGGCTAGCAGGCACCTGAGCCTGAAAAGTCGCATCGGATTGGATTGGCTTCAATATCATCTGCATGGAGACAACAGTTTTAGCCAGCTGTCTCCTCGCATCAATACGAATGTGCAATACCAGCTGAATAAGGGTATGCTCTTGTGGTCATTCAACTTCATGAACTCCAATCATGGTATGGATGTCATCAACCGGGCTATGATTCAGGTCAATTCCCACATGATGGAAAAGGGAATGCCCGAACTGAAGAAATCGCATAACATCAACACCTATTTGTATTATATGGGGCGTTTCAACAGGTTGAGTGTTTCTGCCATCGGACAATTCCGTTACAATCATCATCCTGTAACTGATGATTATTATCTGGATGAGGCAAATGGGAAAATCGTGAAGACTTACTCGAACGGTGGAAATGTTCAATATTATTCTGCTATCCTCGCCTTGCAGTACAAACTGTGTAAGTTTGCCAATCTGTCGGGAGATATCAGATATAACCATGCGGAGGTGAAGACTACCTGGTCGAAGCATAACAATAATTTGACGGGTAATCTTGGGTTGAATATGTTCGTGGGAGATTTCGCCTTGAAGCCTTACCTGCATTTTGGTAAAAAGTCTTTGGATGAAGCAGCTTTGGTGATAAGCAAGACTCCTATCGACTATGGAATGTCGGGTTCTTACAGCAGGGGCAACCTCTATATAGAACTTCAGGCAGTATCGCCTTTCAAGAAGCAGGAGAAGCGATATTGGCTGGATTTGCCTATCTACAGTTACAGTAAGAGCATCAAAGACCAGACGGCTTCGCAATATGCCAGCATCAAGGTTGCTTACTCCTTCGACTTTGGCAGGAAGACCCAAAAAGTAGAGAAGGATGTTAATAAGAATATAAATAGCTCTTTGTTAAGAGTGGAGTAGAGTTTTATAAAACAAAAGATATAGGAACGGATGAAAATGTTAGATTTTAAGGTAAAAAGATTTGTTGGTATTATATTTCATTTGATTTTAGCTCAAATCTGTTTGGCACAGACTGGTATCGCTAACCAAAATTTTGGAAAGGATACTCTGCAATTAAGGGAGGTTGTTGTTAGAGCAACCCGCCCTTTGGCTAAGTTGAACAGCGAAGGCTTTGTGACAGAAGTCAAAGGTACCGTTTTGGAAAAACTAGGTTTTGCAAAAGACGTTATGGGTATGTTGCCTGGTGTACTGAATAATAATGGTTCCATTGAAGTTTTTGGTAAGGGAAAACCGGTCTTCTATATCAATGGACATATTGTCCGCAATAATATCGAAGTTGAGCAATTGAAGGCTAACCAAATAGATAAGATAACAGTTATAACGAATCCAAGTTCACGTTATGCATCAAC
>CAKPYB010000066.1 GCA_934202525.1 uncultured Prevotella sp.
CACCTATATAACACCATTTTTTATACCAGATTTTGATTCGGATTTTGAACAGCCTACCTGTAAGGGCAAAAGCTTTATGTATTATCTGTGAGTTTTTTAAAGCTTTTGCCCTTACAGGGCGACAGGTTTGCATCCGTAATAACCCAGGGCGATGCCCTGGGCTAGGAGCTTCTGCCCTTTCAGGGCGTGTGGGTAATTTCAACCGTACAGGTCGAAGAAGTTTACCCATTTATCAACTATATTCTTATAGTACTTCTTCACAAACTGCGTTCATCAGAAAGTTGATGTAAAGATTCTGTACTACTACCGAGAGCGATAAATGTAAGATTGAAGAACCGCTTTATACCCCATCTTCTTCATCTTCTTCCTCTTCAGCAGAAGCGTTGGTATCCAACTTCTCATCCTTTGAAATAGAAATACTACCCATTCGGGAAATCTTAAGTACCAGAGGTACATATTCATCACTGGTAACATCAGGCGACCCTACACTTGCTGCGAAGTAAAGATAATCACCTTCTGCTTTCACATACACAATACCGAGCAAAGCACCCATGTCCTGTGTATGTTTGTCAATATAAGACGTGAAATCTTTCTTTGTGAAAGTACGGCTAAAGAATTCTGAACCATCGCTTCTCAATACCTTAACCGAAATTCTGTTATCATAATACTTGGTGTTTTCGTCCAACTGGAGAACCGGAAGTTCCTTGTCAGAACTACGCTTCACCACCACTTTATAATGGGAACCAACCCAGTCAGCCTCCCTGGTCTGCTCATAATCACTCATTTTCTGAGTAGCTTTGTTCACAACCTTAGCCACGGGTTTAGGAGCAATAATGATATTACTCTTCTTCTTTTCTGTACAAGCCGTCAAGCTAGAAATAGCCAAAAGACCTATTAATATATAATCAATTCGTTTCATTCCGTTATTTTTTCTTACTGCAAAAGTACATTTTTCTTTTGAAATAGCCAAAGAAAAGAACCGAAATCTACATTCTTACACAAAAATCAGATGCAAAAAAGGCGTCTACTTTCACAAGCAGGCGCCCTACATACCTAAATACTAACTAATAAATTTCCTATTGAATCTTACACGATATAATAAAAGTTCAGTTTATGAATTCTAATCGTAACTTTGACGTAAAGAAAATGAAAAGGTTTAATCAAGATATAAAAAAAGTGCTTTTTCTGCTTTTTTTTTCATTTCTTAGCAAAAGAACATCAAAAAACATGATTTTGTTTTGTTTTTCGAACAATTTGCCGTACCTTTGCAGCATAATAAAGACATTTAGTATGAAAAAGAGGTTAATATTTATCCTTTCTGTATTTTTTGCCTTCATTTCATGTTCGCATCAGCAAACAGAAAAGAAGGAGCAAGTCATCGACACAATACCTGTGATGGTGATGCAGATACAGAAATGCAATCGCTTATATACAGCAGAAGCTCATGTTCATAAGATTATAACACATGATGACCAGCTTAATCTGAAGGGCTCACTGTTCAAGAAAGACTTTAATATTCATGTTCCCGGCTCAAACCGCAAGGTGGCCATTCCGATGGATGCGACATTAAAAGCTTATGTAGACTTTTCAGGATTCTCTGCCAAGAACGTCAACCGACAAGGTGACAAGATAGAAATCATCTTACCAGACCCAAAAGTGATGCTCACCAGCAGTAAAATCAATCATGAAGGAGTAAGACAATTCGTTTCACTCACCAGAAGAAACTACAGTGATGCAGAACTGTCACAATTCGAACAACAAGGCAGGGAAAGTATCATTCGCGATATCCCGAACCTAGATATTCTTGAGCAGGCACGCCAAAGTGCAGCAAACACCCTGATTCCGATGCTACAGGACATGGGATTTGCTGAAGAGAATATCAAAATCAGTTTCAGGAAGAAATTCACTTTCAACGATCTGAAGACTCTTCTGGATAAGACAACCATCGAAAAGAATCACTAAGCGAGGAGAACAATGATATGAAAAGAATACAAATCATCGTACTATTAGCACTGATCCTTATTCTGGGTGGAGCCTTCTATTGGCTCACCAAAGACAACGAGGTCAGCGTGGTACAGGAAGATAAGACAACCCTCTCACCCACTCAGGTAGAAAGCATCGAGAATATCGGTCAATGGGAATTTCTATCTGTAAGTGATGAAGAACTGATAGATACAATACGCCGTGGCTTTTTGGGCGACGACCAACTGGTACGTATCTATTACGGAACGTTGCGCTTGGGTATCGATATGAAGGATGTAAAAAAAGGATGGCTACAAGCCAGCCAGGACAGCATCGTATGCACTTTACCTCCTATCAAACTGCTGGACCATAACTTCATAGACGAAGCGAAGACCAAGAGTTTCTTTGAAGAAGGCAAATGGACAGGCAGCGACAGACAGGCTATGTATGAGCGTGCTTATCAAGCCATGAAGAAACGTTGCTTAAACCGCACCAATATCTATACTGCACAGGCGAATGCCAAAACTCAGTTTAGAGAGATGCTGAAAGCAATGGGATTCAAAAACGTAAAGATAGAATTTGAGAAATAACAAGGTTACTGAACTTTCGCATATCAGGAAGTTAAAGGAGTTAAGGAAGTTAAGGAGTTAAGACGTATGTCTTTCTGCTTAAAAACTACGCCAAAAAGACTATTGTCTTAACTCCTCAGCGACCGTAGGGAGCGATAACTCCTTTAACTTCTTTAACTTCTGAACTTGCGAAACTTGAATCAGGTATAAAAAATATAGATATAAGATAAACATAAAATTTTTAAGAGATGGATGCAATAAACGATTTTTTCACCGCATTTAGTTCATTCCTTTGGGGATGGCCTATGATTATCCTGCTGTTGGGAACCCACATCTTTCTGACCATCCGCTTGCGCTTTCCACAACGCAAGATATTCAAGGCAATCAAACTGTCAGTAAAGAAAGACAAGAATGCTACAGGAGATGTTTCACAGTTCGGAGCACTGGCAACAGCACTGGCAGCCACAATTGGTACCGGTAACATTATCGGTGTGGCTACAGCTATCGCTCTTGGCGGACCAGGAGCCGTACTCTGGTGCTGGTTAACCGGTGTTTTTGGTATTTCTACCAAATATGCCGAAGGATTACTCGCCGTAAAATATCGCGTAAAGACCAAGCGAGGCACGATGTTGGGTGGTCCTATGTATGCCCTGGAAAAAGGATTGGGCTGGAAATGGCTTGCAGTTCTGTTTGCCCTCTTTGCCACATTGGCATCATTCGGAATCGGTAGCACGGTACAGGCAAATGCCATCTCTACCCTGGTAGAAAACCAATACGGCATTTCTCCATACATTACAGGTGCCATCGTTACGGCTTTAGGAGCAGCTGTGATTCTTGGAGGCGTGAAAAGTATCGCCAAGGTTTGCGGCATGCTGGTACCTTTCATGGCACTCTTTTATGTATTAGGCTGCATCTACATTCTCTGTGTAAATCATGCTTATTTATTGCCTGCCATCCACGTAATCTTAGACTCTGCATTCACAACAAAGGCTGCAGGTGGCGGCTTCGCTGGAAGTACCGTGATGATTGCAGCCCGCTATGGTATAGCCCGCGGATTGTTCTCTAACGAAAGTGGTCTGGGTTCGGCACCCATCGTTGCTGCAGCAGCCCAAACCCGCAACCCTGTGCGTCAGGCATTGGTTTCATCTACCGGTACCTTTTGGGATACAGTCATCATCTGTGCCCTTACAGGTCTTGTCATCACCTCAAGTATCATAGCATACCCAGACATTGACTACCATAACGGAGCAGCACTCACCAAGGCTGCCTTCAGTAAGATTCCATATATCGGAGCTCCGATATTGACCATCGGACTGGCAACATTTGCATTCAGTACGACATTGGGATGGAGTTATTATGGAGAACGGTGTGTAGAATATCTGAAAGGCAAAAAGTGGATGCTCTGTTTCCGCATAGTCTATATTGCTACTATCTTCCTGGGTAGTGTCATCAGTCTGGGACTGGTTTGGAACATAGCCGACTGCATGAATGCCCTGATGGCGATACCAAACCTTATCTCCTTGCTCTGCCTGAGTGGTATCATAGTGCATGAAACCAGAAAGTATCTGTGGAGAGACCAGTTAGATAAAGACATGGACGAAAAAGAAATAGAGGAATTAGAATAAAAGACACAGAAAGGAAATACCCTGAAAGGGAATAAAAATACAAAAGCTCGGTATTGCATCACTGCAGACCGAGCTTTTATTATTAAATCAACAAAAACTAATAAAATATCTTTTCTAAAAACCAAAAAACCTATTCGTTATGAACTTATGGTGCAAAGATACTACAGTTTGCGCAATAAACAGCACATTTTCTGTTGATTTCTATACTTTTTGTTGAGCAAACGTTTGCACAGTTTGCCCCGTCAGATTACAATTTATACTGAAGATGTTTCATTGCATGACCACCCCAGGTGGTATCATTGACATATTGGAAACCAACCTTCGTATAGAGACGCTCCGCTTTTGGATTGCCTTTATCACAAAGCAAACCTACAGCAGGAAGTCCTAATTCTCTTGCGCGAGAGATAGCAGCATCCAACAGTTTAGATGCAATACCTTTCCCACGGTATTGATTAGAAACAGCCAAACTATCCAAATAGAACTCACCTTCCTCAGTTTCAAGATCCATAGCCGAATAGTCTATTCCAAAAGACGCAATCGCTTCCTCTATAAAGCGCTTACGTAATCTTTTGACATCAGCACCATCGTATGCAACCAAGATGCCAACAAGAATGCCATCATTAGACATAGCAACTAATGTGTTCTTATAACTATACTGACTGTCCTCCATCTCTACAAGTTTAGTCATCATACGGTGAAAATCAACCAATGTGTGCTGAGGACCAGCAAAATTTTGGCAACACTGCGCATTCATCGCCTCCATGATAAGCGATGCGATATGCGAAGCCTTGTCTGGCGTAGCCTGTTCTATTTGAATTTTCATTATACTATTTTTATTTTATTGCTTTATTATTGTTATTTCTTTCATGCTCCAGCATCGTGAGAAAATTCTACAAAGATTACTTTTTCATGATTGCAGATTGGGTTTGATGCCTTATCGTTTACAAAGTTACGTATATTTTTTGATAAGAGCAAGTTTTTTATATTTTTTATTCGAAAAAGTTTTTTTATTCGAAAAAAAGATGTATCTTTGCCGCAGGTTTTGAAGCTAAATTTCTATTACTAGCATAATAGAGATACCCAAATCCCTTGGGTCCCAATGCTTCAAAACCTTTTTCGTTTTTAAGAGCGAAAAAGGAATACACCGAAAGAGTGTATCCTTCTTCGCAATATAAATCCTTAATGTTTTGATTTTCAGAATATTACTATAATCACAAAGCTACAGAAGCATCCTTTAAGTCTACTGCCTGTGCCTTGAGCGTTCCCTTTCCTTTTATCACAACGACACATTTTCCGAAGAAAGCCTTGCGATGGGAGTCGGTAAAACGCTCCAAAGAAGTCTGACAACCGTTATCTGTTCCCAGAATCTTTGGTGTATTCTGGTTGTTTTGGTCATTTGCCTCCTGTTCACCAGAAACAGAGAAGAAAATCTGGTTATCTGCGTTCGGACAGAGATTGCCGTCTTTGTCTACCACATTTACCTCTACAAAGGTAGTCGGATCAGAAGTGCCATAAGCCTGATGTCCCTGATAGGTCTTCTTCAAGACTAGATGATGAGGAGCTCCAGCTGTCTTGATAACCTGCTCTCTAAGAACTTTACCATTCTTTCTGGCTACAACCTTTACTTCTCCCGGTTCAAAGTTTACGCGCCACATCACGTGATATTCAGTACTCTTCCTGAAAGCATCGCCTTCGTTCTTTGCACCGTAGACTGTCTTCTTACGGATGCCCTGGCTCTTGCCATTGATAAATAGTTCCACCTCATCGGCATGATTATAATAACACCACATGTCGATGGTCTGTCCCGGCAGCCAGTTCCAATGAGGGAAGAGATGCAGCACATCTTTCTGAGTCCACTCACTCTGATACATATAATAGCTGTCTTTTGGAAGACCCGCCAAATCGATAATGCCAAAATAACTGCTACGGGCAGGATAAGCATAAGGAGTAGGTTCGCCGATATAATCGAAACCGGTCCAGATAAACTGTCCGCCCACAAAATCGTTGTGCTTCACTACATCCCATGTTTCTTCGTGGGTACTACTCCATGAGGCATGGAAGTTATCATAAGCCGAACACATAAACGATGGATCGGTATAAGGCAACCACCATTCCTTTGGTGCTGTATAAATGCTATCGCTAGGCATCATATAGTAGCCACGGGTCTGCAAGGCAGAAACACTCTCCGACATAATGAAAGGCTTGCCAGGGAAGTTCTTCGGCACATCCTTCACCCACTGATGGTGATAATTGAAACCAATAACATCAATAGCCCCACTCTTAAAGAGGTGATTCTTCGGATCAGGCTCATTACAGCCAGCAGTAACAGGGCGTGTGCCCCAAGGATCATACTCTTTCACGATCTTTGCAAGATGCTGGGTAAGAAGCGAATTGACACTCAGTTCATCGCTATGTGCCAAGGTAGAAGCATCATGACCGGCATTTAGGATCAGGTTAGCCTGCTCTAAGCTGAGCGTATCAGCAGCCGCATCCGACCATTGTTCGAGTACCTCATTACCGATACTCCACATGATGATACTTGGATGGTTACGGTCGCGCTTGATGAGATCAGACAGGTCTTTCTTATGCCATTCATCGAAGAAACGGGCATAATCGCCATTCGATTTCTTGCGGCGCCACATGTCGAAACTCTCGTCCATCACGAGGAAACCCATCGAATCGCACATGTTCAGGAGTTCTGGTGCCGGAGGATTATGACTGCTTCGGATAGCGTTCACGCCCATATCGCGAAGGATGGTAAGCTTGCGGTGCATTGCATCCTCATTGACAGCAGCACCCAGGCAACCGAAATCATGATGCTCACAGACACCATTTATCTTGAGATTCTTGCCATTGAGGAAGAAGCCCTTCTTTGCATCAAACTTCACTTCACGGAAACCGGCAGTAGTCGTAGCAACATCCACTACCTTCCCATTTACTAACAGCTCACTCTTGACAGTATAGAGATATCCCTTTCCGATGTCCCAGAGATGCGGATTCTTCACCCGGAGTTTCTGTTCCTGAACACCCTGACTCTTGGCTACGATCTTTCCTGCAGCATCATAGATGGTGTTACGAACAGAGAGTTTCATCTTATTACCGGAAGCAGCGAAATCCACCTTCACCCTGACATCACCCTGTGGAGAAGTTGCTACATACTGTCCCCATTGAGGAATATAAGCAGATTTCATGGTTTTGGTGAGCCAGACATGGCGGTAAATACCGCAACCGGAATACCAGCGGCTGTTAGGCTGGTCGCTGTTATCCACCTTCACTGCAATGACATTATCACCCTTCTTATTAATATAAGGTGTAAGATCATACTCGAATGTACTGTATCCATAAGGACGGGTTCCGAGTTTATGACCATTGATATACACGGTAGAATTCATATATACTCCATCAAAGGTGATGGTAAACCGGTCATACTTTTCCTTCGGATTTACCGAGAAGTGCTTACGGTACCATCCGACGCCGCCCGGCAATGCACCACCACTGGCTCCCGAAGGATTCGAAGGAGAGAAATCGCCCTCTATCGCCCAATCGTGAGGAAGATTCAAACTTCGCCAATGCCTGTCTGAATAATCAGATTTCGACATTCCGGCACTATCTGCTAAAGTGAAAAGCCAGCCTTTATCAAAAGACTGGCGATCACGGGCGCTCAACGACTGAGCGCCCAATAGAAAGATTGCTAAAGCAAATATTTTCTTCATATTACTTCAGTTTTACTGTAACAGCCTTACCAGCATACTTCACCATCTTGCCCTTAGGCGCCTTGGCGAGGCTGATGCCCTGCTGGTTGTTATCACTAACAAGTACGATATTGAAGCGACGCTTCTGGAGCATACCGTCGAAAGAACCCTTTCGGGCAGCGATAGTAACGGTCTTCTGAGCATCATTATACTTGAAGTCGATCATAGCATACTTACCCTTCTCGTAGTTGTAGTTGGTTCCCTCATCCTCATAGAGTGTATAAGAACCGTCCTTGCCTGCATAGACATAGAGGTCGATGAGTTCAGCCTTCTTCTGATCGCTCCACTCCATCTCAGGACCCATAGGAAGAATAGAACCCTCTGGAACAAAGACAGGAATCTTATCATAAGGTGCATCGGCTACGATAGTCTGTCCACCGGAATAGTGCTTACCTGTATAGAAATCATACCAACCCTTCTGCTTAGGAAGATAAACATTGCGGCTGTACTTCTGATACTCGCCTACAGGACAAGCCATCAAGGCTGAACCGAACATCCACTGGTCTTTGATGTCGTAAACATTGTCATCGCCGTTGAAGTCCATTACCAATCCACGCATCATGGTGTAATCCTTGAAGTGAACCATACCTGCCATACTGTAGAGGTAAGGCATCAGACGGTAACGGAGCTTGTCGTAAGCAACGATGGTCTTGTAAGCAGGATGATCTGCCGGAGCAATGTTCCAGACCTCACGGGTAGGCCACTGACCATGAGTACGATAAAGAGGTACGAAGCAACCGAACTGGTTCCAACGCGCCTGCAACTCGCGCCATTCCTTCAAGTCAGCATTTTCCTTACCGGTCTTATCAAATTCCTGCTGGGCAGCCACATAACGGTTTTCTACACAGAAACCGCCCTGGTCCATTCCCCAGAAAGGAAGACCTGCCATAGAATAGTTCAAACCGGCTGTCATCTGGGCACGCATATCTTCCCAACGGGTAGCAATGTCACCAGACCAGGTAGCCGTACTGTAGCGCTGTTCACCTGCAAAGCCCGAACGGGTCAGGAGGAAGACACGCTGGTTAGGGTTCACGCTGCGCTGTCCGTTATAGATAGCATCAGCATTCACGATGCTGTAAGCATTGAAATATTCGGTAGATGTACCCAGAGCTGTAGGACCAGAAAGGGCCTTGCGGTACCACATCGGGGTACAGTCGCGAACGTTTGGTTCTGATGCATCCATCCACCAGGCATCAACTCCGAACTTATACTTGGTATAAAGATTCTCGTCCATCTGGCGCCAGAACATCTTGCGGGCACCATCAGAATATGCATCATAGAATGAACCGCGGAAGCCGAGCCAGTCGTGAATATCATCCTTGATAGCCTGATGATACATCCAACCCTTGCTGTCGAGTTCCTTATAATTCTTGACCGTATCATAGAACTTAGGCCATACGGAAATCATGAATCTTCCGTTCATGGCATGTACGCTGTCGAGCATCGCCTGTGGGTTTGGATAGCGGGCAGCCTCAAACTCATGACTTCCCCATGAATCCAGCTTCCAGTAGTTCCAGTCCTGAACGATATTGTCTACAGGAATATGCAGGTCGCGGAACTTCTTCATGTTGTCCTCGATGTCCTTGCTGCTCTGATAGCGCTCACGGCTCTGCCAGAAACCGAGGGTCCATTTAGGATAAAGCGAAGCCTTGCCGGTAAGCGTACGGTAACCGGAAATCACCTCATCGAGATTCTGACCGGCAATGAAATAATAGTCCATATCCGGCGACATCTCACTCCAGATGCTCAACTGGTTCTTCTCTGCCTCAGAACGAGGAGCTGCTACGCGAAGTCCGCAGTAGGAAACATCACCATCTGGCTGCCACTCGATGCGGACAGGAGTCTTTACGCCCTTCTTGATAGGAGTTTCAAACTTATAAGAGTTCGGATTCCATGCTGTACGCCAGCGCTCAGGAACTACCAGTTTGCCGTCGATATAAATCTTCATATAGCCGGCATAGTAGAGGATAAACTGATAGAAGCTGTTGGTTGGAGCCTCTACATAACCCTCGTAAACCACCTTGGAACCATTCAGCGCGAAACCCTTTGGCAGGTTCTGAATGCCGCCCTTATCGGTCTGGTTGCAGATTTCAGAAGTCTCAGGCATTGCATACTCAAAGTAAATGCTATCTTCGCCTCTAACAATCTTCTGACCATTCTTATCCACGTAAGTACCTGTCAGCTGACCTTCCTTACCATCCTTATCATAGAGTTTGAAGGCACGGTTGAGCTGGAGATAATCTTCCGGATTACCCCAACGGCAATAAGAATAAGAATCCCAGAGGATGCCGTAGTTTTTATTCGAGATGACGAAAGGCACACTCACCTTAGTATTATACTGGAAGAGGTCTTCGTTCTTACCCTTCATGTTGAGTTCCTCACTCTGATGCTGACCGAGACCATAGAACGCCTCGTTATCAGGAGAGTTGAAGAGCGCACGCCATGACCATCCGTGCTTCTGTGCTTCAGGAACCTTGGCAATGTCTACACCGATTTCACGGTCAGGTACAGTGAACGGCTTGAAAGTCTTTCCGCCCTGTGCAACCTCATTGAGAAGGACATTGTCTTTCAGGTCATAGAAAGTAATCTGACCCGTAGCCTCGTTCATGACAGCACGCATGGCTGCAGTGGTAATGATGAGATTGTCTCCCTGCTCTTCCACCTTATACTTTGCCTTGCTGTTTTGAGGCACAATAATCAGACTCTGTTTATTACGGAAACTCTGTTCGGCTGTAGCCTGAACACGGATAATCTTATCGCTCACCACCTGGAGGCGAATCTGACTAGGACCAAAATTCTGGTGTTGCTTCAACTGAACAGTGAGATAATTACCATTCTGGTTGAAACCTGCTGCCTGCATGCCTGTGGCACTCATCAGCAGCACTGCTGAAATCAATAATGTTTTAGTTAGTCTCATTTTATACGTTTAAAGGAAAGTTTAAAAATCTGCGGCAAAGATACGAGAAAATTCCCGTATCTTTGTGCGCAAATGTTATCTGTATGCGTATAAAATGTTAATCAGATGCGTAAACTACTCTGATTCTGACAGATTTTTACGATATTGAGACGGCGTAACGCCATACGCGTCTTGGAAGTATTTAGTGAAATAACGTGGATTATTGAATCCCACCTTATAGGCTATTTCACTGATGTTCAAGTCGCCCGAACGCAGCAGATGCTCTGCAAATTTGATACGCTTGGTTCTGAGATACTCAGAAGGTGTAATACCCGTCAGCGAAATCATGCGTTTATATAATTGTACGCGCGAAATGCTAAGATGAGTACTGAGCGATTCTACCGATGTTTCAGGATTGCTCATATTGTCGCGGATATAAGCATTCACCTCATCAATAAATTTGCGGTCGGCCTCTGTTATTACATATTCTGTGCTCACATTCTTGCGTTTCTTCAAGAGGTTCAGAATACAGAGATTCAACATATCAATATCGAATGGTTT
>CAKPYB010000067.1 GCA_934202525.1 uncultured Prevotella sp.
AGCGGAAATAGCTCAGTTGGTAGAGCACAACCTTGCCAAGGTTGGGGTCGCGGGTCCGAGTCCCGTTTTCCGCTCGATCATTTTTGTATTAAACCAAGATAGGTTTAAGTTTAGGGCCCAAGTGGCGGAATTGGTAGACGCGCACGTTTCAGGTGCGTGTGTTTCACAACGTGCAGGTTCGAGTCCTGTCTTGGGCACAATGTTTAAATTAGCTTAGTGTTGGAGAGGTGGCGGAATTGGTAGACGCGCTACTTTGAGGGGGTAGTGACAATTGTGTCGTGGGAGTTCGAGTCTCCTCCTCTTCACTTTTATTGTTGTTTTACAAGCGGAAATAGCTCAGTTGGTAGAGCACAACCTTGCCAAGGTTGGGGTCGCGGGTCCGAGTCCCGTTTTCCGCTCTTTTTTTTGAACTCGAGAAACATACCCATTTATGAATTTATATTTAAGATATTTTGATCAGGAGACATTAGTTACTAGTGTTGATGATGCTATTGGTTTTTTAAAGAGTATTCCTGAGATTGAGATGGATGCGGAGCTAGAGGCAGATGTTCGTGAATATGCCGCTAGCGATTTGACGTATCCAAAAAGATATAAGGTACGCCCACGTGTTTATTTTATTGTGATAAAGACTACGGCGCAAACTATGCAGGATTTTAAGGATAAGAAAGCATTGCGTACTCCAACTCCTGCAGAGAGAATGGAGAATCCGGTTGTTGCCAGTTTGGCTCAAGAGGCTCCAGGCTGGTATGAAGGATCACTTGATTTCAAGCGTGTTGTGATGGTACCGGCTACAGGAAAGTTTGAGTACCGTGATACTCATTTCGTTGCGGATGTTAAAGCTGAATCAGGTTTGGATTGTTACAATCGCATCGTTGATTATCTGCGCGATTGTGTAGATTCACGCAGCCAGTTCCCATCTGCAAAAGGTAAGAATTTCCATTTCCGCTATCTGGGAATGTGGAAATAAAATATTCAGAAATTTAAAAGATTCGTGTCATGAACAAGGTTATGCTAATTGGTAATGTAGGTAAAGATCCTGACATTCATTATTTCGAAGCAGATCAGGCAGTAGCTCAGGTCTCTCTCGCAACTACAGAGAAAGGATATACTTTGCCTAATGGTACCCAAGTGCCAGACCATACAGATTGGCACAATCTTGTTTTTTATCGTGGGCTTGCAAAGGTAGTAGAGAAGTATGTGCATAAGGGTGACCGCCTTTATGTGGAAGGAAGAATCCGCTACCGCTCCTATGATGACAAGCAGGGTAGAAGACAATATATTACAGAAATCTATGTAGATAATATGGAGATGTTGAGTACTCGCCCTGCTACTAGAGAACAATAATTATTAATTTTTAGCTCAGAAATTGGATATATCCACCATAACTGATGCCTTCGGTGATGTGATGCTGATGCAGCCTTCCGCCGGGGTTATTGTAGCTGCTGTACTTGCAGCTATATTGTTAGGCATGTCTGCTTTTGCCAGTGGTTCCGAAATTGCTTTTTTCAGTTTATCACCAACTGATGTTGCGGAACTTGAGGATGAAAAGACCGATGCCGATAAGAAAATACAGATGTTGCGTGATGATTCAGAACGTACGTTGGCTACCATTTTGATAACCAATAATTTTGTGAATGTCACAATCATCATGCTCCTTAATTATGTATTCGCAGGAATCGTAGAGTTTGGTCCTAAAGCTTATTGGCTTCAGTTCCTGATTATTACGGTTATTCTTACTTTCTTGCTTTTGCTTTTTGGTGAGATTATGCCGAAAGTGTATGCCCGCCAGGATCCTCTGAAGTTCTGTCGCCGGTGCGTAGGGGGAATTCTGTTTGCCAGAAAGCTGTTTTGGCCTTTAGAAACTATCTTGCTGAAAAGTGGAATTCTTGCAGAAAAGATTATACAGAAGGAAAATCATGTGCTGAGTGTTGATGACTTGGAACAAGCTTTGGAACTGACTGATAAGAATGATATCAAAGACGAGCAGAGCATGCTGAAGGGTATCATCCGCTTTGGCGATGAAACAGCCAAGGAGGTGATGACCAGCCGACAGAATATTGTTGACCTGGATATCCGTAGTTCTTATCCAGAAGTATTAAAGTGCATTGAAGAGAATAATTACAGTCGTATTCCTGTTTATCAGGATAATACAGATAATATTCGTGGTGTACTGTATATCAAGGACTTATTGCCTCATCTTACGAAGTCTTCCAACTTCCGTTGGCAGAGCCTGATTCGTCCTCCTTACTTTGTTCCTGAAACCAAGAAGATAGATGATCTGCTTCGCGAGTTCCAGGACAACAAGGTTCATATCGCCATTGTGGTAGATGAGTTCGGAGGAACATCGGGTATTGTTACTCTCGAAGATATTCTGGAGGAAATTGTAGGTGAAATCAATGATGAATACGATGAGGAGGAGAAGTTCTACTCGAAATTAAATTACAATACCTTTGTTTTTGAAGGTAAAACGCTTCTTTCTGATTTCTGCAAAATCCTGAATGTAGATGACGAAGAGTTCGAGGAGGTTGAGGGTGATGCTGATTCTCTGGCTGGTCTGCTCTTGGAAATCAAAGGCGATTTCCCAAGTATGCACGAGAAGATAGATTATAAGAACTATACTTTCGAGGTTATGCAGATAGAGGAGCGTCGCATCAGCAAGATTAAGGTGACGGTACATCCTTTGAAAGATAACGTGGAGGATTCTTCTAAGTAATCATCAGTATTCATCAATATCAGAATATAAAAAATATGGCAGTTGTCAATATACGAGAAGTTTATCCGGGAGTGAGTCTTGGTTTATGGCAGATGGATGAAACTGTAGAACAGTTGTTCGGGCAGTATCCTCATCTGCAGGCTTACCGCTCTCAGGTGGAAGAGAAATATAAGAACGATGGCAGGAAACTGGAGTTTCTTGCCATTCGTGCATTAATGTATGAGATGCTCAAGACGAACGGGGCTTCCAAGGGCTTGCTTTCTCATGCGGGTGACATTACCCACAACGAGGCTGGAAAGCCATTGTTCCGTGGTTATCATATCAGCGTTTCGCATACCAAGGGTTATGCTGCGCTTATCCTTTCCAAGAATCAGGACGTGGCGGTGGATATCGAATACTTCAGTGATAGGGTAGAGCGCATTGCATCCAAATTCCTGCGCAAGGATGAGAAGGCGGAAGATCTGGATGCCAAGCTGGTGCATTGGTGTGCCAAGGAAACGGTTTTCAAGTTATTCTCAGAAGAAAACCTGATGTTTGAGGATATGCGGGTGAAGCCGTTTGATACGATGGCAGACTGGTCGTGTGATGTGGAGAATCTCAAGAGCAGAAAGATGGCGCATGTAGATTTCGAGTTAACCATGGAATTTGTATTGACTTATGCCGCGCTGTAATATCCTTTCCATCTTCCTGGCATTCAGTCTGTTGGCTGGAGCACAGGATTGGAAAGTAGTGAGAGAGAATCCTCAGAAAGCTTTTCCGAAAACCGTGGCTGCGGGCAACTACAGTGGCATTGCTCATCTGCATGATGATATCTATGCGGTGGTAAGCGACAAGTCGGATAGTGCCCTGTACTTCAACTTCCGGATTCAGGTGAATCCCAAGACCGGTGAATTGGAACAGGTAGAGAACCTTGGATTTACCGAGAGAACAGATGGAACGCTGAACGACGGAAAGTTTTGGCAGGGGCAGGAGAAAGGCTTTGACCACGAAGCCATCGTGAAGGCTTCTGATTCTACCTTGGTGATAACAAGCGAAGGATATTGCCGTTTAAAGGAGTATCCTGTTCTACCTACTTCGGCAGATGCTCCCAAGATTGGCTATCAGCAGAACCTTTGGGAGAGCAGATGGCCTTCATCTGATTTTTATCCTAATTATAATTTTGAGTCTCTGGCTTTTGATTCCGTCCGTCAGTATCTCTGGACGATTCCTGAGAGCACGCTCCGCAAAGACGGGCAGCCTGCTACTCCTCAAAACGGATTGGCCAACCAGCTTCGTTTAATGAGGTTTGATTGGGGAAAGAACTCTCGTTACATGACAGCCTATGCCTATCAGATGGATCAACCTTCTACCCATAAGAAAGCAGATATCTATGTGATGGGTGTGAGTGAGCTTTGCGCCTTGCCCGATGGTCAGCTTCTGGTTCTGGAGCGTGAGGCCTTTATCCCGAAGATCAAGATTGGGGCTTTCTGCAAGTGTAAACTCTATCAGATTAATCCTTTGAATTCTGAGGAGTTTGCTTTGAAAGAGAAGTTTTCATCAGATACTCCTTTCTTGAAGAAGAGATTGCTCGCGGAATGGAAAACCGGCTTGTCACTTTCCAAGCGTTCCTTTGCCAATTACGAAGGTATGTGTCTGGGACCCAAGTTGGAAGATGGTTCCCAGGTTGTCATCCTGCTGTCTGATTCGCAGGATCAATATGCGGGAGTATTGAAAGACTGGTTCAAGACGATTGTCATCAGAAAGGAATAAAGTTGTTATGTTGTAATCCTCAATCTCGTCCATAACCATCTAGGAATGAGTCGCCAGAGGAAGACGAGGATATCATATCTCCAGTCTATTACCTTGACTTCCTTTCCGTTTTCGATGGCACTTACGATATGCTTCGCCACATCTTCCGGTTTGAGTTGCAGCGGATAGCTGCTGCCTGCAATAAGGTCGGTCTTTACGAAGCCTGGTCGGATATCTGTGATTGCGATGGGGAGATGACGCATCCGTGCCTGCTGCGACAGGCATTCCAGATAATGGTTCTGGAATCGCTTGGTGGCAGAGTAGGCTGGGGCGGCACCGAGACCTTTGGTTCCGGCAATGGAAGTGATGCAGGCAATGCGGGCTTTTGAATTGTTCTGATGATGAGTAGCAAACCAATTGAATGCCGTATCCACCATTCTTGTGAATCCCAAGCCGTTGGTTTCCAGTGTCTTCAACTCCTTTTCTATATCCAGCGTATTATTCTGCCAGCCAATGCCGGAACTATGGAAGTAGAGGTTCATGCCTCCCAACTTATCGATGAGTTCGAGAAGTTGGGCAGGAGCATCGGGAGAAGTCACGTCTATTTGCTGGTAGCAGGTAATGCCGCCCTGCGAAATCAGAGCCTGCAATCTTTCGATTCTTCTTCCGGCTATTCCTACCTGCCATCCTTTTGCAGCAAGCAGTTTTGCCACTTCCATTCCGATGCCCGAAGTGGCACCCATTACAATTGCTTTCTTTGCCATATAGTCCTATTATATAAGGTGAAATCTTGATAGTTCTATTTATATAAGGTGAAGTTTGGTCTAAATTTATCTAAATATCTAAATCGCTTTTACTCTTCAGCAAGTCTTCCGCCTTCTTCACGCTTCCTGATTCCAGAATCAGCTGTTTCACTTCTTCGTAATCCTTATATTCCGGATTGCGTTCCATGAAGATGCGGCAGGCACGGTCGATGAGTTTATGATTGATAAGCTTGGCGTTCACCATCTTGTTGCCTTCCACCCGTCCTTGTCTAATCTGAAGGGAAGTGCTGATCATGTCCAGAATCATCTTTTGCGATGATCCTGCTTTCATGCGGGTACTTCCTGTTACGAATTCCGGTCCCGTGATGACTTCTACGGGATAATCTGCAGCTTGGGCGATGGGAGCATGGGGATTGTTGACGATGCATCCCGTAGGAATACCTGCCTCCTTGCAATGCTGCAAGATGGAAAGCACGAAGGGTGTGGTGCCGCTTGCCGAGAAGCCCAGCACGAAATCCAGCTTTGAGATATGTTTATCGCAGAGCTGGTGCCAACCATTCTCCAGGTCATCTTCTCTGGATTCTCTGGTTTGTGTAAGGCAGCCGATGCCTCCGGGGAAGATGGCTTGTATCTGCGAACCGTCGATGCCATAGGTGTTCTGCACCTCGATGGTATCGAGTGTAGCCAGTCTTCCGCCCGTTCCGCAACCGGCATAGAAGAGTCTACCACCCTTCTTCAGCTGCCCTTCGATGGCGGAAATCAGTTGGTTGATGGCGGGTAATGCTTGTTCTATTGCCACAGCCACCTTCTTGTTTTCTGCATTGATATGAGCGGTGAGTTCATCTACGCTCATCTTTTCCAGATGTTCGTAGAGCGAGCTCTGCTCTGTTATTCTCTTTTCTTCTTTATTTGGCATATTACTTTATCTTTAGGGGGTAGATTTAATGTAATGAAGCCTAGATGGTCGCGGAGGCTATGGCTTGCAGTCATCTAGAGAGTTCTATCATGATGAGACCTATCATCCGATGGGCTCCTATTCTTCAGCCAGGAAATAAACCGGAGCATTGCGTGAACCTTCTTTTATCAGAAAACCGGATTTTTCCAGTTTCTTCAGCCAGTTGAGTGCTGTCTGTTTACGGATATGAAATTCCGCTTCCAGTACTTTTCTGTTAATGGAACGGTTATGCTTCAAATACTCTCTTATTTTCTCCTTCAATGCATCTTCAGAGAAAGGGTAGGAGCGGGAAGTATATTGTGATTTCTCGAAATGGGTATTATATTTCACCTGTTTCAACAGGTCTGCATTGGGGCGAAACTTGATGCCTCTTACGCTTACATATTCAGCTCTCACTTTATTGTCGGGTTTCAGTTCATCCATATCCAGATCTACCGAGAGCGAGAGATAACCTATTTCCGGAATGTTGACACGTCTTCCATCCTGCAGGTCTTCTTCTATGATATCACGCAGTTTCATGAGTACGGACGAAACTTCTCCTTCTCCCAGACAGCTATGTCTGGCGATTCGGCTGATCATCTCCTTGTCAGTCATAGCTGTTTGCTCAAAGATATGGGCAAATCGGCGAGTCTCTTCATTTCCTCCTGCATTGGGAAGATAATGGATTTCATATTTTATAGCCATCGTTTTCTTCTTTCTGTTTAGCGATACAAAGGTAATCTTTTATTCTTAAACTACCAAATAAAAATGGCACTAATATGGATGAGCGGTTTGATTGATACGAATGAGCGGTGCTATTGATGTGGGTTAGAACTGCTTATCAATAGGAATAAGCATCGTAAGAAGCCTTTATAAGTTGTCGGAAGAAGTAGGATAAGTTGTTGGAACAGTAAGTATATGTTGCCGGGAAAGTCACTTCCGTCAGTCGCACAACAGCTGTTGTGCGCTTGCATATCAGCTGTTATGCGCTTGCACAACACGTGTTGTGCGCTTGTAATCCAGCTGTTGTGCAGTAAGTAATGATTAAGCGTCTTTTACGGTTAATTATCTGTAAATAAACAATCCAATAGAGTTGAAATCAAATAAAAATATGTACTTTTGTAGGCGAATAACGTATTTAAAAAGAGATCCGATGGCTTATCGGAGAACAGATAGAAAGAGTAATATTCAGAATAGCTTATGAATAAAGAAATAGAAGATTTCTTCCTCCATTCCAACGAGGTGAATCATATCAACAGAGAAGATTACGAGAAGATTGAATTATTGGTGAATGCGGCAAAAGCCTTTGCCCGCAGCACCTACCAGTGCGTCTATATCATCGACTATTTTCATCAGGACTTCATCTATACATCAGATAACCTCGCTTATCTCTGCGGATTGGAACCGGAGCAGTTGATGGACGCAGGCTATCAGATGTATATCGACCATGTTCCGGATGCTGACCTGCAGATGCTGCTCGAAGTGAACAAGAAAGGTTTTGATCTTTTCAATGAATTGCCTGTGGGCGACCGTCTGGACTATACCATCTCGTACGACTTTCATCTTACCAATGGCAGACATAGCCGATTGATTCATCATCACCTTACTCCGATACTTCTTTCTGATGATGGAAGAATCTGGCTTGCCCTCTGCACCGTATCATTGGCAGCAACCGATGAACCGGGACATATCATCATGCAGAAGAATGGTGAGCGTAGCTATTTTGAATATTCCACATTGCGGCACAAGTGGGAAAAGAAAGAAGGCATAACCTTGAGCGAGACTGAGAGAGATGTTTTGAGATTGTCTGCCCAAGGTTACACGATGAATGATATTGCCGACCGACTATGCAAGTCGGTGGATACGATAAAGGCTTGCAAGCGCAACCTTTTCGCCAAGATGGGCGTGAAGAACATTGCCGAGGCGCTGTTTCATGCCACGAACTATCAGATGATATGATGTCAGGAGTGATGGAAATTAACTCCTAAAACTTCTGAAGCTCCAGATACATCTGATACAAGAATCATATCTCTTCCAGCAAAGGCGAGAGATAGAACTTGGGGAAGTATTTCACCTCCTTGCCTTCCGCAAGGTTCGCGAGAATGTTGGCACAATAGCCGGCGGCAATATATGCCCCGATGCCCAGTTGCGGGAAAGACTCATTGGAATAATGCCTGATGGCTTCATCTATCCAAGGCACAGGCATCTGCCAGAACATACCGTACTGCGAGATATACTTGCCCAGTGAGCAACGGAAATCATCCGTTCCTTTTTTCACTACTTCGCTGAATGGATAGCCTTTCGGTTTCTCTACAGCGAGAAAGGCAGCCTTGCCAAGATTGACGGCATGGATAACGGTGATGCCCTGCTCCTTACATTTCTCATCGAAAGCGAAAGAGGCTTCGTTGTCATGCAAGGTTGCATTCACCGCATATCGGATGCCCGACAAGTCGCATGCATCCACATCTTCCATCGTCAGCGTATCCTTTTCTATGCGATAGATATGAAATCTATCTTCCTGCCGAGAGCTTTCATGGAAGTCATGGCGCAAGGCACAGGAGGCTATCAAGCCTCCCATGTCTGCGCCACTAATCAACAATTTTATTGGGTTGTTCATTTATATAGAGATTTTTTGTCATTACACCATTACTGGATGCTGCAGATAGACAGATTACATTCTGTTTTTCTGGCTTTCTCCAGCACCCGTACCCTTATACTTGCTTCTTGCTGTGTTGAACTTATACCGTACAGTAAGCGACACTTTGCTTGTTGACTGTATATCAACAATCATGTCCTTCATTTTGCCAAAATGAGCATTCATGTGGATATTGTCTGTTCCAAACAAATCATAGATAAAAAGCTGGAACGACAAACGATCCTTCAAGAAAGCCTTATATACAGATACATTGGTACGAAATCTTGGCTTATACAAATATATATTTCTCTCATATCCTTTTGTGATATACGACATCATCCACGTAAACATTGCCAACTTGGTGTTGAAGGTGTTATTAAAGTTGAATACTGCCATCGGATTGTTGGATATTTTGCCATCATGTGCATCCATATCAAGCCACTGTTTTGTCACAGATGCCGTAAATGAAGGATGCCAAATGCCAAACGAAGGGCATAAGTTGACGGATGCTTCTACATGATTATATGCCTTTCCATTCACAGGCTTAAGCAGTCCTATTGCAGGATTGTCTTTGTAAGTCTCCATATTCGACATCATCGTATGTGAAGTATGGCTGTAGGTCATGTCGAAAGTCAACCACTTGTAAGCTAACTCGTAGTTGAGATTTCTGTTTATCTCAGACACTAAGAAAGGATTTCCCGTTTCATACGTGTAGCGGTTGTCATACTGAATACCGCTACGCAAGTAATTATAGGAAGGACGATCGATGTCGGTAGCATAGCTCAACTGCATCTGTACCTTGCCCACAGGCATCGATAAGCTGAGCGATGGGAACCAGTTGCCATACGACTTGCTTTGCCCAGGCACATACTTACCATATTCATAGTAGTTGAAGTCGATGTATTCGTATCTCAGTCCTGCCTCCATGCTCATGTTTCCGAAATCTCTTGAATAGGTCAAGAATGAAGAAGTCATACTTTCTGTAATACGGCTGTCGTCATCCGGCACGAAGTTGGTTGGTACCACTTGATACTTGGATGTGCGATGCGTGTTGGAATATTCACCACCCAAAGATAAGTCGCCGCCCAACAAAGGATAGGAAAGCACCAACTTGGAAGCCAACAAACGATATTTCTTGTCTGTAAGGCTATGAACCGTCTGGCTCTGCGCGTCCATCCCCACCTCCTGATATTGCTCTTTTGTAACAACGTCCTCGTTATTCTTCGACCAAAGCCAATCGGTATTGAAGTCGATGCCGAGCTTGCCAATCTTTCCTACATAGTAAATGTTGCTTGAAAGAGTACTCTTCTGCTCGAAGAAACTACCGTGGCTGTCAGAACTTTCCGTTTGTTCATCGTCTTGCCATATTTCTGTAGCCATATTGGCTTCGCAGGTCTGTTTCGGATTTCTCAGAAAGCCAAAGTTGGCACCGATAGAATTGTTGGCATCCAACTGGTAGCTGGCATCCAGGCGGAAGTTCATGGCTTCTACTATACTTACTTGTCTGTTTTCACTCTTCTGGTTCCAGGTCTTGTCAAGATAAGTCTTCTGTTGTAAGTCTTGATTGTTTGGCTGGTACTGCTTTGCTCCAAAGGCGTATGCGCCCAAATCCAAACCATTCTTGCGATAGTTCATATTCAATTGGCCAAATCCACCGAAGTTTTTCTTCTCATCATATTCACCTGTGGTTGAGGCATCAAACCCGAAGCCCTCGCCTTGTATCTTCTTCGTTGTGATACGGATGACCGCCTTGGTGCTGGCTGCGTAACGGGCACCAGGGTTAGTGATTACTTCCACCGACTTGATGTTATCGGAATGCAAACGGTCCAGCTCGCTCTTGTCTCTCATCTGTCGTCCATTGATATAGATAACAGGCTCACCACGTCCGAATACCTTGATGCTGCCATTTTGGGCAGACACGTTAGGGATGCGGTCGAGCAGGTTCTCTATGGTTCCTGCCTTCTCAAGGACGGTTCCGACAACGGTTGTCGTCATTCCGCCATTCTTCAGGATAGTCTTAGGCAGTGATGACTTCACGACTACTTCGCCGAGCATCTTGCTGTCTTCTTCCATCTTGATAATGCCGATGTTCTCGCCCTCACAATCCTTGCAGACGGTCTTATAGCCTACGGATGTCACCTTGATGATTCCGCCGTTGCAGGAAGAGTCGATGGCAAAGCTGCCATCCTCTCCACTCACTGCGCCCTTGACGAAAGCCGAGTCTGTTCTATTCAATAATACTACATTGGCAAACGCCAAAGGTTCTCCCTTGGTATTCATCACCTTGCCGGTGATATTCTGCGCCATCATCGGAGTCA
>CAKPYB010000068.1 GCA_934202525.1 uncultured Prevotella sp.
GCAGTAACAGCATTAGTTTAATCAGCTGTTACTGCTTTTTTTGAATTATGCAAGGTATAAACGCGGAGACGCTTACATAAAATCAGCAAAATATAGGTGTTTTAGTGAGATTTTTGGGAGAAAACTATGAAGATATTGAGGTAAAACACTGTTTTTTCAGTTCAATATTAGGCTTATCAATCGTTTTTTTGCAATTTTACTGGCGATAAAAGGTAGAAAAATACGTTCCGATGCAGTAAAAGATGCATCCTGATGCAGTAAAAGATACGTCCGGACGTAATTTCGGTAGCGTTCTGGTAGCCATCTGGAAACTTTTTTGTATAGGAAATGAAAATGGAGAAACTTTATGTCACACCCTCCATCTGACAATTCACCTATTTCAAACTTTTTCTCCGAATAAATCATCCAATCCTACTTCGCTCTGAATCATGCCTTCCTGAGCATTCTTTTTTATTCCTGCAGCTGTAACGAAAGTTAGATGCAGTGCCTTGCTGGTATTTGATGCTTGTCGGAAGATTTCTCTTCTGTCCAGCAGTTTTTGCAGATAAGTAGGGGTGATGTCGTATGCCTTGAGAGAATACTTCATTTCGCAGAGATTGATAATCTGGTCTCTGCGGTCTAATATAAGGTCAATCTGTGCACCTTCAATTCCTTTTTCCTTGTTGGCTTTCTGTTGCCAGGAATATACATTCGTCTGTACTCCCAGAATACCTAGCTTCTTCTTGATTTGCGAGATATGGTGAAGGCAGAGCTGCTCGAAAGCATAGCCGCTCCAGGCACGATGGGATGGAGAGTCTATCATGTTGCTCCAAAGATGTTCGTCGGTCTCTTCTTTACCTTTTATATAATGTAAATAGAACAAGGTATAGAGGTCGGTCAACTGATACATGGCACCGTTCGATTTGTTCCCGAAAGAGTTATATTTCCTAATGAAGTCGCAACTGATGAGGTCATTAAATGCCTCAGTCAGTTTCCCGCCCGATGTGAGATGCAACGCCTTCATCACATCTTCTCTTGTCATACCCACCTTTTTCTTGGCAAGAAGTTCCACAATTCTGCGGTAAAGTATGGAATCCTTAAAGAGTGAGCGGAACAGGAACTCGTATTCATTGGATAGTTCTGCGCCTTCTGCGAAAAAAAGCATGTCAATATTTTGAGGCAAGCTATATTGCTTGTCTATCATGTTGAGGTAAAATGGCGTGCCTCCCATAATCATGTAGCATTCTGCTATCTGATGGCGTGTCCATACGATACCTTTTGATTGTAAGAAAAGCTCTGTCTCGTTAAGGTCAAAGGGGGCGAGGTAAATTTTTCTGGTTACCCGATTATGCAAGCCGCCTTTGTCACCCAAAAGCTTATTGGTCATCCAGGTAGTAGCAGAACCGCAGACGATGAACTTGATGTTTGGCTGGTCTGAAGCCCATCCGTTCCAAAACAGGTCTAGGGCACGGATGAAATTAGACTTCGGCGTATCCAGCCATGGCAGTTCGTCTATGAAGATGACGATTTGGTCTCTTTCTTCCAATAGGGTGGAGAGATAAACACGCAGTTGAGAGAATGCCTCGAACCAGTTTTTAGGTTTGGGTTGTTTCTTTCCGGAATACAATGCCAACTGCTCGCTGAAGTAAGCGAGCATCTCGTTCTTGGAGCATTGGTACACCCCCGTCATATAGAAACTAAACTTCTCGCCCAATAATTGTTTGACGAGATATGTTTTGCCAATTCGTCTTCTGCCATAGATGGCGATGAATTCTGGCTTGTTGGAACTGATGCAATTCTCGATTAGCTCAATTTCCCGTTTTCTTCCAATGATATTTTGCAGCATATCTTCATTTCTTTAATCTGGCGCAAAGATAATGTAAAATAATGGAAAAACGATGGAAAATGCCTAAAAAGTGCCGATAGTGGTGCCAAAAGTTGTTTTTTTAGGCACTTTTGGCACCACTATCGAGCTTTTTACAAATTAAACTTACTATTATGCGTTATCTAGCCTCCGATACAATATGCCATAGGATTTCAGCGTAGAAGACACCTGAAGATACTGAAATCTGTAAAATAAGGCGATGGCTTTTATGAAAAACGGCTGAATAGAAACAAAAAAAAGGTGTGTCATGTACTTATGACACACCCCTTTTCTTGTGATATATTCTCTGATTGTATCAATCAGAAAGATTACTTCTTGATAACAACCTTCTTGGTCTTACCATTCGACTTGATGATGTAAACACCGCTGCCAGTGATACTGTTGATCTTGGTACCATTGATGGTATAGATGGCTGGCTTGCTGTCAGTAGCAGTCTCGATGTGGCTGATGCCGCTTCCTGTTGGGTCGATGAATGTCAAGGTGGCATTGCCCTCAGCATAGCCTATCATAAAGACGAACTCTCCGGCTTTGCTTGAATATACCGAGAACTTCGTACCGTTTGCATCCCATGCTACAGGTTGACCCTCGTAAGTGATGCCATCACCGCTTAGTCTACAATTGCTCATAGGGGTAGCGCTACCGCCTGCCACCTCGAAAGTGTTGTCACCTTCAACGAGGTTTGCCTTCACCCAGATTGGCTTCATTAGGCTCGCCTTAGCCACATTGATGGTCTTTCCCTGTGTCAGGATGATAGGGTTGTTAATGGACTCGCCTGCCTCTGGTGCGCGCTGTGTAAGGGTAATCTTCTTGCCCTTCACATCACCTGGCATCTGAACCTGGATGTTCAATACATCGCCCTCTTTTACCTCGAAGGTACTCTGATACAACTTGATGCGATTTGGTCTGCTGTCAGCCAAGGTTGCTGCGTCTTGTATGTCATCAGCCATGCTGGTTGGAGCACTTGCATCGTTTTTAGCGATTCCGATGAAGAAGTCATCGTCGAAAGGTACGTCGCTTGAAAAATCGATGATACCCGTCTTGGTTACAGTATACTTCAACCAAAGGTTGCCCGTATTCTCTCCTAATATATAGGTGTCCTCTGTCATTACGATAGGATTACTTTTGAGCTCACCTGCCTCGAAGTCGGTCTCAGCAAGGTTGAAGGTGGAACCCTTTTTCACATCAGAAATTGTAATCAAGTATTCTTCGCCCTTTGTCGCCTGGATGAAATAGGTGTTGCCCTTCTGGTAGGTATCGTTCACGCCATATCCTGTGGCAGAGAGTGGGAAGGTTACCTTGGCTCCGTCGCTAACCTCAATGGCGAGCTTGCCACTCTTGGTTGCCTTGTAGGTATAATACTCTGTACCGTCGAAGTCGATGGTGTTCTGACCGAGTTTAGCTTCCTTTGGTTCTGTAATCAGCGAACCCTTTTCTACATCTGCATATCTGATGTTGAGGGTAAGCGGAGTAGCCTCATTGGATGTCACAACCAGATAGTATTTCTGCTCTCTTGTGCTGTTGACATCTCTCTTGATAATCTGGTTCTCCATCTTGGTTGCACCATAATCTCCTTCTGAGGTGTTAACGTAGGCAGAAGTACCCTCGCTCAAAGCTGCAGTAGACTCAACGGTGAGGAGCTTCTTGGTGTTGGCAGGAACTGTGATAGTATAGAAATACTTACCCTTGGCTCCCGGCAATGTGATGGCTGTAGCAGTTTCGCTCACGTTCACAGGGATGGCTGTGCCTGCTGTTTCTCCCGGCTGGTAGTCTTCCATCTTGACATTGAAAGTTTCTGCCTTGTCGGTAGCCGTCGTCTTGTCTACTACAATATAATAGGTGTAGTAGGTTGACGTAAGCTCTGCGCGTACATCGTAACTGCCATCCGCTGACTGTCCTGCGGCATTGTTGCCATTGGTGGCGTTGATCTTGTTTCTATAGATGCTTACCTTATTGCCGGCAGTCTTAGCATCGCTAGTGATGTTGAGGTAGCCAGTCTTATCTGGTTTGTAAGTGAAGAAATACTTGCCGGCTTCAGCAGGAATAGTGTTCTCGCCTTCTTTCATAACGTAAGGCATGTCGATGGCTCCTTCCTTTACTTCTACCACTTCTGATGTGGCTATAAAGAAAGGAATACCCAAGGTGAAGTTGATTGCGTATGTGTTGCCTGCCTTTGTGTTGATCTTGAAAACTTTTTTTCCGTTTACTATCTCGGCAGAGATGGCAGTGCCATCAACCTTTGCACTGCTTACGTATTGCTCGGTCTTGATTTGGAGCTGTCCGTCTTTCTCAGCCTTGAAGGTGGTGTATACGTTTACGTCATCATAAGAGTCTTCTGGATAGCAAGGGTTACCCAGTAACTGTGTGGTGCCAACCTTGATTTCCACTGGTTTTTCGGCGGTAAGTCCTGCGCCTAGGTTCTCGGTCTTGTCTAATTTGAGGCTGAAGCCCACTTCGCCTTTTGCTGCTGCATTGATGGTGAAGTAATAAGTCTTGCCTTTTTCTAAAGCAAAGATTTTTGTAACCCCATCAGAAGCGGTTACTCCAGTGATGTAACTTGGTCTGCCGTTGCTTTCGATGGCAACCATTGGAACTTCAGAGTCTCCGTACTGACCGAATGTGGCGATGTAATCGGCATCGGCTGTGAATTTCCAATAGATAGTACTAGGAGACGTTGCCTGATAAGAGTTGTTGCCTTCCGTGGGAGTAAGGGGGTCGGCAAATGTCTGTGCAGTGGCAGTTGTAGCTGCGAGGCACAATGCGGCTGCGAAAAGTAAAGTTTTTCTCATACTTTCTATATATTAACTGTTAATAATCTGAAGAGTGGCAGTCGTTAGGGTTTAATCTAAAAGTAACCAATCTTCTCTCTTGTCGCCGCAAAGGTAATTATTATTTTTGAAAACAGCAACTAAATGTGATGAAAAATCTACAATTAACTAAATTTATGAGCATATTTCCTAAAAAACATAGATATTTCATATTAAACATTTAATTTTTAAACGATTATCTTGGGTAAATAAGAAAATATTCGTAATTTTGCACCGATTTAAGTTAATTAGGTATTTCCTGACGTACATTTTAGTGAAATAATGTATAAATGGAAGAGCGAAGAGTCGCCCCCCTAATGACAGCGCTTTATCAAACGAGAAAAAAATGAGAAAAAATAATAATTATTAATTAATAAACTTGAAACAAAACAAGGATGAGAAGATTAACTCTTTTACTTGTCTCACTTGTATTGTTGTCTATCCAATCGGCCTTGGCGCAGAGTTTCAGCGTCAAGGGTACAGTCGTGTCCGCTGAGGATAACGAACCGATGATTGGTGTGACTATCATGCAAGAGGGAACATCAAATGGTGTGGTGACCGATATAGACGGTAACTATACCATCGAAATTAAGGGTGCTTCGAAGGCTACGCTTGCCTACTCTTATGTGGGTTGCGTTACGCAGAAGCATGTAGTGAAAGCGCAGACTAACACGCTCAACATCACCCTTGCTTCGGATTCCAAGATGATGGACGAAGTGGTTGTGGTGGCGTATGGTGTGAGAAAGAAGGGAACCATTGCGGGTTCCGTGTCTGCCGTAAAGTCTGAAAAGATAGAAAATGTGCCGGCGGCAAGCTTCGACCAGGCTTTGCAGGGACAGAGTACCGGTTTGCAGGTCATCTCTTCTTCGGGTGAACCTAGCAAGGCGGCTACCTTCCAGATCCGTGGTACCAACTCTATCAACTCCGGCAAGTCGCCACTCTTTATCCTCGACGGCGTGCCTATCTCAAGTTCTGATTTCAATACCTTGAGTCCTAACGACATCGAAAGTATCTCTGTGTTGAAAGATGCCTCTTCTACCTCTATCTATGGTGCACGTGCTGCCAATGGTGTGGTTGTCATCACTTCCAAGCGAGGCTTGGCAATGGACAAGGCGAAGATTACGCTCCGTGCACAGTATGGTTTCTCTGAGTTGGCACAGACCAACTGGAAAATGATGAATACCGACGAGCGTATCCAGTTTGAGAAAGAAGTAGGTCTGGATACAGGTAAGGATTACAATCTCCTTTCAAGAGTAAACGTAAACTGGCTGGACGAGGTGTTCAACGACCGAGCTCCGCTGCAGAGCTACGAACTCTCTATCAACCGTGCTACCGACCGCTTGAACTACTATGTTTCTGGTGGTTTCTACGACCAGGACGGTATCGCACAGAATTCAACCTTCCGCCGTTACAACATCCGCACCAATGCTGATGTAAAGGCTGGCAAGTGGTTGAAGGTTGGTACCAACACCATGGCTGCCTATGAGGAGGCTCAGCAGGCTGACGACGGTAGCTATACTACCGTTACTCCTATCTCAGCATGCCGATTCATGCTTCCTTACTGGAATCCATACGCAAAGGATGGAAGTCTGGCTTCACTTGCTGCAGGCAACTGGGCTGGAACCAGCGAGAACCCTATCGTTTACATGGGCTTGAATCCTATCAAGAACAAGAAATATAAGGTACTCTCTACCATGTATGCTGAAATCTATCCGATAGAGAATCTGACTATCCGCACTCAGTTTGGTGCCGATTTCACCCATTCTACAGCGTTCCTCCAGTCGTTCCCAAGTCTCTCTTCCAACAACGGACAGGGTACTGCGGCTCGCCAGAGTAGCGATGCCATCAACCTGACAGAGACCACTACGGCTAACTACCGTTTCACCCTGAACGATATCCATTCGTTCAACGTGATGCTGGGTCAGGAGGCTGTCAATTTCCACTCAGAGGGTTTCCAGGTATATTCCAAGGGTCAGACCAGCGATCTTCTGACCAACGTATCATCAGGTACACGTGCCAGCCGCTGGGCAGATTCATCATCTGATTACTCTTACCTGTCATTCTTCATGCGTGGCGAGTATAACTATAAGGAGCTCTACTATGCCGACTTCTCTCTGCGTACCGATGCTTCTTCACGTTTCGGTAAGGATCATCGCTGGGGTACATTCTGGTCACTCGGTTTCATGTACAACGTGAAGTCAACCGACTGGCTGAAGGATATGAAGTGGCTCAGCACCGCCCAGATTGCCGTAAGTACCGGTACATCGGGTAACTCTGAGATTCCTAACTATTATCACCTGGCTCTGGTTTCTGGTGGTGCCAACTACGATGATACAGCAGGTTTCTATCCATCACAGAGTGGTAATGAGGATTTGGGTTGGGAGTCAACCTGGGCTAACAACTTCGCCCTCCGTCTTGGTTTCCTCGACAGAATCAACTTCAGTTTCGAGGCTTACTACAAGCGTACCTCTAATATGCTGATGCGCGTACCTGAGTCTTACACCGTAACCGGCGAGGGTTATCGCTGGAAGAACGTAGGTGTGATGGCTAACAAGGGTATCGAGTTGAGCGCTGACGGTGATGTAATCCGCACCCGCGACTTCACCTGGAATGTAAGTGCCAACGTATCTTACAACCAGAACCGATTGAAGGAACTCTATAACGGTGTAACCGAGTATGTAAACTCAACCACCGGTTTGAAGTATGTAGTAGGTCACTCAGTAAGTGAGTTCTTCCTGAACCGTTATGCCGGTGTGAACCCAGCAAATGGTGAGCAGCTCTGGTATGATAAGGACGGCAACGTAACCAACGAGTTCCGCGAGAGCGACAAGGTGATGACAGGCAAGACCTATGATGCACCTTGGATGGGCGGTTTCGGTACAAGCTTCCGTTGGAAAGGCTTGCAGCTTTCTGCCCAGTTCAGCTGGATCGGTACACGCTACGTCATCAACAACGACCGTTACTTCGAGGAGAGTGGTGTAACCTTCGGTACAGCTTACAACCAGTCAAACCGTCTGTTGTACGACCGTTGGAAGCAGCCAGGCGATATTACCGACATCCCACGTTGGGGTGAGGTAACCCAGCTCGACGACCGCTTCTTGGAGAATGCATCGTTCCTCCGTCTGAAGAATCTCAGTCTGTCCTATTCATTGCCACAGAGCCTGTTGCGCAAGACCAACTTCTTCTCTATGGTCAGAATCTACGGTCAGGCACAGAACCTCTTCACCGTAACCGGTTTCAACGGTCTGGATCCTGAGGTTTCATCCAATATTTACCAGGCACAGTATCCGGCATCACGCCAGTTTACTCTGGGTGTTGAATTGCAATTCTAACCAAGAAAGGAGAAAAAGAAATGAATATCAAAAATATAAAGACATACATCCTGTCGGGAATCCTAGCCCTCTCGATGTCTTCCTGTCTTGATAAGTATCCTGAGGATTCTATCCGCATGGATGAGGCTATCAACACGGTGGACGACATGGACAAGCTGGTGTACGGTATCTACGACAGTTTCAAGAGCAGCGCCCTCTATTCGGGCAATCTGACAATCCTGCCAGATCTGCAGGCAGACTTCGTGTACTGCGTGAAGGGCTACTCTAATGCCTATGGCGATATCTACCGTTGGAAGGACATCAAGGCTACCAACACCGACATCGAGGCGGTATATGGTGAGCTTTATGGTGTTATCAACACTGCCAACTTCCTGCTCGACAACGTAGATAAGGTAAAGGCAAACACCAACAGTGACAAGGAACTCGACAAGCTGGAGCAGTATGAGGGCGAGGCTTACTTCGCACGTGCACTGGCTTACTCAGAGTTGATCAAGTGCTTCTGCAAGGCTTATGACAGCGATGAGCAGGCAGAGAAGGAACTCGGCGTGGTACTCACAGAGCACTATTACGGTAATGAGCCACAGAAGAGAGCCACTCTGAAGGAATCATACGATTTCGTGTTGAGAGACCTTGACAAGGCTGCTGAGTATCTCAAGGTAGATGAAGACTTCTCTGGAAGTCTCTACAACGAGATTTACTTCAATGAGTATACCTGTCATGCCTTGCGTGCGCGCGTATCCTTATATATGCACAAGTACGATGATGCCATCAAGTATGCATCTAAGGTAATCGGCAGTAAGTATTATACATTGGAGAAGGCTTCTTCCAACTCCTATACCAACCAGGTGAACGATTACAAGTATATCTGGACCTATGGTGATTCGCGTGAGGCTATCTGGAAGGTAGGCTTTACAGTGAACAGCTATGGTGGTGCATTGGGTACAATCTTCGATAACTACAACTATGTAAGTTACCGTCCAGACTATGTGCCTGAGACATGGGTTATCAACTCATTCGACAGCAATGACCTCCGTGCTGCAGCCATCTTTACAACCCGTACAACCGGTTATGAGCACGGTTTGCAGTGGCCTTTGCTGAGCAAGTATTTCGGTGATGCAGAATTCCTGAACAACAACATCCTGCATGTTCACCAGCCAATGGTGTTCCGTCTGTCTGAGCAGTATCTGATACGTGCTGAAGCTTACGCAATGAATGGTGAATACGGCAAGGCAGGTAAGGACATCTCAACCCTGCGTACAGCCCGCTACTCATCTTACGGTGGTAACACATCAATGAGCGACGAGAGTAGCGCCATGAAGATTATCGAGGCAGAGCGCGTGAAGGAACTTTATATGGAAGGCTTCCGTCTGAACGACCTCAAGCGCTGGCACAAGGGATTTGAGCGTAAGGCTGCCGACCAGCCTGCTGCCAACTTCGTGCAGAGCAGTCTGAAGGTTGAAAAGGATGACCCTCTCTTTGTCTGGCCAATTCCTCAGCATGAGCTTGAGGCACCAGGTTCTGAGATTCAGCCTAATGAAAGTAACAAATAAAATAAGGAGACGATCATGAAGAAAATAATGATGGGATGTTTGGCAGCCGTAGCTGCACTCATCGCTCTTGTGAGTTGTTCACAGGATTATACCACTTATGCTGGTCCAAGTCATATCATGTTCTCTGATACGCTCTATCAGTATGCTGTACAGGAAAGCAACGAGGTTTTCAATGTGCCTGTATCTGCAACCGAAAAAGCTGACTACGACCGCACCTTCGGCGTGGAGGTAGTAGACAAGCAGAGCAATGCCATCGAGGGTAAGCATTACCGCATCCTCAACAACACCGTTACAATCAAGGCGGGCGAGATGGTAGGAAATGTGAAGGTTCAGGGTATCTATGATAACATCGGCAAGACCGATTCGCTCGGCTTCACCCTGAAACTGGTGATTCC
>CAKPYB010000069.1 GCA_934202525.1 uncultured Prevotella sp.
GATTTTTCTGCTTTCAAGTTATTCCTGTCTGATGTGGGACTGATGGGAGCCATGAGCAATATTCCTGCCCAAAGCTTACTGGAAGGAAATGTATTGTTTTCAGATTTTAAGGGGGCGCTGACAGAACAGTATGTCCTGCAGCAGCTTAAGGAGAAATCTTCCTTGTCTATCTATTATTGGTCGGCAGAAAATTCACGCGGTGAAATAGATTTCCTGGTGCAGGATGAGGAAAGAATCATTCCGATAGAAGTAAAGGCAGAGGAGAATTTGCAGGCTAAGAGTCTGAGGGTGTTTGTGGAGCGCAATCAGGGATTGAAAGGTATGCGCCTATCCATGTCACCTTATAGAGAGCAGGATTGGCTTGCCAATTATCCATTATATTCCGTTTCTGCAATATTCGGATAATGATTATAGGTATATAGTATGCAGATAATCAGCGCTAACGTGCTTTTTTCATACCGTTAGCGCAGATTATCCGCGAATAATTTGCGCTAATGGTATGAAAGATAAGTTTTAAATGATAATATAATCTAACCAAGGCATCATCCCATGTTCAGCTACATCATTTCTCTCTTAAACCAAAGTTCGAACACGCAGTCGGCAATGAAGATGCCATCCTTCTCCAGGGTGATCAATTCCTTGTCGATGAGGGCTTTCTTGATGCGGTCGATATTGGATTTGCTGCCCAACGGATAGGTTTCTGCTACTGCCTGGGCGGTGAAACCTGAGTGGACGCTACTGCAGAGGAGGCGCAGAAAATTGAGCTGATAGGTGGTTAAACCCTCGGTTTGCTGTACAAAAAGACCATGACATTGTTGCAGCAAGGCGCTGATGCCACTTTGCAAGGTTTCTTCGTTTACCTCTTTCTCGGTTTCAGCCATTACATTCCATGCCAACTGCTGCACGTAGGAAGAATAGTTCTTCACCGTTTCACAGATTCTTGTAGCAAAATCCTTAGATATGCTCTTGCCGTATTTCTCGAATCGGGAGCAGATGAAAGGCACCCAATATTCTGTAGGAATGCAATCCAAGTGCAGCATTTCGCCAAACATATAGAAAGGCATGCGACGGTTTTGGAAGATATTTTCCATCAGATGCTTCTTGCTTCCAAAGAAGCAGTATGATACATTCTGTTGATGCTGCCAGGCGCCACGCAGTTTTTTCTGAACCGTAAGAGTATCAGGGAATTCTCCAATTTGCTGGAATTCGTCGATGCAGACCACCATGCGGATTCCCTTTTCTTGAGCGATTCTTTCCGGAAGATTCAGAATCTCTTCAGGGGAATAGTCCTTTGGTGTAATTCCCAGAGATAATGAATATTCGGATGTAGGATCTGGACTAAAGGAGATTTTTGGTGAAACTCTTACCAGGAACTGCTTGATGTTTTCTACTACTTGTTCCAGCTTATTACTCATAGATTTCATAATGGTTTCTGCAAAGCGATTGTAGAAATCATATTCGCTTCGGCAGTCATAGATGTCCATATACACCACTTTTATCTCTGGATTATCAATTTCGGATATTACCTTTTTGACGAGCGAAGTCTTGCCCATGCGTCGGGGAGAGATGAGAATGACGTTGATGCCATGCTCAAAGTCTGCCTTGATGCGCTTGGTTTCTTCTATTCGGTCGGTGAAGTTGTTTCCGGCAACCGACATACCATATACGAATGCCTTTTCCATTGTTTTTTTTACTTGATTACGGATGCAAAGATAAGCAAAAAAATGAAAGTTCACAAGGTTGTGGACCACAAACTTGTGAACTTTTAATATTATTTTGTAAATCAGGTATTTAAATGACGTTTTTATGCATAAAACAAGCCGGAATCAGAGGCTTTTCTTATCAAACACCCCATTCATCGTGATGCAGAGATACTGGAATTTGCTGAGGAGTTTGTCTGACCATTTCGTCATGTTATAAAGGTCCTTGATTTCCTTAAACTTCTTTTCATCCCATTGCGGATAATCTATCTCTGAGAAATAACGGCGGTAGTCGCGGAGATTGTCGCCCGAGAAATGGAGATAATCGTCGATGTCGCCAAACCATTCGGGAGTCATCATCTGGGTGGCAAAGGCTTCGAAGTTCTGGTTGTCCTGAAGCATGCAGTTGTGATTCAATACACACCATACGCAGAACCAGTGGTTCTTGCGGGTAACAAATTTCAACATCTTGGCTATCTGAGCCTTCAGATTCTGCATGTCGATGTATTTACCGTCTTTTACTTTGTAGAAAACCTCGTTGGGAAGGGTTTCCGGAATGCCTTCGGGATGTTCCAAATCGTAGATTTCCTGCTCGATGATGTGCCATTTTACGGTGGCTGATACCAGCTTGAGATATTCTTGTGGTGTGAAATTGACGTGGGCAAGCTGGGCGCCCAGCAGTTGGGTATCTCTTATATATTTCATAAAGTCGAGGCGCAGATTTTCCGGTACCTCGTCTTTTAGCGTTTTTCTTACTTCCAGCAATTGGCTGACGGAGAGCTGCTTTCCGTTGTTGTCATATTCCAGGGTTGTAAAGTATCGGTCTATGTCACTGATGCCCTTTGGTTCTTCCTGATATTCCTGTAGCGACATTTCGAAGAGGCGGGTGGTCTGCTCTTCGCTCATGGCGAGGTTGGTGAAATGGCTCAGCTGGCGGAAGTGGAGCATCAGATAACATGCCATGCTGTATAGCTGGAAGAGATTCCAAAGGCGCTCTACGGGTTTTACGCCGGGGATATGAGTGGGTTTTACCTGGCGTAACAGTTCTTTCTGGAGCTTGACTACTTCGTTTACGTCGATAGAACTTCCTTTGCCCAGTTCATCGGTTTCGAAAAATTCGTTGAGCTTTGGCAGGATGCGGGTCATATCCAGCGGCGCCACTTTCATTCGTTTTCCTTCTATCTGTTTTCCCTTTTTCATGTCTTCCATGATATGCGCCATCAGGGGTGTAAACTTCTGCATTACGATGATGCTGATGCTTACTTCATGGGTTTCGTTCTGCTCCTTTCGCTGTTTCGCTATGTCGTTGTGCTGCAGCACCATATCTTTCTCTGCCATATAGCAGAGCCGGGTGGCTTTGGTGCAGAGCGAACGGATATCGAAGGTAAGTTCCTGCGGACTGTAATCTTCCCATGCATCTACCAGAATGCTGAGCATTCGGCAGAAGTTGTCGAGCTGTCGGTCGAAGACTTCGTAGCTGAATTCTATTTCATCTTTATCTTCCTTCATTGTCAGTCTGTTTTAAGAAAAAAAGTTTCGCCACAAAGGTAAGATTTATTTTCGGATTATGCAAGTATATGCATCTGTTTTTCCTCTTTTTTCCCCATACTTTTCCCCGTAGCCCCCTTGTTTCTTCCCTGATTTCAGAAAAGTAGCGGGAAGGTGGCGGGGAAAATTTGGAATCGGTGAATGGAAGTATTAACTTTGCAATCGAAAACGAAAGAGCGGCGAAATGCTGAGCCATGAATGAGCTGAAACTCTTCACTCTTCACCTGAAGCCCGGAAATGCCCATAAACAGAGGGGTTTCGAGGGGTGAAGAGATAGAGACAACTCTTCACCCACTCTTCACCACTCTTCACCTTATTATATATAAGGGCAAAAAGATGATTATTATTAACTAAAAAAATTAATATATGAACAAAGTTACAGCTTTATCGTCATCAGATAAGATGACAAACGAAATTTCAGCACTCTCTCTTGTTGAGAGTTTTCTCGATGAGTATTATCTCTTTCGTAGAAATGTGCTAAGTGGTAAAACCGAGTATCTCGCTCTCTCAAAGAATGAGGACGAAACAGAGGAGCCCGTAGAAGAGGAACCGGAAACCGGTGGGGAAGAGGAGGAATCTTCTGACTCAACCTGGAAGGTGCTGACTCCGGAGGCTTTCAATTCCATCGTCCGTCATGCCAAGCGGTTGGGTGTGGGAGGCAAGAAGTCGCCCCGACAGGATATTGAGGAGTTCGTACGTTCTGAAGAGGTTTCGGAGTTTGACCCTATCAGGGAATATCTCGAGAAGCTGCCGGAATGGGATGGAAAGAACCATGTGGCTGAACTCTTTGGCAGAATTCCGGGACTTACAAGTGAACAGTTGGGATGGTGCGCCACCTGGCTCCGTTCGGCTGTCGCCCACTGGTTGCAGATGGATATGTTTCATGGCAACGAAACCACTCCTGTGCTTATCGGCAAACAGGGTTGTGGCAAGAGTACCTTTGCCTATCGTCTGCTTCCGGACAATCTGCGACAGTATTTCCTCGACCACATCAACTTTGCCAATAAGTTTGACTCCGAGATGGCGCTCACTCATAATCTCTTTGTCAACATAGATGAGTTTGCGAATATGGGACCATCGCAGCAGGGCAAGCTGAAGCAGATGCTTTCGAAGGTGAAGGTGAACGGCCGCCCTATCTTCGGCAAGAGCCAGGATGACCGTCCGCGCTACGCTTCCTTCCTGGCAACCACCAACGATGAGCATCCGCTCTGCGACCCTACGGGTAGCCGCCGATTCGTCTGTCTGCACATTCCGGCAGGTGAATATATAGACAACGGTTCACCCATCATTTATGACCAGCTCTATGCACAAGTTATGTATGAGCTTTGCCATAAGAAGACGCCTTACTGGTTTACCAATGCCGAGGTGGACCGTATCCAGAAGTGCAATCTTCCTTTCTTCAAGGTAGATGATTTTGAATCGATGCTGAAGAGCTGCTTCCGTGTTCCAGAGGATAATGAGGTGGGCGAATGGCTCATCTGTTCGGATGTTTTCGAGGTTCTGCACGAAAGATTTCCGATGCTGATCAGTAATCTGAGCACCAAGATTCGCATCGGCCAGTCGCTCAAACTCCTGGGTTGCAAGATGAAGCATACCAAGAAGGGGCAGGCCTATCTGCTTGTAAGAATCTGAAAATATAGCTAAGCGGCAGATGGGTGAAGAGTGGTGAAGAGTGGGTGAAGAGTGAGAAACAACTCTTCACCCCTCGAATCCCCTCTGTTTATCGGCATTTCCGGGGGTTAGGTGAAGAGTGAAGAGTTTTTCGCAGTTACTCTCTTAAAATTCTTTCTCAGGCTTTTCCGATAGCTGTCCGTCTAGAACAGCCCACTGTTCTCATAGCGGCTAGTTGGCTGTCTGTGGTTCGCCAGTTGGCTATTTGCCGATAACAGCCTCTCAATCTTTCGAAGAAAAAATTATTTATCCAACTTAAAAAATAAAGAACATGAACAATATTTCAATCCATTCCATTGATACGGTATGTCTCAAGGAGACGTGCCCGGTACATCACCTTTGTGCTCGTTTTGAGCGTTATCAGAAGTTGCGTAAGTCGGAGAAAGCGTTCAGTATTCTGAACCCGGACCAGATAGTATGCAACGAGCAGGGCTGCGCCTATCGTCTTCAGAAGAAGATAATACGCATGGCACGCGGATTCCGCCGCATGTTCGGCACGATACCTTCTGCCAATACGCCTCATTTCTGGCACTTTTCGCCCTATATCAGCGAAAGCACCTATTGCAAGGCGAAGCGCGGCGCCATCCTCATCGCACCCGATATGCAGCAGAAATTACTGCGTCTTTTCGAACAGAATGGCGCCGATATCAGCATCGGTTTCGATGAATATGTAGAGCAGGAGGGCTATGAAGAAGTAGATACCGCAAACTGTAAAAAAATATAATTTTTGCCATCTTTTAGCGGTAATGAAACAGATTTTTATTATTTTTGTTTCCTGAATTTTACAACTAAACAATAAGAAATAGATTATGCGTGTTATTATCGAAAAAGATTATGAGAAGCTGTCAAAGTGGGCAGCTGATCATGTAGTTGAAACAATTAACAGATTTCAACCAACTGCTGAACGTCCTTTTGTTCTGGGTTTGCCAACCGGTTCTTCACCTCAGGGCATGTATGCCAATCTGGTAAAGGCGGTAAAAGAAGGCAAGGTTTCGTTCAAGCATGTCATCACCTTCAATATGGATGAATATGTAGGTTTGCCGGAATCTCATCCTGAGAGCTATCACTCTTTCATGGCTGCCAATCTCTTCAATCATATCGACTGCCCTAAGGAGAATATTCATATCCTGAACGGTAATGCCGAGAACCTGGAAGAGGAGTGCCGTCATTATGAGCAGATGATAGAAGAAGCGGGTGGCATCGACCTCTTTATCGGCGGTATAGGTCCTGATGGCCATATCGCTTTCAACGAGCCATTCTCTTCTCTAACCTCCCGCACACGAGTAAAGACGCTCACTACAGACACCAAGATTGCCAACTCCCGTTTCTTCGATAATGATCCTGAGAAGGTACCTAGTCTGGCTCTGACCGTAGGTGTGGGTACCGTGATGGCTGCCCGAGAGGTAATGATTCTCTGCAACGGTCATAACAAGGCCCGCGCCCTGCAGGCTGCCATCGAAGGTCCTGTTACCCAGGCTTGGACCATCAGCGCTCTGCAGCAGCACCAGCATGGCATCATCGTTTGTGATGAGATTGCCTGCGATGAACTGAAGGTGGGTACTTACCGTTACTTCAAGGATATCGAAAAGGATAACATCTAAGTTATCTGATGCCTATAAAAAAGAATAAGGATGATGACTATTCGTCATCATCCTTATTTTCTGCTATTACCTGAGGACCGCGAACCTTGTCCTTGAGTCCCAGACCTTTCTTGATTTCAATATTTACTCCATCGCTCAAACCGGTGGTTACCTGTTTGCGCTCATAAGTCTTCTTCTCGCCGCTACCTTTTATGATATATACAAAGGTAGAATCACCGCTAAACTCAATGGCACTCTCCGGAACGGTGAGTACATGGGTAGCCTTTGCCAGTACAATCTCGGCATTGGCGCTGTAACCAGAACGGATTTTGCCGCCCTTGGTAGAACGGATGGCTGCCTTTACCTCAAACTGGTTGGCACCATTGTTTTCTACAGCCTTAGGAGAGATATACTCCAGGTTAGCCTCGAAGTTGAGGTTCTGCAAGGCTCCGATGGTAATCTTCATCGGCATTCCTGTAACGAGACTTCCCACTTCGGTTTCATCTATATTGCCACGGAAGATGAGATCGTTCATGTTGGCCACGCTGGCGATGGTAGTACCATCGTTGAAAGTGTTGGCAAGAATCACCGAGTTACCCACCTTGACCGGAATATCGAGGATAATGCCCGAGATGGTAGAACGGATGAGGGTGGAAGAAGCGCTGGCATTGCTCTTGCTTACACCATCGCGCACCACCTGGAGCGCATCTTCGGCAGCGGTTACCTCCTCGCGTGCCTGTTTCATCGCCTGCTTTACCTTATCAAACTCATCGGCGCTGACCAGCTGTTTCTTGAAAAGCTGTTCCTCGCGGCCATAATCCACCTGTGCCTGTTTCAGGTTGATTTCTGCAAGGCGCACACGAGCCTGCGCCGAACTGAGCTGTCCCATATCCGGAATCACCTTTACCTTAGCGATTACCTCGCCTGCCTGAACATAATCACCTGCTTCTTTGCAAATCTCGGTGATGATACCGCTAATCTGAGGCTTTACGCTCACCTCGTTGCGAGGCTCAATCTTGCCCGTGATGACGGTGGTTTTCAAAACATCAGCCATCTTGGGAGTAAACTCAGTATACTCCACAGGCTTAGGCTGCGATTTCTCATAAAGGAACACGAAGGTTCCGATGAAAATCAAGGCGACTATCGCCGCAACAATCAACTTTGAATACTTTTTCATATCTTTTATATCTTATTTTTCTTTTATTCGTCTCTCATCGCATCTACCGGCTTGATGCTCATCGCTCGCCATGCAGGGGCGAGTCCGGCTAGACCGCCGAGAATGCAGATGAGGATGGCTGAAGAGATGGCCGTCCAGAAATCTACCTGAAAGTGGGCGGTAAGAATGCCATCCGTGGTACTTCCTACTTCCAGCATCTGCAGGATGGCAACGCCGAAGAGGATGCCGCTCATGCCGGCTACCAGGGTGAGAAGAATACTCTCGGAGATGATTTGCGAAAGTATCATCTTAGGCGTGGCTCCGATGGCTCGGCGGATGCCTATCTCGGTGGTTCGCTCCTTTACCGTTACCATCATGATGTTGGAAACTCCGATGGCGCCGGCGAGAAGGGTACCGATGCCTACCAGCCAGATGAGGAAGTTGACGCCCTTGAACAGGTTGTCGAGCATCTGGAAGAGAACTTCGGTATTGAACACCATAATGCCCTTTTCGTCGGTAGGGTCTATGCTGTGGGCTCTTGCCACGGTTTCTCTCATCCGTTGGGCAATGCTGCTCATCACTACGCCCGGTTTGCCGGTGGTGGCGATGATGTCAACCGCCTTACCCCGGTTATAAGCGCTGCGCAAAACCGATTGGGGCAGGGTGATGGTTTCATCGGCACGACCGCCGAAGTTCACGCCGTTGCCCGAGCGGTAATCTACGCCTATCACCATATAATAGGTAGAGTCTACTCTTACGCTCTTGCCGCACGGATCACCGCCGCCAGGAAAGAGATTCTTGTAAATCTGTTTACCGATGACGCAAACCTTGCGCTGCTGGCGCACATCCATCTCGTTGATGTATCTGCCGTAAAACATCTGTGGCGCAGAAACTTTGGCGTAGTCAGGATTTACGCCCTGGGTGCTGCCGCTGAATTTCTTGTCGCCAAACACCACCGACTTGTTGCCGCCGAAGAGCAGCGGGGTGATGACATCGAGTTCGGGCATCTGGTGGCGCAGTCTGTCCAGGTCTTTCTCTTCCATCTGCCAGGAGCGTCCCTTGTTGAATCCCTTGTAGGGTTTGGTGGTGTTCTGCGCCCAGATGATGGCGGTGTTGGTGGCAAAGCCTGTGAAGTTGTTTTGCAGCATCTCCTTCAGTCCCTGTCCGCCACCCATCAGGGCGATGAGCATAAACACGCCCCAGAACACGCCGAAGCCCGTGAGCAGACTGCGGCTCTTGTTCCTCGTGATGGTGTCGAGAATCTCTTTATATGTATCTAAATCTAATCGCATAGCCTATTCTATATATAATAAGGTGTAAGCAAGAATGAATTCAACATTCAACACTTAGCATTCAACATTTTGCATTACTCCGCTCTCAGCGCCTCTATCGGTCGGATTCTTGCAGCCTTGATGGCTGGGATGAGTCCGGCGATGGTGCCTGCGATGACGATGGTGATGGTTGCGCCGATGCAGGTGCCGATGCCCACCGTAGGGTTCACAAACATGGCGGCTTTAAACAGTCCGGTATCTACGGTGGTGTGGCCGATGGTTGCATCCATGATTTCGTTTGCCGCCACACCGCAGACCATTCCGATGTAGCCGAAGAACGAGGTGATGATGATGCTCTCGGTGATGATGAGCTTCAGTATCGACCAAGGCTTGGCGCCGATGGCTTTTCTTACGCCAAACTCTCGGGTTCGCTCCTTCACGGTGATGAGCATGATGTTGCTTACGCCCACGATGCCGCTCAGCAGGGTGAACAGACCCACTATCCAGAGTGCCGTCTGCATGATGGCGATTCCCTGGTTCATCTGGATGTTGTCCATGTATCGGTTCCAGAGCCAGATGGTGCGGTTGTCATCAGGTGCAGCCTGATGGTTGTTGTTGATGCTGGCACGATAGTTCTTCTCAAACTGCTCGTTATCCTCCTGGGTCTTCAGGTTCTTGATGGTGAACTCCAGACTTCCTGCATCATCGCCCTTGGCATAGATGGTCTTTATGGTGGAGTAGGCGATGAAGGCATCGGTATTGTTGCGCGATTCATCATCCTTGTAGATTCCCACCACCTGGAAGTTGAGGTTGCTGATCTTTACGTTCTTGCCCACCAGCGAACGGTAGTCTTTGCAGAGTTCCTTGGCCTGGCTTCGGCTCAGCACCACATTCTTGCGCTGCTCCTTCATATCGATTTCGTTGATGAATCGTCCGGCAAT
>CAKPYB010000070.1 GCA_934202525.1 uncultured Prevotella sp.
GTTGCCAAGGGCGACAAGGTGAAGGTGGGTACACTCATCGCTGAGGCTGGTGGCTTTGTGAGTGCTCCTATTTACAGCTCCGTATCAGGAACCGTGTTCAAGGTAGATACATCTATTGATGCTACCGGTTATCGCAAGCCTTGTATTATTATTAATGTAGAAGGCGATGAGTGGGAGGAGAGCATCGACCGCTCTGAGAAGCTCGAAACGCTTGAGGCTCATTCTGAGCTTACTCCAGAGGAAATCGTAAACCGCATCAAGGTGGCTGGTGTCACGGGTATGGGTGGTGCAGGTTTCCCAACTTTCATCAAACTTTGTCCTCCTCCTGGAGCCAAGGCTGAGTGCGTCATCATCAATGGTGTAGAGTGTGAGCCTTATATCACAGCCGATTATCGTCTGATGATGGAGCATGCCGATGAGATTCTCGTTGGCTTGAACCTCCTGATGAAGGCTGCCAAGGTAGAGAAGGGCTACATCGGTATCGAGGACAACAAGCCTGCTGCCATCAAACTCTTCGAGGAGAAGACTGCCAATGACTCTCGTATCGAGATTGTACCTCTTGCCAAGAAGTACCCTCAGGGTGGTGAAAAGCAGTTGGTTGATGCGGTTATCCGCCGTCAGGTTCCTGCTCCTCCAGCTATCCCTGTCAACGTTGGAGCAATTGTTCAGAATGTAGGTACTGCCTTCGCTGTTTATCAGGCAGTTATGAAGAATAAACCTCTCTTCGAGCGCTATACTACCGTTACCGGTAAGCAGGTGAAGAATCCGGGCAACTTCCTCGTACGTATGGGTACTCCATTCTCTCAGATGATTGAGAACTGTGGCGGTTTGCCAGAGGGCGATAACAAGGTGTTGGCTGGTGGTCCGATGATGGGTAAGGCTGTCATCAGCCTCGATGTACCGGTAACCAAGGGTACCAACTCCATTACTGTATTGACCGATGCCGATGCTCATCGCAAGAAGGCTCAGCCATGTATCCGCTGTGCCAAGTGTGTGGATGCCTGCCCAATGGGCCTGGAGCCATATTTGCTTGCTACCTTGAGCGTAGTGAAGGATTATGAGCGCCTGGAGGCAGAGGAGGTAACATCCTGCATCGCCTGCGGTTCATGCCAGTTCACCTGTCCTTCACATCGTCCTATCCTCGATAATATTATCAATGGTAAGGGTGCGGTAATGGGCATCATCAGAGCTCGCAACGCTAAGAAGTAATCCTTTAAGAAGTAATCCTTCAAGAAGAAATCCTTTAAGAAGAGATACTTCAATCAAGAGAAATTTCATTGACGAAAGAATTTAAAAGATAAAATGGGAAAATTAATCGTTTCATTATCGCCACACGCCCATGGAAATGAGAGCGTAGAGAAGAACATGTACGGAGTGATTATCGCTCTCGTGCCTGCCATCCTCGCTTCTTTCTATTTCTTCGGCTTGGGTTCAGCAGTCGTACTGCTCACCTCTGTGGCAGCCTGCGTCTTCTTTGAGTGGGCAATTACAAAATATCTCCTGAAGGAAGAGACCAGCTTGCTCGATGGTTCTGCCATCATCACCGGTCTCTTGCTCGGCATGAACTTGCCAAGTAACCTTCCTCTCTGGATCATCATCATCGGTGCCCTGTTTGCTATCGGTGTAGGTAAGATGAGCTTCGGCGGTCTGGGTAACAATCCTTTCAACCCAGCTTTGGTTGGCCGTTGCTTCCTGCTCGTCAGCTTCCCTGCCCAGATGACTTCATGGCCTGTAGCCGGACAGATGCTCAGCTATACCGATGCTACAACCGGTGCTACTCCGCTGGCTATCATGAAGACCGCCATCAAGACTGGCGATGCTTCTCTCCTGAATCAGTTGCCTGATGCAATGAGCATGCTCTTCGGTGCTACAGGCGATACTTTCGGTGCCGGAACTACCGGTGAGGTTTGTGCATTCGCCCTCTTGCTCGGTTTGGCTTACATGCTCTGGAAGAAGGTCATCACCTGGCATATTCCAGTCAGCATCATCGCTACCGTATTCGTATTCAGCGGTTTGATGCATTTGGCTAATCCTGTTTATGCCAATCCTTTTGCAGTTATCTTCAGCGGCGGTCTGATGCTCGGTGCCATCTTCATGGCTACCGATTACGTTACCTCTCCAATGACTCACAAGGGCATGCTTATCTATGGTGTATGCATCGGTCTGCTGACCATCATCATCCGCAACTGGGGTAGCTATCCAGAAGGTATGTCGTTCGCCATTCTCATCATGAATGCGTTCACGCCTCTTATTAACACATACGTTAAACCAAAGCGCTTCGGTGAGAAGCCTGCTAAGAAATAAGGAGGACAGAGACATGCAGAAATTAGAATCATCATTAAAGAACATGGTGCTTGTGCTGGTGGGCGTTGCGCTCATCGTAGGTGCCGTTCTTGCATACATCAATCATCTTACATCCGGTCCTATCGCCGAGAAAGCAGCACAGAGTCTGGCTGCCGGTATCAAGAGCGTGATGGGTACAGAAGAACTCCAGGTGGCTGAGCCTGAAGAGGTAAAGCAGGAGTTTGGCGGTAAGGAATTCTCTTTCACCATCCACAAGTGCTCAGACAAGAGTGGCAAGCAGCTGGGTGCTGCCGTAGAGAGTACTACCGGTGGTTTCGGTGGCGATCTGAAGGTGCTCGTAGGTTTCGATACCGAGGGCAAGGTTATGGGTTATACCATTCTTCAGGCTTCAGAGACTCCGGGTCTGGGTGCCAAGGCTACTACCTGGTTCCAGAAAGACGGAAAGGGTAGCATCATCGGCAAGACTCCAAAGGATGGCGACCTCCACGTAAGCAAGGATGATAAGGGTGGCAATGCCGTAGATGCCATCACCGCATCAACCATTACCAGCCGCGCCTTCCTCAAGGCTATCAACCAGGCTTATGCCGTTTATGCCAAGAAGAATGTCGATGGCGAGAGTGGTGCAACTCAGAAAGCAGACGGCGAGAGTGGTGCATCTAAAGTTGAACATAACGAAAAGAAAGGATAAACCGATATGAGTAATGTTAAGATTTTGATGAACGGACTCATCAAGGAGAATCCAACCTTCGTGTTGCTTCTCGGTATGTGTCCTACTTTGGCTACAACAACCAGCGCCATCAACGGTCTCTCTATGGGATTGGCTACCATGGCAGTATTGGTTTGTACCAACTTTGTTATTTCCTGTATCAAGAAGATTACCCCGGATATGGTTCGCATCCCTGTGTTTATCGTAGTGATTGCAGCCTTCGTAACCATCCTTCAGATGCTGATGAGCGCCTATGCTCCTGATAGCATCAACCAGGCACTGGGTATCTATATCCCATTGATCGTAGTAAACTGTATCATCCTGGGTAGAGCAGAGAGCTTTGCTGCCAAGAATTCACCTGTAGCCAGTTTCTTTGATGGTCTCGGCTGCGGTTTGGGTTTCACCCTCGGTTTGACTATCCTGGGTAGTGCCCGCGAGATTCTCGGTGCAGGTAGCGTATTCGGTATCACTCTGTTGCCGGAGACTACCAACATCCTGATGTTCATCCTGCCTCCGGGAGCCTTCCTCACCTTGGGATACATCATAGCTATATTTAATAAGGTAAAGAAGTAAGCGTAGGCATCGCTTCGAATCAATGAAATAGAATAAAGATTATGGAATATTTATTGATATTTATCTCTGCGATATTCGTTAACAACATCGTTTTGTCGCAGTTTCTCGGTATCTGTCCTTTCCTGGGCGTATCGAAGAAAGTTGATACAGCCATCGGTATGGGTGGTGCCATCGCCTTCGTCTTGACCTTGGCAACCATCATTACCTGGTGTGTTCAGAAGTATGTACTCGATCCATTCGGATTGCAATATCTCCAGACCCTGGCTTTTATCCTCGTGATTGCAGCCTTGGTTCAGATGGTAGAGATTATCCTGAAGAAGGTTTCTCCTGCGCTTTATCAGGCGCTCGGTATTTTCCTGCCGCTGATTACTACCAACTGTGCTGTGCTGGGTGTAGCCATCCTGGTTATCCAGAAGGATTACAATCTGCTTGAGAGTGTGGTTTACGCCTTCTCTACCGCTCTCGGTTTTGCCCTGGCGCTTATCGTTTTCGCCGGCATTCGCGAGCAGCAGGCGTTGGTCCGCATTCCTAAGGGCATGCAGGGCGTAGCTATCGTCATGGTAACAGCCGCGCTCCTCAGCCTTGCCTTCATGGGCTTCTCGGGCGTAGATGGCGGTTTGAAATCGCTCTTCGGATTGGAGTAATTCTTTTACTGGAAGTTGATAAAATAATAATGGGAATTTGCGAACGGTGTTACCCGATGCAAATTCCCATTTTTTGTACTTGATTTTTCTTACTCTCTGACCTGTGTGGTCTTGATTTTTAACTCTTTTACTTAATCTTGATTTCTAACTCTCTGTTTATAAACTTGAAATTATAACTCTTTCTGTTTCTTATCTTCTGTGTCCGAAACTTCCACCGCCGTTGTTCTTGCTAGGGGTAGAAGAGCGAGGGGTGAAACCGCCGCCTGTTGAACGGTTGCCAGAACCGCTGCTGAATGAACGGCTCATGCTGCCGCTGCGGTTGCCACCGAAGATATTGCTTCTGCCGCTTCCGAAGCTACTGTTGTTCTGACGGCTGCTGTTGCCGAAACCACGGTTGTTGCTGGTGCTGCTATTGCTGCTGCCGAAACCACGGTTAGGGCGGCTGTTTCCATTTCCGAACCCGCCATTGTTCTGTGGGCGGTCGTTATTGTTTCCGAAGCCTCCGTTATTATTTCCGAAGCCTCCGTTTTGTGGGCGGCTGCTGTTTCCGAAGCCAACGTTGCTGTTAGGGCGGCTGCTGTTACCGAAGCCAACGTTGTTGTTAGGGCGGCTTGTATTACCGAAACCACGGTTTGGATTCATCTGAGGTCTGTTCTCCCGGTTCAGATTTCCGAAAGATCTTCCTCTGCCGTAATCACCGCGGTTGAATCCGTCTCTCATACCTATTCTCGGATTTCCTCCAGGGCGAGGGCCGCCGAAGCTTCTTCCGTGATACCAGCTTCTGTTTCCGTTTACTCGCCAGCTATGACCTCCACGGTAAGATACGTAGAAGTGAGGGCGACCGAAATAGAAATAGTCGCGGCGAGGATAGCGGGCGTAGATGCCGAAGTGCCAGTAGCCTGCATTCCAGTAGAGCGGACGGTAGAAGTAGGTGGCATTGATATATGTTCTATACTGCCAGTCGAGCAGGATATAGCTCAAATCCATATTGCGCTGGCGCCAGTAAGCACCATATAGGTCATCGTATGTATCTACACTCATCAGGTAGTCGAGGTTCACCTCGTAAGCTGCCTCATACTGGTCTTCCGTAAGATTGAGCTCGTAAGCCATCTTATCAGTCAGGAAGAGAGCCTGCTGTCTAGCCTGCTCATAACTCATTGCAGAAGCGGTAGTGAATGTCATCATGAACATGGCTACCAGAGCTATTATCATTCGTTTCATAATCGTATATCTTTAAATTGTTATACTTCATGTTTCTTTTTTCTGGTGCAAAGATACGATGTTTTTTGCTTCCACGGTCGGGATTTCCCCTAAAGGGGTGGGGGAAAATCCCTACTTCTTTATTTTGTGCCTGATAGTTATATATATAATAAGGTATAGAACCGGAGTGGAGCGTAAAGGTTTGCGTGAAGATTTTCGCTATTTTTTGAACAATCAAACGAAATATTTACTACCTTTGCACTCAGAAAGACGATCTGATGAATAGATTGGAATTTAAAACGAAAAGTAAAATAATAAAAAACAAAATAAACAAATCATGAAAGAGCTAAAAGCATTAAACAAGCGCACCGCTCCTAAGAGCGTCGCTCCAGAGAAAATCATTCAGTTTGGTGAAGGTAACTTCCTCCGTGCATTCGTAGATTGGATTGTATGGAATATGAATAAGAAGACCGACTTCAACGGTTCTGTCGTTGTAGTTCAGCCATTGGCTGGCGGTATGGTAGACTGGTTGAACGGTCAGGACTGCCTCTATCACGTTAACCTTCAGGGTAAGGAGAACGGTCAGGCAATCAACACATTGGAGCGTATCGACGTTATCAGCCGTGCGTTGAACCCATATTCTCAGAACCAGGCATTCATGGCTTTGGCTGAGCAGCCAGAGATGCGTTTCATCATCTCTAACACAACAGAGGCTGGTATCGCATTCGATGACTCTTGCAAGTTTACAGATGCTCCTGCAGCTTCTTATCCAGGCAAGTTGGTTCAGCTCTTGTTCCACCGCTATAAGTTCTTCGAGGGCGACCCAACCAAGGGTATGATCCTGATGCCATGTGAGCTGATCTTCCTCAACGGTCACCACCTCAAGGAGTGCATCTATCAGTATATCGAGCTTTGGAAGGGCGATATGGGTGCTGATTATGAGGGCTTCAAGGAGTGGTTCACCAACCACTGTTACGTTTGCGCTACATTGGTAGACCGCATCGTTCCTGGTTTCCCACGCGATACCATCAAGGAGATTCAGCAGAAGGTTTGCTACAAGGACAACCTCGTAGTTAAGGCAGAAAGCTTCCACCTCTGGGTTATCGAGAAGGCAGAAAATATGACAGTAGAGCAGATGCAGGAGGAGTTCCCAGCTCACAAGGCAGGTCTCCACGTGCTTATCACAGATAACGAGAAGCCATACCACGAGCGTAAGGTTACCCTTCTGAATGGCCCTCACACCGTATTGAGCCCTGTTACATACCTCAGCGGTGTAAACATTGTTCGCGATGCTTGCGAGCACCCAGTATTGGGCAAGTACATCCACAAGGTACAGTTCGATGAGTTGATGCAGACTCTGAATCTCCCTATGGATGAGCTCCAGAAGTTCGCTTCTGACGTATTGGAGCGTTTTGAGAATCCATTCGTAGACCATCAGGTAACCAGCATCATGCTCAACTCATTCCCTAAGTTTGAGACTCGCGACCTGCCAGGTGTCAAGATTTATCTTGAGCGTAAGGGCGAGTTGCCACAGGGTTTGGTATTCGGTCTCGCAGCTATCATCACTTACTATAAGGGTGGTGTTCGCGAGGATGGTGCTCCTATCCAGCCAAACGATGACCAGAAGATTATGGACAAGCTCACCGAGCTTTGGGCTACCGGCGATACCCAGAAGGTAGCTGAGGGCGTATTGGGCTTCGACTATATCTGGCACGAGGATTTGAACAAGACAGTTCCTGGCCTTACCGAGTTGGTTAAGAAGGATCTTGACCTTATTCAGGAGAAGGGCATGTTGGAGGCTGTTAAGACTATCCTCTAATAAAAAGATGTTCGTTCATAAATCAAAATAACGATTAAAGTTGAAAATAGTTATAAGGTTTTGTGTTAGTTGTTAGCATTCATTTTCATGCTAAATGATAAAGGCGGGGAGCTTGTGAAAGCGCCTCGCCTTTTTGCTTATTGTCTGCTTTGTGATGTTTCAGAATCCTTAATAACCTTAATGACCTTGTCCTTAATGACCGGATGGTTGATGATGAGCGGCACTCTTTCTACCACTACCATGGAAGTGTCGAGGCCCAATGCCTTAGGCTCGTCAATACCTATCTTGCTGATAAGAGCGTAGATACTCATCAGCAGGTTCTGTTGGCGATTATCTGAACTCTCCGGGTAATATACGCGGTGAATGATGATGAATCGGAAATCGCCCGGAATTCCGTATTTGCGCAGCGAAGGATAGGTGCTTTGCAAATCTACCTTTCCGTCTGCTACCAGATCTTCCACTACTTGTCGCAGATAGAGACTCACCCTAGGCTCTATGCGGAAACCAATGTGCATGGTTACGCTGTAGAGGGTGTCGGGAATCAGGGTCTCGCAGGTGTACTCCAGCGTGTCAGGAGTATCAACAAACTCCATGTTGATAAGCCAGTAATGGTCAGCACGTTTCGGCTGCTTGTTGATGATGGAGTAGAGCAACTTGTCATCTACGGCACCTTCCTTGTTGGCGTGGTTCACATAAACCAGGTTGGAAGCGTACTTAGGGATGCTCTCGTCGGCCTTGATGTCGGAGATAATCTGATAATAATCATCCAGCGGTTTGGTGCTGATATAATGGCGTCGTATCTTCATGGCTTTCACCCACACGTACATCATCAGGAACAGGATTCCGCCAATGAGCATCGTACACCATCCACCTGCAAGAAACTTTGACAGATTGGCAGTCAGGAAGATGGCTTCGATGATGCAGTATGCGCCCATAAACAGCATCGTGAAAATCCGTGCCACTCCCTTGCTGTGCAGGTAGAAACCGAGCAGCAGGGTAGTCATCAGCATGGTGATGGTGATGGCGAGTCCGTAGGCTGCCTCCATGTGCGAGGAGTCGCGGAAGAGGAGGATGATGAGAACCACGCCGATGTACATGGCGAGGTTGATCATCGGGATATAGAGCTGCCCCTTAACATGGGTAGGATGCTTGATTCGCATGCGCGGCCAGAAGTGCAGGTTCATGGCTTCGCTCAATATGGAGAAGGTTCCGCTGATGAGTGCCTGGCTCGCAACGATTGCCGCACCCGTGGCCATGATGATGGCGAAGAACAGCATGCTCTGCGGCATGATGGCAAAGAACGGATTCACTGCCAGTGCCGTATCAGCATGATTCAGCACCCATGCTCCCTGTCCCAGATAGTTGAGAATGAGCATGGTCTTTACGAAGCCCCAGCTGATGGCGATGTTCTTTCTGCCGCAATGTCCCAGGTCGGAATAGAGAGCCTCGGCACCGGTAGTACAGAGAAATACGGCACCCAGAATCAGAAACCATTCAGGCGATTTTGCCAGCAGCATGGCAGCATAATAGGGGTTGAAAGCCTTCAGTATCAATGGGTAAGACGTGATGCTGAAAGCTCCCACCACGCCCAGCAGCAGGAACCATAGCAGCATAAATACGCCAAACGATTTGCCGATACTCTCTGTGCCAAACCGCTGCACGAAGAAGATGATGGTGATGATGCCCAGGGTGATGGGGATAACTGGCAGGTTGGGACTGATGCTTTCGAGTCCTTCGATGGCTGTGGTCACGGTGATGGCAGGGGTGATGATTCCGTCTGCCAGCAGGGTGCTTGCGCCAATGATGGCCAGTAGGTAAATCCACTTGCTCTTGAGTCGGCGCAGCAAGGCATAGAGGGCGAGGATGCCTCCCTCGCCATTGTTGCCGGCACGCAGCGCCACGCATACATATTTGATGGTGGTTTGGAGGGTGAGTGTCCAGATGATGCATGACAGTGCACCCAGGATGGTGCTCTCGCTGATGCTTTCGCCCGTATGCAGGATAGCCTTCATCACATAGAGAGGTGATGTTCCGATGTCTCCGAATACAATGCCTAATGTAACGAGCAATCCCAGGAAGCCTACTCTGTGATGATTGCAGGCTACTGAACTTTCTGCTTTTTCTTTCATTTTTCTTCTCTTATTTAAATTAAATATTACACTACTGTCCGGATAAAATCCGGAACATGTAGCCTAAGTTGTTGAAAATTAATTAAATATATCGTTCTTTGAATTTTTGGATTAAATTTTGTACTTTTGCAGATGGGCCTCAAATGG
>CAKPYB010000071.1 GCA_934202525.1 uncultured Prevotella sp.
AAAGAACGAAGAACTTTTCTAAGAGTGCAGACTCTTTTCATCAAACGGAACTCTTAATTCGATATAGAGAATTAATTAATAACTTCCTGCCGAAAGGCTAGGAAAATCGTATAACTTTATAAATTATTACCGTATGAAAAGAAAGTATTTTAGCGCGCTGCTTATGGGTGCATTGACAATTGCCTCGGTAAGCACATTTACTTCTTGTAAAGACTACGATGATGACATTAACATGAATACGTCGCAAATCAAGGACTTGCAGGAACAATTAAAGACTTTGCAGACTGCGTTGGATCAAGCCAAGAATGATGCAACAACAGCACATGCAAACTTCGCTACTAAAGGGGATCTCAATTCTCTTCAGACCGAGGTAGCAAAGTTGGTAACTGCAGAGAAGTTACAGAAAGCCATCGATGACTTGAACGACATTATCGCAGGTAAGGCAGACAAGGCTGACCTCGATAAGCTTGCTGGAAGAATCGATGCTATTGATGGTTCTCTCAACAGAATCGGCACTACCTTGGACAATTTGAATGGTGCTGTGACTGCTGCTCAAGAAAACTTGAAGACACAGGGCGAGACTCTTGTCAAGTTGACAGAGACGATCGGTTCACTCGAAAGCAAGAAAGTTGACTTGGAGGCTTACAACGCTAAGATTGCTGAGTTGCAAAAGGAAATCGACGATGCTAAGGCTGCTGCAGGTGACGTTGCAGAAATCAGCAAGCTGAAAGAAAAAATGGAAGCTATCAGCAAGAAGGTTGACAAAGTTGCAGCAGATGCAAACGTCCTCACTGTCATGATAGCAAAGCAGCTTAAGTCTTTGGTTCTCAAACCAGACTTCTATTGGGAAGGTCTTGAGGGTATCGAGGCTCCTTGGGCAGAACCAGTAACATACACCTTCGGTGATAAGACCGAGTTTAATTACAAAGTATCTACAGCTGTAGGATTCAAGACTATCAAGGCTACTGTAAACGATAAAGTTCCAGATAGACCTGGCGAGATAGTTTACTTGCAGAACGGTGCTATTGCTAAGTATCACATGAATCCTTCAACAGCAAGCTTGGAAGGTGCACAATTCAGCTTCTTCACAAACCTTGCTGAGGTATATACACGTTCTGGTGATGAGACCATCGCTACTCCAAAAGAGGCTAAATATGTTGCCAATGGCAAGAACACAGTTGTTGATGGTATTTTGAGCGTTCCATTTACTATCAATACCAAGAAAGTTAATGCTTTGTTCACAGAATGGGCAAAGGGCAAGGATTCTAATGGCAATCAAATCACAGACCCTGTAATTCCTAACAATGGTTGGGAAGATGCTGAAGACAACCAGGCATACGGCTCTAAGTTGCCATTCATTGCTCTTCAGGCTCAGATGAAGGATACAACTATCACATCTGACTATGCTGTTGTAACTCCTGCTAAGTACATCCTCAAGGCTCTCGCAGATAACACTCCTGAGACAGTTCTTGACCAGAACACATTCGTCAACGGTGCCCCACATGCAGGTGTTATTGGTGACAACCACCTTTATACAACTTTGTATGGTACTAATTTAGAGGAATATGGTAAGACACCGGCAGATGCCCTGACGCATGGTGTTATCACAATGCCAGCTACTCACTCTGTAGTATATAATGAGACCATCGACTTGAAGCCATTCGTAGAGACTCACTTCGACTACGAGACATTCGCTAAGTATGGCAAGTCATATAAGGATCAGACTATGACCGATGCTGAGCTTGAGGCTCTCGGCTTGCACTATGAGTTCATCCCTATCGACTATTACCTCGGTGAGGAGACAACTAGTGAGACCGCTCACTTCGAGCAGATTGGTGACAAGACTTCTGGTGTATTCGCTCCTCGTTCTGTTGATGCAGACGGTAAGACCATCAAGGGCCAGACTGCAACTAAGGAAGCTGTAGAGCGTGAGCCATTGGTTCGTGTAAACTTGGTTGATGGCGAAGGCAACATCGTACTTTATGGTTACATCAAGGTTCGTATCGTTGAGAAGCCAGTTGTTGACATGAAGGTTGAGGTTAACCTCGGCGACTTGTACTTCAACTGTGGTGATGAGGGCAAGATGACTTGGTCACAGGTTGAGAACCTCATCCTCTCTAAGTTGGGTACAGACGGTATGACCAAGCAAACTTTCGAGAACGAATACTATCTTGAGACCGAGGGTGGTCACACGGTAATGCCTACAGTTGCAAATGGTGGTACATTGTACAATGCTGCACAGAAGTGGTATGCAGTACGTTACTCTGACGCAGACAAGACCAAGATGGTTAGCGACGCTGACTCTTACGGTCGTGTATGGTACACACCTCATGACAACGCTACTGGCGGTCAGGGTTGGGATAACCAGACCAACGTATTGGTTTGGAACTTCACAACAGATGCTAATGCAGGTAAGATGAATGCAGCTTCTTACAAGAAGTTGATGGAGGAAACTGGCGTTTCTTACGCTTCTAAGGGTGAGAATACCAAGGCTCTCTATACATGGGTACGCTTCGTCCACAAGTTGAATGGTACTTCTATCTGGGTTAAGTTGAACTTCGCTCCTACGAAGCTCCACTTCGAGTATGGTAAGATTGCCAACAAGGACTTGCACCACTGGTTCCAGTTGAACTCTACATACGTTCCTGGTGGTGAGAACGACCTCGATGTTCACGCTAACGTTCCTACTCCTGCAGAGTATGGTCAAATAGCTCTCACAGCAGACAAGTTTGACAAGGACTTGTTGGAGTACTGGAGAAACAAGAAGGTACTTGTAACTCTTGAGGGTAACAAGGATAAGTTCGATAAATTCTATAATGCAGACGGCACCGCAAAGACACAGTTGGACTTCGGCTTCGTATTGCCTAAGAAGGGTGTAAACTCAACTGTAGATGCTGTAAATGGCACATGGGATGTTAAGGGTGCTTCTGGTTCTGTTTGGACTTTGGCACTTTCTAACGACAACCACAAGATTCTTGCAATTAAGCAGGATAATGTTGCATTGGCTACACCTGAGACAGTCGCTGAGCTTCGTCAGAATCTTTACGACCACAAGTACTCTATCCTCCACTACTACGGTGATGAGGGTATCAATGACAACGCTGCTACCGACCTCCTCAACAACATGGGTCGTCGTGACGCAAAGGGCAATGACATCAAGAACGATTACTTGACAAACAACATTGATAAGACATTCACTGCTTATCTTGAGGTAACTCTCTCTGATGACCCTTGCTACCAGCCATTGGTTGAGAACAACTTGTTCAACGTTCGCTTCCTCCGTCCAATCAACGTAGCTCCTAAGAATGTAACTTGGACCGATGCTTTGAATGCGGAGGAGTCAGTTAAGTTGACAGACTTGGTTAGCATCAAGGATTGGCGTGACTACAGCGTATTGGTAAATGGCAATTACGCTGATAACACCAACCCACAGGTTCCTTATGAGTACTACAACATCACAGACTTGGCAGTAATTCGTGAGGAAATCCGTTCAGACGCTATGGAAGCGATCTCTGTACGTTCTGCAGCTGCTCTCACCGACGCTAAGGAAATCGCTCAGTTGCCTATCGTTGACGAAGTTCCTTCTTTGACAAGCTACAAGATGGTGGGTGGTATCACTACAGCAACTTACTTGAAGGTTTACAATGGTCTGAACCAGGAGATCTTCGACAGCGAGCAGCATGGTACATCACCAAACGGTATCTGGACTAAGGGTGCTGGTGATTACGTGAACTATGGTAAGATCAACTATGTAAACAATGGTGGTGGTGCACAAATCTTCCACATCTACGTACCAATCGCAGTGAAGTACGCTTGGGGTAATGTGAAGTACAGCAACACAAACTTGCGGACCTCTGGTGTTAAGACAAACCTTGACTACACTCAGAAGGTATGGGCTGTCATCACAGTCAACAAGACTGTAAACTCTGGCGCAAAGCGTCACTAAAATTTACAGATCATCTTTGAAATAAGGAGGGGGTGTCAACTCATTGACACCCCTTTTATTCTTAATAAACATTTATTATTATGAAAAAGATCGTATTATTCATTTTCGGATTGGCTGCCTTGATGTTCGCATCATGCGGTCAAAAAGAAAAGAACGTAAAACAGCTGGAGCAGCAATATCTCGTTCAACCTGTTGATTCTTTTTCGGGCAAGGACACATCCGAAGTTATGTACTTGGTAAATAGCTTCATTGACAAACTCAACCAAAAAGACATCAAATCAGCTGTCTCCATGCTTTCTTATCTAGATGGCAACGATATTGTACCATTGCCTGCTGGACTCGTTAAGCGTCAATGCAATGCCTTGGCCAATGCACAGGGAGTGAAATACACCGTTGACCGTTTGGTGTTCAACGAGGAGAAGGACAATATCGTAAAAGTTAATATCTTGTTGTTTGAAAAGAAGCCAGGCGATACAAGACCTAACAGCATTTCTCTGTATCTCAAACCTATCCGCAAAGACAACAGATGGTATTTGACAACTGTTGACAATATCACTGACTCAAACAACATGGGTGGTACCAAAATTCAAAACTAATTTTAGAGAATTATGAAATCATATAAATATTTATTGGCAACAGCCGTTCTCGCTTCTTTAGGAATGAATGTCATGGCACAGGCTACCTATACAGACAAGGATGGCAACGAGTATCAGTTTAAGCGTCACTGGTTCCTGGATATTCAGGCTGGTGGGCAATATACTGTGGGTGAGGCAAGCTTCTCTGACTTGCTTTCTCCTAACTTCCAGGGTGCCATCGGCTACCAGTTCTCTCCTGTTTTCGGACTCCGTGGTCAGATAAACGGTATCTGGAGCAAGGGCGGATGGAACGGATACAAGGCTACCAAGGACGGTACTCCTTATACCGCTAGCTACAAATGGAAATATGTAGCTCCTGGTGTGGACTTCATGGTCAACCTCTCTAACCTCTTCTGTGGCTGGAATCCGAACCGCGTGTTCAGCGCTACTGCTTTCGTAGGTGGTGGTATCAACTGGGCAGGAGCTAACCAGGAAGTAAACGACCTGGCAGCCAACATCAAGAATCAGAGCAACTATCTGCTGGAATATCTCTGGCAGGGAAAGAAGGTTCGCCCATACGGCAGAGCCGGTATCGATCTGGAATTCAAGGTAAGCAAGGCGGTGAGCATCATGCTCGAAGGCAATGCCAACATGATTTCAGACAAGTACAACTCTAAGAAGGCAGGTAACCCTGACTGGTATTTCAATGCTTTGGCTGGTCTTCGCATCAACCTGGGCAAGAGCTATACCAAGAAGGCTAAGCCGGTAGAGGAACCTGCTCCGGCACCAGCTCCTAAGCAGGAATATGTAGCTCCTAAGCCAGAGCCTAAGCCAGCTCCTGTAGAGAAGAAGGTAGAGGATATTCGCCGTGACATCTTCTTCACCATCAATTCTTACAAGATTGCTCCTGCTGAGGATGCTAAGATCCGTGAGGTGGTTGACTTCCTTGGAAAGAACCCAGAGGCAAAGGTTGTAGTAACCGGCTATGCTGACAAGGGTACTGGTAACGAGCGCATCAACGACCGCATCGCTGCTAAGCGTGCTGCTGCCGTTGTCTGGATGTTGGAGAAGCGCTATGGCATTCCTGCTGAGCGCATCACAGAGGAATCAAAGGGTGCTCGTGTTCAGCCATTTGCTGAGAATAACATGAACCGTGTTTCTATCATGATTGCTAAATAAAGTATGAACAAGCCTATGTATATGAAAATGTTTGGTAGATATATTTCTGCCATTCTCTTGCTAGTTATCCTTGCGCTTGCCACATGTTGCAGTCAACCTTCCAAACAAGGGGCTGCCAATGATGCAACAAGTGCTAAAACTTCAATAGCCTTTCTTGAGAAAGAACATGATTTTGGAGAATATCGAGAAAAGGAAACGAAAAGATACGCTTTCAAGTATAAGAATGCAGGCAAGTCTCCACTTGTCATATACAAGGCTGAGAGCGATTGTGGTTGCACACAAGTCAAATTCAATCCACAGCCTTTGATGCCAGGTGAGTATGATTCTATCATTGTAGTATATGATGGAAATGGCTTTTTGAACGGTTCTTTTAGAAAGTTCATCAACATATACTCAAATGCTTCAGAAAAGCCAATGGAGTTGAGCATAAAGGGCAGTTATTTTGAAAAGAGTGAAGAATGATTCTTCGCATGATGTTTGATTATGTAATAACAATCAAATTATAAACTTTTATAATAACTCTCTAATAAATTATTCGAAAAAAGCGAGATTTCGAAATGAAAACCTCGCTTCTTTTATTTTATCTCGACAGAGAATTAGAACTCTGCGTTCTTGGGTGTACGTGGGAATGGAATCACATCACGGATGTTCTGCATACCGGTTACGAAGAGGACGCAAAGATTCAGGAGGTGGTTGACTTCCTGAACAAGAACCCAGAGGCAAAGGTTGTAGTAACCGGTTATGCTGACAAGGGTACAGGTAATGACGTCATCAACGACCGCATTGCTGCCAAGCGAGCAGCAGCTGTGGTTTGGATGCTGACAAAGAAATATAATATACCTTCTGAGCGCATTACAGAAGAATCTAAGGGTGCACGTGTGCAGCCTTTTGCAGAAAACGCAGAGAACCGTGTAACGATCATGATCGCTAAGTAGTACGGTAAGTTTATAATGCGACAATCAATTATTTTAATTGGTGGCGGGGCATCCTCAGGGTGCCCCGTTTTTCTTTCAACTATACCTTCCTTCTCCCTCTCATTTTGTTATTTTTTTACCTTTTCTTGCAGTTTCTCAATATTTTGTTGTACCTTTGCAATGTATTTAAAAATAAGCGATTATGGCTATAAAACAATATCCTTTGGGAATACAGACCTTTGAGCGTATCCGTAAGGAGGACAAGCTCTATATTGATAAGACGGAATATATCTACCGCATGACCCATTCTGATGGTACATATTTCTTCTTAGGGAGACCACGCCGTTTCGGAAAGTCGCTTTTGGTTTCTACCATGCAGAGTTATTTTGAAGGTAAGAAAGACTTGTTTAAAGGACTTGCCATGGAACAGCTTGAAAAAGAATGGATAGAATATCCTGTAATCCATTTAGATATGAGTGGTGGAAAGTATATGTCAGAAGAACAGCTACAACGATATCTGATAGATCTGGTGGAAGAACAGGAACGGAAATTTGGCTTTCATAATGAGAAGATAGATGTAAATCTTCGCTTGAAAGATCTCATCATGGCTTTGTATCAGACAACAGGCAAGAAGGTTGTTGTGCTGATTGACGAGTATGATGCTCCTTTGCTGGACGTGGCTCATGAAAAAGAGCAGTTGGTTAAGCTTCGCAACATCATGCGTAATTTTTTCAGTCCGCTGAAGGCGCGTGAAGCCTATCTTCGTTTTGTCTTTTTTACGGGTATCACTAAGTTTTCACAAGTGAGTATATTCAGTGAGTTGAATAATGTCACCAATGTATCCATGTATGATGAATATGCTGGTATGCTAGGCATCACCAAGGAAGAACTTAGCGGGCAATTGTCAGATGATATAGAAGTGTTGGCAACTAAATTGCATCTTACCAAGGAGCAAACTTTGGATAAGTTGACAGAAAATTATGATGGATATCATTTTTCTGCTTATTCGCCTGATGTCTTCAACCCTTATAGCCTGTTCAATTGCTTCGCTCAGGGTAAGTTGGGCTCTTATTGGTTTGGCTCAGGTACGCCAACCTATCTTATCAATATGATGCGTAAATATGATGTGCTTCCTACAGGCATTACGCGTGTCGAGGCTGATGAGAGTGAATTTGATGCACCTACGGAGGGCATGACAACATTGATGCCGCTGCTTTACCAGAGTGGTTATTTGACCATCAAGGATTATAACAGAGATTATAACTATTATACGCTTGATATTCCTAACAAGGAGGTGAAGATAGGGTTGACCAAGGCTTTGATTCCGTCTTATGTTACTGGTAATACGCTTGCTACTACCAATACGGCTCGTCGCATAGCACAGGCTTTGGATAAGCAAGACATGGATGGAGCTTTGCATCTGCTACAGGATTTTCTGGGTACTGTGCCTTATTGCAATGTCACCAATCATGAGGGACATTATCAGCAGATGCTTTTCATCATCTTCTCGCTCCTTACCGATTATCTGGTAGATGTAGAGGTGCATACTCCAAAGGGAAGGGTAGATGTCGTTTTGTTGACAGGAACAGATTTATACATCATAGAACTGAAACTTGATAAGAGTGCTCAGGCTGCAATGCAGCAAATCAATCTCAAAAACTATCGCCAACGTTTCGCTCTCTGCAATAAACCTATAACGAAAGTCGGTATCAACTTCGACTCTTCAAAGGGAAATATAGAGAATTGGGTGATAGAGTAAATGAAAAAAGATAGAAAAAGATAGATGAAATAGATTAAAGAAAATCATAAATAGCAGCATTGGCCATCGCAAGTACTTGCGAAGAGCAATGAAGCCTGTTTCGAAGGACATCGAAACAGGCTTCATTATTTATTCTAGAACTCAGCGTTCTTTGGTGTACGTGGGAATGGAATCACGTCGCGGATGTTCTGCATGCCGGTTACGAAGAGAATCAGACGCTCGAAACCGAGACCGAAACCTGCGTGTGGGCATGAACCATACTTACGGGTATCGAGATACCAGTTCATATCCTTCATAGGGATGTTGCGAGCCTCAATCTCACCCATCAGCTTGTCATAGCTCTCCTCGCGGACAGAACCACCAATAATCTCACCAATCTGTGGGAACAGCACGTCGGTACCCTGAACGGTCTGACCGCTCTTACCGCCGAAACCACTCTCCTCCTCGTCTATCTTCATATAGAATGCCTTGATAGCCTTAGGATAGTTGGTCATGATAACCGG
>CAKPYB010000072.1 GCA_934202525.1 uncultured Prevotella sp.
AATGCGGGAGAGTAGGTAGCCGCCTCCTTTCAATTTCAGAAGCCTCGATTACGAAAGTAGTCGGGGCTTTTCTGTTTAATAACACTGGCTATTTAGTATAATTACCCTTGCTATATAATATAATAACCCCTCGCTATTTACCATAATAACGAGGGGCATTTCTGCGATATTCTGAGTGCTTTGTCTACTGCTTGGTGAATTTCAGTTTTTTAGGAATCTTCACCCATTTCCGGTTTCGGGCAATTTTCAGGTTACTTCCTTCTTTCTGCTGCAACTCGTAACTACCATCGGGCAAAGCTATGAGGTCGGCAGTAAGATCTTCGCTCCCGTAATCATTGATAATGGATAGATGAGCGGTCTTTCCTTCTATGTCAGCATCTGTAATCAGCCATTTGCGACTATCACGTCTGTCACCGAAATATCCGGGCATTTCACCGAACAGTTCCTGTCCTGGAACCTTGAGGTTCTTATGGTAGAAGTCTATATTCATATAGACATCATACTCTTTGTTTGTAATCTTCCCCTTGAATAGGGTGCTGTCTGTTTGTGCCATACTAGATATACTAATTAGGCATAATAATGTTGCTAAAATCTTTCTTTTCATCTCTTTTTTCAATTAACTGCGACAAAGTTATTCATTTAAATCAAGAAAACTGCATTTTTTTTAGGATTTTAATAAGATTAATTCGTTTTTTTGCAAATATTTATCTATCTTTGCGGTGTTTATTGATAATTATATATGGAAAAGAAAAGATTATTTCCAGATTACATATTTGAGTCTAGTTGGGAAGTGTGTAATAAAGTTGGTGGTATCTACACCGTTCTTTCAACTCGAGCTAAGACTCTTACGGAAAGGTTAAAGGATCAACTAATCTTCATTGGTCCTGATTGCTGGGGAGACAAGGTGAATCCTTATTTCTCTCAAGATGATACGCTTTATGCGGCGTGGAAAACAGAAGCTCTGAAAGAGGGCTTAAAGGTTAAAGTAGGTAGATGGAATATACCGGGAGAGCCAGTAGCTGTTTTGGTAGATTTCAATCCTTACTATGCTGTTAAAGACCAGATCTATGGACAACTATGGCAGGACTATCAGGTTGATAGTCTTCATGCTTATGGTGACTATGACGAAGCATCGATGTTCTCTTATGCTGCCGCTCTGGTAGTAGAGAGTTTCTACAAACATGTCGTTGGAAAAGGCAAGAAAGTTATCTATCATGGAAATGAATGGATGACAGGGCTTGGTGTGCTCTATGTGAACAAGCATCTTCCTGAGGTGGCTACTGTGTTCACCACGCATGCTACAAGTATCGGTCGTAGTATTGCCGGTAATAATAAGCCTCTTTACGATTATCTTTTTGCCTATAATGGTGATCAGATGGCGCAGGAACTCAATATGCAAAGCAAGCATTCTATAGAAAAGCAGACTGCTAAGTATGTTGATTGTTTCACAACAGTGAGTGATATTACTGCCAACGAGTGCAAGGAATTGCTCGATAAACCAGTAGATTTCGTTTTGCCTAACGGATTTGACAATAGTTTTGTACCTAAAGCAAGTACCTTTACAAAGAAACGTAAGGAGGCAAGAAAGCGTTTGCTCGATGTAGCCAATGCTTTGATGGGTACAGATTTGGATGATGATACGCTCATCGTTTCTACCAGCGGACGCTACGAGTTCCGCAACAAGGGTATCGATGTCTATATTGAGGCTATGAACCGCTTGCTTCGTGACAACAATTTGAAGAAGAATGTATTGGCATTCATTGACGTACCTGGTTGGGTAGGAGATCCACGTCAGGATCTGTTGGATCGTCTGAATAGCGGTAAGAAGTTTGACACGCCATTGGAGGTTCCGGAGATTACCCATTGGTTGCATAATATGAGTCATGATAATGTATTGGGTATGCTGAAGTACTTCAACATGCATAATAATAAGGAAGACAAGGTGAAACTGATATTCTTACCTTGCTACTTGACAGGCGATGATGGCATTATCAACAAGAGCTACTATGATGTAGTGTTGGGTAATGACCTCTGTATCTATCCTTCTTATTATGAACCATGGGGATATACTCCATTGGAGGCTGTTGCGTTCAAGGTGCCTTGTATCACCACCGATTTGGCTGGTTTCGGTCTTTGGGCTAACTCAGAGAAGGGAAGTTACAGTGAGATAGAGGATGGTGTGAAGGTTATCAAGCGTACCGACTATAATTATTCTGAGGTAGCTGATGCTATCAAGGATACCGTAGCTAAGTACTCGGGATTCACCAAGACACAGGTGAACAAGTGTCGTAAAAATGCTGAGATTCTTTCAGAAAAAGCATTGTGGAAACACTTTATCGAGTATTACTATGATGCTTATGACCTTGCCCTGCGCAAGGCTGAAGTTCGTATGAAGAAATAATAATCTCTCTCTTGATGGCGTAAGCCATAAAACAAATATTTGGATTCTGCAAGAATCACTATGTTTGCAAGATAGAAAATATACATCTTAAAAATAAAACACAATGAAAATTAAGGCAGACTATGCTAATGCTCCTCAATGGAAGGAGACAACCATTAAATCAAGCCTTCCTAAGGAGTTGAAGTGCTTGGATGAAATCGCTCACAATATGTGGTGGGCATGGAATTATGAAGGTCGTGACTTGTTCAAGAGTCTTGATCCAGACTTGTACGAGAAGTGTAATGCTAACCCTGTATTGCTCTTGGAACGTTTGAGCTACGACCGCAAGGAGGCTATTGTTAAGGATAAGGAGACAATGGCTAAGGTGAAGAACGTCTATAAGATGTTCCGTGCGTATATGGATGTGAAGCCTAACGCTAAGCGCCCTTCAGTTGCTTACTTCTGCATGGAGTATGGTATCAACCAGGTAGTTAAGATTTACTCAGGTGGTCTTGGTATGCTTGCTGGTGACTACTTGAAGGAGGCATCTGACAGCAACGTGAATATGTGTGCTGTTGGTTTCCTCTACAGATATGGTTACTTCAAGCAGTCTTTGAGCATGGATGGTCAGCAGATTGCTAACTATGACGCTCAGAACTTCAACTCTCTCCCTATCGAGCGAGTATATGATGAGAATGGTAACCCATTGGTAGTTGATGTGCCTTACACAAACTATCAGGTACATGCATACGTATGGCAGATGAATGTAGGTCGTATCAAGTTGTATCTTCTGGATACAGATAATGATATGAACTCAGAGTTCGACCGTCCTATCACTCACTCTCTCTACGGTGGTGACTGGGAGAACCGTTTGAAGCAGGAGATTCTGCTCGGTATCGGTGGTATGCTTGCATTGAAGAAGATGGGTATCAAGAAGGATATCTATCACTGCAACGAGGGTCATGCTGCTCTCTGTAACTTGCAGCGTCTCTGCGACTACATCGAGGAGGATGGCTTGAACTTCAACCAGGCTCTCGAGTTGGTTCGCGCTTCTTCTCTCTATACTGTTCATACTCCAGTGCCAGCTGGTCATGACTACTTCGACGAGGCTCTCTTCGGCAAGTACATGGGTGGCTATCCACAGCGCCTTGGCATCTCTTGGGATGAGTTCATCGGTATGGGTCGTGAAAATGCAGATGATCACAACGAGCGTTTCTGCCTCTCTACATTCGCTTGCAACACTTGCCAGGAGGTTAATGGTGTAAGTAAGCTTCACGGTTGGGTAAGCCAGCAGATGTTCGCTAACATCTGGAAGGGTTACTTCCCAGAGGAGAACCACGTAGGTTATGTAACCAATGGTGTTCACTTCCCAACTTGGACAGCAACAGAGTGGCGTAAGCTCTACGATACATATTTCGACAAGAACTTCATGAACGACCAGAGCAACGAGGAAATCTGGCATGCCATCTACAAAGTTTCAGATGCTGAAATCTGGAATACCCGTATGGCATTGAAGAAGAAGCTCGTAGCTTATATCCGTGAGAAGTTCACCCAGACATGGTTGAAGAACCAGGGTGATCCTGCTCGTGTAGTATCTTTGCTCGAGCGTATCAACCCTAACGCTTTGATGATTGGTTTCTGCCGTCGTTTCGCTACATACAAGCGTGCTCACCTGCTCTTCACAGACTTGGATCGCTTGTCTAAGATCGTTAACGATCCTGAGCACCCAGTATTGTTCTTCTTCTCAGGTAAGGCTCACCCAGCTGATGGTGCTGGTCAGGGCTTGATCAAGCGAATCTTCGAGATTAGCCAGCGTCCAGAGTTCCTCGGTAAGATTATCTTCTTGGAGGACTACGATATGACTTTGGCTCGCCGTCTGGTTTCAGGTGTTGATATCTGGATGAATACTCCTACACGTCCATTGGAGGCTTCTGGTACATCTGGCGAGAAGGCTGAGATGAATGGTGTTGTCAACCTCTCTGTACTTGATGGTTGGTGGGTAGAAGGTTACCGCGAGGGTGCTGGTTGGGCTCTTCCTGAGAAGCGTACATACCAGAACCAGGGTTACCAGGATCAGCTTGATGCTGCTACTATCTACAACCTCTTGGAGAACGACATCATCCCTATGTATTACAACAAGAATAAGGAAGGCTTCAGCAAGGAGTGGATCCAGGTAGTAAAGAACTCTATTGCTACTATCGCTCCTCACTATACAATGAAGCGCCAGTTGGATGACTACTATGATAAGTTCTACAATAAGCAGGCTGCCCGCTTCAAGAAGTTGAGCGCTAACGACAATGCACTTGCTAAGGAGATTGCACTCTGGAAGGAGAGCGTTGCTGAGCGTTGGGATGGTATCCACGTTGTATCTAAGGACGACTGCATGCTGATGGCTGCTGAGACTGGTCAGAAGATCAAGCTTCAGTATGTTATCGATGAGCAGGGCTTGAACGATGCAGTAGGTTTGGAACTTGTTGTATTGAAGGAGCAACCAGAGGATGGCAAGCAGATTTATGCTGTTTATCCATTCAAGATGGTTGGCCACGAGGGTAACAACTTTACATTCGAGGCTGAGATTGAGCCAATCAATGCTGGTTCATTCAAGACAGGCGTACGTATGTATCCTAAGAATGATAAGTTGCCACACCGTCAGGACTTCTGCTACGTGAAGTGGTTGAACTAATATAATAGCGACATTGTCACATTATAAATATATGAATCCTGTATCTCTTTTGGGGATACAGGATTTTTTTGTTTGAAATCGAACAATGAACAGTGTTATTGTAGTTGTGAAAAGTGAATTGTGAAAAGTGAATGTAGATTAGAAACTGGGGAAGAATGGAATCATAAAAAAGGAGTCTTCCTTTTTAAAAAGAAAGACTCCTTGTAAACTTGTATGATGATATTTCCTTATACCAGATACTGGGAAGAGATACTCTCGTTATCCTCAACACGGCGAATGGTTTCTGCAAACATATCTGCAATAGAAATCTGCTTAACCTTTGCGCAACGCTTGGTGTAAGGGATGGAATCAGTGAATACTATCTCCTCAAGAGCTGAATCCTGAACACGCTCAGATGCAGGACCACTCATCACGCAGTGAGATGCACATGCACGAACAGTCTTTGCACCAGCCTGCTTCATGATGTCGGCAGCCTTCGTGATAGTACCGGCTGTATCGACCATATCATCAATGATGACAACATTCTTGTCTTTTACATCACCGATAATCTGCATGCTTGCTACTACATTGGCGCGAGCACGGGTCTTGTTGCAGAGCACGAGAGGGCAGCCGAAGTACTTAGCATAAGTGTTGGCACGCTTAGAACCACCAACGTCTGGAGAAGCAATGACCATATCCTTGAGGCGTAAGCTCTGCAGGTATGGCAAAATAACGCCAGATGCATAGAGGTGATCTACAGGAACATCAAAGAAGCCCTGAATCTGGTCGGCATGGAGATCCATCGTGATGAGACGGTCGATACCGGCAACGCTGAGCAGGTCGGCAACCAACTTAGCGCCGATGCTGACACGTGGCTTGTCCTTACGATCCTGACGGGCCCATCCGAAGTAAGGTACAACAGCAATAATATGGCGGGCAGAAGCACGCTTTGCTGCGTCAATCATCAGGAGCAACTCCATCAAGTTGTCTGAATTAGGGAATGTGCTCTGTACGAGGAATACATCGCGTCCGCGGATAGACTCCTCGAAAGATACGCCAAATTCACCATCAGAGAACTTGGTTACAACCAAATTACCCAGTGGGCAACCTAAACTAGCGCAGATTTTTTCTGCAAGGTATCTCGAGTTAGTACCAGAGAATACCAAAAAAGAGTTTTTGTCACTCATTTCTATTAGTGTTTATGTGTATTAATAGTTATTTTTTATCTATATTCGTGTAGGGGGATGAATCTTTTTCGGGAAACGTGATTAGCTGATAGCCTTTCTCAATTTCTCGAAGTGAAGAATCAGCTCTTTGAAATCGCGCTCGTTGTGAATATCGAAACGGTTCCAGAGATCTCCACAGATTACTGCACCTCCAAATCCGAGTTCCTTGGCAATCTTGAGATTTTCCAGACTCATGCCTCCCAAGGCGTATACCTTCTTGTCAATGAGTCCTGCCTTGGCTGCATTCTCAAGCTGCTGCAGATTGAAGGAAGACTTTTCATCTTTAAACTCAATACAGTCGAAGATGTTTTTCAGAAACACATAGTTTGATTTCTTCTTCATCTCTTTCAGCATCGAGAGATCTGTGCAGGTGCGACTGAACTTGCCTTTGTATCCATCCGGTACCGGTGCTAGCGGATCGTCTATATGGATTCCTGCTAAATCATACTCCTGTTTGAGGTAATAATGATCATGAACAGTAATCTTGCGAAGATAGTCTTCAGGCAGTAACGTGAGCAGTCGCTCAGCATACATTGGTGACGAACCTGGCTTGAAAAGATGCAGGTTGTCCATGCCCTCGTCGAACAGCGAGGATAGTATTTTATCTTCTTCCACAAAGAATGTGGACTTGGTCATTATCGCTAATTTCATCGTCAAAATGATTTTTATGATGCAAAAGTATTAAAAAAAACGCAAACTAGCAATTATATTCGGGATAAAAAGCTATCTTTGCACCATAAAATTAATATTTATCAAGTTATGCAAGTAAATTTAGCGAATTTTAATGAGATTCATCGACCAATTTACGTTTTAGAGGAAGAACGTTTGCGACACAATCTGTCGCTCATCAGGAGTGTGGCTGAGCGTGCCGATATGGAAATTATTCTAGCTTTTAAGGCTTATGCTCTTTGGAAGACATTTCCGATTTTCAGAGAGTATATTTCTTCGACCACGGCCAGCTCTCTTAGCGAGGCAAAACTGGCGTATCATGAATTTGGCAGTAAGGCGCATACTTTTTCTCCGGCTTATACCGATTATGAGATTGATGAGATAGCTCAATGCTCAAGTCATCTTACTTTCAACTCGCTTACGCAATATGAGCGATATCATGAACGGGCTCGTAGGGCAAATTCTGACATCAGACTGGGATTGAGAGTAAATCCGGAATATTCTGAAGTCGGAACATTGCTGTATAATCCGTGTGCACCTGGAACCCGGTTCGGTGTATCGGCAGATAAATTGCCTCAAACTTTGCCTTCAGATATAGAAGGATTCCATTGTCATTGTCACTGTGAGAGTGGGGCGGATGTCTTTGAACGTACGTTAGCTCATATCGAAGAGAAATTCTCTCCTTGGTTTCCGCAGCTGAAATGGATCAATTTCGGTGGAGGTCATCTGATGACCAGGAAGGATTATGATGTGGAACACCTTATTAATATAATAAAGGGATTTCATCAGCGTTATCCTCATCTTAAAATTATCATGGAACCTGGTAGTGCCTTTGGGTGGCAGACCGGGCCGCTTGTAACTCAAGTAGTAGATGTGGTTGAAGATAAAGGTATCAGGACAGCTATCATAAATGCCAGTTTTACCTGTCATATGCCCGACTGTCTGGAGATGCCGTATATGCCAGCTGTCAGAAATGCAGAAACCCTGGAGGTTGATGATCCGACGAAGGCTCCTGAGGGCGCACATATATATAGAATAGGTGGCAACAGTTGTCTGAGTGGAGATTTTATGGGCTTCTGGAAATTTGACCATGAATTGCAAATAGGCGAGAATGTAATTTTCGAAGATATGCTGCATTACACTACGGTAAAGACAAATACCTTTAATGGAATCACTCATCCATCAATAGGAATCGTACATTTAGATGGAAAATTGGAAATTCTAAGAGATTTCAGCTACGAAGATTATCGCAGTAGGATGGATTAGTATAATTTCTATTTTCCCGATTTTTCTGCCGGATGGGTTTAAAAATCGGCAAAATAAGGCTTAAAATGTGTGTTTTGCTCACTAAAAAGGGCAAAATGCACATTTTTTTTCAAAAAAATCGAAGAAAAGTTTGGTAATTCAGAAAAAAGTAGTACCTTTGCACTCGCATTCAGAGGAACGCTCCTAAGTAATAGGAAAAACTGCGGAAATAGCTCAGTTGGTAGAGCACAACCTTGCCAAGGTTGGGGTCGCGGGTCCGAGTCCCGTTTTCCGCTCATTTTTTTTGAAAACAACATCAAGTTTTATCTTGGTTAGATAATTGATGACAATATGCTTGGAGAGGTGGCGGAATTGGTAGACGCGCTACTTTGAGGGGGTAGTGACAATTGTGTCGTGGGAGTTCGAGTCTCCTCCTCTTCACCTTCTTTTTGCGGAAATAGCTCAGTTGGTAGAGCACAACCTTGCCAAGGTTGGGGTCGCGGGTCCGAGTCCCGTTTTCCGCTCCAAGAGTGCTATAAGATTATTGTTTTATAGACTTGAGCCCAAGTGGCGGAATTGGTAGACGCGCACGTTTCAGGTGCGTGTGTTTCACAACGTGCAGGTTCGAGTCCTG
>CAKPYB010000073.1 GCA_934202525.1 uncultured Prevotella sp.
GTACACCCTTAGGGATTCGAACCCTAGACCCACTGATTAAGAGTCAGTTGCTCTACCAACTGAGCTAAGGGTGCAACATTTAAAAGCCTCATTTCTGAATTGCGAGTGCAAAGGTACTACTATTTTTTGATTCCACCAAATTTTTTCGCAACTTTTTTCGAAAAAAATCAATTTTTCTTCATCTTGAAGGTTCCTAACGTATGTCTATACCCCTTCTTGTTGATGCTTACCACGCGGTAGATACCCTCCTTTAAGTTTCTAACATCTAGTGTGTTATCCTTTGTTTGGAGGTGCAGGATGTCGCATCCTTGCAGGGTTTCGATCATCAGGACGTCAAAAACGAGATTTTTGGTGGTTTCTGCTAGATATACCTTCTTTCCGTCACATTCGAGTAATTTCGCAGCTCCTGTGCTTTGGACAAAAAGTTGAATCTCTTCCTCTTTTTCTTGGGTTGGCAGACTTTCTATGCCATATCCGTCCATTGAAGTTACGGCAACAAACAGATGTTTTGCATCAGGATTTTCTATTTTGAACGAATTTCCTATGATTCGTGTGGCAACCAGATTGCGCGCATCGGTGATGTCAACCGGATATTTCTTGCTCGCGTATACATTATTATATATATAAGGGGTTGCGATTTTAGTGCCATCCGTATAGTTTGAAGGATTGCTCCAGGAAACTGATACTTTGTTATCGGTGGTGATTACCGATAATAGCTGTGGCTGTTCCGGTTGGTTCTTGCTTGCCCAGGTCATCGGCGGAACCAATGAAGGGTATGGGTTGAAACGTTGGGTAAAGTCGAGTATACCCTGTTTGTTGTCCAAGAGAAACTTGTTTCTGAAGAAAGCATATCCCATTCCGAGGTTTCTGATGTGATACATTTCTGCCGTCACGTCATTGATGCTCCACTTTCCTTCTTTCGGGTCGAGGAAGTAGATGCCCAGCCCTGGAACCACAATCTTGCCGTGGCTCTGTTCCTGCCAGTCGATGGCAAACGGATAGAAGTGTTCGTTCTTGAAATACATCATAGGGAAGAGCTCGTCCATCAGACCGCTCTTGAGCCAGCCCTGTGCATCCTGGCAGACCTTCGTGTATGCATTCCAGCCAAAGCTCCGGTATCTGCTCAGGTCATCATACTTTCCTACAGGTGAGCAGCTCATTTTTACCCAAGGTTTTTCAGCCTTCACTGCATCGTGAATCTTTCTTACGATGTTGGTGATATACCGGCGTCCCTGTTCCCGGCTCACTTTGATGTTCCAGGTTTCAGGGTAACGGATGTAGTCGAGGTGAATACCGTCTACATTATATTTATGTGTAATTTCCCTGCAGATGTTTGCCAGATAATCGCCTGTCCGACTGTTTTCCGGATCCATGTATCCGTCGGCTCCAATCTTCTTGATGAGTTTCGGCATCTTCTGTCGGAGGGTTTTGCAGCCGAGTGCGTTCCATTTTCCTACAGGGATGGTTACCACCCAGGCATGCAGTTCCATACCGCGCTTATGGCATTCGTCGATGGCAAACTGCAGGGCATCATAGCCCGGACTTCTGCCCGGAAATCCTGACAGACATCCATCCCAAGGTTCGTATGCCGACGGATAAATCATGGTACCTCTTACGCGGGTCTGTATCAGTACGGTGTTGATTTTAGCCTGCTGTAACCGGTCCAGTATATCCGTCAGTTCCTTTTTCTGCTTTTCGGCAGAATAAGAAGACTGGGCATAAGAGTGTGGCCAGTCGATACCTCCTATGGTTGTCAGCCATACAGCTCTTACTTCATGTTTCGGCACCTGGTTATTGAACACGATACTCTGGGCTTTAGCGGCCAAAACAGAGCATAAAACGATAAAAAATATCTTAAATCTCTTCATAATCTTACAATTTGGCAACAAAGATACCAATATTTTTTTTTATTTCAAATAAAAATATTACTTTTGCGGTTGAAATATTAAAATAAAGTGCATTTTGCACCGAAAAGAGAGAAATTTTAAAGCAATAAAAGCAAAATGGTCAGTTTCGTTATTAGTTTGGTCGCCCTTGTATTGGGTTACCTTCTTTATGGAAAGTTTGTGGCGCATGTGTTCGGTCCTGATGACCGCCCTACGCCTGCAGTGACCAAAGCCGATGGGGTCGACTTTATGGTACTGCCTAGTTGGAAGATCTTCATGATTCAGTTCCTCAACATTGCAGGAACGGGTCCTATCTTCGGTGCCATTATGGGTGCCTGGTACGGACCGGTGGCTTATCTGTGGATTATCTTCGGGTGTATCTTCGCAGGAGCCATGCATGATTACATGAGCGGTATGCTCAGTATCCGTAACGGTGGTGCTGGTTTGCCGGAATTGGTAGGTAAGTATTTGGGTGGACGCACCAAGAAAGTGATGTTGGTCTTTTCGGTACTTTTGCTGATGATGGTGGGAGCTGTGTTTGTATACAGTCCGGCTATCATTATGAGTGGCATTTGTAATACGGATGCATTCTGGGGCAGCCAGATGTTTTGGATTGTGGTGATTTTCGTTTATTACGTCATTGCTACATTACTGCCTATCGATAAGATTATCGGTAAGGTTTATCCGCTCTTTGCCTTCTCGCTTCTCTTTATGGCGGGTGCTCTGATGATAGGTCTCTTTGTGAAGTGGCCTTCATTGCCTGAACTTTGGAGCAATTTGCAGAGTTGCAATCTCAATGAGAATCCGGCTTGGTTGGGAACGGAGTCTTTTGTTCAGAAGAGTCCGATTTTCCCTTGCCTCTTTATCACGATAGCCTGTGGTGCCATCAGTGGTTTCCATGCTACGCAGAGTCCGCTCATGGCCCGATGCATGAAGAATGAGAAGATGGGTCGCCCTATTTTCTATGGAGCCATGATTACAGAAGGTGTTGTTGCCTTGATATGGGCTACGGTTTCCATGTATTTCTTCTACTATGGTGGATGGCGTGAGTGCGTAAGTCCTGAGGCCGCTCAGCAGTTTATAGCTCAGTTTGATGGCGGCAAGTCGCTTATCCAGAACTTCGATGCGCCTACCGTTGTGAAAATTGTATGTTCCAGCTGGTTGGGTGTGGCTGGTGGAATCCTGGCTCTGCTGGGTGTTGTTGCAGCGCCTATTACCAGTGGCGATACGGCTTTGAGAAGTGCCCGTCTGATTATCGCCGAGTTTATCGGTTTGGAGCAGCGCTCTATGCGCAAGCGTCTTTATATCTGCGTTCCGTTGTTTGCTCTTACGGTGGGCATTCTGGTTTGGCAGATGGAGAATCCTGATGGTTTCAATATCATCTGGCAGTATTTCGGCTGGGCTAACCAGACGCTTTCTGTGTTCACTCTCTGGACATTGACGGTTTATCTGGTACAGCAGAAGAAGCCTTTTGTGATGACGCTGGTTCCTGCCTTGTTTATGACCATGATATGTTCAACCTTCCTGCTCATTTCGCCAACAGCTTTGGCTTTGGGTGAGAGCCTGGCTTATACGGGCAGTGTCATCATTCTGGTGATAGCCTTGGTATGGTTCCTGGGTTGGTATCGCAGTTATCAGAAGAAACAATAGATTTATATATAAGTATTAATCAATATACGTAAATTTATATGATACGAATGAAAAAATTAGCTATTGCAGCATTGGCACTTGTCGTTTCGACAGCTGCCCATGCTCAGTTTGAAAGTGGAAAACAGTATATCGGTGCGTCGATGACGGGCTTAAACTTGAGTTATAATGGTTCTCAGGACCTTAATCTCGGTATTCAGGCTAAGGCCGGATACTTCGTAGAAGACGACTGGATGCTGTTGGGGCAGGTAGAATATAATCATTCAGGTCTTGAAGGCGTGAAGGATTATTTCTCTGTCGGTGCCCAGGCACGTTATTATATCGAGCAGAATGGTCTGTATCTGGGTGGCGGCGTAAAGTTGGCTCATTCCGGAGGTTATAATGATTTCATGCCAGGGGTAGAGGTAGGTTATGCTTTCTTCCTCGGCAAGTCGGTTACCCTCGAGCCAGCTGTCTACTACGATCAGAGTTTCAAGAAGCATGTAGATTATTCTACCGTAGGTTTGAAACTGGGTATTGGTATTTATCTCTAAACTGCTAAGATGCAACAACAGTTTTCTTCGGCTTTGTTGGAAAAGGCAGTGGCGGAGTTCTCCAAATTGCCTGGTATAGGGCGCAAAACAGCTTTGCGCCTTGTACTTTTTATGCTCAAGCGTAAGAGTGAGGATGTGGAACTCTTTGCTGATACCATTTCCAGGATGCGCCGTGAAGTGAAATACTGCAGGGTTTGTCATAATATCAGCGATACGGATGTCTGTCCGATCTGTTCTGATTCCCGGCGCGATGCTTCTACCATCTGTGTCGTCGAGAATGTGCAGGATGTACTGGCGATAGAAAACACGCAGCAGTTTCACGGACTCTATCATGTCTTGGGCGGCATCATTTCGCCGATGGATGGTATCGGTCCTTCGGATATAGAGATAGAATCGCTGGTTCAGCGTGTGGCTGAAGGTGGGGTGAAGGAGGTGATTTTTGCTCTCAGCAGTACGATGGAGGGTGATACTACCAACTTCTATATCTCCCGTAAACTTGCTGATTATCCTGTTAAACTCTCTGTTATCGCCCGTGGTATCTCGGTGGGTGATGAATTGGAGTATACAGATGAGGTTACCCTCGGACGGAGTATTCTGAACAGAACTCCATTTGGACAATAACAAAAGACAATAAAATGAAAATCAAACAAGTACAACGAATATTGATGACCAATTTCCTCTTTGTCCTGTTGGTTGGATTCCTGCTGGTCTTGCTCTATGAGACAGAAATTCTGGAACCTACTAATCTGGCAGGGGATGTCACGTTGGTCTATGTGATTACCGTAGCGATGGAGTTTCTTACCATTGCCGTTATTCCTTTGGCGCTCAAACTCTTCAGTTTCAAGGCTATTCACCGTCAGTTGGTAACCCGTAAGGGAGATGCACTTCTTCCTCTGGGCACTGCCCGTCTGAATATGCTCTGCTTGCCAATGCTGATCAATACGTTTATGTATTATCAGACGATGGCGCCTGCTTTCGGATATATGGCTATCATCCTTTTTCTCTGTCTCTTCTTTGTTTATCCTTCTGTCGGAAGATGTGAGGACGAAACAACAGAGGCGGAAGGTTAAACTCTCAGTATCTAATATTTGATATTCAATATGAAACTCAGTGTTGTCATAGTAAGCTATAATGTGAAGTACTATCTTGCCCAGTGTCTGCGTTCGGTAGAGAAAGCTATCGGCGTGTTGGAGTGTGGGCAGCAGGGTGATGCAAGTGGCGATACGGCAGAGATTATCGTGGTTGATAATCATTCTCAGGATGGAACGGTGGAATATCTCGAACAGTGTTTCCCGGCTTCCCGATATCCTAATCTCCATGTTGTAGCCTGTACGCATAATAACGGATTTGCCCGTGCCAACAATCTTGCTATCCGCAAGAGCGAGAGTGATCTGGTTCTTTTGCTGAATCCGGATACCATTATCGGTGAGCATGTTCTCAAGGATGCTGTCAGTTTTATGCGTTCTCATCCTGATGCCGGTGCACTGGGTGTAAGGATGTTGGGAGCCAATGGCAAACCAGCTCCTGAGAGTAGGAGAGGATTGCCTTCTCCGATGGTGGCTTTCTATAAGATGATGGGGTTGTGCAGCCGGTTTCCTCAGCATCGCAGTTTCGGTCATTATTACATGGGTTATCTTCCATGGGATAAGCCGGCAAAGATAGAGGTTGTGAGCGGTGCTTTCTGTATGATTCGTCGTGAAGCCTTGCTGAAGGTGGGGTTGCTGGATGAGGATTTCTTCATGTATGGCGAGGATATTGATCTTTCTTACCGTATCTTGAAGGGTGGTTATCAGAACTATTATCTGCCTGTAGATATCCTGCATTACAAAGGTGAAAGTACTCAGAAGTCGAGCTTCCGCTATGTGCATGTGTTTTACGAGGCGATGCTTATCTTCTTCCGTAAACATTATTCGGGTATGTCGCATCTCTTGAGTATTCCTATCAAATTTGCCATCTATGCCCGTGCCTCTGTAGCCTTTACGCAGATGATGACTGCGAGAATCAGAAAGAGTCTGGGATTCTTTTCTCCTTCTCATGTCGACCTGTCAAACCAGGTATTGTTTGATGCTGACGAGATGAGCTATGAAGAGATGCTGCATCAGCTTGCGCAGCGGTCTGACGAGAATATTAAACTGGCTACCTATACGAAGGACATCGGTAAGGTGATTACGGATAGGGAGGTGATGGATAAGGATGAATTTGGTTATTTATAAGGATAGATTTATTTCTATATTATAAGGTACGCGCGTACATTATTAATAAGTGTAGTTTATGAAAGAACCGAATATTCGATTACGTGCTTTAGAGTTGGAAGATCTAGATTTTCTCTACCATATAGAGAATGATGATCGGCTTTGGGAACTGGGTGTTTCCAATGTTCCATATTCGCGCCGGGTGCTGCTCGACTATATAACCAGTGCTTCGGCAGATATTTATGTAGACAATCAGGTGCGCCTGATAGTAGAGAATGAGCAGAATGAGCAGGTGGGCATCCTGGATCTTACAGATTTTGATCCCCGTCATCACCGTGCCGAACTCGGAATTGTCATCAAAAAGGAGTTTCAGGGGCAGGGTTACGCGAAGGCTTCTGTGTCACGCTTGTTGCAATATGCCCGGAATATACTTCATCTTCAGCAGATTTATGCTATTGTAGGTATCAGAAACCAAAAAGCGGCTAAAATGCTGCAATCTGTTGGATTTGAGGGGAATAATATCCTGAAACAATGGCTTTGTGGCCCAGTTGGATATGAGGATGCGATGTTTTTTCAATATTTTCTGTAAAAAAGTTGCATAAAAATTTGGTAGAACCAAAAAAAAGTAGTACCTTTGCACTCGCAAATGAAAAATGAGCGCTAAGCCATTCAATTTGATTTCATGATTGGTGCGTTAGTTCAGTTGGTTAGAATGCCTGCCTGTCACGCAGGAGGTCACGAGTTCGAGTCTCGTACGCACCGC
>CAKPYB010000074.1 GCA_934202525.1 uncultured Prevotella sp.
CTTCAAGATGGGCTTGAACCAACGACCCCCTGATTAACAGTCAGGTGCTCTAACCAACTGAGCTATTGAAGCATTTTTTTCTGTAAAGAACATGACGTTCCTTATTTGCGTGTGCAAAAGTACTAACTTTTCTTCATTCTGCCAAATTTTTTGCTGACTTTTTTCGCTTTTTCTCTAAAAAAGTGTATTTTTTCTTATCTTTGTGCCATTTTTTGCCTATTTTATGGTGTTTTTCGCAAAGAAATGAGTACTTTTGTGGTCGAAATCTTCTCCCGAGGGCGAATGCCGTGAAGAGGAGGAGGAAATAACCAATAAGTTGAATCATATACAATTAAATAAGGTAACAATGAAAAGAATACTGTTCTCCTTGCTTATGGTGCTCCTGGCAGTTCCTACTTTTGCCCAGGTTGACAAAGATCATGACTTCAAAGCCGCAAAGAATATGGAAATATTCAATGCCATCTACAAAAATCTCGATTTGATGTATGTTGATACGCTCGATGCTGAAGTTGTGGTCGGAAATGGTATCAATGCCATGTTGCGTAGTCTCGACCCTTATACTACCTATTATCCTGAGCAGAAGATGAAGGAACTCAAGAACCTGCTCACCGGCAAGTATGCGGGTGTAGGTGCGGTGATACGCTACAATTTCCAGTTGCAGCGCGTCTGTATCAGCGAGCCTTACGAGAATATGCCTGCTGCAGAAGTGGGACTGAAGAAGGGTGACATCATCCTGAGTATTGATGATGAGGATATGACCAATAAGGAGGTGAGCTATGTCAGCGATCATCTTCGTGGTGACCCGGGTTCTTCTTTCATGTTGAAAGTTAAGCGTCCAAGTACAGGCAAGACGATGAAGGTGAAGGTAACACGCCGTACCATCCAGTTGCCGTTCTTGCCTTATTATGGCATGTTGGAGGGTAGCATCGGTTACATCAACTTCAATTCCTTTACCGAGCAGTCTGCCAAGGAAGTGCGTCGTGCTTTCATCGATTTGAGAAAGCAAGGAGCCAAGAGTCTTGTCTTCGATCTGCGTAATAATGGTGGTGGTTCTGTTACCGAAGCGGTCAGCATCATCAATATGTTCTTGCCTAAAGGTAAGACAGTCTTGGAGATGAAGGGAAAGTTGCAGCGTTCTAATCATGTTTATAAGACCACGGTTGAACCGATAGATTCCGTTATGCCGATGGTGGTATTGGTGAACGAGAATTCTGCCAGTGCCAGTGAAATCATGAGCGGCAGTCTGCAGGATTATGACCGTGCTGTAATATTAGGTACGCGCACGTATGGAAAGGGATTGGTGCAGACTACCATGGATTTGCCTTATAACGGACAGGTGAAACTTACTACTGCTAAATATTTCATTCCTAGCGGTCGATGCGTTCAGGCACTCAACTATAAGCACGATAAGGGTGGTTATGTGGAGCATGTTCCCGACTCTCTTACCAAGGTGTTCTATACCGCAGGTGGCAGAGAAGTGAGAGATGGAGGTGGCGTGAAGCCGGATGTAGAGGTAAAGCCTGATTCTTTGCCAAACATCGCCTTCTATCTGGCTGGTGCCCGCGACAGTAATGAGGTGATGCTTAATTATGAGGTTGATTATATCGCCAAGCATCCTGCTATTGCTCCTGCGAAGGAGTTCTCGCTGACCGATGCCGACTATGATGAATTCAAGACACGCGTGTTGAAGGCTAACTTCCAGTACGACCGTGAAACAGAAAAGTATCTCAAGGACTTGGAAAAACTCGCTAAGTTTGAAGGTTACTACGATGATGCCAAGTCAGAGTTTGAGGCTTTGAAGAAAAAACTGAGTCATAATGTGGCAAAGGATCTGGATTATAACAAGGATTACATCAAGCATCTGTTGGAAAATGACATCGTTTCAGCCTATTATTTCCAGCGCGGTGCCATCCAGAATTCCATGCGCTATGACAAGCAGATTAAGGAAGCAGTAAAATTGCTGAATTCTCCATCAGAATACGAAAAAATACTGCATCCTGTGAAGAAATAAGTACAAAAACGTGCACAATCGATTAAAAATGTGCACGTTGCGAATAAAAAGTTGCATTTTTTTTGGCTAATCACAAAAATATTTGTAATTTTGCAACGTTCAGTGGAATGAGGGGCTCACAAGAGTTCCTCATTTTATTTTAATAAGGTATATATGATTGATAAAAACGTCGTAAAAAAATTAGTTGAAGAATGGCTCCAAGATAAGGAATATTTCTTGGTAAGCATTGAAATCAGTCCCGACGATAGAATCGTTGTTGAGATTGACCATGCCGATGGAGTATGGATTGAGGATTGTGTTGCCTTGAGTAAGTATATTGAGGATCATTTGAACCGTGACGAGGAAGACTATGAGCTCGAAGTTGGCTCTGCAGGCTTGGGTCAACCGTTCAAAGTTCCGCAGCAGTATATCAATTTCATTGGCAAGGAGGTAGAGGTGCTTGATGCCGACGGCAAGAAGGTGAAGGGTATCTTGAAAGCTGTTGAAGGAAATGACTTCACAGTTGGCGTTGAAGAAAAGGTAAAGGTTGAAGGTAAAAAACGTCCGGTTAAGCAGGAGGTTGATCACGTTTACCAGATGGATAAAGTAAAATATACAAAATACATAATTAGTTTCAATTAAGTTATGGCTAAAAAAGAGCAAGAATTGACAGCGAGTATGATTGATACATTCCGCGAGTTTAAAGAAACAAAGAATATCGACCGTACTACATTGGTAAGTGTATTGGAGGAGAGCTTCCGTAATGTACTTGCCAAGATTTTTGGTAGTGACGAAAACTTTGATGTCATCGTGAACCCTGACAAGGGTGACTTCGAAATTTATCGCAACCGTATAGTTGTTGCTGATGGCGAAGTTGAAGATGAAAATAAGGAAATTACACTTTCTGAGGCTCGTAAGATTGAGCCGGATTACGAGGTTGGTGAGGATGTAAGTGAGACGGTTGACTTCAATAAGTTTGGTCGTCGTGCCATCTTGACTCTTCGTCAGACTTTGGCCTCCAAGATTCTTGAGTTGGAGCATGATTCACTCTACAACAAATACAAGGATCGCGTAGGTCAGGTTATCTCTGGTGAGGTTTATCAGGTTTGGAAGCGCGAGGTTCTGATTGTAGATGATGAGAACAACGAGCTCATGTTGCCTAAGACTGAGCAGATTCCTGGTGATACTTACCGCAAGGGTGAGACTGTTCGTGCGGTCATCCTTCGTGTAGACAACGAGAACAATAATCCAAAGATTATCTTGAGCCGTACTGCTCCAATCTTCCTGCAGCGCCTGTTGGAGGCTGAGGTTCCTGAGATTGCAGACGGTCTGATTGCAATCCGCCGTATCGCCCGTCTTCCGGGAGAGCGTGCTAAGATTGCTGTTGAAACATTCGATGAGCGTATCGACCCGGTTGGTGCATGTGTAGGTGTTAAGGGTAGCCGCGTTCACGGTATCGTTCGCGAACTTTGCAACGAGAATCTCGATGTCATCAACTACTCAAGCAATACCAAACTCTTCATTCAGCGTGCGTTGGCTCCAGCCAAGGTTTCTTCAATCAATGTTGATGATGAGAACAAGAAAGCAGAGGTTTACTTGCAGCCTGAGGAAGTTAGTTTGGCTATCGGCCGTGGCGGTATGAACATCAAACTGGCTTCTATGCTTACAGAATATACCATCGACGTATTCCGTGAGGTAGACGAGAATGAGGCCGATGAGGATATCTACTTGGATGAGTTCTCTGATGAGATTGACCAGTGGGTTATCGATGCTATCAAGGGCATCGGTCTTGATACTGCCAAGCAGGTACTCAATGCACCTCGCAACTTGCTGATTGAGAAGGCCGACCTCGAAGAGGAGACCGTTGATCATGTACTCAGCGTGTTGCGCGCCGAATTCGAACAATAATTCCCTTGCCAGCGAGTGCTTGCAGGGAATCTAACTTTAAAAATAGGAGAATAAATAATTTATGAGCATCAGATTAAATAAAGCACTACGTGAATTAAATATAGGACTTCAGACGGCAGTTGAATTCCTAGAGAAAAGAAAAGACCTGGGAGATGTCAAGGCAGAACCGAGCTTCAAACTCACCGACCAGCAATACAAGGCATTGAATGATGCCTTCAGTCAGGACAGAGAGGTTCGTGATCAGGCTGAGAAACTCTTTACCAAAAAAGCAAAAGATAAGAAGCGTGCGCCAGAGCAGAAGGACAATCGCGCTGAAAGCTTGTTGGAGTCTAATGGACAGCAGCAGTATAAGCCGCTGGGAAAGATTGACTTGGACAATATCGGTAAGAAGCCTGCTGCAGAGTCTGTTGCGGAAAAGCCTGAGACTGCTGCCGTCAGTCCTGAGCAGAAGAAAGACGCTCCTAAGGCTGAGCAAAAGAAGGAACAGAAGCCACAACAGGCTTCTCAGCATAAACAGCAAATGAAACAGGAAAATCATCAGAAATCACAGCAGTCAAACGCTCAGATGAATAAGCAGAATGCTCCTCAGGGAAAGAAAGAGCATCATCATGCTAAGAATGAAACTGCACAGCATTCTGCTGGCGCAGCAGACAACAGCGTGTTTACTCTCAAGAGTGAGAAGAAGTTTACTGCTAATGAGCCTAAGGTGTTGGGCAAGATAGATTTGTCTTCTCTCAACCAGAGCACTCGTCCTAAGAAGAAAACCAAGGAGGAGCGCCGCAAGGAACGTGAGGAGAAAATGGCTCAACAGCACAATGAGCGCAAAAAGCGTGTTCGTATCAACAAAGAACGTGTTGACATCAATGCCGAAGCTAAGAATAATGGCGGAGGTAATGGCAACAACGGCGGTAATAACAAGAAGAATAAAAACCGCAACAGAAATAATAACAATAATAATCGCGGCAATAACAACAACCGCGGCAACCAGCGTCAGATCGAGGTTGATGACGAGGCTGTAGCACGCCAGGTTAAGGAGACTCTTGCACGTTTGACCAGCAAGAGTCAGAACAAGAAGGGTGCTAAGTACCGTAAGGAGAAGCGTGAGGCTGTTCAGGAGAAGTTGCAGGATCAGGCTCGTCAGGAGCAGAAGGAAAGCAAGACTCTGAAACTTACTGAGTTCGTTACCGTTAGCGAGTTGGCTACGATGATGGATATCAGCGTTACTCAGGTTATCTCTACGCTGATGGGCGTAGGTATCATGGTATCTATCAACCAGCGCCTGGATGCAGAGACCATCAACATGGTAGCTGAGGAGTTCGGTTTCAAGACCGAATACGTGAGTGCCGAGGTTCAGGAGGCCGTGAGCGAGGAAGTGGATGATGAGAACGACTTGGTTCCACGTGCTCCAATCGTAACCGTCATGGGTCACGTAGACCATGGTAAGACCTCTTTGCTCGACTATATCCGCAATACCAATGTGATTGCCGGTGAGGCGGGTGGTATTACCCAGCATATCGGTGCCTATAGTGTGACCCTGAAAAGCGGTCGCAAGGTTACCTTCCTTGATACTCCAGGTCACGAGGCGTTTACCGCCATGCGTGCCCGTGGTGCCCAGGCTACCGATATCGCCATCATCATCATCGCAGCCGATGACTCTGTGATGCCTACTACCAAGGAGGCTATCGCTCATGCCCAGGCTGCCGGTGTGCCTATGGTATTTGCAATCAACAAGATTGATAAGCCAGGTGCTAACCCAGACCGTATCCGTGAGGACTTGGCTAACATGAACCTGCTCGTTGAGGAGTGGGGCGGTAAGTATCAGTGCCAGGAAATCAGTGCCAAGAAGGGTATCGGTGTTCACGATCTGCTCGACAAGGTGCTCCTCGAGGCTGATATGCTCGACTTGAAGGCTAACCCTAACCGTCGTGCTACAGGTACCATCATCGAGTCTTCTCTCGATAAGGGTCGTGGATATGTTTCTACCGTATTGGTTGCCAACGGTACCTTGAAGGTAGGCGACATCGTACTCGCCGGTACTTCTTGGGGTCGTGTCAAGGCGATGTTCAATGAGCGTAATGCCAACATCAAGTCAGCAGCTCCTGCAGAGCCAGCTATCATCCTCGGTTTGAATGGTGCGCCTACAGCAGGTGACCAGTTCCACGTAATCGAGACAGAGCAGGAGGCTCGCGAAATCGCCAACAAGCGTGAGCAGTTGCAGCGTGAGCAGGGCTTGCGTACTCAGAAGCGCTT
>CAKPYB010000075.1 GCA_934202525.1 uncultured Prevotella sp.
TTTATGATACCGCTCATCATCATCGGTCTCGTAACACCAGCCATTGCCGACATCGGTCACGGAGCCGGAAAACTCCTTCTTGCCACCGTGGGCATCGCCTTTGCCGACACCATCCTGGCGGGTCTTCTTGCCTATGGTACAGGTTCGGCACTCTTCCCACACATGATTGCAAATTCTGCCCATGTGGCAGTAGATAAGGCTGAAGAACTCAAACCCTTCTTCGAAATCAAGATACCTGCCATGGTAGATGTGATGAGTGCACTTGTGTTCTCGTTCATTGCCGGACTGGGCATTGCCCACAAAGGCAGCCGCACCATGCAGAACGTTTTTCAGGAATTCAAGGAAATCGTATCAGGTGTCATTGCCAAAGTCATCATTCCCCTACTGCCCCTTTATATCTTCGGCATCTTCCTGGGCATGACTTTCTCCGGCGAAGCCTACCATATTCTGCTGGTCTTCGCACAGATTATCCTCGTGATTCTCGTACTTCATATCGTCATCTTACTTTACGAATATCTGTTGGCTGGCGGCTTGTCCCATAAGAATCCTTTTAAGCTGTTGCTCAACATGTTGCCAGCCTACTTCACGGCACTTGGCACATCATCATCAGCAGCCACCATTCCTGTAACACTGAAGCAGACCTTGAAAAACGGCGTCACCGATGGCATTGCCGGATTCACCATTCCGCTCTGTGCCACCATCCATCTCTCGGGATCAATGATGAAGATTACCTGTTGTGCGCTCACCATCTGTCTCATCAATGGTATGCCTTGCAATCTCCCCCTCTTTCTCAACTTCATCTTCGTGCTCGCCATCTGCATGGTAGCAGCTCCGGGAGTTCCGGGAGGAGCCGTCATGGCAGCGCTAGGTCCGCTAGCCTCAGTTTTAGGTTTCAATGCTGATATGCAAGCACTTATGATAGCCCTCTATATTGCGATGGACAGTTTCGGTACCGCCTGCAATGTAACCGGCGATGGCGCCATTGCTATAGTCGTGGATAAGATATTCAGAAAGGATAAATAAAAAATAAAAGAGGGTGCGTCACAGACTTATGACGCACCCTCATCTTTATATAAATCTCTCTCTATTTCTAAAGTGATTCACATATATATTATGTATATCGTATGTTCTATTCTTACTTGCTCAAGCTAACAGAATGGCTCATGTTAGTCATTTCTGGAATTGAGTTTACTACGTGTTTCAAGAACATGCCCATGCAAAGAACCATACCTGAAAACATAACTGCGGCGAAAGCCATTGTAAAAATAGTCATCATAATTATTAACCTTTTTAAAATTTATTATTTGTTATTCCTTAAACACGAGTGCAAAGTTAACACTTTTTTATCGAATAACAGCATCTTTTGCCGAGAAATATCATTGCAATATGTTTTTCTTGATATGGGTCAACCACTTGTTTTTAGCCTTGAAAATGACATTTTGCTATCGGATATGTTATTTTTGTGGCAATAATTTATATATATCATTTTTCTCGCTTTATTATGTGTGTAACAAGATAGGGCTTCCTGTCAGATGATAAGAAGTCAGAATCGAAGTGAAAGCCAATCATCGAACTTCACGTAAAAGAAGGATATGCCTATAACTACTTTTACCTTCTGATAAGCCGCATTAATAAGTATGGCGATTCCGGTCTCAACTATCTCTGTCCGGGTTATTACCATTATTATCAGCATGTAGCGCCCTACATGGATTATATGAAGCAGGAACTCATGGCGCAGCGCCCACCTTCGAACATCATGAAAGTTTTATAGTGAGCATGACAGATTAAAAAAAGCCGCACCATGAAGAACATCTTCCAGGAATTCAAGGAAATCGTGTCTAGCGTCATCGCCATTGTCGTGGATAAAATATTCAGAAAGGATCAATAAGAGATAAAAAAAGGTGTATCATGGATTTATGACACACCTTTTTTTATCTCAAAATCTTAAAGTTTTAGAACTTAATCCAGGTCAGCTTCTTCCAAATTCCCTCGAAAGGACCATGGGAGTGATACTTGAGCCAGAGGTTGGAGAAGAGGCATTGTACTACCACCATGGCAATACCCACAAAGAAAGCGTAGGTGATGCCAAGCTTTGTCTGGAGATTGAAGCCATAATAGGCAAACAGTCCGCAACCGATGATAGACTGGAGGAAATAGTTGGTCAGACTCATTTTACCAAACTGGCGCAGGAACGACAATCCCTTTCTGAACCATTCCTTTCCGTACCACAACAAAACGAATCCTGATACTACAAACGAGAGGATGAAGAAGTTGTAGATAGGATAAAGCCAATTGTTCCATGTTTCCATGTGGCGCACATCAGCGATGCCACCCACAATCAATACCAGGATGGAAACCGCCAGCACCTTCTTCCACAAAGCCAGGTTGTTGTTCTCATTGTAGAACCAACGCTTTCTGCCCACCAGCATTCCGAGTATGAAGAGGCAGATGGTCTGCGTATGTCTTCCCTTCATCATGCACCAGTAATAGGTAGCCACCTGTCCGTATCGCAGGTTACCATAAGCATTCTCCAAAAAACTGCCATGCTGATGACCATGATACATGTTTCCATACACCTCTCCCAACGACGATGCATCTACCTGCCATCCGGTAATGAGGGAGTAGATTTCTACCGGTTGGATAAAGAGGAAGGCAACCACCCACCAGAGCCATTTGGTAGGAAGATAGCTCAATGGGATGAGAACCAGACCGTAGATGGCATAGGAGAAGAGGATGTCGCCATCAAAGAAGGCGGTATTCACGATACCGAGCAGTGCCAGCAGGAACATTCGCCAGGCAAATCTACCCGAAAAGCAGTTTCCACGCTGCTGCTGGTTGTCGTTCATGATGAAAAAACTCAATCCGAAGAGCAGGGCAAAGATACCATACATCTTTCCCGACAGCAGCAAAGCCAGCACATCAGCCATCCAATCATCACAACCCAGCGTGTAAGCATGCGCTATGCTTCCATCGTACATATTGAAATGCTCCACAGAGTGATAGAGAATAATACCTGCTACGGCCAATCCTCTCAAGGCATCAGCCACGTCGATACGACTATTTTTCAGTCCTAATGTCTTGTAAAAATTCATTTTGATATTATTTGTTAGTTATTATGAGCCCACAAAGGTATAACATTTTATTGGAAAAAGCGAATAAACCTCAATGTATAACAAATATTAAGTTTTAAAGGAAAAAGAGAAAAAGTCGGCCTTTTCCTTGGTTATTCGTTAGAAAAAGTGTATCTTTGCTCCGCTATTCGTCAAAAAAAGTGTGAAGTTCATACGATTATTCGTCAGAAAAAGTGCGGAATTCATACGATTATTCGTTAGAAAAAGTGTAAATCATGAAAAGAAGCATCTATAACAAACTCGTAGAATGGAAGAACAAACAAAACCATAAACCTCTGATTCTCAACGGAGCAAGACAAGTAGGCAAGACCTATATCCTGCAAGAATTTGGAAAAAGAGAATATAAAAAACTTGCATTCTTCAGTCTCGACAGAAATCAGAAGGCAGCAGAAGTGTTTGAAAAAGGCGGCACAACAGCTGATATACTGATGGCACTCTCCGCCATCAGCCAGGTAGATATTACCCCCAACGATACCCTTATGGTACTCGATGAGATACAGGATTGTCCTAAAGCGTTAGAAACTTTAAAGTTCTTTTGCGAGGATGCTCCTGATATTCATATCATCGTGGCAGGATCCCTGCTGGGAATATCACTCCATAGCGGGGTGTCATATCCAGTAGGAAAAGTAGAAGAGCTGCGCCTCTATCCGATGAACTTCATCGAATTCCTCGATGCCATGGGAAAAGAGAAAATGGCAAGCATCTTGAAAGAAGGAAATTGGAACGTCATCAATTTACTGGAAACAGAATTGATCAGCCTGCTGCGACAATATTATTATGTAGGAGGAATGCCAGCCGCCGTACTCGCCCATGTAGAGCAGAAGGGACTGCAGGAAGTCCGTTCCATCCAAAAGCAGATTATACAAGACTATCGCCGAGATTTCTCGAAGCACGCACCAGATAGAGAAGTGCCTCGCATTAATATGGTGTGGGACAGTATTCCTGCCCAACTTGCCAAAGAGAACAAGAAGTTCATCTATGGAGCCGTGAAGAAAAGTGCCAGAGCCGCAGATTTCGAACTGGCCATCCAATGGCTGATAGATGCAGGACTGGCATATAAGGTTCAGAGAGTCAATACCCCACGCCTCCCTTTCAAATTCTATGAAGACCTGAACGCCTTCAAACTCTTCATGCTCGATGTGGGACTGATGGGAGCGATGGCAGAGACTTCAGCAGAATCGATGCTGGTGGGCGATGGCATTTTCTCTGAATATAAAGGTGCCTTTACAGAACTATATGTCTTCACCCAGCTGAAAAGCCAGGATATTCCATTATACTATCATGCTGTGGATAACTCCACAATAGAGATTGATTTCCTGACCCAATGGCACGACCGGGTTATACCGATAGAAGTAAAGGCAGAGGTGAACGTTAAGGCGAAATCTCTCAGAACATTCATCACCAACAATCCTGAACTGAAGGGACTCCGCTACTCCATGCTTCCCTATAAGGATCAAGACTGGATGATCAACGTTCCGCTCTATGCATGCCTGACATCATTTGATAAATTACCTGGTATCATTTGATAAATCGTCTTGATGGCATTTTATAAAAACTTCGATTCTGACCTTTCCGTCAGAATCGAAGTGCAAGCCAATCATCGAACTTAACGTTCTGAAAAATATGGATGCCCAGCTTCTCGGCAGCCTCGCAGTTTTCCTTCAGATCATCGATGAAGAGAGTTTCATCGGGATAGATGTTTGCCTGCCTGATTACCTCCTCATAGATGTGGGCATCAGGTTTTGCCAGATGCATTCGCTGAGAGAGGAAGCACTGCTCGAAATAATCCTCTACCCCATGGTTCTGATAAGGGAAAAGATGCTCCACGCAATAATCCCAATGAATATCAATGGTATTGCTCAGGAGGAAGATGCGGTAACCAGCCTTCTTCAACTGCAGGAGTCGCTCCTTTTTCTCATCAGGAATCTCCACCAGCATCTTGTTGGCAGCATCGATGATTTCTTCATTCGTCACATCAGTCCCTGTCAACTCGCGAGTCGCATCGCAGAATGCTTCGGTGGTAATCATTCCCACACCCAGTTTACTCATCAGCTTCATCCCCTCACTCTGAGGATTCGGATTAGCCAGTTCCCCCATTCCTATCGCCTTGAAAGCCCCGATGCATCCTTCCGGATTGAGCTTCACCAAGACATTGCCTAAATCGAATATAATATTCTTGTATTGCATAATTTATACCTTATTTTAAATTGCACTTTTCATCTTTAATCAGATACTTACTGCAAAAGTACAGTAAATTCGGGAGAGAACAAATTATTTGGGGAAGGAATGGCTGGAATATAACATTTATTAGTAAAAGAGGAAAGCCTATGTACGAGAAAGTTTTTCCAAAACTAATGTCACTATTGCCACGCTTCTAGTTAACCAATTGGTTTTTAGCTATTTAAGCGTGGCAATAAGGGCATTTTTTATTATCACTTATTGCCACCTATTGCCACACTCGTAAGCGGCTCCGCATTTATACCTTGCCCTTTATCGTAAAAGTTCTTACCTTTGCACCATAATTTTAAAAGCAAC
>CAKPYB010000076.1 GCA_934202525.1 uncultured Prevotella sp.
TGCATTACTGTTAATATAATTCGGAAAGAAAAAGAGCTTGAGCACCAGGAAGATGATGGCAAGCTTGATGAGGATGATGGTCCAGAGCGTCTTGCCCAGGGTCATCGTCCTGAAGCCATCATAATAGAGATGGAATATTTGGGATAGAAGTCCTTGCTTCATCGGCTTTACATCTGTTGTCATCGGCTTCCCATCCATTGTCATCAGATTTTCATTCTTTTCCTTCTTCATACTTACTCCTTCTTTTAAAAATCTGCAGTAAATCTACAATAAAATGATGTAACTACCAAATATTTTCTTGAAAAAGTTACAAAAAGGTTATTTTTTGGTGTCTCATAAAGGGGTGTTTTAAAGAGAAAAATGTATCTTTGCATCAGAATTTATTATCTTTGCATGATCTAAGCATAAGAAAAAGCATGATCTAAGCATAAGAAATTGCAGAAAATGATGCTTTAGAAAATGCATCTGAAAAATAGAATCATCTTAATCTGAATGAATCAGAAGATATTATGAACATAGAATCAGTTAGAGAGTATTGCCTCTCACTCCCTCTTGCAACCGAGGCTTTCCCCTTTGATGAGCGAACCCTGGTGTTTCGCATCTTGGGCAAGATCTTTGCTTGTGTAGATTTGGAGCGCCCGGAATGGGTTACGATGAAATGTAATGCCGATTATGCCCTCGAACTTCGGGAGGAGCATTCCGAGATAGAAGGTGCCTGGCATTGGAACAAGAAGTACTGGAACCAGGTAAACCTTTATGGCACGCTGGAAGATGATTTCATCCAGACCCTGATTCGCCACAGTTATTCCGAAGTGGTGAAGAAGCTCAAGAAACAGGAAAAGCTTGAGCATCCTGAAATCATGGAGGTGGTGGAGTAGTTTCTACCACTCCACCTTATCGTTGAGAATCACACCATCAGCAGCATCTTCGGCTGTAAAGGTTTCGCCCTTATACTGCACGCAGAGCATCAGCAGAGGTTCGGCACCATTGTTGCGAACAGAGCGCTTGCCGGCTGGTGCTACTCTCACCACGCTTCCCTCCTGAACAGGGAATACCTCGCCATCCACCTGGAATTCGCCCTTGCCACTCAGGAAGAAATACAATTCCTCGTGGTTCTTGTGAGTATGGAGAAAGCCTGTCTCTGTGCCAGGAGCAAAGCTCTGGAATGAGAACTCGCCACCAGTAGCGTTCACGCTCTGACCTCCGAATACCTTTCCGGGAATCTTAATCTCAGGACCCAGCTCTAAGGTGTAATCCTTGATTTCACTCATCTTACCAAAATCTGTGGCTGTAAAGTTTGCAGCCTTAGCAATAATCTTTGTTTCTTTCATCTTGTCTGTTATTTTTAAATGTTTATATTTTTCTTTCTTTTATTTTTTATTGTGAATTTCTGAATACTTCTGTTTTCAGCTTTCATTTCTGAATTGCGCTGCAAAGATACTGCGAAAAACTGGTTCCTGCAAGAGGGCACTTGGGGGTAAGATGGTTACTGGGAGGTAACTATTGCGTGGGAATGGGAGAAGGAAAAATGCAGCGTTAACTTAGATTAACTTGGTATGTTTGGTTTCTTTTCGGATATTAGTTACTTTTGTAGCCTATTGCAGAATATTATAGAGTTTTGCAGAACATTATTGCAGAATATTATAGTAGAATATAAAGAAGATAGATTATGGGAAGAATGATAAAAGAAATGGTAGTGCAGGACTGTCCCATCCGTAACGTCCTGGCGCGCGTTTGCGACAAGTGGTCGCTACTGGTAATCTACACCCTGAAAAATCATCAGGATGGTCCCCTCCGGTTTAATGCCCTGCGTAAGCTGATTCCGGATATTTCGCAGAAAATGCTTACCAGCACGTTAAAATCGTTGGAGGCTGATGGCTACGTTACCCGCAAGGCTTATGCCGAAGTGCCGCCAAGAGTGGAGTATTCTCTCACACCCCGAGCTGAAACCCTTATTCCTATTATGGATCATCTGATAGAATGGGCGCTGGATAACATGGCTGTGATTCTGAAGGATAGGGATAAGGCAGCAGGCTGATTTCTAAGATGAGTTTTCCTGAAGAATATTCCAAGATGAGATTTCCGGAAAATCATTCATTTTTTCTGTAGTTTGGGTAATGCGTGTTTTCAAGATTCTTCGTATCTTTGCACCCAGAAATCATAATTAAAACTATAAGAAAATGTATATTGAGAAAATAAAGTCGCCAGCCGACTTGAAGAAGCTGGATTTGAAGGAGCTGCAGATGGTGGCTGATGAAACCAGACAAGCTGTGCTGAACCGTGTAAGCAAGCATGGCGGTCATGTGGGACCGAACCTCGGATTCGTGGAGGCTACCGTGGCGCTTCACTACGTTTTTAATGCGCCAAAGGATAAGCTCGTGTTTGACGTAAGCCACCAATGCTATCCGCATAAGGTGCTCACCGGACGAGCTGCGGGATTCCTCGGCGATGTGGATGACATGAATGCCATTTCGGGTTATTCTTCTCCTGCCGAATGTCCGGAGTATGATAACTTTGAGGTGGGGCATACTTCCACTTCCGTGAGTCTTGCCACCGGTTTGCAGAAGGCGCGCGACGTCAAGGGTACCGATGAGAACATCATCGCCATTATCGGCGACGGATCTCTTTCTGGCGGCGAGGCTTTCGAGGGACTGGATGAGGCTTCGGAACTCGGCACGGGCATCATCATCGTGGTGAACGACAACGAAATGTCTATCGCCGAAAATCATGGCGGAATCTACAAGAACTTGCGTGCCCTGCGCCAGAGCAACGGCACCTGCGAGCACAACTGGTTCAAGGCGTGGGGCTTTGAATACAAGTACTTGGAAGAGGGTAACGACATCGAAAAACTCATCCAGGTTTTCGAGAGCGTGAAGGATACGGATAAGCCTACCGTGGTTCACATTCACACAGAAAAAGGTCATGGATTTGCGCCAGCCGTAGCCAACAAGGAGGCATGGCATTGGGGAATGCCTTTCAATCTGGAAGACGGTTCGCGACCAAGAAGGAATGCCGATGGAACCCTCCCGGAGGTTGCTCCAACTGAAGATTACGGCACATTATTCTCTGACTGGATGCTCAGCGAGATGAAGCAGGATAAGACCCTCATCGCTGTAACCGCCGGTACTCCTACCGCAGGTGGTTTTACTGTCGATAAGCGCCAACTGGCTGGCAAGCAGCACATTGATATGGGAATCGCCGAAGAGCAGGCGGTGGCCATGATTTCGGGAATGGCGAAGGGCGGACTGCATCCGGTATGGACGGTTTACAGCACCTTCATCCAGCGTACCTACGACCAGATAGCGCAAGACCTCTGCATCAATTCCAACCCAGCCGTAATCAACGTGGTAGGAGGCGGAGTGAACTCGATGAACGACATCACCCACATCTGTCTTTTCGATATTCCGATGCTCTGCAGCATTCCGGGGCTCATCTATCTGGCTCCAACCACCTGCGAGGAGTATTTCGCCATGCTCCGCTGGAGCATTCTGCAGGATAAGAAACCTGTCGCCATCCGCGTGCCAAGCAATGGCGTGGTTCATACGTCAGAAGCCGTTGATGCTGAGTATGGTTACGAGGCAAAGTACAAGGTGATGCACCAGGGCGAGAAGGTGGCAGTCATCGCCGCCGGTTCGTTCTATCAGAAGGGCGAGAATGTAGTCCGCCTGTTGGCTGATAAGGGTATCGATGCTACGCTCATCAATCCCCGTTATCTGAATGAGGTGGATGCCGAGACGCTGGATAGCCTGAAGGCAAACCATCAGTTGGTGGTAACCTTGGAGGATGGCTCGAAGGATGGCGGCTTCGGCGAGCGCATCGCCTCTTACTATGGCACTTCAGAAATGAAGGTGATGGTGGGCGGCATCAGAAAGGGTCTCTACGATAGATATGATGTGCAGCAGTTGCTTTCGGATAATCGCCTGCTCGATGAGCAGATTGTGGAAGACATCTTGTTAGTAATTAATGATTAGTAATTAATGATTGGTAATTAATTATTAATGATTAGTTATTAGTTAGTCGGCATAGTTAGTTTTTATTTAACGAGAAATCCAAGCCAGAGAATCATCTCCAGCTTGGATTTCTTCTGTTTTATCACCGAATGTTTGTCATCATCCCAGTCATTATCTCAATCATCATCATCATCATCGTCATCATCATCATCCCAATCTCTATCGTGCTTCCACTTCTTCTTGTCATGCTTCCACTTCTTGTCGTGCTTGTGATGCTTGTGATACTTGTGATGCTTGCCCGGCTTTCCTGGTCCGTAAGTTTCATGGGTTCCGCCTGGCCATCCCGGTCTTCCATAGTTGCACTCAGGGCGAGGGCGGCGCTTGTCGTGTCCCCAGTTATGCTTAGGATACTTGGTGTAAATATGGTGAACATACACATGGTTCTCCCAGCCGATAGGGCGATAGAAATAGTAGGAGTTCTTGAATCTCTTCCATTGTCTGGCGGTCATCATGCGCTTGAGCTGCTTGTTGCGATAATGCCAGCCGTAGGCATCGATGTCGCGATAGCTTCGGATGCCGTCCAGATAGGTGAAGTTGATGTTCAGGAGATTGTTGCGCTGGGCGTTGCTCAATCCCAGTTCCACCACCATCTTATCTGTGATAAAACGGGCTTCTGCCTGAATATTTGTCAGTCTCTGAGCATTCATAGATGCAATCATCATCCATACTGCAACCAATGTCATAATCATTCTTTTCATAACGATCTTCTCTTTAAAGGGTTATTACTGCATTTCTTTTATGTAGTGCAAAGATAGAGAGAATAGCTGAAAACAACAAAGGGAAAACCATAATCTGATGTATGATTTTCCCTAAAAGCATCGGGGAGATTCCCGTAATAAGATTGTAGTATCTTTTATCTGCTAATTAAAATCCTTGTAACCCTTTTGACACATAATACCCCTACCTTTGCACCCGAATTCTGAATGGTATTGTCTCTATATGGGGAAATACTGATTAGAATATTCAAGTTTATTAGAATATTAATAATTATAGTCAGATAAAAGAAAATGGAAAAGAAAGTTTCGGGTAAGCAGAGCAACATGAATGGCTTTGCTATGATAAAAGGTAGAATGGCTACTGTAGTTTTGGCTTCGGCTTTATTGTTGGGTGGAGGCTTGACTGCTCAGGCGCAAAACGCAGCATTAACCACTTGTTCTCAGAGTGCAGCAACCGCAATTCCGCAGAATCCTAACTGGAAGGCGAATGCTGCCGAATGGCAGAAACTGAA
>CAKPYB010000077.1 GCA_934202525.1 uncultured Prevotella sp.
GGCCGTTATGCCATCGTAGAATTCGTATATGACAAGGATCACCAAAGCAAGATTTACATCGACGATGAATATACGGGTGAAGACGGAAAGACTCATTTCAAATATCCTGACGTATTGCCAAACACCCGCGAGGTGATAGAAAAACGCTGTGCCAGCAACTTCTATGTATCAGAGACCATGGCATGTTCAGACAAAGGTCCGAAACTTTCGAACCACGGCAAAACCCGCTATGACATGATGGAATTCGTCATCAAGCAGAACAGTAACCAGTTGTCAGAGGAAGGAGCCATGAATCTGCTCAATGGTGTGAGTCAGGCAGAAACTCCAGGCAATCCTACCAGCCATACCCAATGGTCGGTGGTATACAATCTCTCCCAGCGCAAGGCAACCGTCTGCGTGAACAGAGATTACAAGAACAAGTTTACGTTCTATGCAAAATAATACATTTTATGCAAAAGAAGATTTTGCCGAGAAATAATATAAAAATAGGTCTAGCTACACCGCGCTAAGCGGGGTCGCTAGACCTATCTTCTTATAGTTCTTTCTTCAGTTCATTATACAAGTCCACAGGACCTAAATGCCAATATTTGGTACTTTCTGTAGACAGCTTTTTATATAGTTGTGAATGATATATACGATTGATGGCATCTGTAAGACTTATACCCTTGTCTTGCGAGAGCCAAGGAGCAAGCCATCCAATCTTCAATGGCAACAACATATAAAGATTATCTTGTGTTATTTTTGCACTCATAACTGTATGATTTCTGATTCAACAAATTTAATGGCAAGCAGTGACCATTCTATTTCCATCCTCGTTCCGCTTTTATACGACTCATTAATTCTGAATGGGAAATGGTATTACCATTTTCATGATCCTTTAATGCCATCTCCACACTAGCTGCCAAGGCTTCACGAGGAATCTCGTTCACAAAAGCTTCTATCTCATCAGACTCAGGAACGACATAAGGATTTACCTTATCCATTGTTGTATAAAGCAATGTGATAAGCTCATTCTTGTCATCGTCACTCCAGTTTTTCACTTCATTCCAAACAGGAGTCGATGTTATATTGCTATAATCTGATAGTTTCATAATCATCTCTATTTTAAAACCTTTCTGCAAAAATACGGTAATTATCTGATAATTCAAAGAATATTCGAAATTTTAACACAAAAATGTATCACAAAGTATTTGCTTAACAGAAGAGGACAAACAAAGAATGGCGAAACCAGCAGACTGTCAGCCTACTCATTTCGCCACTTACATATTTATTTATCTCGCAAAAAGATGAATTAGTCTTCATCAGCAAACTCATTCAGAGTATATGCACTGCTGCCATCGAAACAATGGGTACATACCCGGCACTTTGGAAGACCGATAGCCTCAAAAGGCGAAGATGTAAAGATTTCACCCGGATGAAGAACTAGGCTACTTTTCCAACGTTCGGGGCAGATTAAAATTTATGCACCCCATCACAAAGCATGGCAAGTTCTTTTTGGAAAAAATCTATATCAGGAGAAACATCATCGGCAGTCTGCAATCTTCCATCAATTGATAAAAAGATTCCAGCATGTAACGGTAATCGCTTGCTTGGTTTTGGCAATAGCTCCACCCTTCTGTTGTTAAATTCATAATCCAGGTTTCGAACATCCAAAACATTTAAAAATGTAAATCCATATCGAGAGTCTCCTTTCGTTCTAGGACGAAAAACAGCTGATACAGAATCTAATTGATCTGCATTATATCTTAATACTGAAATATAGTCTTCAGCACCACTCTTCAACTTTTCAAGTTTAAAAGCCTTCGGCGAAACACGCCCTTTATAGATATGAGAAGGCGAGAACAGGATTCTTGCAACCTTTTCATCGTCTGCTATTTCAGAAATCAGTTTATCCATGAGCTTTTTCTAATAATGACAATACTTCCTTTTCATCCAACTTATCAAAACTGAATTTTGACAAATGACCATCCCGTTTGATAAATGCTACAACCTGATGATTGGTTATAGTAACACCTGCTATATTATTGTCTTCCGTGTAATCTAAATATATACAACCTCGTGCATCAGGAAAAGCTACCCAATTTTGCAGACTAGTATCAGTAGCAAGCAGAATAATTCGCTTCACAAAATCCACGATATTTCTTGAGAGGGCAAGACTACCTTCACCATCCCAACCATCTGGAAGCTTTGACAATTCATCTAAACGATTCAAAAGTTCTTTCTTTACTGAAGATTGTAAAGTTTGCTTTTGACTTGACAAGAAAACCAAACAACTATACAAAGCATTCTGATCTGTTGTAGCATACACCGCATCCATCACATTATGGCGCAAGGTAACAATATCCGTATCAGGAGTAATACGGACTGCCATGGAATCAGAAACTATACTTGTTTTTTCTTCCGGTAATTTATATGGCTTTACTTCACTCATACTTTTTTCTTTTTACTAAACATGTACTGCAAAGATACGTTGCTTTTTCGTAACTACCAAATTTTTCGAGAAGAAAACAATATAAACCACATTATTTTCCGATTCTGTCTGTATTCGTATCATATCACAAGTGATTGAAAGCTATATATTTAGCCCTCACGCTTCCTACCCAGAAGCGTTACATGACAGTTGTGACAGTTTTATTTCGCAGGGGGTATTACGATATCATATAAAAGGAAAATAAAATAGGTCTAGCAACACCGCGTTTCACGGGGTCACTAGACCTATCTTCTTATCTATCAAGAACTTATATTCTTATTTTAGTCTTCATCAGCAAACTCATTCAGAGTATATGCACTGCTGCCATCAAAGCAGTGGGTACATACCTGGCACTTTGGAAGACCGATGGCCTCTACCAGCTGCTCGATGGTGTTGAACTTCAGGGATGTCAAGCCCAACTGGCTGGCAATCTCATCTACCATCTTCTGATACTCAGGAGAACCGGTGGTAGCGTATTTCTCAAGATTCTTGTTGGCATCGCCCTCAAACTTCTCGATGATGCGGCGGGTAATCAGCTCCATATCACTCTTTGAAGAAGTGAAGTTGATGAACGGACAACCATATACCAATGGAGGACATGCAATACGCATATGGCACTCCTTCAAGCCTGCCTGGTCGAAAAGCACCTTCACATTGTCGCGAAGCTGGGTACCACGAACAATACTGTCATCGCAGAATAATACTCGCTTGCCCTTCAGCATCGCCTTGTTAGGAATCAGCTTCATCTTGGCTACCAGTGAACGCATGCTCTGGTTGCTAGGAGTAAAACTGCGAGGCCATGTAGGAGTATACTTGGCAATACAACGCTGGTAAGGCACACCCTTGCCGGCAGCATAACCCATCGCCATACCCGTACCCGAATCAGGAATACCGCTGCAGCAGTCTACCTCCACATCATCGGTCTTGGCGAGATTAAAGCCGTTGGTAAAACGCGCCTCCTCTACATTCTTGCCCTCGTAGGTAGATGTAGGGAATCCGTAGTAAACCCAGAGGAAAGAGCAAACCTGCATCTTCTTGTTGGCAGGTCGGATCTGCTCCATGCCATCAGCTTTAATCTTCACGATTTCGCCTGGTCCTACCTCATATTCTGTTTCATAATCAAGGTTAGGGAACGAGGTGGTTTCGCTGGAAGCCGCATAGGCACCTTCCTTCTTGCCGATGATGATTGGAGTACGTCCCCAACTGTCACGCGCACAGATAATGCCATCCTCGGTAAGGATCATCATGGTGCAGGAACCTTTGATGTGATGGAAAACGTTTTCGATACCTTCTCTGAAGGTTTTACCCTGAATAATAAGCAGAGCCACCAACTCAGTAGGATTGGTACTACCCGAAGACATCTCTGCAAAGTGCATGTTCTTTTCGAGCAGAAGCTGAGTAAGTTCATCCTTGTTTACTATCTTAGCTACAGTGCAAATGGCAAAGCGGCCAAGATGAGAGTTCATGATGAGTGGCTGGGCATCTGTATCGCTAATCACGCCGATGCCCGATGTAGCTCCTTCAAACTTGTTGAGTGTAGGTTCAAACTTCGTTCTGAAGTATGAACTTTCCAGATTGTGGATAGAGCGCACGAAGCCCTTCTCACTACTGTAGGTTGCCAAACCGCCCCGGCGTGTGCCGAGATGTGAGTTGTAATCTGTGCCGTAAAAGAGATCAGCGACACAGCTTTTCTTGGAAATAGTTCCGAAAATGCCTCCCATAAGAGTATAATTATATGTTATAATTTTGTAATATGGGTGCAAAGGTAAATAAAAATCAGAAAATATGCAAGTCTTTTTGCTTTTTTTCTGTAAAAACATGATAATGAGGGTAACTTGCTACCCTATTTCGAGAAGAATAAACGGCTACTGAAACGAAAAGCGCTCCGGCAATAATTACCGGAGCGCCATGATATGATTTCCTATGAAATTAATCCAACTTCAGGCTCTTCTTGATAGCCTCGATCTTATCCATTGCAGCAGCTGTGCAGCGGTTGTAGCAGCCAGCGCACTTGAATGAAGGATCCTTCACCTCAATATAGAACTTAATCTTAGGCTCTGTACCTGATGGACGAACACTTACCTTGGTGTTGTCATCGCAGAACCACTGGAGTACATTGCTTGTAGCAGGCATATCGAGCTTCTCTACGCTGCCGTCAGCATGCTTAACTTCCAGGCTCTGGTAGTCCTTCCAGGTTACCACCTTGCTGCCACCCAACTCCTGTGGAGGGTTGGCACGGAAGTCTGCCATCATCTGCTTAATCTCGTCAGCACCCGTTTTACCTGGGCGAACTACGTTTACAGTGAACTCCTTACTGAAGCCATACTCTGCATAGATCTGCATCAGGAGGTCGTAGAGAGTCTTGCCCTGATCCTTAGCCCATGCTGCAATCTCGCAGATGAGGCAGATAGATGCAGGAGCATCCTTATCACGTACCTTATCGTATGGCAAGAAACCGAAGCTCTCCTCACCACCACCGATGTACTGCTGCTTGCCCTCAGAGATAGCAATCTCGCGTGCAATCCACTTGAAACC
>CAKPYB010000078.1 GCA_934202525.1 uncultured Prevotella sp.
ATAATCCAGAAGAACCACTGCTCGATATATTTGCGTGCCAGCGCCCAGAGACCCACAAAGCTCAGGGCATTGGTGAAACTGTCTTGCAGAGGAACCGTAGAGTTGGTGAAAGTTATCAGTATATAATAGGTGATGCCCCAGGCTGCCAGGAAGAACAGAAGAGTAGGGAGATAGAGCGACTTCTTCATATAGGTAATCGGAAGTTCTTCTTTCTCCTTCTGGTTGTGCTTCTTGCCATATTTCCATACGGCATAACCATATATGCCGGCTATCGTATAGTAGACCGCCATACCCGCATCGCCGTAAAGACCATGACTCCAATAGAGCCATACGTCCAGGGCGGGCATGATGATTCCTACCAGCCAGAGCCAGATACTGGCACGGTACTCCAACAGGATATAAACCAGTCCGAGTACCGTGGTAAAGATGTCTAAACCATGTGATGCAATATAATCCATCATGATGATTTCTGATTAGAACTTCAATGTAAGGTGCGTCATCCAGGTGGTATCTGCCATCGGAATGTAGGCTATCTGCTTGAATCGTTTGTCCAATGTATATCCGTAACCGATGGCATTGCTCCAGGTGAATGCGCTGGCTGCATAGTGGCGGTTGAAGATATTGTTGATGTCCACACCGAAGCTTACCTCCTTGATGCCGAGTGCCTTGGTTACCTTAGAGGTATAGTTCAGGCTCAGGTCGCTCTGTGAATAGCATGGCAGCGAGAAGTCGCGGTCTTCGGTATTGGTAATATACTGGCGACTTACAAAGTTGGTGTGCCAGGTAGCAGAGAAACCGGCATAGTGGAGGTCGATGAAGCCGTTCAGGATAGCTGATGGAGAATAAGACAGGGTTGAGTTGTCGTAATGTACTACGCCTGGTGCCTTCTCGTCATCCCAGTTGCTTACATACTCATCAAAGTCCTTGATCTTGTTCTTGCTCAAAGCGGCATTTCCTTCTACAGACAACCATGACAATGGTGCCCAACCGGCTGTCAGCTCTACACCCATACGGTAAGAATCCTTGATGTTGGTGGTCAGCGCCTCGCCGATGTCACTCAACTGTCCGGTCTGAGCCAGCTGGTTGTCATAATCCATATAGTAGAAGTTGGCGCCTGCGTGCCAGTTTTCGCCCTGATACTGATAACCGAACTCTACATCGAGCAGCTTCTCCTCTTTAGGGAAAGGATAGTTGAAGTTGTCGGTAAAGTTGTTGCGCTCTGGCTCGCGGTTGCTGTAGGCTACAGATGCGTATGCCTTGTGGCCATCCTTGTTGAAACTGATACCTGCCTTAGGGTTGAAGAAGTTGTACTTCTCGTTGATGTTCAGCTCCTGGTTCTTGTAGCTGCCGTCTTTCAGGGCGATAAACTTGTCGTTGATTCCGTCGGTCTTGTATTCTACACGGCGATACTGCAGGTCAGCGAAGGCATTCCAGTAGTCTGCAAAGCGATAGCTTGCCTTGATGAAGGCGCTGTAGTCATACTTGTGGGCATCAGAATCATAGTACTTATACTTTCCGTTGCTGCCGAAGAACTTCTTCTCGGCATCCTGGTTGGCGATATAAGTAAGGTATCCCCAGTGGTTGCCACGGAACTGCTGCAGGTTCAATCCGCCGATAACATCCCAGTGCTCATCCTTGTAGTTGGTGTTGTATACCATGCCGTAGGTATGCTGGGTGAGTCCCTTCTTACGGATGAAGTCAGACTTCTTGTTGCCCTCTGCATCCTTGTAAACAAGTCCGAACTTGGCAAACTTGGCGTTGTTCTTAAACTCCTTGTAGTAGCCGTAACCATAGGTATAATGCAGTGAGAGGCTGTGGCTCCAGTGGCTGCTTGGTGTCCAGGTAGCCGAAAGGATGTTGTGGTTCTGATAGAAGTTATCAGTAGTCTTATCCCACTTGCTTCCGTCGCGCAGGGTATAAGGAGTGATGGTATAATCGCCCTTGTCGTTGCGAACCAAATCGCCTGTCAGCACATTAAACTTATCCAGACCTGCCTTATACATATCTTTATAGGTGCGGATGCCATCCTCAAGGAGGGTGAAGTTAGAGTTGTAATCTCCGCCCAGCACTCCGTTCCAAGCCTGACCGGTCTTTTCGAAGTTGCCGATGTTCTTGTAGCTTACCTTGAAGTTGTCGCCCAGCCAGGTCAGTCCGCCATAGTAAGAACCTGAGCGGCCTGCTGTGCCGTCAACATAACCGTCGGTAGCTGTCTCGTGATAAGCACCGTCAAAAATCAGATGCTTGCCGAGCAGACCTGTAGAGAAGCTGGCGCCTGTATGGTAGGTGTTGTAAGAACCGAAAGAACCGGTAACTTCTGCAGTAGGGGTGAGCGAAGGAGCAGCTGTAGCCATAGAGATGCTTCCACCGAAGGCACCGTCGCCATTGGTAGAAGAACCTACGCCGCGCTGTACCTGGATGCTGCCCAGGAGCGAAGAATAACTGTTCATGTTTGCCCAGAAAACGGTCTGGTCTTCCGGTGAGTTGAGAGCCACTCCGTCGAGTGTTACATTGATGCGGCTTCCGGCAGCGCCACGAATGCGCATATAGGTAGTACCGGTGCCGATACCGTTCTCACTCCAGGCGAGAATGCCCGGTGTACGAGAAAGGAGAAATGGCAATTCCTGACCTGTGCAAGAGAATTGTTTTAGTTCTGATTTCCTGATGTTAGCCACGGCGTATGGAGCTTCCTTTGCGGCACGTACGCCTTTTACAATCACTTCATTCAAATGCTGCACCTTCAAGGTGTCGATTTTTGTCTGTGCCAGTGCAGCCTGGCTTGCCAAAGAGCAAAACGCTACACTGAGTGCGATCCCGTTGAATCTTTTCATTTATTTAAATTAAAAACATCATATAAGGGGGGAATTTGCCTTGGGTTCCTACGCCAGCATTATCTGGTTCAGGTCGATGGGTATATTCTCAGCATCCGCTTTTTCTCTTTTTCGGCGGTAGCACCCCTTAGTTAGCTCTCTGCTAACCGGGTGCAAAGGTACAAATAAATTTGATAACCGCAAAATTTACGTAGATTTTTACTATATTTGTGTCCTTTTATCATTCTTTTTTCTTATATTTGCAGTCGGATTGCTGTTATTCGCAGTCTTGACAGTTTGAAACCTAAACTTCATGTGATATGGTTATGAGACGATATATTTCACATTTGCTTACGTGGGTCATCTCTTTCCTGACCCTGTTGGCATTCTCATCGTGCTTGAATGAGCATCCTAAGGATCAGCTCGATGGGGGTGGCAGCACTGGTTCTGCGTCTGAAATATTCGATACGACCATAGCTCCTTTATATGATTTTATGGGTGGAGCGATAGATGGTGAAGGCATCTGCGACATTCAGAGTCTGGACAGTCTGATTTCTCTTTCTACTGATGATGAACAGCTTTATTCTTCCTGGCAATATCTTTATCGGGCTATCGGCATGTGTAACAAGTCGCTGGATATGATAGATTTCCAGTCAGTCAGGCTTACCGATAACCAGAAGGCGCAGTTCAAGGCTGAGGTGCGTGCCATCAGAGCCATGATGTATTATGAGGCGATGGATTTGTATGGCAGGATTCCGGTACTCCTGTCTTCGGCAGAATCGCTCATTTATGAACCGGCTTCGGGCTCTTCGGTAACCGATGAAAAGCTGTCGGCGCAGAGCGAACGGAGCGAAGTCTTTCATTTTATCTTCAGCGAATTGCAGCAGGTGTTGCCTTATCTTCCCCAGACGTCCAGTTTGGAGGAAGGCTCTCATTATGGGCGCATCACGCAGCCTGTGGTCAACTTCCTGTTGGCTAAACTGGCGCTGAATGCTGAAATCTATATGTACAACGATTGGACGCAGGGTTACAGGAAGCGTCCGAAGGGTAGGGACCTGGAATTTATGGTTCGTACTGCCGATGGCGCTTCGCTCATTACGGGCGGCAAGGCGAGTGAGAACCGCAGCAAGATATTGAATGCATGGGAAACCTGCATCTTCTATTGCAACAGACTGGCTGATGAGGGCTGCAGTTTAGAGGAGGATGAAATCTTCAACAGTTCTGCGCGTTATCAGATGCCGAAGGATGCGCTGGTGATGGATGAGGCTGATTCTGTTCAGCATTCCCGACCAGCCAGACCTCTTTTCCGTTTCCGTTATGCCGATGCGTTGCTGATGAAGGCTGAGGCGATGGAGCGCAACGATGGGGATGGCAGGGCAGAGTATAATATGGTTCGTGCGCATGCCGGTTTGCCTGCGCGCAGGTCATCGCTTGCCAATATTCTGGAAGACCGTCAGGTTGTGCTGGCGGGCGAGACGTGTCATCGTCAGGACCTCATCCGTTTCGGCAAGTTCCTCAAGTCCTCGCATCTTCGCCGTTCTGTTCAGTCCGCTCTCTCATCCTGTTCCATCGTCTTCCCGATACCTCAGCGAAGCCTTGCCTTCAATGGCAAGTTGGTTCAGAATAAAGGATATGAGGCAATGGAATAGCCAAAAACTCTTCACTCTTCACCCGACAGCTCGAATCCCCTTTATATAAAGGTGTTGCGGAGGGTGAAGAGTTTTTTGTAACTCTTCACCTCTCTTCACCCACTCTTCACCTCTCGAACCCCCTTTATATAAAGGCATTTCCAGCGATTGGGTGAAGAGTGAAGAGTAAAATCAATTTTTCTTCTTCTTTTCTGATATCAGCCGGAACCGGTGTGATATTTCGGTTATTGAATTTTCACAAGTAAGCTCCACACGCCCTGCATGCCCCACATGTCCTGCATGCCCTACGCGCCTGTATGCCCCACGCGCCCTGTATGCCCCACACGCCCTGAAAGGGCAGAAGCTCCTAGCCCAGGGCATCGCCCTGGGTTATTATGGGCGCAAACCTGTCGCCCTGTAAGG
>CAKPYB010000079.1 GCA_934202525.1 uncultured Prevotella sp.
AGGGCGTTTAGCTCAGCTGGTTTAGAGCATCTGCCTTACAAGCAGAGGGTCGGCGGTTCGAATCCGTCAACGCCCACAATGGTGAAGGTCTTTCAACAAATGTTGAGAGACCTTTTTTTTATGCTTTTAAATTATTTTATCACTATTTTCTCTGTTTTCTCACGATAATTCATTAATTTTGCACCCTATATATAATACGTATTGTTATGAATTTAGATTTATTGACTGCCATATCACCAATTGATGGTCGTTATAGGGGAAAAACAGAGCAGCTCGCTAACTACTTCTCAGAGTATGCTCTCATTCGTTATCGTGTACGCGTAGAGATTGAATACTTCATTACTCTATGCGAGTTACCTTTGCCACAGCTTGCTTCTTTCGACAAGTCGCTGTTCGAACGCCTGCGTGACATTTATCGTAATTTTGACGAAAATGAAGCACAGCGCGTAAAAGACATCGAGAAGATTACCAATCACGATGTAAAGGCTGTAGAGTATTTTATCAAGGAAGAATTTGATAAAATCGGTGGCCTGGATGCTTACAAGGAGTTTATCCATTTTGGTTTGACATCTCAGGATATCAACAACACAAGTGTGCCTCTCTCTGTAAAGGAGGCTTTGGAAGAGTGCTTCTATCCGCAGGTTGAAGAGCTGATTGCACAGCTCCAGACTTATGCTGATGAGTGGAAGGATGTGCCTATGCTGGCTAAAACTCACGGACAGCCTGCTTCACCTACCCGCCTGGGCAAGGAAATCATGGTTTATGTTTACCGTCTTACCGAGCAGCTTAATTCGCTCAAGGCTTGCAAGATTACAGCTAAGTTCGGTGGTGCTACCGGTAACTACAATGCTCACCATGTAGCTTATCCACAGTATGACTGGAAAGCATTCGGCAACAAGTTTGTAAGCGAAAAACTCGGTTTGGAGCGTGAGCAGTATACCACACAGATCAGTAACTATGACTACCTTGGCGCTATCTTTGACGCCATCCGTCGTATCAATACCATAATCATCGACTTAGACCGTGATTTCTGGATGTATATCTCTATGGATTACTTCAAGCAGAAAATCAAGGCAGGTGAGGTAGGCTCAAGTGCGATGCCTCACAAGGTGAACCCTATCGATTATGAGAACAGTGAGGGTAACCTGGGTATTGCTAATGCCATTCTTCAGTTCCTGGCACAGAAGCTTCCGGTTAGCCGCTTGCAGCGCGACCTTACTGACAGTACCGTACTCCGTAACATCGGTGTGCCTCTCGGTCATAGCGTCATTGCTATCCAGAGTACATTGAAGGGCTTGCGTAAACTGATTCTCCACGAGGAGAAACTGCAGGAAGATTTGAATAATACATGGGCAGTTGTAGCTGAGGCTATCCAGACTATCCTTCGCCGTGAGGCATATCCACATCCTTACGAGGCATTGAAGGCGTTGACACGTACCAACCAGCACATGACTGAGGAAACTATTCATGAGTTTATCCAGGGATTGAATGTGAGTGATAGTGTTAAGGCAGAACTGATGGCAATCACACCAAGCAATTATACAGGTATCTAATATACACAAAGGAATTTTGTAGTTTTAGTACATATATAAAAAAGTAAAAATTAGATTTATTAACCCAGCCGTGAGGCTATTAAGTATTTTAAGAAAATGGATTCAGAATTTGAAAACAAACCTCAAGATCAGTCTTCTGAGAATGAGAGAACCCGTGAGGGCTACAACCCAGCAGGTGGTTATCAGAAGAGTTATCGACCAGTAGGTCGCACACAGCGTCCTCGTATCAATTCACATCGCGCTTACAGCAGCGACAGAAGTAGCAGTAACAGCGAAGGCGGTTTCCGTCCGGAAGGTTTCGGAGCTGGCTTGCAGAGCACAGGCAACAGCGAGCGTCCACAGCGCAGCAGTTATCAGAGCCGTGGTGGTTATGGTAACAACAGCCGTGGAGGCTATCAGCCACGTCAGCAGGGTGGCTATCAGTCTCGTCCTCAGCAGGGTGGCTATCGTCCTCGTTACAACAATAATGATGAGCAGGGTGGTTATCAGCCTCGCCAGCAGGGTGGCTACCAGCCACGCCAGCAGGGCGGCTACCAGTCTCGTTCTCAGCAGGGTGGTTATGGCAACAACCGTGGTGGTTATGGTCGTCCACAGGGTGGCGGCTATGGCAACAACCGTGGTGGCGGCTATGGTCGTCCTCAGCAGGGTGGTTATGGCAACAACCGTGGCGGTTATGGCCGTCCACAGGGTGGTGGCTATGGCAACAACCGTGGTGGCGGTTTCCGTCAGCACACTCCTGGTTACGATCCAAATGCTAAGTATAGCATGAAGAAGCGTATCGAATATAAGGAGGAAAACATCGACCCAACAGAGCCATTGCGCTTGAACAAGTTCCTCGCCAATGCTGGTGTTTGCTCTCGCCGTGAGGCTGATGAGTTCATCCAGGCAGGTCTGGTAACTGTCAATGGTGAGGTAGTTACCGAGTTGGGTACCAAGATCCTTCGTACCGATGAGGTGAAGTTCCACGACGCTCCTGTATCTTTGGAGAAGAAGGTATACGTATTGCTCAACAAGCCAAAGGATTATGTTACAACCAGCGATGATCCTCAGCAGCGCAAGATTGTGATGGACCTCGTAAAGGATGTTTGTCCTGAGCGTATCTATCCTGTTGGCCGTCTCGACCGTAATACTACAGGTGTACTTCTCTTGACCAACGATGGTGACCTGGCTTCTAAGCTTACTCATCCTAAGTTCCTGAAGAAGAAGGTTTATCACGTTCATCTCGATAAGAACCTGACAGCTCACGATATGGATCAGATTCGTGAGGGTATCACCTTGGAAGATGGTGAGATCAAGGCAGATGCTGTAGAATATGCTGATGATCGCGACAAGGCACAGGTTGGCATCGAGATTCATAGCGGCAAGAACCGTATCGTGCGCCGTATCTTCGAGAGCCTCGGCTATCGTGTTACCAAGCTCGACCGTGTACAGTTCGCAGGTTTGACTAAGAAGAATCTCCGTCGCGGTGACTGGCGCTTCCTTACTGAGAAGGAGGTAGACATGCTCCGCATGGGTGCTTTTGAATAAGAAAAATAATATGGAGTTAAGGAGTTGAAAGGAGTTAAGACAAGTGTTATGTTGGCTGAGAGTTTTTATTATGGTAGGAATTCTTGGTTTATGACTATTGTCTTAACTCCTTAACTTCTTTAACTCCTTGAAGCATTAATATTAACAATGGAAAAAGTAAAAAGAACTAAAGTTGTAGACTTGCTCAAGAGTACAGCCTACGGCTCAATCGTGAATGTCAAGGGATGGGTTCGTACCCATCGTAGTAGCAAAGCAGTCGATTTTATCGCTCTTAACGATGGTTCTACTATTAATAATATTCAGATAGTAGTCGACCCATCAAAGGTCGATGAGAATCAGCTCCGTCAGATTACTACCGGCGCTTGTATCAGTGCCGTAGGTAAGTTGGTAGAAAGCCAGGGTGCCGGACAGAGTGTTGAAATCCAGTGCGAGAGCATCGAGATTTACGGTCTCTGCGGCAGCGACTATCCTATGCAGAAGAAGGGACAGAGCTTCGAGTACATGCGTCAGTATGCTCACCTCCGTCTCCGTACCAATACCTTTGGTGCCGTGATGCGTATCCGCCACAACATGGCGATGGCTATCCACACTTACTTCCATGAGCATGGATATTTCTATTTCAATACTCCGCTCATCACAGCCAGCGACTGCGAGGGTGCAGGTCAGATGTTCCAGGTTACTACCAAGAACCTCTACAATCTGAAGAAGACTGAGGATGGCAAGATTGACTATTCTGATGATTTCTTCGGCAAGCAGACTTCATTGACCGTTTCTGGTCAGTTGGAGGGTGAGCTCGGTGCTACTGCACTCGGTGCCATCTATACCTTCGGTCCAACCTTCCGTGCAGAGAACAGTAATACTCCTCGCCACCTGGCAGAGTTCTGGATGGTAGAGCCAGAGGTTGCTTTCCTGGATATGGACGGTTTGATGGAGTTGGAGGAAGACTTCATCAAGTATTGTATCCGTTGGGCACTTGAGCATTGCAAGGACGATCTTGCTTTCTTGAACAAGATGATTGACAAGGGTCTGATTGCCCGTCTGGAAGGCGTATTGAATTCCGACTTCGTTCATCTTCCATATACCGAGGGTATCCGCATCCTTCAGGAGGCTATTGCCAACGGCAAGAAGTTTGAGTTCCCATGCGAGTGGGGTGATGACCTGGCTTCAGAGCACGAGCGCTTCCTCGTAGAGGAGCACTTCAAGCGCCCGGTTATCATGACCAACTATCCTAAGGCTATCAAGGCATTCTATATGAAGATAGACGAGGAGGAGAGTGGTTTCGG
>CAKPYB010000080.1 GCA_934202525.1 uncultured Prevotella sp.
GAAGCTCCTAGCCCAGGGCATCGCCCTGGGTAATTACGGACGCAAACCTGTCGCCCTGTAAGGGCAAAAGCTTTCAAATACCAGGCAATTAACAAAGCTTTTGCCCTTACAGGGCGCCTTGCAGATTGCTATGATACCCAGGGCGATGCCCTGGGCTAGGAGCTTCTGCCCTTTCAGGGCGTGCTGCTTCTGGAGCTTTTGAGCCTTCAGCCCGTACCTAAGCCACATGCGAAAGTGCATTTTTTCCTTCGGAGATAATTTCGTAATCTTCGGAGATATTTCTGTATTCTTCGGAGATAATTTCGTAATCTTCGGAGATATTATTCCATATCCAGATTTCGAGGCGATACAGCCTGTTCGTCGCTCTTATCTGCCTCGTACATATTAATCATCTTCAGCGTTGCCTTGATAGCTGCTTCTGTCTGGTCGGCATCCAAGCCTCGGGTACGCCAGATGCGGTCGCCCTCACGCCAGGTAATGACAGTCTGAACAAGGGCATCGGTACGACCACCAGGCGGGATGGTTACCTGATAGTTGTCGAGCTTAGGGAAGGTCTTGCCGAGCTTCACCTTGTAGATGTTACGCAGGGCTTTCACGAAGGCATCATACTGACCATCACCGGAGCTCTGGTCTTCATACTCCTTGCCATCGATTTCTACCTTAACACTTGCTATAGGCTTCAAACCATAAGAGGTTGATACCATGTAACTTACCAGCTTTACCTTATCCTCTGGAGCACCATGCTTCAACACATCGCTTACGATGTATGGCAGGTCGTCCTGAGTTACCAGCTCCTTGCGGTCGCCAAGTTCGGTGATTCGCTTGGTCACAGCCTTGGTCTGCTCTGGCGTCAACTCCAATCCCAGTTCGTTGAGGTTCTGTACGATATTCGCCTTACCGGAATTCTTACCCAGCGCATACTCACGATGTCTGCCGAAACGCTCAGGCACCAGGTCGTTGCAATAAAGCTTGTCCTTGTTGTCGCCATCGGCATGTACGCCAGCCACCTGAGTGAAGACATTGTCTCCAACAACCGGTGTATTTGGAGCTACGGCGATGCCGCTGTATCCTTCAACCAATCGGGAAATATCGTTCAGACGGTCTTCCTTAATATTGGTCTTTGCCTCGAACATGTCTTTCAGAATCACCTGAACACTCGCCAATGGTGCGTTACCACAGCGCTCGCCCAAACCATTCACGGTAACATGGAGACCCTTGGCACCGCTCAATACGGCAGCCAGAGAGTTGCTCACCGCCAAATCGTAGTCGTTGTGGGCATGGAAGTCGAAGTGAGAATTCGGATAACGGCGAACCATCTGTCGCATGTACTCTACACACTGCAACGGATTCAGAATGCCCAGGGTATCAGGAAGCAGAAAGCGCTTAATAGGCAACTTCACCAGCTCGTCCATCATCATGAAGAGATAGTCACGGCTGTCACGCATGCCACTCGACCAATCCTCCAAGTAGAGATTTACGGTGAAATTCTTGCTCAGAGCATAGTCAATAGTCTGCTTGATATGAGCGAGATGCTCTTCAGGCGACATCTTGAGCTGCTGGGTACAGTGCTTGTAGCTACCCTTCGCCAAGAGGTTGATGACATGACCGCCGCATTCAGCAATCCAGTCCACACTCTTGTTGTTATCCACGAATCCCAATACCTCAACGGAATCCAGTTTACCTATGGTCTTGGCATAACGGCAAATTCGAGCGACAGCATCCTTTTCGCCTTCCGACACACGCGCTGAAGCCACCTCAATGCGATCTACATTGATATCATGCAACAGCATTCTTGCTATCATCAACTTCTCGTGAGGAAGGAAACTGACACCATTGGTCTGCTCGCCGTCGCGCAGCGTGCAGTCCATGATCTCAATCTCCTTGATGCGGGAATTATCTCTCTTTGCGTTAACGTTCATCTTTATTATTAATGTTAAGTGTTAAATGTTAAGTGTTAAATTAGGCATACGCCCTTACAACCTGCGTCCTAACTAACAAGTTAACATTTAACACTTAACATTTAACATTATCTATTTATTCTTCTCTTCCCAAGCCTCAACCTTGTCGCGGTTCTGAACGAGGAAGTCTACATCGTCCAAACCATTCTCCAAACAGTGTTTCTTGTAGCCGTTGATTTCGAAGTGCTCGCTCTTGCCGGTAGCAAGATTAGTCACGGTCTGGTTAGGAAGATCTACCTTTACCTCTGTCTTGTGATCCTTGTCGATGCTCTCGAAGAGTTCCTTCAGGAATTCCTCGCTTACTACTACTGGCAATACGAGGTTGTTCAACTCGTTGTTCTTGTGGATATCAGCGAAGAAAGAGCTGATGACAACACGGAAGCCAGCGCCTGCGATAGCCCAGGCAGCGTGCTCACGGGAAGAACCAGAGCCGAAGTTCTTGCCAGCTACGAGGATGACACCACTGTAAGAAGGGTCGTTCATCACGAAGTCTGGCTTTGGAGTTCCGTCGGCATTGTAGCGCCAGTCGCGGAAGAGGTTGTCGCCCATGCCCTCTTTATCGATGGCCTTGAGGAAACGGGCTGGGATGATCTGGTCTGTATCTACATTCTCCAAAGGAAGAGGAATGCAGCTTGATGTAATTACATTGAATTTCTGTTTCATCGTTGTTGTAATGTTTAATTTTTAATGTTTAGTGTTTACTTGATTGGATCGTGATTGACAGTTATAAGGCGAAGCCCAACTAATCACTAATCACTAATCATTAATCACTATTTACATAAACTCTCTTGGGTCGGTAATCTTACCTGTAATAGCGGCAGCTGCTGCTACATATGGACTGGCAAGGATGGTGCGGGAACCTGGTCCCTGACGACCCTCGAAGTTACGGTTGGATGTACTTACAGAGTACTTGCCTGCAGGAATCTTATCATCGTTCATTGCCAGGCAGGCAGAGCATCCAGGCTGACGGATTTCGAAGCCGGCAGCCTCAACAATCTTATCAATGCCCTCTTCACGTATTTGTTTATCAACCAACCATGAACCTGGTACAAGCCAAGCAGTTACGCCATCTGCCTTCTTCTTTCCTTTAACAATAGAAGCGAAAGCACGGAAGTCTTCAATACGACCATTGGTACATGCGCCCAAGAATACATAATCGATAGGATGACCCTCGAGTTTCTCGCCTGGCTGGAAGCCCATGTAGTTGAGGCTCTTCTTGAAACCAGCCTGCTCTTCCTCAGGAATCTCATCGAGAGTTGGGATATTCTCGGTGATGCCGATACCCATACCTGGGTTGGTACCGTAGGTGATGCGTGGTTCGATATCCTTTGCATCGAAAGTCAACTCCTTGTCGAAGACAGCATCATCGCCACTCTTCAAGGTCTTCCAGTAAGCCACAGCCTTGTCCCACTCTTCACCCTTAGGTGCATATTCACGACCCTTGATGTACTCGAATGTTGTCTCATCAGGAGCTACGAAACCACCACGGGCACCCATCTCGATAGAGAGGTTACAGAGGGTGAGACGACCTTCCATAGACATATCTTTCACTACATCGCCACTGTACTCAACGAAGTAACCGGTAGCACCTGAAGTAGTGAGCTGGCTCATCAGATAGAGAGCAACGTCCTTGGCAGTAACGCCCTTGCTGAGCTTACCGTTGATGCTGATACGCATAGACTTTGGCTTGCTCTGGAGAATACATTGTGAAGCCATCACCATCTCGACCTCAGAAGTACCGATACCGAAAGCTACGGCCCCCATGGCACCATGGGTAGAAGTATGAGAGTCACCGCAAACGATGGTCATACCAGGAAGAGAAAGACCCTTCTCAGGACCTACTACGTGGATGATACCATTATCCTTTGTGTTCATGGCAAAGTGAGTAACACCGAAATCAGCGGTGTTCTTTGCCAAAGTATCTACCTGCTTCTTTGAGATAGGATCCTCAATTGGTTTATCCTGATCGTGGGTTGGAGTATTGTGGTCAGGCATACAGAAAATCTGGTCTGGACGGAACATTTTGAGTCCGCGTGCTCGCATACC
>CAKPYB010000081.1 GCA_934202525.1 uncultured Prevotella sp.
TCTCTCACCATACCAAACATACGGTGGATGCGCTCGCCGAAACTGCCGATTTCCTGCTGTGCCTCGAAGACAGAAAGTTCTGGGGTCTTCATGATGCCAGCCTGGATAAAGCGCAAACGGAAATCTTCATCCTCCTTATCTGCCTTAGGCTTGATAAGTTTGCAGACAACTTTTTCCAACTGTGGGATAAACCAAATCAGAACGCCCGTGTTACAAACATTGAAACAGGTATGGAACATCGCCAGGACAATTGGCAACAACTTCGTCTTCTGTGCCGCAGACATACCACCATCAGGATCATACCCCACGATAGAGCAAACGAAATCTACAAATGGATAGAACAGACAGAGAACCCAGATTACACCAAAGACATTGAATACCAGATGGGCCAAGGCTGCACGACGAGCCTGGGCATTGGCACCCAAAGCGGCAAGATTGGCAGTAGCGGTAGTTCCGATATTCTCACCCATCACCAAGGCAATACCCAGATAGATAGGGAGTACGCCTGTAGAACAGAGTAAGATGGTGATAGCCATCACAGCAGCCGAACTCTGTACGATACAGGTTATAAGTGTACCAATGAGGAGGAAGACTACAATCGTAAAATGACTCTTTGTATCAAAAGATCCAAAGAAATCGATAACCGCCGGATTATGTTCCAGATCGAGAGCCTTACCCGCACTACTCAACAGAACGAGCGAGAAGAAGAGGAAGGCAATACCAAAAAGGAAATCTCCGAAATAACGGCGCTTCTTACTATAAATCAGCATGATGCCGAGGAAGAACGCAGGGAATACGACAATCGTTAAATCTACATTATAACCCAACGACATAATCCATGCCGTAAATGTGGTACCAATGTTGGCACCCATAATAACGGAAATAGCTTGGGCTAAGGTCAGCAAACCTGCATTTACAAAGGAAACCGTCATAACGGTAGTTGCAGAGGAACTCTGAACGGCACAGGTAATAAAGGTACCTGTAAGCATTCCCGTAAAGCGGTTGGTTGTCATTGCCCCCAAAATGTGGCGCAACTGAGATCCTGCCATCTTCTGCAAGGCCTCACTCATCACCTTCATACCATAGATGAGCAAAGCTAAAGAACCGAGAATCTGAAAAAAAATCACAAGATATTGACTTGTATCCATATTCATTTGTATTTGTGGAAATGTTTGTTACGTTTCGGTTGCAAATATAATAAGAATTTCTCTTATTACGAAATATTGGTTACAGATATTTCAAAATGTAACAGCATTGTAATATCCGAGGCGTTTCCACTCAACCAAAAAGAGAATAGACAGCCGAAATGAAAAGAAAAAGCATATACCTTAATTCAACTCTAAAGAATGGGCAAAAAGGCGGATTTTGTAGCAGATATTGTTACATATTTAATAAAAAACGAAAAAAGATGCCAAGAAACTTTGTTTTCTCCTTTTTTTTTTGTTTCTTTGCCTTATAAAACTAATAATAGTCATAATTTATGGGAAAAGGTAAAAAAGGTGGCAAAAGGATGAACAAAGCGCAGCTCACTGAGATGCTGCAGGAATTCTTTGCCGAAAGACCGGGCGAAACGCTCAGCTTTAAAGAGATATTCCGTTCCCTCCATCTTACTACGCATCCGCTTAAGATGCTGGCGATTGACATTATGGAGGAAATGGCATGGGATGACTACCTGGCTAAGGTAAGTGATAATTCTTATCGCCTGAATCAAAGTATACAGGTGATGGAAGGTAAATTTGTAAGAAAGGCAAATGGCAAAAACTCTGTTATCCCAGATGATAGCGAGAAGCCTATTTTCGTTTCTGAACGTAATTCGATGGGAGCACTTAATGGCGACCGGGTAGAATTCACCTTCCTGGCTCGTCGTAAGAATCACATCAAGGAGGCACAAGTCAACAAAATCCTTGAACGCGCTAAAGATACCTTCGTAGGACGTCTGAAAGTAGATAAGGATCTGGCTTACCTCGTGACACCTGGCGATGTCTTTGCTCACAACATCATCATTCCTAGAAGAAAGGTGAAGGGCGGAAAGACCGACGACAAGGCGGTGGTTCGCATTATTGAGTGGCCGGATGGAGAAAACAAGAGTCCTATCGGTGAGGTTGTTGACATTCTTGGTCAGATGGGTGATAATGATGTTGAGATGAATTCTATTCTTGCTCAATACGGATTACCTTATAAGTATCCAAAGAATGTGGAGGATGCTGCCAACAAGATAAGTGGCGAAATCACAGAACAGGATTACAAGGAGCGAGAGGACTTCCGCAAGGTATTCACTTGCACCATCGACCCGAAGGATGCCAAGGACTTTGATGATGCCCTCAGTATTCAGAGATTGGAGAATGGAAATTGGCAGGTAGGTGTTCATATCGCAGATGTGTCACATTACGTCACAGAGGGCAGTATCATCGACAAGGAAGCTGTGAAACGTGCAACATCTGTATATCTTGTAGATCGCACCATTCCGATGCTCCCAGAGCGTCTCTGTAACTTTATCTGCTCGCTTCGTCCTAATGAGGAAAAACTTGCGTACAGCGTCATCTTCGAACTCGACAACAATGCCGAAGTCAAGAACTATCGCATCGTACATACCGTCATAGAGAGCGACCGCAGATATAAATATGAAGAGGTACAGGAACTCCTTGAAGCAAATGGTGTGGTTGATGGTACTGGCGAACCTGCTCCAGCAGAAACAAAGGAACATCCTTATCAAGGAGAAAACGCACTTCAGCTCATTACGCTTGACAGACTGGCTAAGAAACTGCGTGCCGCAAGATTCAAGAATGGTTCTGTTAAGTTCGACCGAGAAGAGTTGCATTTCGATATTGACGAAAAGGGTAAACCAGTAAGCTGCTACTACAAGCGCTCTAAGGATGCCAATAAACTCGTAGAGGAATTCATGCTTCTCGCCAACCGTACGGTGGCAGAAAGTATCGGAAAGGTAAAGAAAGGAAAGAAGCCAAAGACGCTTCCTTATCGTATTCATGACAATCCAGACCCACAGAAGTTGGAAACCTTGCGTGAATTCGTTGTGAAGTTTGGTTATAAGATGAAAACAGAGGGTACGAAGGGCGCTACAGCAAGAAGTCTCAACAAGTTGATGTCTGATTGCGAAGGAAAACCAGAGAATAATCTCATCCAGATGGTTGCACTCCGTGCTATGATGAAAGCAAAGTACTCTGTTCACAACATCGGACACTTTGGACTGGCTTTCGAATACTATACCCACTTCACCTCACCTATCCGCCGTTATCCGGATACGATGGTTCATCGCTTGCTTACCAAGTACGCAGATGGCGGCAGAAGTGCCAACGAGAAACATTACGAAGAACTCTGTGAGCATTGCTCTGAAATGGAACAGATTGCACAGAATGCAGAACGTGACAGTATCAAATATAAGATGGTAGAATTCATGGGAGATAAACTCGGCGAGGAATTCGATGCCCATATAAGCGGTATTACTTCTTACGGAATTTATGCTACCATAGACGAAAACCATTGTGAAGGAATGATTCCAATGCGCGACATCGCTGACGATTATTACGACTTCGACGAAAAGAACTTCTGTTTGATTGGTCGTCGTCACCATAATAAATATCAATTAGGCGATGCTATCCGCATCAAGGTGGCGCAAGCCAACCTGGAGAAGAAACAACTAGATTTCACCCTAGCCGGCGATTCGGCTCCTGTACGCAAGGAAAAGCCTGCAGCTAATACTTCTTCCAGCAAAGCGAAAAAGTCAAAGCAGAAGACACGAAATCACCGTAAAAACAAATAATATCAAATTGGGCTGACCTTATTGGTCAGCCTTTTTTATTTTGAATCTACACACATTTACAAAATCCAGGACCGAATAGGTAAAAAGATAAAAGGAGCCGCGTAATCTGTGGGATAAAGCTGCGATAAGAAAGCAAAACTGCATGAAAACAAAAAAGCCTCAGAAATCTTTCGAAATCTGAGGCTCTTGATAAAAGGAGGCGGCTACCTACTCTCCCGCAT
>CAKPYB010000082.1 GCA_934202525.1 uncultured Prevotella sp.
GAAATATGTACAATAAAATGAATTTTGTCGCTTTGCAAGCAAAATCCCACTAAACCCTATAGGTTGCGGATTTGAGGGAGATAAAGATTTACTCATAATAACTAATATTAAAGTGCTTATTTTTGAAAATGAACACACACGACAATTGGGTTGAGTCACACACAGGTTCCCTGCACCTCAACTGGTATCTGAATAATAAGATAATCGGTAATATGACGAAAGAAACAAAACTACTTATGAACGAGCGGAGCAGAGTTGCCCACCCCAATTTCCAAACCAGCAACAAAGCAGCGATCACTTTGTCGTCCTTTTGGTTATAAAGGTCTAAAAATGTTAATTCATCAATATTCATAGTTTATATCATTTACGTTCTGCCGGCAAAGATACTAAAAAGGTTTGAAAGTCAATTGGTTCAATTTGGTTCAAGTTTCATTCAGACCTGTTTTTTTTGAAAAAAAAATAGTGTTTCTCGACAAAAAGACTAGTTTTTCTCCGCTTTTTCAATTCATAAGTCATATTGTACGAACAATGGGGATATAGTTGTACAACTAAAGATTTATAGCCGTACAACAATAGAGTGTATAGTCGTACAACTTAAGGGTGTATAGTCGTACAACTTAAGGGTGTGTTGTTGTACGATTATAGGGTGTTGCCACTAGGCTCGGCAGATGTGCTGACTGCAGTCGGCAGACCTGCTGACTAGGCTCAGCAGAGCTGCTGAGCCTAGTGGGAATCTCTTAGAAACAGACTCCTTGAACCTGATATTCAGACTTCTTGAACCTGAGCAAACGTATTCTTTCACTTACTCAGTCGTATCCTTGTGCTTGTTCAGTCATATCCGTGTGCTTGCTCAGTCATATCTGTGTGCTTGCTCAGTCATATCTGTGTGCTTGCTCAGTCATATCTGTAGGCTTATTCAGATATATCAGTAGGCCCACTCTGCCGCATCATTTCGCTTACTCAGACGTATCTTTTACTCAACCAGCTCGCAGGCTCAACTCCAAAAACTTGTCACATAATTGGTAAACGCCTTCATCTTGCGTGATAAAGTCTCTGTCCAGTAAGGTCTTGACTGCTCCCTGCACGGTGCTTGCACCAAGATGATACTTCTGCAAGAACTCTTGCGACATCAGAGAAGAAGGCTTACCTTCCTTAGCAATGGCTATGAGAACCTGCTTCTGCTTGGCTGTAAGCTGATACAGCAAGGCCTGATAGGCAAAACGTTGCTGGGAAAGGATGCCATCTATCGCCATCTTGACATCATCTTCCTGCAACAAAGACTTATCAGAGATTGAAGTGTAAAGCATATTAAGAACATACTGAATATACCAGGTAATGCCATCAAAATGATGATATAAATAGGTAAAAGCCGCTGCACTTATCTCTTTATTGTTCCTGGCAAGATGGTGATTGGCAAATTCCAGGTAAGTTTGCTCATTGATTGCCTCCAACCCCATGATACTCGAACTATGATAGAACGGGCGTGACTGGGAAGTAAACATCAATGCCATCATGTGGCGCTTGGAACCAGAAAAGACAAAGTTAGCATTGTGGCAATTCTGTATTCGCTTACGCAAGGTTGCCTCAACGGTTTTCTCAGGATAGTTTGCAACTGTCTGAAACTCATCTATCGCCACCAGACAAGGTTTATCAGCCTGTTCGAGATAAGCGAAAATCTCATCCAGCGTAATATCCGGAGCCTGAATATCACCCATACCAACACTCCACTCCGGATTTCCATTGATGTCAAAAGAGATAGTTGACTTCAGAGACTGGAGCATATTCAGGAAAAATTCCCATACTTTCCTGCCCTTTGGCTTGAGTGCCGTCAGGATTCCCTTGCCCAGCGCATAGACAAATTCGTTCAAATTCTTCGTATCATAAATATCAATATAGATGCAATGATACTGCTCACGGATGTTTTCCTGCTGAAAACAATTATAAATCAGTCCCGACTTACCCAGACGCCTAGGCGCAATCAACGCAACATTGCACCGATTGGTCAAATGGCGGGTAAGAAGAGCTGTTTCCTCTACCCTATCACAGAAGTATTGCGGCGAAAGATAGCCTTCAATAATAAAAGGATTTAACTGTACCATAAGCATTTACATCATTATGAGTTTTACGTAACGAAGATTTCATAATGCAAAGATACGATGAATATTTGTAAACGGCAAACATTTATCGGAAAAAAGTATCTAACATTCAAAAAAAAAGTATCTTAGGATACTTGCTCATGTATCTTAAGATACTTGGCAATGTATCCTAAGATACTTTGCAATATAGCTTCATGGGCCCATGAAGCCTGTTTCATCGGCCAACGAAATAAGTTTCATCTCAGGATGAAGCCTACTTGCTGCACATCCCCAGAAAATACTTATGAATCTCCAGACTTTCGTTCAATTCAGGATGGAAGGCGGTAACCAGCTGGTTACCCTGGCGGGCAGCTACAATCTTGCCATCTACCTCAGCAAGAACCTCGGCATCTCCCCACACCTCTTTAATATAAGGAGCACGGATGAAAGTCATAGGGATGTTGCCCTCGACGCCCTTCATCGGAGCCTCGATGTAGAAACTGCCCAACTGGCGACCATAGGCATTTCTCAAAGCCGTGATATCCATGGAAGCAATGCGATGACTTGGTTCGCCCTCAATCTTCTTGGCAAGAAGAATCAAGCCGGCACAGGTACCATAAACAGGTAAACCTGCAGCAATCGCCTCCTTCACAGGCTCCATCAATCCCAGTTCATTCAAGAGCTTCGCCTGAGTGGTACTCTCACCGCCCGGAATAATCAAGCCATCCTTAGGCTGGTCCCAATCCTTCAACTGGCGAACCTCGAAACTATCCACGCCCAGCTGAGCCAACTTCTGTCTGTGCTCAGCAAAAGCGCCTTGTAAAGCTAATACTGCTATTCTCATATAACAATTTATCTCATAAGAAGGAGTTAAGGAGTTAAGGTGTTAAGGAGTTAAGACAACAGTATTCTTTTACTGAGTTTGTGCCAAAAAGCATTTGTCTTAACTCCTCTAACTTCTTAACTCCTTAACTTCCCAATATCATTACTTACCTCTTTCAGCCATCAAGAGAGCAATCTCCTGCTCATTGATACCTACCATTGCCTCGCCGAGATCCTCGCTCAACTCAGCCAACATCTTAGGGTCGTTGTAGTTGGTAACAGCCTTCACGATAGCCTGGGCACGCTTTGCAGGGTTACCGCTCTTGAAGATACCAGAACCTACGAATACACCCTCGGCACCGAGCTGCATCATCAGGGCAGCATCAGCTGGAGTAGCCACACCACCGGCAGCGAAGTTAACCACTGGCAACTTGCCGTTCTCGTGAACATACTTCACCAGGTCGTAAGGAGCCTGCAACTGCTTGGCAGCCTCGTAAAGCTCATCCTCGCTCATAGAAACCAGGCGGCGGATTTCGCTCTGCATCATACGCATGTGGGTAACAGCCTGAACCACATCACCTGTTCCTGGCTCACCCTTGGTACGAATCATCGTAGCACCCTCAGCGATACGGCGGAGCGCCTCGCCCAGGTTCTTGGCACCACAAACGAATGGCACGTCGAACTGAGTCTTGTCGATGTGATAAACGTTATCTGCTGGAGAGAGCACCTCGCTCTCGTCGATATAGTCGATTTCGATAGCCTGAAGAATCTGAGCCTCAGCGAAGTGACCGATGCGGCACTTAGCCATTACAGGGATAGATACAGCCTCCTGAATACCCTTGATCATCTTAGGGTCGCTCATACGTGAAACACCACCTGCAGCACGGATATCAGCTGGAATACGTTCCAGCGCCATTACTGCGCATGCACCTGCTGCCTCTGCGATTTTTGCCTGTTCTGGAGTTGTTACGTCCATGATCACACCACCCTTGAGCATCTGAGCCAAGTTGCGGTTCAATTCTTGTCTATTTTCTGCCATAATT
>CAKPYB010000083.1 GCA_934202525.1 uncultured Prevotella sp.
TTGCTACCTGGGTATCTGAAATCAATGTCTTTAATCTGTATCATAATCTTTAATGTTTTAGTGTACTACTTCAATAGGACACTGCAAAGATATGCTTTTCTGCGATAAGTTCCAAACTTTTGGGCAATTATTTTCTTACTTTAACGTATTGTTAACAATTCCACCTTATTATATTAGAAGAAGATTATGATATAGAATAATATCTTGTAATATAGAGCATTATAAAAAACAAAGGCATCGGAAAGCGAAAACTTCCCGATGCCTTGATGCTTTTTATTAAGTCGTTTAGATATATTTCATGAGAATATCCCAAACTGCAATGATGTGGCAGATACTACCAGCTAAAACGAAAAAATGGAACACGGAATGCATGTATTTCTTCTTGTTGATACTGTAGAATACGGCGCCCGTAATGTAGCAGACGCCTTCGGCAATAATCCACCAGACTGTGGCGGTGGATACGGAGTCTATCAAAGGTTTAAAGGCAACCAGTACCGACAATCCCATGCCTACAAAACAGATGGTCTCCAGGTTGCTGTGATCCTTGAGTCTGGCAAAACTCATGATGGTTCCGGCAATGGCGCAAGCCCAGATAAAGATAAAGAGGCTCCATCCCCAATATCCCTGGTCTCGCATCGCAATGAGCGTGATTGGCGAGTAAGAACCGGCAATATGCCAGTAGATGGCGGCATGGTCCCATTTGCGTAGTCGCTCCTTCCATTTGCTCCAGGCAGAAACTGCATGGTAAACCGTTGAGGCGATGTAAGACATCAGCATACCGAACAGATAGAGGATAACTCCCGCCGTAGCCCATCCGTTATGCATCGTAAAACACCAATATAAGAAGATGGCTCCCACGACAACGCCCATCAGGATACCTCCTGCATGCGACCATGAGTTCCAAAGTTCTTCTTTATGACTGAAATGTATCTTTAGTTTCATATCTCTATATATCTTTTCGTTACACATTCTGCTGATTTTGAGAAATTGGGATTGCAAACCACTATATCTAAATCGTTATCAGCTATAACATTGCAAAGATACTAAGAATTTCTTAAAGTGGACTATCTTTTAGGAATTCTTTCGATTTCTAAAGTGTTTTCTTTGCTTTATTTGCTGATTGTCTGTCCTTTTCTGCTTTCTTCGAAAAATAAATCAAAAAAGTATTGGGGCGTATTGGATTTTTTTATATTTTTGCGATGTGATAATGAGAAATCATGTCTAACAAAATTGAAACTATAAACGCAACTAATAATTTATCAAGGTAATATGAAATTAAAATCAATTGCACTTATATTGATGACGGTCGCACTTCCGGCGATGGCAGAAAAAGTATCTGTAAATACAAAGGGTATGTCGCTCATTCTCGATGTTGAGAATGGAAAGCCTGCCCAGTATCTCTATTTTGGTACTAAGTTGAATCCTAACGATTTGCAGAATCTGAAGGTCGCTACTGATGGCCGTATGGATGCTTATCCGGCTTACGGACTGAATACTCCAGCTGAAGCGGCGCTTGCCATGCGTCATAGTGATGGCAATCTTTCAACTGCACTCGTGGCTACGGGCTGTGATGTGAAGAACGAAGGAAATGCTTCTGTTACGACCGTTCATCTGAAAGATCCTGTATATAATATAAAGGTAGATTTGAAGTATCGTGCATACAATGATGTTGATATGATTGAGGCATGGACCGAGATTCTGAATGGTGAAAAGGGTACTGTAACCCTGACTACCTTCGCATCGGCTATGCTTCCTATCCGCCGTGGAGATGTCTGGATGAGTCATCTTTCAGGTACTTGGGCAGCAGAGGGACAGCTGAGTCATGAAAAACTGCAGCCAGGCGAATTTGTAATCCGTAACAATGATGGTACCCGCAATTCGCATACCGATCATGCAGAAGTCATGTTCTCGCTCGATGGTAAAGGACAGGAAAATGCGGGTAATGTTATTGGTGCTGCCTTGGTTTATAGTGGAAACTATAAGTTGAAGACGGTTACTGATGATACCGAATATCATTATTTCTTTGCCGGTATTAATGAACAGAACTCTGAATATCATCTTAAAAAAGGTGAGACTTTCAAAACTCCTGCACTCGCTTTGACTTATTCAACGCAGGGCTTGAGCGGTGCAAGTAGAAACTTCCATAAATGGGGACGCAAATATATCTTGGCACATGGAGATAAGGAGCGTGATATCTTGCTCAACTCTTGGGAAGGTGTTTATTTCGACATCAACCAAAAGGGAATGGACCAGATGATGGCTGATATCCATAGTATGGGTGGTGAACTCTTCGTAATGGATGATGGATGGTTCGGAACCAAATATCCTCGTGTTACAGATAACTGTGCGCTCGGCGACTGGGTGGTTGATACCAAGAAACTTCCTAATGGCATTGAAGGCTTGCTGAGCGATGCCAGAAAAAACCAGGTAAAGTTTGGTATCTGGATCGAACCGGAAATGACCAATACTACCAGTATGCTCTATGAGAAGCATCCTGATTGGGTTATCAAGGCTCCTAAGCGAGATGCTGTTCTGGGCCGTGGCGGAACTCAGCTGGTGCTCGATCTCTCAAATCCAAAAGTACAAGACTTTGTTTTCGGTGTAGTAGACAATTTACTTACTAAATATCCAGATATAGCCTACATCAAGTGGGACGCCAATATGGCTATTATGAATCATGGCAGCCAATACTTGTCTGCAGCCGATTAGAGCCATCTCTACATCGCTTATCATCAGGGATTTGCGAAGGTTATTGACCGTATTCGTGCTAAGTATAAGGATGTGGTGATTCAATGTTGCGCAAGTGGCGGTGGCCGTGCCAATTGGGGCATGCTCCGTGGTTTTGATGAGTTTTGGGTAAGTGATAATACGGATGCCATGCAGCGTATTTATATGCAGTATGGAACCAGCTATTTCTTCCCAGCCATCGCCATGGCAAGTCATATCTCTGCTGTACCAAACCATACCGTATTCCGCACCACTTCTTTGAAGTATCGTATTGATGTGGCTATGAGCGGACGACTTGGAATGGAAATTCAGCCAAAGAATATGACGGATGAGGAAAAGGCTCTCTGCCGAAAGGCTATCTCTGAATACAAAGAGATCCGTCCTGTTGTTCAGTTTGGCGACCTTTATCGTTTGGTTTCTCCGTACGATAATCAGGGCTTGTCTTCTATTATGTATGTTAGTGAAGCAAAAAACAAGGCTGTCTTCTATTGGTGGAAATTGGCAAACTTCTATAATGTTCATTTGCCAAGAGTTAAGATGGCTGGTCTGGATGAGAATAAGATGTATAAGGTAAAAGAACTTGATGTAATTGATAACAAGCCTCTTGATTGTGAGGGAAAATCTTACTCTGGTAAGTATCTTATGGAACATGGCTTGGAAATGCCGTATGTTCATGAGGTAGACTGGGGTAAGAAGAACGACTGGTCGTCTCGTGTTCTCTATTTGGAGGCAGAATAGTTTTCTGGTACTATTTATATATATGCGCATGCTTGTGTGCCCACACGCAGATATGAGCGCGTGTATGTATATAATAAAGTGTTTGGTATCAAAATAAGTGCAAAACAAGATGAAAGTGTTAAAATACTGTTAATTCCGAAACTTTTTCTTGGAAATATTTGGTGGTTTCGGAAAATGTTTGTACTTTTGCACTCGCTTTTGAGAAATACAATATCTCAAGCGAATAAAGAAAGAGTTCTTTGAAAGATTTTACATAAACAGACAAGTAGTACAAGAAGCGGTTTTGGATTACACCTTATTATATATAGGGAGTATGAAGGAACTGGGTAAAAGAAACGAACCGTCAAGTAATTGACAAGTCAGGTTTACTAAGCTTCAATAAACGAAAAGGATATTCGTCCTAAGTACAGACAACAAACACTTCGC
>CAKPYB010000084.1 GCA_934202525.1 uncultured Prevotella sp.
GTTACAATTGTAAAACGAGCCGTTTGCAAAGATAGATTTCTTATCTCTTGCAATTCTTTTATTTCGTTTTGTCTTCCGAAGAACTTCATATTTTTATAATTTTAGAGTTTCATTTTTTATATTATTTTCCGAAACCGCTGTTTCCGAAATGTCGGTTTCGAAAGTAAAAATGATGGAGTTGTCAGAATTGACAATAACTCTATATAATAAGGTATGAATGCAGAAAAAAGAGGGGTTAGGAGTCCCTGAAAATAAAATATAAGAGACTTGCAAAAAAGAAAAACCGTTAAAGGTAATTAATTTATGGGGGTATTAGCTTCATATTCTGATGAAAATGCTTAATTTTGCAACTTGAGAAAAGAAAGGTGCAAAAAATAGGTATGAAACGTTCGCTCAACATATTGATGGCTTTGATGCTCTCGCTCATGGTGGTTTACTTGAGCGTGGGTACTACCGTCATGCACTGCCTTCATTATGACAAGGTGATGGTGGGTATGGTGACTGACTGTTGCGTGAAACGTAGCATGCACCATGATTGTTGCCTAGGCAAGCTGGGCGCACAGGTGAACAAACATTGCATGGAAGTGGAACTGGTAAAACTATCGCCTACGGTCTCTATCCAACACTTGGATTTCGATGTAGCACCAGTGTTTGCAGGCATCGCGCCAGCCCTTTGGCAGACGTTGCCTCGTCCTGTTATCTGTAGCATTCAGAAGGCAAGATATTGGAATCTGAATGTTCCGCATTCGCCTCCAAGGGCTTATCTTGCCCTCCTTAACTTCCTGATTATTTGATTTTTCCATATTTGCAAATAGGTTGCAAAAGTTTTTCTGTACTTTTGCAGCCAAGATTGTCGTATGCCTATCCCTATCAGTAAAATCTTAGGGTTGCATACATATATAAAAATGGTAAAATCATCCGAAGCGAAGATTTAAGATTCGGATAAAAGGAAATATATTTATGTATTCAAGAAATCTGTTGCTCAGTGCCTTGCTGGTTATTGGTGCTGAGACTTATGCAAAAAATAATAAGACAGAGGTTGTGTCTCTGTCATCATCATATAATAATTCTGTAGAAAATAACTCTGTAGATTCCTCCTCTCAGGATTCCATTTTCAAGGACGAGACCTTGCATGAGGTGAAGGTGGTGGCTCGTAAGTCGGGCACTTCCCGATTGGCTGGTGCCGTGAATGGCATCGCCGTGAACAAGGATGAGCTCTTTAAGGCGGCTTGTTGCAACCTGGGCGAGAGTTTTACGACCAACCCTTCGGTGGATGTGGCTTATAATGATGCTACGACGGGCGCAAGACAAATCAAACTCCTCGGTCTTTCGGGCACTTACGTACAGATGCTCACCGAGAATCTGCCGAATTTCCGTGGTGCAGCCATCCCTTACGCCCTGGGCTATGTGCCGGGACCTTGGATGAAAGGCATTCAAGTATCCAAGGGTAGTGCTTCGGTGAAGAATGGCTATGAGTCGATTACAGGTCAAATCAATGTGGATTACTTGAAGCCTGAGGATGAGCAACAGGTGGAGGTAAACCTCTTTGGCGATACCAAGAGCCGAATCGAGGCAAATGCCGATGCCAATGTTCATCTGTCGGATAAGTGGGCAACGGAGATATTGTTGCATCATGAGAATATCCTCAAAAACCATGATGATAATGGCGATGGTTTCTATGATATGCCAGGCAGAGAACAATATAATGTACAGAACCGTTGGCTGTATAAAGGCAAGCACTACATCTTTCATGGTGGACTTGGGGCTTTGAAGGAGATTCGTACCAGTGGGCAGGATGAGGAACATATTCATAGTGATGATATTTATCGAATCAAGCTCCATACCAACCGCTATGAGGGTTATATGAAACATGCCTTCATCCTCAATCACGAGCATGGCACCAATATTGCCTTCATGTCCTCGGCTTCGATGCACCAGCTCGATGCCCAGTATGGCAACAAGTTCTACGACCTCAATGAGAAGAATCTCTATGGCTCGCTGATGTTTGAGACCAATTTTACTCATCAGCACAATTTATCGGTAGGTTTGAGCGTCAACCATGATTACCTGGGACAGCGCGCCAATGTGAATGTTTCTCCAAGACCGGCAGTAGGGCAAGAAGACTCTCCTTACCTTTTGTCGGAGATGCAGAGAATGAACGAGAAGGAGACGACTCCTGGAGCATACGCCCAATACACCTATACGTTAGGCACGAAGTTGACAGCGATGGCAGGTGTCCGTTTCGACCATAGTTCGCTTTATGGCAGCTTCTTCACCCCTCGTTTCCACGTGAAGTATTCGCCTGTCGATGCCATCAGCATCCGCTTATCAGCAGGTAAGGGCTATCGCACGGTATTTGGCTTAGCAGAGTACAACTATCTCTTGGCGAGCGGCAGGAAGTTTCAGATTACGGGTGATGGACTTAAGCAAGAGGAGGCTTGGAACTATGGTATAAGTACCGCTTTCTACATCCCGATGTTTGGCAAGACACTGAAACTGAATGCCGAGTATTACTATACCGACTTCAAGAATCAAGCGGTGGTGGATTATGATGCCAACAAGGGGCTTATCTCCATCTATAATTTGATAGGCAAGTCTTATTCGCACACCTTCCAGATAGATGCCTCTTATCCATTGCTGAAGGGCTTGGAGATAACAGCGGCTTATCGTCTGAACGATGTGAAGTGTACCTACGATTATGGAAAAAACTTGAAAGAAAAGCCATTGACCAGCAAGTATAAGGCGCTCTTCACGGCATCCTATAAGACTCCTCTTGGTCTTTGGCAATTTGATGCCACTGTGCAGTTGAATGGTGGAGGCAGGAATCCAGAGCCATATCAGTTGGCGGATGGTAGCCAGTCATGGTCTCCTCGTTTCCATAGCTTCGGGCAAGTGAGTGCGCAGGTTACGAGATGGTTCCGCCATTGGAGTATCTATGTGGGAGGCGAGAACCTGACTGGTTTCAAGCAGAAAACTCCTATCTATGGTGCCAGCAACCCATGGGGAAGCGATTTCGAGCCAACCTTGGTTTGGGGACCTGTAGAGGGCAGGATGTTCTACGCAGGAGTGAGAGTACACTTTTAATTGAAAATGTTTAATGTTGAATTATTAAAGCAAATAGAAAAGTTATGAAGAAGATTTTAGTAATGTTCACAATGATGATGGTGGCAATGGTAACCTTTGCCAAGGATATCAAAACCGTAGTGTTCACCACAACCCCACAGATGCACTGTGAGGCTTGTGAGAATAAAATCAAGAGCAACCTTCGCTTCGAGAAGGGAATCAAGAGCATTGAGACTTCTGTGCCAGACCAGACAGTCACAGTACAGTATAATGCCGACAAGACAACCCCAGAGAAACTCCAGAAAGGTTTTGAGAAGTTTGGCTATAAGGCTCGCATCCTGAAAG
>CAKPYB010000085.1 GCA_934202525.1 uncultured Prevotella sp.
CCCCTCGACTTGCATGTGTTAAGCCTGTAGCTAGCGTTCATCCTGAGCCAGGATCAAACTCTCCATTGTAAAGTATCCTCTACATTTTTGTCACGACTCGGAAATAAAAGCAAGCTTTCATTTCTCTCGCTGCTCCAAAAATTGTAAAATATCATTTTTACCTAGCCTTACAGCTTGGTTTGTTTGTTGTCTGTACTTAGGACGAATATCCTTTTCGTTTATTGAAGCTTAGTAAACCTGACTTGTCAATTACTTGACGGTTCGTTTCTTTTACCCAGTCAACTTTCTTATTTCTAAGAAGTTAACCGCTTCTTGTACTACTTGTCTGTTTATGTAAAATCTTTCAAAGAACTCTTTCTTTATTGCTTTGAGTAATGCTTGATTTCTCAAAAGCGAGTGCAAAAGTACTAACTATTTTTCATTCCACCAAATCTTTTCGCAAAAAAGTTGATATTTTAGTGCATTTTTAACACTTATAAAGACTTTCTAGAGTTTTTCTTACCACTACACTTTATTTTATACATGCATACGCCTGCCTGCATGTGCGGGCGCACACCCGCAAGCGCATTAATAATATTGTACTCATATTCCAAGACCGAAAAGAAATCAGGATTCAACTAGAAAAGTATTATCCGGAGAATATATCTATCAAAGAAGAATATTACTATACGAAAAGAATATTATCGAAGAAAAGGGAGAAACTCAGAAAAACATTTTGCCAATTAAAAAAATTATAGTACCTTTGCACACGTTTTAACGGATAACAAGATTAATTACATATATTTTAAAACTTTCAAATGAAGGCATTAGCAATTAAGTCGAGTTTGTTTTCCTGTTTAAAGACATACAACAAGAAAACATTCATGTCTGACCTCATGGCAGGTATCATCGTTGGTATCGTAGCCCTGCCTCTGGCCATCGCATTCGGTATCGCTTCTGGCGTGACCCCTGAAAAGGGTATCATCACCGCCATTGTAGCAGGTCTCATCATCTCCATCTTCGGTGGAAGCAAAGTGCAGATTGGTGGTCCTACGGGAGCATTCATCGTTATCATCTATGGCATTATCCAGAAATATGGCATGGAAGGTTTGACGATAGCGACACTGATGGCTGGTCTGTTCCTGGTTCTCTTCGGACTTCTCCGTCTTGGAACCATCATCAAGTATATCCCTTACCCAATCGTTGTGGGATTTACCAGTGGTATTGCCGTAACCATCTTCACGACCCAGATCAAGGATCTCTTTGGATTGACGTTGACTTCAAATCCTTCTGATTTTCTGGAGAAATGGGGCGTCTACTTCCAAAGCTTTGACACCATAGATCCTTGGTGTGCCCTTATCGGAGTAGTAAGCGTAGTGGTTATCGCCATCACCCCTAAGTTCAGCAAGAAGATTCCGGGCTCTCTTATTGCCATCATCCTGATGACCGTTGTAGCCTTACTGCTCAAGCAGTTTGCCGGCGTTGAGAGTATCGAGACCATTGGTGACCGCTTTTCTATCAGCAACGAACTGCCTGCAGCTCAGGTACCAGTCATGAATTGGGAGACCATCAAGAGTCTTGTATCACCAGCTATTACCATCGCCATCCTGGGAGCCATTGAGAGTTTGCTTTCAGCAACTGTTGCCGATGGTGTAATCAGCGATCATCACGACAGTAACACCGAGTTGGTAGCTCAGGGTTTGGCCAATATCGCCTCTCCCCTCTTTGGCGGTATTCCTGCAACAGGTGCCATTGCCCGCACAATGACCAATATCAATAATGGCGGTAAGACTCCTATTGCAGGCATCATCCACGCCATAGTTCTGCTGCTCATATTCCTCTTCCTGATGCCTCTTGCCCAGTACATACCAATGGCTTGTCTTGCCGGTGTATTGGTAGTTGTATCTTACGGAATGAGCGGATGGAGAAGTTTCCTGGCATTGATGAAGAATCCGAAGAGCGATGTAACCGTACTTCTGATTACCTTCTTCCTCACCATCATCTTCGATTTGACAGTAGCCATTGAGGTGGGTCTGATTATCGCCTGTCTGCTCTTCATGAAGCGAATGAGCGAAACCACCGACGTGAAAGCTATTACCGATGATGAGATTGACTTGAACAAGGAGTTTGACTTCCTTTCTACCAATCTTGAGCACTATACGATTCCGAAGGGCGTAGAGGTATACGAAATCAATGGTCCTTTCTTCTTCGGAGCTGGTAACAAGTTTGAGGAAGTGATGGCAGCTTTCGGTGACCGTCCACTGGTACGCGTCATCCGTATGCGCAAGGTTCCATTTGTTGATTCAACCGGTATCCACAACCTCACCAACCTCTGCGAGATGAGTCAGAAGGAGGACATTCAGGTTGTACTCTCCGGTGTTTGCGAGAAGGTAAACGCCCAGTTGGAAAAGGCTGGTTTCTACAATATTCTTGGCAAGGATAATATCACAGATCACATCAGCAAGGCTCTGAAACGTGCTGAAGAGATTATTGAGAGCAAAAACGTTAATAGTTAAATGCTTAGTGTTAAGTGTTAAATGTTAAGTGTTAAATGTTTAGCGATTGACACTAAAGAGGAATAAACATATCAAATAAAAAAGATGCATTGCTGGTATTACCCAGTAATGCATCTTTTTTTATTTTCATCAAGTAACTATTAACTGTCAACTATTAACTGTTAACTATCACAAAACTTTCCCCAGGAATTCCTGCAATCTTGGCGATTTCGGATGGTTGAATATTTGCTCAGGACTTCCGTCTTCTGTGATATAGCCGTCACTGAAGAAGAGAACACGGTTGGCCACTTCTCTTGCAAATCCCATCTCGTGGGTCACCACCACCATCGTCATTCCTTCGGCAGCAACATCTTTCATCAGCTGCAGCACCTCTCCCACCATTTCCGGATCGAGAGCCGAAGTCGGCTCATCAAAGAGGATTACCTCTGGATTCATCGCTAAGGCACGGGCGATAGCTACGCGCTGTTTCTGTCCGCCCGACAGACTGTCGGGATAACTGTCGGCCTTATCCAGCAATCCGATACGGGTCAGGAGTTCCGTTGCTTTCTCATCAGCTTCTTCCTTTGTCATCTTACCCAATTCTACCGGAGCCAGCATGATGTTGCGGCGTATGGTCATATTAGGGAAGAGATTGAACTGCTGGAATACCATACCCACCCTCTGGCGCATCTTGTTGATGTCAACATCCCAGGAAGTAATATCCATACCGTCGATATAGATTTTACCCTCGGTAGGTTCTTCCAGAAGGTTGATGGAACGCAGGAAGGTACTCTTGCCACAACCCGACGGACCGATGATGGCAACCACCTCACCTTTCCTCACCGAGGTGGTAATGCCTTTCAGCACCTCGTTGTC
>CAKPYB010000086.1 GCA_934202525.1 uncultured Prevotella sp.
ACAGAACCCAGACTGCGCTTCTTGTCAGAATGATCGCAAGATACGGTGGCAAGACTCTCGGTCAGACCATAACCCACAACCATATTGATACCGACTGAGTGTATGAACTCCTCTACCTCAGGACTTACATAAGCGCCTGCCGTAGGGAAGATATTCGGATTATCCAAGCCTAACTGCTTACGAACCATACTCAGAATGGTCTTGTTGATAATCTTATATTCCAACTCCAAAGCCAGAGGAGGACGCTTGCAGTTGGCAAGATACTCCATATTACGCTTCTTTCCCACAGCCAAGGCATGATAGAAGAGTTTCTTTTGGAGAGGACTGGCATCATCCATCTTAGCCTTCACGGCGATATAAACCTTCTCCCAGAAACGTGGCACACTACACATACAGGTAGGATGCATCTCACGCATACTCTCCTGAATCTCATGAGGATAAGTATTGATAATGAGCTGGGCACCCTCACTCAAGCAGAGATATGCCCATCCACGCTCAAAGATATGAGTGAATGGAAGGAAATCAATGACACGATCCTTTTCGGTAACAGGCACGCACTCATTGTTTGCCTTCAATGCAGCATAATACTGACTGTATTTCAGCATCACGCCCTTACTGTCTCCCGTTGTACCACTGGTATAGAGGATATTAGCCAAATCATCCATACTAGCCTGCTTGTAGAGTTCCTCCACTTCTGTCTGACGAGGAAGATTCTCTCCCAACTTCAGGAAGTCCTTATAATAGAGGGCAGCTGGATCGTGGGTACTGATGCGTACGCTGGAATCGAAGATGATGATACGCTCCAGGGATGGACAGAGGGCAAAGATGCGGTGAGCCTTGTCATACTGCTCCTGTTCGCCTACAAAGAGGAAGCGAATCTGCGCATCATTAATCATATATTGAATCTGCTGCTCGCTGCTGTTGGCATAGAAAGGCACAGAAGTTACTCTGATGCCGTATGCACCGAAGTCGGTGTACAGATAATGCACACAGTTCTGCGAGAAGACAGCAATTTTATCAAGAGGTTTAGCCCCAAGATTCAGGAGGGCATTGCTCACTTGTTTCACTCTTAAGGAAAAGAGGTTGAATGAAACCGATTGCCACTGGTCGCTGCCAAACTTTCTGAAAGTTAAAGCAGTTTTCTCTCCCCATTTCTTGGCGAGATCATGTACCAGTACCGAAAGATGACTATTAATCTGCATAAGCTTATATTTATATTCTGATGCAAAGATAATAGAATTTGTTAAGAACACAAAATAAAAAGATATTTTTTCCACTTTATCTGCTCTTTTTTTCGTATCTTTGCCCCCAAAACAATAAAAAGGGAGATTATGATGACACAAGAAGAATATGTAAGCGATGCCGTGGATTTGCTGAAAAAGCTCATCGCCACCCCATCTGTAAGCAGAAACGAGAAGGAGGCTGCCGACATCATGGAGCAGACCATCCGCAAATATGGTTTCGAACCTCATCGTGAGGCGAACAACATCTGGATTATCGACCCTCATTACGATGAGAGCCGACCTACCCTGCTGCTCAACGCTCACATCGATACCGTGAAGCCTGTGGCTTCATGGACACGCAACCCGTTTTCACCGGATGTTGAAGAAGGTGTACTTTACGGTTTGGGCAGCAACGATTGCGGCGGCGGACTCTGTTCGCTCCTCCAGATATTCCGAATGCTGACCGTAAAGCCTCAGCAGTATAATCTCATCTATCTGGCATCCGCCGAAGAAGAGGTGTCGGGAAAGGATGGCATCAGCCGTGCCTTGCCATTACTTCCTCATATTGACCTTGCCATCGTAGGTGAACCTACCGGCATGAACCCTGCTGTTGCAGAAAAGGGACTGATGGTACTGGATGTGATTGCTCATGGCAAGAGCGGTCATGCTGCCCGCAACGAGGGAGTGAATGCCATCTACGAAGCACTGGATGATATGCGATGGATTCGTGACTATAAGTTTGAGAAGGTGAGCGAGTTCCTGGGACCTACCAAGATGACGCTCACCGTAGTGAATGCCGGAACCCAGCATAATGTGATTCCGGATAAGTGTACGATGCTTGTAGATATCCGCACCAACGAGTTCTATGACAACGAGGAGGTTTACAAGTTTATCTGCCAACATCTGAAAAGCGAGGTCAAGGCTCACAGTTTCCGTCTGAAGTCATCCCGCATTGACCCAGCGCACCCTCTTATCAGGAAATGTGTAGCCATGGGCATGAAGCCATTCGGCAGTCCTACCCTCAGCGACCAGGCTCTGATGCACTTCCCTTCGTTCAAACTGGGTCCTGGCGAATCTTCCCGCTCCCATTCAGCTGATGAATTCATCAAAATAAGCGAGATAGCTGATGCTATCGCCAAATACAAAGAGCTCTTAGATGGCGCTGCCATCTAAGAGCTCTGCTCAATTCATCTATATTATATATATGTTTACCTGCAGAATTACTTCACTACCTGTTTAGTAGAGGCATTCTTGCCATTAATAGGAGTACCGGCAGTACCATCGTTGATAAAGAACTTAGCCTTGAGATATGCCGTAGGAATCTGAACCTTATACCAACCAGTCTTACCATTATGAGAAGCAGAAGCATCGTAAGTCATCTTTACACCTGGCCATACAGAAGAAGATGTTTTACCATTATAGAAGTAGCAATAAACATTCTTCCAGTTGGAAGCGTTATCGAAGTAAACATACTCTGGATCAACGATCTCATCTTCATGTACCTTGGTAACAGTAGTGCTGTATGCTCCGTCAACATAGTAGCCGTGGTTGACAAACTCCACGTCAGCAGTTATCTTATTTCCATTACCATCCAAGAAAATGATTTGAGTAGGAGCACTTGTCTCGGTGCCATCATAAGTCCACTTGAAGACATTCTTTCCAGAAACACTCTTACCTACAAGAGGCAACTTTTTATTGATAGCATCATTCCATGCACCAGCATGCTGAATTACTGGACTAACCTTGTCATTCCATACATATACGGCTGCTGCCGTATTGGATGTCTCCAAGAAACAGGAGATTTCGTCAGCCTTGCCCAAGGCTGGAACGTAAGCCTTCACTTTCTTGTAAGTTACCGAACCTGTTTCTGTCTTGCCTTCCTTGTCAGTTGCACCCCAAGTGATAGTGACATTCTTACCATAGGCAACATCAGCACCTACAGTAAACTGCTTGGCAGCAGTAAAATCCTGCTTAGCACCATCATTCACCTGAATCCAGGCAGAAACAGCATTCAAAGGAGTAGCAGTCACAGTGAG
>CAKPYB010000087.1 GCA_934202525.1 uncultured Prevotella sp.
GTAGCATCGCCCACGGCAGTAACCACGAACTCGCCCCTGCCATTCATCACCATGGTAGAACGGAGGATGACGTTGCGTGGATAGGCTCCATCGCCACCGCCTTCCAGAGATTTCTCGGCAACAGGTTCGCCCGTAAGGGCAGATTCATTAATCTGCAGGTCGTTGCATAGGATGAGTTCGCCATCGGCAGGCACCTCGTCGCCCACTTCCACGAGTACCACATCTCCCACCACCACATCGTGGCGCGGAATCTCCATCACCTTACCATTGCGGCGCACCTTAACCGGCTGCTCTTCGCTGAGCGCCGTGAGCAGATTAAACTTCTTGGCAGCATCGCGCTCAAAATAGAAACCTACGGTAGTAGCAAGGAAAACTGCCACGAAGATACCGATGGTCTCCATGAAATTCTTTTCGATAAAAGCAAGGATAAGGGATACAAAAGCCGCCACAAGAAGTATCTGGATAATCGGGTCGCGATATTTATCCAAATACAGTTTCCATAATGAAGTACGTAGAGGAGGGGTAAGCACGTTCTTGCCATGCTGTTCCCTACTCTGTTTAACTTGTTCATCGGTAAGACCGATTCTTTTGTTTTTGTCTATGTCCATTTCAGAATAGATATACTTTTCTTTTTTGTGTACGATTAATGAGTACATACGCACGTGTGCGCACATAATTTGGTGCAAAGATACGCTATTTTTCTGATTCTAAGAAAATTTTTAAGATTTTATTTGGTTATTTGCCCAAAATCTAGTATCTTTGCACTCGAATTTAATAAAAATTCAACGGACTTGTAGCTCAGTTGGTTAGAGCAACAGACTCATAATCTGGAGGTCCTAGGTTCAAGCCCTAGCTGGTCCACGCTGAAAATCAAGCAGTTAAGCAGAAAGTGCTTAACTGCTTTTTTCGTTGCTGGTTTGCTTGAATTTGGTCTATTTGTTTTTGCGTAAACAAAAAAAACATTAAGAGGGCGATTTGGAGCTTTTGCAACCAAGTTGCAGAAACCTTTTCGTAATTTTGCAACCGAAATAGAAAAAGGAACTGAATGTTCCTGGTTATATAGAACTAAAAGTATTGCAAAATTATGGAAGAAATGAAACATTCTCACGAACATCATCATGAATGCCATTGTGAAAAATCTCACGAACATCATCATGAATGCTCATGCAGCACAGAAGAACATGAGCACCAGGGTTGCGGTTGCCATCACCATCATCACCATGAAGAAGGCAGCTTGAAATCCAAGCTCTTTCTGATAGGAGCAACTATCATCCTCCTGATCATCGCAGTTTTCATCGAAAAGGAATACAATCTGGCGACCTGGCAGTTGCTCCTCGTCTATCTCGTTCCTTATTTATTAATAGGACACGAGACGCTGGGCGAAGCTGCAGAAGGTATTGCCAAGGGCGATATGTTTAACGAAAACTTCCTGATGGCTATTGCAACCATCGGAGCACTTTGCATCGGATTCTTCCCAGGATCAGATACAGAATTCCCGGAGGCAGTCTTTGTGATGCTCTTCTTTCAGGTGGGCGAACTCTTCGAAGGATATGCGGAAGGAAAGAGCCGCGACAGTATTTCGCATCTGATGAATATCCGACCGGATGTAGCGAATGTTGAAAGAAACGGAAAAGTAGAGTCAGTTTCGCCAGAAGACGTCAAGATAGGAGAAACTATCGTAATCCGTCCGGGAGAGAAAGTGCCTCTGGATGGTATTGTTGTTGAGGGAAGCTCTGCCTTGAATACCATTGCCCTGACGGGTGAAAGTATGCCACGGGATTTGAATGAAGGCGATACTATCATGTCCGGTTGCATCAACCTTTCAGGAGTGGTTCGTGTACGCACCACCAAGAGTTTTGGCGAGAGTACTGTATCCAAGATAATCTCTCTGGTAGAAAGTGCCGACAAGAACAAGTCGAAGAGCGAGGCCTTCATCACCCGTTTCGCCCGAGTCTATACTCCAATCGTTGTTTTCGCAGCCATTGCCCTGGCTCTTATTCCTCCATTCCTGGCAGCAACAGGAATCGTAGGTGAAGGAACCTTTGGCGAGAACTTCCCATTATGGCTCAACCGTGCCCTGATATTCCTGGTAGTTTCCTGTCCTTGCGCCCTGGTCATCAGCGTGCCCCTCACCTTCTTTGGCGGCATCGGCGGAGCATCACGAAACGGTATTCTCATCAAGGGCAGCAACTATATGGATGCTCTCGCTAAGGTGGGAACCGTTGTGTTCGACAAGACCGGAACTCTGACCCACGGAGAGTTTGCCGTGGCAGCTGTTCATGCAGATGCTTCCTGCCCAGACCATTCATCCCATGATGCAGATAATGTGCATATTGGCGAATATTCTGACAAGGAGAAAATCCTGCTTCATCTGGCAGCTCATGCCGAGCATTTCACCACTCATCCTATCGGCGCAGCCCTGCGTACGGCCTTCCCACAAGAAGCAACGGATGGCTGCGAGGTAACCGATGTAGAGGAAATTGCAGGACAGGGTATCCGTGCCCAAGTGAACGGAAAGGTAGTTTGCGTGGGCAACAAGAAGATGATGGAAAACATCGGCGCCCAATGGCACGACTGCAACCAGGTGGGAACCATCATCCACGTCGCCATTGATGGCAAGTACGCAGGACATATTGTAATCAACGACACCCTTAAGGAAGGAAGTGCCCATGCCATCAGAGAGCTGAAAGAACTGGGAGTGGAGAAAACGGTAATGCTGACGGGCGACCGCAGAGAAGTGGGAGAAGATGTTGCCCACAAACTGGGACTGGACGAGTGCCGTACCGAACTGCTGCCAACCGATAAGGTTTCGCATGTAGAGCAACTGCTGAAGACAAAACCGGCAGGCAAGACACTCGCTTACGTAGGCGACGGCATCAACGATGCCCCGGTATTGAAGCGTGCCGATGTGGGCATTGCCATGGGTGGACTAGGAAGCGATGCTGCCATCGAAGCAGCCGATGTGGTACTGATGGATGATGACCCAAGCAAGATAGCCCTTGCCGTAAAGATAGCCAGAAGAACCATTCATATCGCTCACGAGAACGTGATATTTGCCATCGGAGTAAAGGT
>CAKPYB010000088.1 GCA_934202525.1 uncultured Prevotella sp.
AATGTAAAGAAGGAGTGGGGGAAGTAATGTATAAAAGCAAATAGGGAACGCACTGCGTTCCCTATTTATACTTATTTCCCGATGCACCATACGTAACCAACTGAATATCAGTTATTTAATATATGGTTGAGCCATATGAAAGCCGGGCTAAAATGTAAGGACTTTTATCACTTTAATTATCTGACATTCAGTGCTTTTTAGTCCTACTTTCCTACTTTTTTCAAGTATCTTTTTAAGCCCTTTTCTACGCCTTTCACTTTCCCACGCAAATAATGAATGTTATTGAAACTCAATCGGTTAAGTACTGACGTGCTATTTGTGAGCCGCTTTCCTTCTGAATGAAAAGAATGTTGATTATCAGCTACTTACGATTTTCGTATTTTCACTTGGTTTCACTTGATTTCATTCATTTTGTATGTCATATATCTTTACAAACACCCATTTTTAGGGGTTGAAGATTTAACATATTTAACCTTTGTAAACACTCAAAATCTGCATTTTCGTGCTAAAACGTGGTTTTTTATCATTTTTGAGAGGTCGGCTTTTATCTGAATAAATCTGCCATCGTCAGCTGGCATTGGATGTCATCAGAATAGCCGCCCGGCGCAAGTCCATAGGAGGTGATCATCGTGATGAGTACCGTTTTCTCGGTGCCTGTTTCCCTGATGAAGGTCTCCCTTCGGTTGCGGATGCGGTTGTCCTCTTCTTCTGTAATAACGTAAGGGGCGTTGGTATATTTCATCTCACAGAGATTAATTGTATCGTCATTTCTGTCGATGAGCATATCTATCTGTGCTCCCTTCGTCAGCGTCTTGCCGGTGGCAGGGTCTTTCGTTCCCTTATATGACCAGGAATGTACGCTGCTCACAACGGCTGAGAAGCCGAGGGCTGCCTTAATCTGGTTGACGTGCTGCATGCAGACACGCTCGAATGCTCTTCCTGCCCAACCGTAATGGATGGATGAACCTGCGGATGAAGACCAGAAATGCTCATCCCCATTGGTGTTCTCCGATATGAAATCGAAGTAGAATAGGGTGTAGTTGTCTATGAGCTGGAAGGTCGCATCCTTCGTCTTCTTGCCGATGGCTGTGAACTTGCGGATGAAACCGCATTGCTCCAGTTCCTGCAGCGCTTTCGAGAAATCAGCGTTGTCTGAGAGTTTCGACGCTTTCAGCAACTCTTCTCTGAGCAGTCCCTGTTTCTTCTTGGCAAGTGCTGTGATAATAGCTATGTGACAGCGTGGCTTCTTGAACAGTGATGCGTAGAGAGCATCAAACTCTTGTGTGAGTTCTCCGCCTGGCTGGAAGAATATCCGGTCGAAATTCTGTGCCACGCTCATTCCCTTTTTCAGGAAGCTCCAATAGTATGGGATTCCTCCCAAGGCCATGTAAGCTTCGAGAATCTGTCGGTCCTTATAGCCCAGATTCTTCGCTTCGCAATATTGCTTGCACTCTCTGAGGGTGAATGGTTGCAGCAGAACCTTGCATGTAAGACGGTTGTGAAGACCACCATAGTTCATGACCACATTGTCGATGATCCATGATGTGGCGCTTCCGCAGATGACCAGGATAAGGTCTTTTCTCGTAGAAGCCCATGCGTTCCAGAAATGGTCGAGTGAACGGACGAAATTGGATTTTGTCGTGTCCATCCAGGGAAGTTCATCGATGAAGATGACCTTCTTCTCCTCGTTTTCCGGGAACGTCTTCAGGAAATTCCACAGCTGTCCAAATGCCTCAGACCATGTCTTAGGCATTGCGCATTTTCCCATTCCGGCAAGATAAAGAGATTCTCGAAAGTCGCTTAACTGCTGCCTGCGAGTGGCTCCGTATGTGCCGGTATGCTGGAAAACGAAATGACTCTTGTAGGCCTCTCTGATAAGAAAGGTCTTGCCGACACGTCGTCTTCCGTAAACAGCCACGAATTGTGATTCATCAGAACTCATCAGTCCGTGGAGTGTTGCTATTTCATTTTCTCTGCCTATTAACATATCGTATTTCTTGTTTTATTCTCTATTTATTTATGTGGCAAAGATAGTGCAAACCGAATGCAGAATATCAAGCTTGCTTGAATATTTTGCTGAGGTGCAGCCTATCTTCTGCAAAGATACAAAAATATATCGATAAGTCGTGGAAATGTATCAATATTTAACAGATTTCCACGGGAAATCGCAATTTTTTTCGGTTTTTTGCACTGAAAAGTATGTGGCTCAGATTTTTTTAGAAACCTATAGCAGTCTGTATTTACCACTTCATAGCCTCCTTAGGAAGCAACGGAATGGCTCCATAGCGCCCTAATAGATAACCCTTGCGAACGTCTTCACGAGGCTTGAATTCTGCCAAGGATGTAAGATGAGATGCTCCATCCTTTCCCTTCTCGACAAACCATACTTCGTCAGCTCTGATAAGGTTGAGGTTTAGCAGGTCGCATTCATGGGTGGAGAAGATGAGTTGAGTGTCTCTTCCTGACTCCAGTCCTGAGAAATAGCACTCTAAGATTTTCTGCGAGAGCATCGGGTGCATACTGCGGTCAATCTCATCGATGAGATAATCAACTTCATTTTGCTTCAAATCGATGAGCATTGGAATGAAGTCGAGCAATCGGATGCTGCCATCAGATTCTTCGCTCAGATCAAATACAACCTCTGTGCCGGAAGTAAGATTTCTGTGAACAGCCTTCTGCTTGTAAATCTCATATCCTCCGTTGGCATTCACCTCGAAAAGAAGCATTTCGCCTCCAACTGTGGCAGCCATGCTGTACGCCTTGCCGTTCTTGGCCTTGCTGAGTA
>CAKPYB010000089.1 GCA_934202525.1 uncultured Prevotella sp.
TGCTAACAACATAATTAAAACCTCCAATTTTATTTTACTCATCCTCTCGGTTCCTTGCGGCCCCGTCGGGATTTCTGCTTGTTATTTATTTATCTGTTCTTTTCGATTGCCTCAGCCTCGAAACTCTGTTGTTCTTTCGAACTCCTTCATCTTTTGGCTTCAGCTTTCACTCTTATGTTGAGCAACTTGCGTGCCAGCGTCGGATTGATGACAATATTGGCAGCAAAGTATAATTAATTTAAACTTTGCTGCCAAAATGGGAGGCGACCTAAAAAAACTCCCCAAAAAGTTTGGAAGTTATGATAATTCTGTGTATTTTTGCAGTGTTTTAAAAGATAAATCGTATGACAACATTAGCAATAAATAAATTATGGGCTAATTATCCACTTTCTCCTGAAATCGTGGAAATGACTTTGAAAAATCGGAAGAACGTATCTGATGATATAGATGAAACATTGTTTTCTGCAATGGAGGAAAAGTACAGATGAAGGTTTTTCTAGATAACAGAAAAGCTCGCCAGGACTTTGATGGTCTTGGCGAGCTTTTCTCGTTTTTATTTCCCGAATCTGGAAGTATCTACTTCTTCATGCTGCTTGGCCTTGTAGCCGCCGAAACGATAGGTGAGGGAGAGGCCGATGATTCTGCCAAAGTACATTTTGTTGATGACGTGCTGACCTCGGTAGGTATCATGCAGATGGTTGTCGCCTGTCTCGAAGATGTCGTTGCAGTAGGCTTTCAGCTGAAGCTTGTCGTCCTTGAGAGGCTTCCAGGTGAGGGCTGTGTTGAGATAGCCTGAAGCTGGGATGTCGATGATTCCCTGAATGGCGTCGGTACGAACGGAAGCATCGAGGTTGAGAGTCACATGCTTGCCAATGAGAAAAGTGCCGTTCCACTGGGCTTGACAGAACCATTTGCTGCGGTCGAATGGGAGATCATAGAAGTGGGAATTCTTGTCGTTCTGATAAACGCCAGTGAAAGTAAGGCGATTCTGCCACCAATTGCCTATGTTGATTGGGGCTGTGAGCATCAAACCTACCTGGTTTACATGGTCGAAGTTGACATGCTTGTATTCCATTTCCTTCTTCGTGTCGCTCTGGTAAGGAAGCTGACGGAATTCATCTTTCGAGTTGTTGAAGAAGAGACTTGCCACGTATCTGCTGTGCAGAATGTAGGTAAGCGAGAGGCTGAGCTCTCGTGAAGGCTTCAACGTCGGGTTTCCTACAATCTTTCCATATCCGCCCGCATTATAGGTGGTGAAGTTCTTCACCGACCAATAAGTAGGGTAGTCTCTGTCGCAATCCAAGTCGAATTGGATGACGTGTCCAGCCTTTGGAAGATAGGTGATGGAGAGTGTAGGGAAGAGGTTCCACTCATTCCAGATTGGGGTGTGGTAATATTCTTCCATGAGCGATGCTTCTATCGTGAGTTTTTGTCCGAACGACTTGCTGGCTCCTATGTAGAAACTCATTTGGTCTTCGTTTTGAATGGTGTTGCCATCAGAAGACTTGTTGTTGTTCTCCTGTGAACTCTTGTCTCTTGATGTGGTGTAGTTGATGCCGTAGTTCAAGCCCCAGTCTTTTCCTAAGTCGTGCTCCTGCTTGAGGTAAGCGTGCCATTTGTCGATTCGCTGCTGGCTTGTGATGTCGTAAATCTCATCGTAGAGACTGCTTTTCAGCCATTGTTCATCCGGTGAATTATAATAGGTGTATTCTGCTCCTGCCGAGAAGCCGAATGGTGTGGAGTAATCCAGACGGAAATTGTGAAACTGACTCTTGGCATGGATTCTGAGAAGGGATGTGAAATCGCCATCATCCTCTGAAGTTCCTCTCGTGTTATTGAGTTGTGAGGTGTAGGCAAAGCTGAGCTGATGATCCTTCGCCAGATGATAGTTGATTCCCAGTCGGATGTTATGATTGAGATGGCGTTTGTTGTTGTCGCTATGTGTAGAGAAGGCATAGGAAGTGCCATCCGTCAAGGTGTGGGCAAACTCATTTTCATAGTAATAATATCTCTTGCCATGACCGAAGGAATAGAGCATGTCTATTTCCCATTTCTTGTTGGTGAAGAGCAGAGAGACGCGCTCTGTGTAGCTGTTGCAGTTCTGGTGGGTGTAGCCGCCGAAGAGCTCGCCTTGCAGGGAGTGAAAGCCTGTGTTGTGCTTCAGCAGGAGGTTGATGACCTGTCCCTTTACCTGATAGCGGGCTGGGGCTGAATAGATGACTTCGGCGTTGGCGATACGGCTGGTAGGAATCGTTTTCAGAAGCGAATAGAGCTGCTCGCTCGTCATGGTGGAAGTTTTGCCGTCTATCATCACGGTTACGGATTGGGCGTTGAGGGTCAAGGCGTCATCTTGTTCGCTCACGCCAGGCAGTTGCTTGATGGCTTCATAAGCATTATCCACCGGATGGTTTTTGATGAGTTGAGGCAGGTCATAGGTCAATGCCGCTCCTTTCACCTTTACGATAGGTCGGTTGCCTTTTACCATCACATCGGGGAGGGAATGGATGATGCTGTCCATTCTCAGGGAATCATTTCTGTTGCTTTGTGCCCAGCCGGCAAGACTGATGGCCAGACAAGCGTTTAATATAACCAATCTTTTCATTGTATATTACTTTTTTTTATTATCTTTGCATAGAAATTCAACATCAGGGTGTGGAATAAGACCGAGTTTT
>CAKPYB010000090.1 GCA_934202525.1 uncultured Prevotella sp.
TCGGCGACAACGCAGGTGTTGAGACCGAGTTTGATGACTTTAAGTTGAACATTCTCGTAGAGAAGAATTAAATAGTTAGGAGTTAGAAGTTAGGGGTTAGGAGTATTTCCAAGCAACTTGCTTCTAACTTCCTAGCCCTTATTTCCTAAAAACATTAACAAATAACATAATAGATAACATCTATGGCTAACGAAAAACTGCGTTATAGCGATCAGGAGCTCGAGGAGTTCCGCGCTATCATTGATGAGAAATTGAAGGTGGCAAAGCAGACTTATCATGATTGTATGGCTCAGCTGAACCACTCAGACAGTAATGATGTGGTAGATACATCACCAACCTACAAGGCTCTTGAGGAGGGTAGTGAAGCACAAAGCAAGGAAGAAATCATCCAGATGGCTCAGCGTCAGCAGAAGTTCATTAAGGGATTGGAAGCAGCTTTGGTTCGTATCCAGAACAAGACCTATGGTATTGACCGCGAAACAGGTGAGTTGATTCCTAAGGAGCGTTTGCGTGCTGTACCTCATGCCACTTTGAGTGTAGCTTCTAAGGAGGCTAGAAAGAAGTAATAAATGGAGAAAACAAGTAAAATTAAATACGGATGGCTCGTCACGGCAATGGTGGTTGTGCTTCTTGTTATCGATCAGATTATCAAGGTGTACATCAAGACCCATTTTTGCCTTGGCGAGTCTGTTCGTGTTACTGATTGGTTTTATATCGAATTTGTTGAGAACAACGGAATGGCTTGGGGTATGTCGTTTATCGGCAAGTTCTGGCTAAGTCTGTTGCGCCTGGTAGCCATCTGTGCGTTGAGCATTTATCTGCATCGCATCATTAAGCGTGGTACCTATCGCTTGTTATACATCATTTTGGTGGCGCTGGTTCTGGCGGGTGCGATCGGCAATATGATTGATTCCATCTTCTACGGACTTATCTTCACCGGTGCTTCACCTTATTATGTATCCTATCTTGTGCCTTTCGGCGAGGGGTATGCACCCGTGCTCATGGGCAAGGTGGTTGATATGTTCCGTTTCCCGTTCTTCACCTATACATGGCCTGAATGGTTCCCTTTATGGGGTGGACAGCATGGTACATTCTTCGATCCTGTATTCAATTTTGCAGATTCCTGTGTATCAGTCGGCATCATTTCTCTCTTGCTTTTCTGCAGAAAAGAACTGGAAGCCCTCGGAGGTGGTGATAAGGAGAAGAAGGTTAAAGATTCTTCTTTTGTTGAAACTGCTGAAGAAAAGATAAAGTCTCAATCTCAAGAAAATAAGGAGGACAAGTGATCATGAAGAAAGCTTTTCTTTATCTCTGTTGGATAGTAACCTTTTGTGCAGCCTTCGCTTCTTGCAAGCCTTCGCTGCCAAGAGATGTGCTCTCTAAAGGAAAGATGACGGATATTCTCTTCGATTATCACATCGCTCTTGCTATGGCGCAGAGCGAAGACGGTGGTAGTGAGAAGAATAGTCTGGCTTATCGCGAGGCTGTACTGAAGAAACATGATGTCACCTCGGCAGACTTCGACAGTTCGATGGTTTATTATATGCGCCATACAGAATTGCTGCATGATGTGTATAAGGATTTGGCTGAAAGATTGGATAAAGAGGTGGTTGCATCGGGTGGAAACAGTGCAGGAAATAGTGATTTTGACAATCTTACTGCTGTTGGCGATACTGCCAATATCTGGAAAGATGCTACTTCGATGGTATTCTCGCCTGATGAGGGCTTCAACAGTCGCAGTTTTAAAATTGAAGCTGATACTGCTTTCCATAAGGGTGACCGGTTCCGTCTTGATTTCGAATCGCAGTTTATCTTCCAGGATGGTATGCGTGATGGTATCGCTTTGCTGGCTGTTCAGTTCAAGAACGATAGTGTGGCACAGACTGTAATTCATATTCAGAGTGCTCAGCACTATAGTGTAGAACTCGCTGATAATGATAGCCTTGGAGTCAAATGTATAAAGGGGTACTTTATGTTGAATGAGGGCGGCTTCAGTTCTGATGCCGGTTCTTTGACGACTCTTAAACTGATGTTTGTCAATAAGATTCGTCTCATCCGTATGCATCCTAAAAAGGTGGCACCGGTTTCTTCTTCTGCAGCATCTTCTGATTCGGCAAAAGTAGATACTGCTCGTAAGACCCGTATACCAGGTCCGAGTGTTCCAGCGCGTCCGGATGGAGCTTTGGCGCCTCCGACCAGTGCACCGGTTCCTATGCCTGATAAACCTATTCAGATGACGAGTAATTAGTCTGGATGTTTAAGATATGGCTGAAATGAGAAGATGCGGAGCCCATCAGGTGATATTGCCGGATGGCTCGATATTGCAGCAAGCTGTGGTAGAAATACTAGAGGGCAGGGTGGTGAACTACTTCGAGTTTCGCGAGGAGTTGCCGATGACCGAATGGTTAGGCGGCGAAATCCGGGTGGAACGCGATGAGGAAGGCATCCTCCGTGCCCTGTGGAACGGAAAAGTAATCAATAAACATTAAACATAAACATTAATAATATGTTAAGCGTAGATCAATTAGAAGACAAGTTGATAGACTTGGCATTTGCTGAGGATATCGGTGATGGCGACCACACAAC
>CAKPYB010000091.1 GCA_934202525.1 uncultured Prevotella sp.
TGGTGCGTTAGTTCAGTTGGTTAGAATGCCTGCCTGTCACGCAGGAGGTCACGAGTTCGAGTCTCGTACGCACCGCAGAAACCTTCGAGAGTGATCTCGGAGGTTTTTTGTTTTTCAGTAAATCTAAGAGAATATGGCTATCGTTATCACAGTTCTGGCATACTTCTGTGTGCTGCTGCTCTTCAGTCATCTTACTGCCCGTAAAATGGCAAGTAATGAAACTTTCTATCGTGCCAACCGCCGTTCGCCTTGGTATATGGTTGCTTTCGGTATGGTGGGAGCGTCTATTTCGGGCATCACTTTTGTCAGTGTGCCGGGCATGGTGATGAGAACGGATATGACCTACCTTCAGATGTGCATCGGTTTCATCCTGGGTTATTTCCTGGTTGCCTTTCTTTTGCTTCCTATCTATTACCGGTATAATCTCACTACGATTTACGGTTATCTGCAGCAGCGGTTGGGGGAACGTTCGTATAAGACTGGAGCTTCGTTCTTCCTCTTGTCCAAGATGACGGGTGCGGCGGTCCGTTTCTTTGTCGTCTGTATCCTCTTGCAGCGTTTCGTGCTCGATGGCATTGGTGTTCCGTTCTGGGTCACGGTTCCTGTCATGGTACTGCTTATCTGGCTTTATACGCGCAAGGGTGGCATCAAGACGCTGGTGTGGACGGATACCTTTCAGACGCTCTGTATGTTTGCTGCGCTCATCCTCATTATCTGTCAGGTGATGTCGGCGTTGGGCATGACTCCTTCCGAAGCGATCACTGCGATTGCTCACGACAGTCACTCCCGTATTTTTGTCTTTGATGACTGGATGTCGAAACAGAACTTCTGGAAACAGTTTCTCAGCGGTGTCTTTGTAGTGATTGTGATGACTGGTCTCGATCAGGATATGATGCAGAAGAATCTTACCTGCAAGTCGCTCCGTGAGGCCCAGAAGGATGTTTGCAGCTATGGTTTTGCCTTTGTGCCTGCCAATCTGCTTTTCCTGAGTCTGGGTGTGTTGCTGGTGATGCTGGCTCAGAAACAGGGAGTGGCTTTGCCTGATGCTCCTGATGATCTGTTGCCGATGTTTGCGGCTTCGGGGGCGATGGGAAACCTGGTGGTGGTATTGTTTACCATCGGCATCGTAGCGGCGAGCTTTTCGAGTGCCGATTCAGCATTGACCGCTATTACTACGAGTCTCTGTGTGGATATATTGGGCAGGAAAGAGGATATGAAGCTCCGCAAGCGCATGCATTTTGCTGTAGCTCTGGTGTTCATGCTTTTCATTATCGCTTTTAAGGCTATCAATTCTACGAGCGTCATCGATGCCATCTACATCCTCTGCTCTTATACTTACGGTCCGCTGTTGGGTTTGTTTGCCTTCAGTCTGCTCACCAAGCGTCAGGTAAACGACCGCTGGTCGCCATGGGTCTGCATCGCCAGTCCGCTCATCTGCTTCGCCATCGATACCCTTACCTCGCAGTATGTGGGCTATAAGTTCGGCTATGAGCTTCTGATGCTGAATGGCGCCCTGACATTTGCAGGTCTCTCCCTTATAAAAAAAAGAAACAGTTAAATACAAACAATAATGAGAACAAAAGTATTATTCGCAGCATTGTTGCTCAGTGCAACAACAGCTTTTGCCCAGCAGGAGAAGTTGGGCTCCGGTATTGACAAGACCAACATGGACTTGACCATCAAGCCGGGTAATGATTTCTATCGCTATGCCGCAGGCAACTGGATGAAGAATCATCCACTCGATGCCGAGCATACCGACAATGGTGCTTTCACCGACCTCTTTGAGCAGAACCAGAAGCGCATCCAGGACATCATCCTTGAATATGCTTCCAAGCCACAGCAGAAAGGGTCACTCGGACAGAAGATCGGTTCGCTCTACAACCTCCGTATGGACAGCGTTCGCCTGAACAAGGAGGGCTGGGCACCTATCAAGCCAACTCTCGACCGCATTGCAGCCATCAAGGACCGCAGAGAGTATCAGCTCGTTACCGCTCAGCTCGATTTCCGTGGCGAGGGTACCATGATGTATGGCATCGGTGTGGGCGCCGACCTTCG
>CAKPYB010000092.1 GCA_934202525.1 uncultured Prevotella sp.
AAGCTCTCCTCACCACCACCGATGTACTGCTGCTTGCCCTCAGAGATAGCAATCTCGCGTGCAATCCACTTGAAACCGGTGTAGCAGTCGCGCAACTCTACGTGGTTCTTCTTGGCAATCTCAGCGATAACTTCTGTTGTTACGATGGTCTTTACGAGGAAGTCTGTTGGCTTCAACTTGCCCAACTTCTTCTTGTTCTCAATGATGTAGTAGCAGAACATCATGGCTGTCTGGTTACCATTGATGATCATCCACTCGCCCTTGTCGTCGCGGCAAACGATAGCTAGGCGGTCAGCATCAGGGTCAGTAGCTACCACGAGGTCAGCGTTCAACTTGGTACCGAGCTTCATACCGAGGGTCATAGCCTCTGCATTCTCCGGGTTAGGAGAAACCACTGTTGGGAAGTTACCATCTACAACCATCTGCTCAGGAACTACATTGATGTTCTGGAAGCCCCAAGAACGCAGACAGAGAGGAACGATGACACGACCTGTACCGTGCATAGCTGAATAAACGATGTTGAGGTCTTTCTGACGGTTGATGACATCCTGGTCAATCATAGCAGAATGAACGGCTGTCATGTAGTCGTAATCCATCTCACCACCGATAATCTTGATCAGATCCCAGTTAGCCTCAAACTTCACCTGGTCGATAGTAACCTTGTTTACTTCCTCGATGATACCTGTATCGTGTGGAGCCAGAACCTGAGCACCGTCGCTCCAGTAAGCCTTGTAACCGTTGTACTCCTTAGGGTTATGAGAAGCTGTTACGTTGACACCAGCCTTGGCACCGAGCTCACGGATAGCGAAAGAAATCTCTGGTGTAGGACGGAGGCTCTCGAAGAGATAAGCCTTGATGCCATTGGCAGAGAAGATGGCAGCTACGGTCTCAGCGAAGAGACGGGAGTTGTTACGGCAGTCGTGACCTACCACTACAGAAAGGTTCTCCTCACCTGGGAAAGCCTTGAGGATGTAGTTAGCAAAGCCCTGGGTAGCCATACCAACGATATACTTGTTCATGCGGTTGGTACCTGCGCCCATGATACCGCGCAAACCACCAGTACCGAACTCCAAGTTCTGATAGAATGCATCAACGAGAGCTGACTTGTCCTCTGCGTCGAGCATTGCCTTTACTTCTTTACGAGTTTCTTCATCGAATGCAGGTGTGAGCCACTGCTGTGCTCTTTCTTCACACTGCTTGATCAATTCTGCGTTATTAGCCATAGTTTGATTCTATTTTGTAATTAATTAATTCTTATCGAGAAGGATGTGCACGAAAAAAATGCATAATTTCTCTATTTGCGTACAAAGTTATATAAAATATTTGATAAACCAAACATGTTTGAAGTTTTTTTTGTATTTTTGCACTTTGAAATGGAATTGAAAATAGAATAAGGCTAATATTTAGCAATATTGTATTGGTAAGATAACAAAAGTTGAATGAACAAAATATAAAACAATAGAATATGGAAGTATATTACACGGGCGTCATCATCGCCGTATCCACCTTTTTAATAATAGGTATCTTTCACCCTATCGTCATGAAGACGGAATATTATACGGGCACCCGCTATTGGTGGGTTTTCCTCGTTGCAGGCATCATCTGCATCGGAGCTGCCTTTCTGGTTGCCAACGTGCTCTTCTCTGCCATACTGGGTGTAGTAGGTGCTTCATGCCTTTGGAGCATCGGTGAACTCTTCGAACAGAGACAACGCTGCGAGAAAGGCTGGTTCCCGAAGAATCCGAAAAGAATAGGAACAGGATATTACAGGGACGAGAAGAAGTGAAGAACGAAGAGTGAAGAACTGAAGTTTCGCATGTGGTTCAAGTACGGGCTGAAGGCCCAAAAGCTCCTAGCCCAGGGCATCGCCCTGGGTATAATGGCAATCAGCAAGGCGCCCTGTAAGGGCAAAAGCTTTGTATATTGCCAGGTATTTGAAAGCTTT
>CAKPYB010000093.1 GCA_934202525.1 uncultured Prevotella sp.
GCCTCGGTATAATGCTTATCTTTCTCATTGAGCAAAGCCAGACCGAGTTGCGCCTGGAAATTGCCAGGAACAAGTACCAGAAGATTCTGATAATCTAGACGCGCAAAGTTATAACGGAGTAACTTCTCATTGACAAAGGCACGATAGAACAAACCGGCGATATTGGTATTGTTCAGAAAGAGTACCTTATCAAGATCATCCTTGGCATATTGCCACTGCTCCAGCTGTATATTCCAAGCAGCCTTTTTCAGTCGCAGATCGATACTGTCGGGATGATATGCAAGCACTTCTGTAGCCTTGGAGAGTGAATCGCGCAAGGCTTTATTCTGAGCAGCACGTGCCTTGTCGGCATCTACGTTCTGCGCAGATACAGATAAAGAAACAAACGATGCCAATAATAATGTATAAAAACTTTTCATGGTGCAAAGTTAAGAAGACTTTCGCAAACTGCCAAATAAAAAACTATAAAACTTATTTGAGTTTACAAAAAGAACTAAAATTCAGAAAGACAGGACAATAAACAAGAAAAGCCTTAAGAGAAAGAAACACTCCTCTTAAGGCTTTTATCAATAAAGCGCCTGGATAGGAAATTCACCCAGCGCCGAAAAATCCAGTTACAGATTAAGCATTCTTAATCCAGTTAACGATCCATGCGCCAACCTCAGTTGTGCCATACTGAGCACCACCCTCAACCTGAATTTCAGGTGTGCGGATATTGGCATCAAGAGAAGCATCTACTGCCTTACGGATCAAGGCACCCTCCTCGTTCAAACCGAAGTGCTCCAACAACATGGCTGCAGAAAGAATCTGAGCTACAGGGTTAGCCAGGTTCTTGCCAGCAGCCTGTGGCCATGAACCATGAACAGGCTCGAACAATGGTGTGTGCTCACCGAGAGAGCTAGATGGCTGCAAGCCCATAGAACCGGTGATGCAAGAAGTCTCATCGGTCAAGATATCACCGAAGGTATTCTCTGTAACGATAACATCGAAGAATGTAGGCTCAGTCAATACGCGCATAGAAGCGTTGTCGATGAACATATAATCGGTGTTTACCTCAGGATACTGTGGCTCCATCTCCTTGGCAATCTGACGCCAGAGACGAGAAGATGCCAATACGTTTGCCTTATCTACTACTGTGAGGTGCTTGTTGCGCTTCATGGCAAACTCGAAAGCTACCTTCAGGATGCGCTCAATCTCAGGACGGGTATAGATATCTGTATCGTATGCCTTGTCGTTATCCTGATACTTCTCACCGAAGTACATACCGCCAGTCAACTCGCGGATGACAACGAAGTCAGCACCCTTCAGGAGTTCATCCTTCAATGGTGACTTGTGGAGCAGGCAATCGAATGTAGCTACTGGGCGAACATTAGCGAAAAGGCCCAACTTCTTACGCATAGCGAGCAAACCCTGCTCAGGACGAACCTTGGCTGTAGGGTTGTTGTCGAAACGTGGGTCGCCAACGGCTGCGAAGAGCACTGCGTCAGCATCCATACAAGTCTTGAAGGTCTCCTCTGGGAATGGATCACCTACCTCGTCGATAGCGTGAGCGCCGCAGATAGCCTCGTTGTAAGTAAACTCGTGGTTGAACTTCTCTGCAATGGCCTGCATAACTGCTACGCCCTGCTTCATAATCTCTGGTCCGATACCATCACCGGCGAGAACTGCAATGTTTAATTTCATCTTATTTGATTTTTTAATTGTTTTATTTTTACTCAAGTTTCGCATGTAAGCTCAACACGCCCTGAAAGGGCAGAAGCTCCTAGCCCAGGGCATCGCCCTGGGTAATTACGGACGCAAACCTGTCGCCCTGTAAGGGCAAAA
>CAKPYB010000094.1 GCA_934202525.1 uncultured Prevotella sp.
GGATAAGCCACCACATAACCGGCAGCAGGATAAACCTGCCAGTCGCCACGGAAGGAATTCATCCACTGCATCTGTGGTCCGCCATGCACATTGATGATAAGCGGATATTTCTTGCTGGCATCAAAGTTGTGTGGCTTCACGATGAATACCTGTACCTTGTCGCCACCAGCACCCTCTACCCAGATACTCTCAGATGGACGGATATCCACCTCATCCTCCAACTGCTGGTTGAGGAAGGTAATCTGCTGTTCCTTGCCGCTTGCTACAGGAGTTCCATTCCACTTTTTCATCTGCTGGCGATAGAGAGCCGATGGCTTGCCTGTCGTGCTATAGGTATAATATACCATACCCTTATTGTCGAAATCAAACTCCGAGATAGCCTTGCCCGTCAATACCGGCGAAATGGTCTTTCTGGCAATATCGAGCTTATAGAGCGGCTGAGCGCCCTGTACCTGACCGAGGAAGAAGATACTCTTGCTGTCGGGAGCCCATTTGTAATCATCTACCCAGTTGTCAAACTTCTCTGTCAGGATGGTAGACTTCTTTGCAGCCCGGTCGTAGATAGCAAGACGGAAGCGATCAGACTCATAACCAGGCACTTGCTGCAAGCGGTAAGCGATATACTTGCCGTCAGGCGAATAGGCTGGAGTACCATCCCAAGCCTTGTTCTCCTTCGTGATGCAGACCGGCTCTCCCCCATTCACAGATACCGTCCACAGGTCGGCATTGGTGCTAGCCTCCTGATGCTCATCATGATTGGATACGAAACAGATCTCCTTGCTGTCAGGAGAGAATTGATAGGTGATTCCACCCCCAACCACGAATATCAGCGAATAATTGCCCGGAGTCAGATCCTTGTAAGTCTTCGTCTGTGTATCGAAAAGGATAAGGTGATTGCATCTGCCATCATTATAGCTCGTCCAATGACGGTAGAGCAACTTGTCGGCGATATGCGCCTGTACAGGTCCCTGCTCCTTTTTCTCCATCCGGGCCTTGTTAGCCTTGGCATCAGCTCCCAGGTCGGGATATACTTCTGCGGTAAAGGCAATGTATCGCTCATCCGGAGAGATGACAGGGCTACCGATACCCAACTCATAATCAGTTACCTGTTCCGTCTCGCAGGTAGTCAGATTCATGCGAAAGATTTGAGCCGTCCCTTTCTCATAATTAGTAAAGAAGATACTCTTTCCATCCTTGCTCCACACGGCAGAACTGCTCTTTCCATCCTCGGTAAGAGCCTTGGTGTGAGAGCCATCCGCATTCATGATGTAGATGTCGGAGCCAGACTTCTGGTTCTTCAGGTCAGAAGAACTGGCGGTATAGCAAACCGTCTTACCATCAGGCGAAAGGCTCACCGAAGATACGCCCTTCACCCTGTACAAATCCTCGATGGTAAACGCTCTTTTCTGAGCGTTTGCCGAAAGCAGCGCCATCACGAGTGCTGCCGAAAACATCAATCTCTTGTTCATATAACCTATTAATATTTATATTTACAATGCAAAAATAGCAATTATTTTTGGATTTCCTGCAACCTTTTCACTACTTTTATCGTCTAAGCTATAAATAACATTGATAATAACATAAAAAAGAAAGGAAAAGATTATGATTTTAAGTACAACTTAACTGGTTTTCCCAGCATTTAAAGGGGTTCTCTAATGCTGGTATAACTTGAAAATGCCACAATCATGCACCACGTTGCACTATTGCGGCTCTTAACGCTGAAAATAAACTGAATAAATACTGCACGGAAATATGGCAACACTGAGATTATATTTAGATACCAGGGTAAAAAGGCAGGATGGTA